>NZ_DAMAGA010000001.1:0-415465 GCF_031995545.1 Massilia sp.
TCAGGGTCTGTGCCGGAGCCACGGTGATCGAGTCACCGGTGTGCACGCCCATCGGATCCAGGTTTTCGATCGAGCAGATGATGATGCAGTTGTCGTTCTTGTCGCGCACGACTTCCATCTCGTACTCTTTCCAGCCCAGCAGCGACTCTTCGATCAGCAGCTCGTTGGTGGGCGAGGCTTCCAGGCCGCGCTTGCAGATCTGTTCGAATTCTTCGGCGTTGTAGGCGATGCCGCCGCCGCTGCCGCCCATCGTGAACGACGGACGGATGATGGTCGGGAAGCCCAGCTCGCGCTGCACGGTCCACGCTTCATCCATCGAGTGGGCCACGCCCGAGCGCGCCGAACCGAGACCGATCTTGGTCATCGCGTCCTTGAACTTGGAACGGTCTTCGGCCTTGTCGATCGCTTCCGGCGAGGCGCCGATCAGTTCGACCTTGTATTTATCGAGCACGCCTTCGCGGTGCAGATCGAGCGCGCAGTTCAGTGCGGTCTGGCCGCCCATGGTCGGCAGGATCGCGTCCGGACGCTCTTTCTCGATGATGCGCTCGACCACCTTCCAGGTGATCGGCTCGATGTAGGTGACGTCGGCCGTTTCCGGGTCGGTCATGATGGTCGCCGGATTCGAATTGACCAGGATGACCTTGTAGCCTTCTTCGCGCAGGGCCTTGCAGGCCTGGGCGCCGGAGTAGTCGAATTCGACCGCCTGGCCGATGACGATCGGACCCGCGCCGATGATCAGGATGCTTTTGATATCAGAACGCTTTGGCATTTATTTCTTCTCCGGTGCTTGCATGAGGCTGATGAAACGGTCGAACAGGTAGGCGACGTCGGTCGGGCCGGGCGAGGCTTCCGGGTGGCCCTGGAAGCAGAACGCCGGTTTGTCGGTGCGCTCGAAGCCTTGCAGCGAGCCGTCGAACAGCGAGACGTGGGTCACGCGGCAGTTATCCGGCAGCGACTCCGGATCGACCGCGAAGCCGTGGTTCTGCGAGGTGATGAGCACCTTCTTCGAATCCAGGTCCTGCACCGGGTGGTTGGCGCCGTGGTGGCCGAAGTTCATCTTGAAGGTCTTGGCGCCGGAAGCCAGCGCCATGATCTGGTGACCGAGGCAGATGCCGAAGGTCGGGATGCCTTTTTCGATCAGCTCGGCGGACGCCTTGATCGCGTAGTCGCACGGCTGCGGGTCGCCCGGACCGTTGGCCAGGAAGATGCCGTCCGGGTTGAGTGCCAGTGCATCGGCGGCGGTCGACTGCGCCGGCAGCACAGTAACCTTGCAGCCGCGTTCGGCCAGCATGCGCAGGATGTTACGCTTCACGCCGTAGTCGAAGGCGACCACGTGGTACTGCGGATTCTCCTGCTTGCCGAAGCCTTCGCCCAGCTTCCATTCGGTCTCGGTGAACACGTACGGTTCTTTCACCGACACCACCTTGGCCAGGTCCATGCCCGAGAGGCCCGGGAACGAACGCGCCAGTTCCAGCGCCTGCGCTTCGCTTGGCTCGACGCCTTGCGATGCGGTCAGGATGGCGCCGGCCTGGGCGCCCTTCTCGCGCAGGATGCGGGTGAGTTTGCGGGTATCGATGCCGGCGATGGCGACCACGTTTTCTTGCTTCAGGTAGTCCGACAGCGATTGCGTGGAACGGAAGTTCGACGCCAGCAGCGGCAGGTCGCGGATGATCAGGCCGGCGGCGTGGACTTTCGATGCTTCCACGTCGGCGCTGTTGACGCCGTAGTTGCCGATGTGCGGGTACGTCAGGGTGACGATTTGACGCGAGTAGCTGGGGTCGGTGAGGATTTCCTGGTAGCCAGTGATAGCGGTATTAAAGACCACTTCGCCGGTCGTGTGACCGGTGGCGCCAATGGAATATCCTTTGAAAATCGTTCCGTCGGCAAGGGCCAGGATGGCCGGGACGGCTGAGCCAGAAAAAAATGGCGGCAAGGGTAACTCCCGAAAAAGTTACCGTAGCTGCGCCACGTCAGACCGACATCCAACACACCAGGGCGATACCATCTCGCCGGGGGTTGGAGGCCATGTTGAATGAGGGATGGTGGTATGCGCTACGGCTGAGGTTTGAATTAGTTAAACTTCCAAATTATAGCGCGGATCGGGCTGTTCGGCAATGCGGCGTCGCCACAAATTCGAGGCCATTGTTTCCTTGCATGACATCCGGAAGGCCGCGCTCTGCCCTCTTGCTTCCCTGACGAAACATTGCTTTGCAATGCAACATCGGCCTGCGTGCAGAGCACGGCAGGCCGATGTCGGGGTACTACCGGAAGCGCTGATCAGCTCATGCGCCCAGCGCCGCGATGCCGGCGCGTGCGATCTGCACGTCCTGCTCCGACTTCACGCCCGAGACGCCGACCGCGCCGATCACGTGACCGTCGACGATCACCGGCACGCCGCCTTCCAGCATGCCTTCCAGCTTCGGCGCGCTCAGGAACGACATGCGGCCGTTGTTGACCACGTCCTCGTAGATCTTCGATTCACGACGGCCCAGCGCGGCGGTGTTGGCCTTGGCCGGCGCGATGTACGACGACACCGGCGGCGCGCCGTCCAGGCGCTGCTGCCACAGCAGGTGGCCGCCGTCGTCGACAATGGCGATCGAGACGTTCCAGCCGTTGTTGACAGCTTCGGCTTCTGCGGCGGCGCCGATGGTCTTGGCGTCCTGGAGGGTCAGGTAAGGTTTGGTGTTCATGTGTTGTTCAGTGCTGGTGGATTAACGTGGTGCCGGTGCAGGTACGACCGGATACTGCTTGAGTTTGAGCTTGGCCTTAATCTGCGGCATGACGGCGGCGGCGGCCTGCTCGCCGGCCAGGATCGCCAGGTTGCGGCCGGCGAAGTCGCTCGAGCCCATATTGCCGAGCGCCGGCGTGATGACGATGTCGGCGTCTTTCAGCTCGAAGTGGTTCAGGCGCTGGCCCATGATGCTGAAGGTCTGCATCAGCACGTCGAGCGAACTGGCCGTGGCCGCGCCCTCCGTTGCACTCGATATATTCACCGCGATAATGAAGTCGGCCCCCATCTCGCGCACGAAGCGCACCGGCACCGGCGCCACCAGGCCGCCGTCGACATAGGTCTTGCCCCCGATGACCACCGGCTGGAACACGCTCGGCACCGAGGACGAGGCTCGCACCGCCATGCCGGTATTGCCCTTGTTGAACAGGATGGGCTGGCCGGTCTTGAGGTCGGTGGCGACGGCGCCGAAGCGCAGCTTGAGCTTTTCCATCGGCACGTTGCCGATCGCCTTGTTGACGTAGTTCTGCAGCGCCTCGCCCTTGAGCAGGCCGGTCGATTTGGAGAACAGCGGCAGCGCCCAGTCCGAGATGGTCGCTTCGTCCATCGCCAGCGCGGTCTTTTGCAGCGCGAAGCCGTTCAGGCCCGAGGCGTACAGCGAACCGACCACCGAGCCGGCGCTGGTGCCGACGACGATCTCGGGCACGATGCCCTGCGCTTCCAGCGCCTTGATCACGCCGATGTGGGCGAAACCGCGCGCGGCGCCGCCGCCCAGGGCCAGGCCGATGCGGACTTTCTTCGGTTGGACGGGGGCCGCTTGCGCGACCGGAGCCGGGGCGGCCGGCGGTGGAGTCGGGGTGCTGCCGCAGGCGGTCAGGAACAGGGCCGCGCAGGCCAATAAGGAGGAACGACGAGAGAACATAAAGGGGGCCGGAAAGAACGAGACGCGATTGTACATCGGCTGCACATCGCCCGGTTCCGGCCGCCGCCGATACCCCCCCTCCGCAGCGCTTACAGACTACCGCGCAGCGTCAGCGACACATTGCGTGGGTCGCCGTAATAGAACGACACGCTCGATGGACCGATCTTCTTGTAATAGGTCTTGTCGAACAGGTTGTTCACGTTCGCCTGCAGCGACAACGTGTCGCTGAAGCGGTAGGCCAGCATCGCATTCGCAATCCCGTACCCGCCCTGGCGCGAGGTCAGTGCACCGGCGCGCACGTAGTTATCGCTCTGCACCTGCACCCCGCCACCGACGGTCCAACCCGGACCCGAGCGGTTCGGGCTATAGCTGGTGAACACGCGCAGCTGGTGTTTCGGGTCCTGGCTGCGCAGCGGCTGGCCGACATTCGCGGCGCTGGAGTCGACCAGGTATTTGGTGCGGGTGTTGGTGTAACCGGCCATCATCTGCCAGCCGGTCAGGATCTCGCCCGAGAGTTCGGCCTCGAAGCCTTCGCTCCTCTGCTTGCCGCCGGCGATGCGGCAGAAGCCGGTGGTGAAGTACGGCACGCACGGGTTGATCGAGGTACTGTCCTCGATCGCGCGGCCCACGTTCTCGATGCGGAACAGGCCGAGCGAACCATTCAGGCGCCCGCCGAAGAATTCGCCCTTCACGCCCAGTTCATAGTCTTCGCCGGTGATCGGATCGAGGATCTGGCCGTCGGCGCCGCGCACGTTCTGCGGCGTGAAGATCTCGGTGTAGCTGGCGTAGGCGCTCAACTCGTTCGAGATGTCGTAAACCAGGCCCAGATACGGTGTGACTTCGCGCGTCACCTTGTAGCTGGCCGAAGCATTGACCTGGGAATCGTTTTCCCACCAGCTCAAACGGCCGCCGATGATGGCGGTGAGCGGATTGGCCAGCGACAGGCGCGCGGTAGCGTAGGCGCCTTCGGTGGTGGTTTCCACCGGCGGGATGCCGGTCGCGGGCAGCGTGACGTCGCGTTCCGGATAGTCGGTGTACGGATCGAAGTCGCGGATGTCGATCAGCTGCGGGTACAGGTTGCCGGCGCCGCGGGTGCCGATCGAGCGGTTGTGCACGCGCTCGGCGCCCAGCACCAGCTGGTGCTTGCGGCCGAACAGCATGAACGGACCGTCGGCCACCAGGTTCATGGCCTGCTGGCGGCTGTCGTCGCCGGTGTACTGGGCGGTGGTGATCGTCATCAGGTAGGGATTGGTCGCGTTGGCGGCGCGCGAGACGAAGGTCTGCTTGAAGGCGCCGTCCTTCAGGCGCAGCGCGGTGTAGCCGGCGTTGGCACGCACCGTCCACTCGTTGGCGAAGCGGTGCTCGACTTCGAGCTGGGCCTGGTCGTTGTAGCGGTTCCACTTGTTCCAGTCGACGCCGAGGTAGGTCTCTTTCGGCAGGTTCAGCGCCGAGCCGTCGATATTGCCCGGCAGGCCGCCCCAGGCGCCGGTGGCATCCATGTCGGTGTGCTGGAGCGAAGCGGTGACGGTGGTGTTCGGGGTCAGGTCGGCCTGCACCACGCCGTACAGCACTTCGCGGTCTTCGCGCTTGACGTCCTGGAAGAACTCCTTCTTGTCCTTGACCGCCACCAGGCGGCCGCGGATCGAACCGCTTTCATTGAGCGGCGCCGAGACATCGGCTTCGACGCGGCGGCGTTCCCACGAGCCGACCGTGATCGCGCCATTCGCCTGGAATTCTTTGGTCGGGCGCTTGCGCACCATGTTGACGGTGGCCGACGGATTGCCCGAGCCGCGCAGCATGCCCGAGGCGCCGCGCAGCACTTCGACCCGGTCCAGCACCGCGGTATCCGGTTGCACGAAGGCGGCGCCGGACTGGCTGAAGGTCAGGCCATCGACCTGCAGCGCGTCGATCGAGAAGCCGCGCGAGTTGTAGCTCAGGCGCTCGCTGTCGGTGTAGTCGACCTGCACGCCCGGGGTGTTGTTCAGCACATCGGTCAGGTCGAGCAGGTTGCGCTCGTCGAAGAACTGGCGCGTGATCACAGTGACCGGCTGCGGCGTGTCGCGGATCGCCTGCTCGCCCTTGAACAGGGTCGAGGAGCGGGTGGTGAAGGATTTGCTCTTCTCGGTGGTGGCGTCGTGCTTGCCGATCACGTTGACGGTCGAGACGCCATCCTGCGCCAGTTCGTCCGGCGCGGCTAGTGCGGCATCGGCCGCCACTGCACCCATCGGAGCCAGCAACGCAGCGGTTGCGCACAGTGCGGCCGCCTGGCGCGCGAGGCGCGCGACAGGCGTTGGGTTGGATACAACAGATGGCACTGGACGCAACATGAAGACTCCCTTTGGAATGGTAAAATGAATGTTTGGAAATGAGAATGATTCGCATTATAATTCGCATTCTAAAGTTGATGCAATGCACATATTGAACGGCGCAGTCGAATCCGCACCGAACAATGCGTGCCTTTCCACGATCCCGGCGTGGCCTGCGTTACCAACCTCATTCATTAAAAAGAGAAAGAGAAACAACACATGAACAAGATCCTGCTCGCTTCCCTCGCCCTTGCCTTCGCCGCCCCTGCCGCGCAGGCGCACCACGTCTGGCTCGAGCAGGATGGCAAGGCCGTCAAGCTGCAGTTCGGCGAATTCGGCGACAACCAGCGCGAAACCACGCCCGGCCTGCTCGACATGTTCGTGGCGCCGAAGGCGACCCTGGTCGGCGCCAAAGGCGAACAGGCACTGACGCTGGACAAGACCGCCAAGGGCTTCGTGCTGTCCGGCGTGCCGGCTACGGGCGAGTCGATCGTCGCCGAAGACAACGCTTATCCGACCTGGGAAACCAAGGAAGACGGCAAGACCCTGACCCACGTTTGGGCCCCGGCCGCGCGCCTGGTGAACGGCTTCGCCGCGCGCCAGCCGAAGCTGGCCTTCGACATCGTCCCGACCGGCAAGCTGGGCGAATTCAAGGTGTTCTACAAAGGCCAGCCGATGCCGAAGGTGAAGGTGCACGCCGTGATCCCGAACGGCTGGACCAAGGAAGCCGAGTCGGACGCCGCCGGCGCCGTCAAATTCGACCTGCCGTGGAAAGGCGCCTACGTGCTGGAAGCGGAGCACGTGGACAAGACCCCGGGCGAGCGCGCCGGCAAGCCGTACGCCAGCGCCACCTACGTGACCTCGCTGTCGTTCGTGAACCCGACCGGCCTGGCGGCGATGGCGGCCGGCCCGGTGATGGCGCCGAACCCGAAGCACTGATCGCCTGAACTTCCGGCGGCGCGGCCACGACGGCGCGCCGCCGGCCGATTGTTTTTTTATCCGACGTTGTATCGCGCTCCACCAGAAAGGCCGAACACCATGACTCCCACCACCTGGCGCTACCGCGGCGCCGTCGCCTCGCGCGCTGTGGCCGCAATCGGCGGCGGCTACGTGCTGACGTCGAGCGCGATCGCCCTGATCGCGCTGGCGCTGCCGCTGCCGCGCGCCGACGCCGTCACCCTCGCCACCCTGCTCTCCTTCGTCATCTACACCTGCGCCATCCTGTGGGTGTTCGCCACCCATAGCGCGACCCGCGCCTGGGTCGGCATCATCGGCGTCAGCGCGCTGCTGTACGCCGTACTGTGGCTGGCCGGGAGGACGTCATGAAAGAAGGCGTGGTGGTGAAGGAAGGCCTGCGCCAGTCGATGTCGTGGGTGCATACCTGGGCCGGTTTGCTGGTGTGCTGGCTGCTGCTGCTGGTATTCATGGCCGGCACCGCGGCCTATTACCGGCACGAGATCACGTTCTGGATGAAGCCCGAGCTGCACAAGGCGGCCGACGCGCCGTCGAAGATCGCCAATGCCGACGCCGCAGCCCTCGCCGTGCGCGGCCTGCAGGAGCGCGCACCGAAGGCGAGCGGCTGGTTCATCGACCTGCCGTCCGAGCGCAATCCGCTGATCAGCGCCAGCTGGACCAATCCGCCCAAGAAAGGCATGAGCCGCGAAGAGCGCCGCAACGCCTTCCGCCAGCAGAACTTCGTGCTCGATCCGATGACGGGCCTGGACACCGCCGCCCCGCGCGACACCCGCGGCGGCGAGTTCCTGTACCGCCTGCACTTCGACCTGTACTACATGTCGGCGCTCTGGGGCCGCTGGATCGTTGGTATCGCGGCCATGTTCATGCTGGTGGCGATCATCAGCGGCGTGATCACGCATAAGCGCATCTTCAAGGACTTCTTTACCTTCCGTCCCAAGAAGGGCCAGCGTTCGTGGCTCGACGCGCACAATGCCACCGCGGTGCTGGCGCTGCCGTTCCACCTGATGATCACCTATACCGGCCTGGTGACGCTGATGTTCATGTACATGCCGTCGCCGACCAAGGCAGTGTATGGCGAAGACCAGAACGCCATGTTCGCCGAAGTCTTCATGAACGTCGACCGCACCAAGCCGGCGCGGGCGGCGGCGCCGCTGGTCGACATCGCGCCGATGCTGCAGCAGGCCGAACGCGCCTGGGGCGAAGCGCCGACCCGGGTCGTGGTCAGCCATCCGAACGACGCCAATGCCAAGGTCGAACTGTTCCGTTCTTCGGGCCAGCAGCTGTCGAACATCGAGCCGTCGATGACCTTCAATGGCGCCACCGGCGCGCTGATCTCGTCCACCGGGGACATGAGCACCACGCTGTCGGCACGCGCCGCGATCTACGGCCTGCACGTGGCGCACTTCGCCGATTCGCTGCTACGCGCCCTGTTCTTCATCTGCGGCCTGGCCGGCTGCGCGATGGTCGCCACCGGCGCGCTGCTGTGGGGCGTGAAGGAGCGCCAGAAGTACGCCAAGGTCGTGGCCCAGGGCGGCAAGGTCGGCTTCGGCGTGCGCCTGGTCGACGCCCTCAACATCGGCGCCATCGCCGGCCTGCCGGTGGCCTTTGCCGTCTACTTCTGGTCGAACCGGCTGCTGCCGCTGGACCTGGCACAGCGTACCAATGCGGAGGCCAACTGCTTCTTCGCCGCCTGGGCCGCGTGCGCGATCCTGGCCCAGATCCGGCCGACGCGCGGCATGTGGCGTTTCCAGCTGACGCTGGGCGCCGTGCTGCTGGGCGGGCTGCCGCTACTGAATGCCGTGACCACCAATACCCATCTGGGCGTCAGTCTGTTCGGGGGCCCGGGACTGCGTCCGGTGGCCGGCTTCGACCTCGTCACGCTGGCACTCGGCCTGCTGCTCGGCTGGGCCGCCTGGTGGCTGGGCCGCAAGGGCAAGAAGCAGGCGGCGGCCAAACCGGCCGCGCCGGCTGCCGCCGCCAATCCACCCGCACCACTGGAGGCCGCATGAACATGCTGATTCTGAGCGGCGTTGCCCTCGCCTTTAGCGGCTTCGCCGCCAAGGGCGTGGTGATGGACCGCCACTATTCCGACATCCACGGCCGCGGCAAGGAGCCGGACTCCGCCACCCGGCTGCGCATGCGGCTGCTCGGCTGGTTGGCGCTGACGCTGTCGTTCATCGCCTGTATTGGCGCCAGTGGCTGGCACATCGGGCCGGTGCTGTGGTGCGGGGTGCTGTCGATTGCGGCGTGGACGGTGACGCTGCTGCTGCAGTATGCGCCGCGCAAGGTGCTGGTGGGCGTCTGGATCGGCATTCCGGCGGCGCTGCTGGCGGCCGGGCTTCTGATCGTCCGTTGAAGCGAGGTGGCTGCCAGTTGTCGCTGGCTGCGGCCATTTCCTGTAACTACACGTGATACTTTCAGTTAAAATTCCATCTGGAATTTTTCTGAGACTATCATGACCACTTCGATTGCCGGTGCGTTCGCCAGTCTGGCGGCGCTCGAGCTGATGACCGCACGCCAGCGCATGGCGATTGAACGCCATCCGGCGTGCGCCGCCTTCCTGGCGCTGCACGATCCGGTGCAGCAACTGCTCTGGATGCACGAGCACAAGATCGTCACCGAAGACGAGCTCGACGACATGATGCGTTTCGATGATGAGCCATCCGAGCGCGAGGCGATCCTGCAAGCCGCGATGCAGGAAATCGAGCGCGCCAACGACCTGCGCAACGGCCGCCTCCTCGATGCGTTACTGAAGGACGGCATCATCACCCCCACTCAACATGCCGCCGCCCGCCGCGACCCATCCGGCCTGCACAACAACAACGCGGCTGACCTGCTGTACGAGCTGATCTTGTTCGAGATCGTCACCCCCGCCGATTTCGCCGCCACGCGCCGGCGCATGCGCGCCAATGCCGGCGCCAGCGGCGGACTGCAGCGCCTGCAACTGGTCGACCAGGTCCAGTCACGCCTCGATGCCTTGAAAAAGATCCGACGCCGCGAAGCCCAATCGATGCTGCTCTACACCGACCCGGCCCGGGCTAAACGGCTTGGCTGGACCTACCTCGGCGCCATCGCCCTCGCGATTGCTGCCTTCATCTGGCTCCTGCTCCGCTGACTGCACCCCAAATAATTAGGGTCAGAGTCAAATTATTGAGCAATTTCTTCTGTCAATTGCTCACTCGCCATGCACAGCCAATTATGCAGATCAACTTTCCGAAAAGACAATTAGGGTCAGAGTCGTTTTAAAGTTGCTCGTTAAATCGACTCTGACCCTAATTAATTTGCAACGAAATCGGCGCCGAAAATATCCTTGCTGCACAGCCTGAGACAAAAAACCATTCAGCGACAGCGGGCGCGGCCCGATCAATATCTCTTAGCCCAACAATTGCCCCAAAAATAATTGGGGTCAGAGTCAAATTGTTGAGCAATTTCTCAGAATTGCCAACAATTCGACTCTGACCCTAATTATCCGCTGGGTAAGATTCAATCAGGCTATTACTGTTCAGCTTTGTCGCCCAAGTATTTCAAAGTTGTCAAACAATTCGACTCTGACCCCAATTGAAAAGTAATTGGGGTCAGGGAAGGATTAGCCGGGCAGCGAGGTGTTCGGGAGCGAGGCGGAGAAGGTGCTGCCCTTGCCGGGGATCGAGGTGATCGTCAGGCGACCGCCGTGGCGCAGCAGGACGTGCTTGACGATCGCCAAGCCCAGGCCCGTGCCTTGCGTTTCGCGCGAACGGCTCTTGTCGACGCGGTAGAAGCGCTCGGTCAGGCGCGGGATGTGCTCGGGGTCGATGCCGATGCCGCAGTCGGTCACCGAGAAGCTCAGCGCATCCTGGCCGCGTGCCCATTTCAGGCGGATGGTGCCGCCGTTCGGCGAGTAGCGCACCGCGTTCGAAGCCAGGTTGGCAAAAGCGCTGCGCAGTTCTTCCATGCTGCCCATCACGTCCGGACCGTCG
The DNA here is from genome assembly GCF_031995545.1 of Massilia sp. GTDB lineage: Bacteria > Pseudomonadota > Gammaproteobacteria > Burkholderiales > Burkholderiaceae_D > Telluria. The sequence goes on from NZ_DAMAGA010000001.1 coordinate 10,888, forward strand.
ACCTCGACCTCGATCTGGTGCCGGCCGCCCGACAGCGCGCGCGCTTCCGCTGCGATCGAATCGACCAGGCCATGGATGTCAACCCGCTCGCGCTTGAGCGGATACTCGTCCGACTCCAGCCGCGACAGCGTCAGCATGTCCTGGATCAGGCGCTGCATGCGGTGCGCCTGTTCCGTCATCAACGTCAGGTGCGACATGCGGGTGGCGACATCGATGCCCGGATCGGACATCGCGATTTCGAGGAAGCCGACGATCACCGTCAGCGGCGTCCTCAACTCGTGCGAGGCGTTGGCGATGAAGTCGCGCCGCATCGCTTCGATGCGCTCGGTGTCGGTGGCGTCGTGGGTCACCAAAATCTGCCTCCGGTTCTCGAACGGGATGATGCGGCACTCGAGCTTGCGGCCGCGGAAGGACAGCGTCAGCGGCTGCTCGTAGCGCCCCAGGATGATGTAGTCGATGAAGTCCGGATGGCGCACCAGGTTAGTGACGCGCAGCCCCTTGTCGCGCTCCATCGTCATGCCCAGGTGCTTTTCGGCGGCCGGATTGCACCACTCCAGGAACAGTACGTCGTCCATGATCGCCACGCCTTCCGGCAGCAGCTGCATGGCCTGGCGGAAGCGCGCCAGCCATTCGGTCAGCTCGAGCTGATGCCGTTCGTCGTCGCGCCGCAGGCGATACAGGCGCGCGAACGCGTCGGTCCAGGCGCCCCACCCGTCCGGCAGCCGCGTGCTTTGCGGCTCGTCCAGCCACTGGCCCAGCCGGTACAGGTAATTCAGCTGCACGAACACCGCCACCACCAGCGCCAGCAGCGCGATCACCAGTCCGGCAACCGGGCCGGCCATCCACCACACCACGCCGGCACCGGCGAACAGCAAGGCCAGACGCAGCAGCGCCGGGACCCAGAACAGCAATTTGGGATTCATCGTGACCCGAACAGAAGCGTCATTTCTCGGACAGCATGTAGCCCACGCTGCGCACGGTGCGGATCAGCCCATCGGCCGATTTCAGCGCCTTCCTCAGCCGCAGCACGTGCACGTCGACCGTGCGCTCTTCGATCACGGCGTGGTCGCCCCACACCTTGTCGAGCAGCTGGGCGCGCGAGAACACCCGTTCGCGGTGCGCCATCAGGTACTTGAGCAGCTTGTACTCCGCATTGCCGATGTCGATCTGCTGCCCTTCGACGGTGACGGTGCAGCTGTTCGGATCGAGCGTCACCGCGCCGGCGCGCAGCGGCGCCTCGGCCAGGTGCGGGCTCTTGCGGCGCAGCAGCGCGCGCGAACGGGCCAGCAGTTCGCGCGGCGAGAACGGCTTGGTGATGTAGTCGTCGGCGCCGTTATTCAGGCCGGCCAGCTTGTCCTCTTCCATGCTCTTGGCGGTCAGCATGATCACCGGCAGGTCCTGGAAGTCGCGGTCGGCGCGCAGGCGCGACAGCAGGCGCAGGCCGCTCTGGTCGGGCAGCATCCAGTCCAGCAGGATCAGGTCGGGCTTGCCGCGGCTGATGCTGTCCCAGGCGCCGGCCGTGGTATCGGCCGTGCGGATGTCCCAGCCCGCTTCGCGCAACGAATACGTCACCAGCTCGACGATCGCCGGCTCGTCCTCGACCACGAGGACGGAAGTCGTGTCTGCCATCCTCAGTTCGCCTGTGCCTGGGTCTGATCCAGCGCCACGTTGGTGTGGCGGATGTCGCGCCCCTCGACCACGTAGATCACGTATTCGGCGATGTTCTTGGCATGGTCGCCGATGCGTTCGATGGCTTTCGCCACCCACAGCGTATCCAGCGCCGACGAGATCGTGCGCGGGTCTTCCATCATGAAGGTAATGGTGCTGCGCAGGATGGTGCGGAACTCGTGGTCGACCACTTCGTCGGCCGCGATCAGCTGCAGCGCCTGCTTACCGTCGAGACGGGCGAACGCGTCCAGCGCATCGTGCAGCAGGTCGCCGGTGGCGCGCGCGATGGTGCGGATGGTGTCGAAGTGGGCGATGCCGACCACGCCACGCTCGTGCAGGCTCTTGGCGGTGCGCGCGATCTTGGTCGCTTCGTCGCCGATGCGTTCGAGGTCGGTGATCACCTTGATGGTGGCCATCACGGTGCGCAGGTCATTGGCGGTCGGCTGGCGCTTGACGATCAGGTGGCTGCAGGCGTCGTCGAGCGAAACCTCGAGCTGGTTTACCGCCTGGTCTTCGGCCATCACGCGCTCGGCGCGCGCCGTGTCGCCGACGCGGAAGCACTCGATCGCTTCCTCGAACTGGGTTTCCACCATGCCGCCCATCAGCAGGACCTTGGAACGGATGCCTTCCAGCTCATGGTCGTACTGCTTGGATGAATGCTCGCCTGTCATACAACTCTCCGTCTGATATTCTTGTGAATGGGTCTGATTGCGGTACTATGCGGTCCAGGATCAGCCGAAGCGGCCGGTAATGTAATCCTGGGTTTCCTTGCGCGCCGGCTTCATGAAGATCTGGTCGGTCTCGCCGAATTCGACCAGTTCCCCCAGGTACATGTACGCAGTGTAATCCGAGCAACGCGCCGCCTGTTGCATATTGTGGGTCACGATGGTGATCGTGTAGTCCTGCTTCAGCTCGCTGATCAGTTCTTCGATCTTGGCGGTCGAAATCGGGTCCAGCGCCGAGGTCGGTTCGTCGAGCAGCAGCACGTCCGGCTTGACCGCCACGCCGCGCGCGATGCACAGGCGCTGCTGCTGGCCGCCCGACAGCGACAGGCCGCTCTTGCCCAGCTTGTCCTTGGCTTCTTCCCACAGCGCCGCCTTTTTCAGCGCCCATTCGACGCGCTCGTCCATCTCGCCCTTGGAGAGGTTCTCGTACAGGCGCACGCCGAAGGCGATGTTGTCGTAGATCGACATCGGGAACGGGGTCGGCTTCTGGAACACCATGCCGATCTTGGCGCGCAGCATGTTGACGTCGACGCCCGGCTCCAGGATGTTGCGGCCGCGGTACTGGATCGAACCCTCGGCGCGCTGGCCCGGGTACAGGTCGTACATGCGGTTCAGGGTGCGCAGCAGGGTCGACTTGCCGCAGCCCGACGGGCCGATGAAGGCCGTCACCTGCTTGTCGTGGATGTCGAGCGACACGTTCTTCAGGCTCTGCGTTTTACCGTAGAAGAAATTCAGGCCGGAGATCTCGATGGTCTTGGTCTTCGCGGCTGCGGCCGTGGCCGGGATCGGGTTTGCCATAGCTTGGGTCATGGTTTCGTCAGAATAAATTAACGTGGCGTCTTCTGGGTGAAGACGGTGCGCGACAGGATGTTCAGGAACAGCACGGTGAAGGTCACCAGCAGTGCGCCGCCCCAGGCCAGCGAACGCCAGTCGTCATACGGGCTCATCGCGAACTTGTAGATCACGGACGGCAGGTTGGCCATCGGCGCGTTCATGTCGGTGCTGAAGAACTGGTTGTCGAGCGCGGTGAACAGCAGCGGCGCGGTCTCGCCCGAGATACGGGCCAGGGCCAGCAACACGCCGGTGATCACGCCGGCCTTCACGGCGCGCAGGCGCACCATCAGGGCCACCTTCCAGCGCGGGGCGCCGAGGGCGAACGCGGCTTCGAGCAGGCTGTTCGGCACCAGGCGCAGCATGTTGTCGGTGGTACGCACCACCACCGGCACCGCGATCAGGGTCAGCGCGATACTGCCGGCATAGCCCGCGAAGTGCTGCACCTTGGCCACGTACAGGGCGTAGACGAACAGGCCGATCACGATCGACGGCGCCGACAGCATGATGTCGGTCACGAAGCGGGTCACCTGGCCGAAGCGGTTGGTGTCGCCGTATTCGGCCAGGTAGATGCCGGCCAGGATACCGATCGGGGTGCTGACCAGGGTCGACAGGCCGACGATCATCAGGCTGCCGACGATGGCGTTGCGCAGACCGCCGCCTTCGCTGCCCGGCGCCGGGGTGTCGCCGGTGAAGAAGGTGCCGGTCAACGCGCCCAGGCCATTGGCCAAGAGGGTCCACAGGATCCAGGCCAGGAAGCCCAGGCCGATGGCCATCGCCACCACCGACAGCATGATGCCGACGCGGTGCGCCAGCAGGCGCTTGCGGTAGACGGGATTCGTCACGTTCATTTCGTACCTTCCTTGCGGGACATACCCGCCAACATCAGTTTCGCGGCCGACAGCACCAGGAAGGTGATGCCGAACAGGATCAGCGCCAGGGCGAACAGCGAAGCCACGTGCTCGGGCGTTGCCGCTTCGGCGAATTCGTTGGCCAGGGTCGACGAGATCGAGTTACCCGGCATGAACAGCGAGCCCGACAGCGCATGCGCATTGCCGATCACGAAGGTCACGGCCATGGTTTCGCCCAGCGCGCGGCCCAGGCCCAGCATCACGCCGCCGACCACGCCGGTACGGGTGTACGGCAGCACCACCTTGCGCACCACTTCCCACTTGGTGCAGCCGAGGCCGTATGCGGATTCCTTGAGCACGGTCGGCACGATCTCGAACACGTCGCGCATCACCGAAGCGATGAACGGGATGATCATGATCGCCAGGATCAGACCGGCGGTCAGGATGCCGATGCCCATGGTCGGGCCCTGGAACAGCGCACCCAGCACCGGCACCTGGCCCAGCGTGGCTTTCAGGAACGGCTGGATGTGGTCGGCGAACAGCGGCGCGAACACGAACAGGCCCCACATGCCGTAGATGATCGACGGCACGCCGGCCAGCAGTTCGACCGCGGTGCCGAGCGGACGGCGCAGCCAGGTCGGGCAGATCTCGGTCAGGAACAGCGCGATGCCGAAGCTGATCGGGAACGCCACCGCCAGTGCGATGAACGAGGTGGCCAGGGTGCCGTAGATGGCGATCATGGCGCCGAATTCGTCGCCCACCGGATCCCATTCGACGCGCGTGATGAATGCCGCGCCGAACTTCTCGAAGGCCGGCGCGGCGCCGATCGCCAGCGAGATGATGATGCCGACCAGTGCCGCCAGCACCGAGACCGCGAACAGCAGCGTGATCTTGTGGAAGAAGAAATCCTGCATGCGCTGGTTGCGCATGGTCTTGTGCAGGGCGGCGTACTGACGCGCCTCAATGTCGGCTGTCGCTTGCGCGGGCAGCTTGTTCAGGGTCGCGGATGGGTGGGCGCTCATAGTGTCGTCACTGAGTGTTTAATAGCTTTTTTGTCAATCACACTGGCGAACGAAAGGGCCGGAACGCGCCGGCCCACCTCGTGTCGCTGATAGTTTTACCAGAGCGCCTTGCCGGCCGCGTCTTTCATGTTGGCCTTCCATGCGTCCTGCACCAGCTTGGTGACGGCGTCCGGCATCGGCACGTAGTCCAGCTCGGCCGCTGCGGCGTCGCCGTTTTTATAAGCCCAGTCGAAGAACTTCAGCACCTCTTTGCCCTTGGCGGCGTCGGCCTGCGACCTGTGCACCAGGATGTACGAGGCGCCGGTGATCGGCCAGCTGCCCTTGCCGGCCTGGTCGGTCAGGACCACGCCGAAGCCCGGGGTGCCGGCCCAGTTGGCGCCGCTGGCGGCCGCCATGAAGGCGTCGTCGCTCGGCTGCAGGAAGGCGCCGTCCTTGTTCTGGAGCTGGGTGTGTGACATCTTGTTCTTCTTGGCGTAGGCCCACTCGACGTAGCCGATGCCGCCCTTGATGCGCTGCACGTTGGCGGCCACGCCTTCGTTGCCCTTGCCGCCCACGCCGACCGCCCACTTGACGGTGGTGCCTGCACCAATCGCTTTTTTCCATTCTGGGCTGGTCTTCGACAGGAAGTCGGTCCACAGGAACGAGGTGCCCGAGCTGTCGGCGCGGCGCACCACGGTGATGTCCGTATCCGGCAGCTTGACGCCCGGGTTCAGCGCGGCGATCTGCGGCGCGTTCCACTTGGTGATCTTGCCCAGGTAGATGTCGGCGATCACGGCGCCGGTCAGTTTCATCTGGCCCGGGGCGATGCCCGGCAGGTTCACGATCGGCACCACGCCGCCCATGATGGCCGGGAACTGGATCAGGCCCGCGCTGTTGAGTTCATCGGCAGCCAGCGGCATGTCCGAGGCGCCGAAGTCGACCGTCTTGGCCTTGATCTGCTTGATGCCGGCGCCCGAACCGACCGACTGGTAGTTCAGGCCATTGCCGGAAGCGGCCTTGTACATCTCGGCCCACTTGGCGTAGATCGGATACGGGAAGGTGGCGCCGGCGCCGGTGATGTTGGCGGCCTGTGCGGAGGCGGCGAAGGCCGATGCGGCCAAGGCGATGGAAACGAAAACTTGCTTCATGCGCATATCAGATCCTCTGGAAGTGAAAGCTCGGGACAGCCCCGCTGACGATGCTGCGCAGTCTAACGGGCGTTTATGACAGGTTCATGACATATTGGCGAATATGACATGAACATGACACGCGCGCCAGAATGCATCGGCGCCGTGAAACCCGGCGCGCGGCTGGGCGCGAGCCCTGCCCGGAAATATTTTGCGCGCCCGAGCCTGCTTGTAAATACACCCGGTTCTGCTACCCTGAAGGTGTCGTCACAGAGATGGAGGGGATGCTGAAAAGCGTTTGATATGTATGGTGTTTGATCTGATGGTGATGGGGATTTTGAGCGGATTGGCTGGCCTGGTCGCGTTCGAGATATTCCAGGAAGTACGCGGCAGTGCCAAGTCACTGCAAGACCGCTATCACGAATAGCGAACGACCCGCTCAGTGGGTAGATACGCAAGCGGCGAGCCATGGTGCTCGCCGCTTGTCATTCCGGGGCACGGATCGTGACCGCCCCGCCCCGTCAGCGCATGTAGCGCGCCAGCGCCGTCACCGCGGCCAGTTCCAGGTTCAGGAACTGGAAGCCGATCTTGAATTCGCCGCCGCTGAAGATGCAGTACATGACCTTGGCGCGAGCCTGGATCGGCACGAAGGCGCCGTCCACCAGCAGGTCGAAGCCGACCTGGCCGGCCAGTCCCGCCGGCAGCGGGTCCGGCAGGTTGACGCTCACGCCGTTGGCGCCGACGTCGGTGGTCTTGCCTATCACCGGCGGGCGCCCGTCCATGGCCAGGGCGATCTTGGTGCGCACGACCTTGCGCGCGGATTGTCGTTGTTCTTGTTGCACGATGAGTCCGGACTGTGAAAAACGAATGTTTATTATAGGCAATTTCGACACAATTAACAGTGGCCCGGTCAAGGTGACCGACTGCTAAGGCTGAGTTACCATGGGGCTGACATTGTTGACCATGACGCATCCGACCCGAGGAGAGCCGGCGATGGCAGACGCTTCAAGTGCAGTCACAGGCAAGGCGCGCGCCATCGAACCGCCGCCCACATCGTTATCACTGTTGTATCCGGATGCTGACCTGCTGGACGCCTTTGCGATCGTGCTGCCGGAAGATGCGGGCGACGATGTCGAAGCCCTGGCCCGCATCGCCTGCGAACAGCAGGCGTGGTGGATCCGCGCCCTGACCTGGACGCGCGACGCACTGGTGGCGATTGCCGGCGTCAAGTCGACGCGCACGATCGCGGCGTCCGCCGGGCAGGGACGCGTGATCGGCTTCTTCCCGGTGCTGGCGACGACGCCGACCGACATCGTGCTGGGCGCCGACGACCGCCACCTGGATTTTCGCGCTTTGATCGGCGTGCGGGCAGATGGCAGCGGACGGCGCGAACTGTTCGCGGTGACGACCGTGCATTGCCATAACCGCTTCGGCCGCCTCTACCTGGCCGCGATCGCGCCGTTTCACCGGCTGATCGTCAAGGCGAATATGGAACGCGCCGTGAAGACGGTGCAGCGCTCGGGGACTGAGCGCGTGTCAGCGTAGTGCCGTCAGTCCAGCTCGCGCAGCTTGGTGAATGCTTCCTCGATGCGCTCGACGGCGACGATGGTCATGCCCTCGACCTTCTGCTTGGGCGCATTCGCCTTCGGGATCACCGCCACCGAGAAGCCCAGCTTGGCCGCTTCGCGCAAGCGTTCCTGGCCGCGCGGCGCCGGGCGGATCTCGCCGGCCAGGCCGACTTCGCCGAACACCACCAGCCCGCGCGGCAGCGGCTTGTTGCGCATCGACGAGTTGATCGCCAACAGCACCGCCAGGTCGGCCGCCGGTTCGGCGATCTTGACGCCGCCGACCGCGTTGATGAACACGTCCTGGTCGAAGGCCGCGATGCCGGCGTGGCGGTGCAGCACGGCCAACAGCATCGCCAGCCGGTTCTGTTCCAGGCCGACCGACAGCCGGCGCGCGTTGGGCAGGTGGCTGGTATCGACCAGCGCCTGGATCTCGACCAGCAGCGGGCGCGTGCCCTCCTGCGTGACCATCACGCACGATCCCGGCACCTGGCTGTCGTGCTGCGACAGGAACAGCGCCGACGGATTCGACACGCCCTTCAGGCCCTTCTCGCTCATCGCGAACACGCCCAGCTCATTGACCGCGCCGAAGCGGTTTTTAATCGCGCGCACCAGGCGGAAGCTCGACTGGGTATCGCCCTCGAAATACAGCACGGTATCGACGATGTGCTCCAGCACGCGCGGCCCGGCCAGCGCACCCTCTTTCGTGACGTGACCGACCAGGATGATGGTGACGCCGGTCTGCTTGGCCACGCGCGTGAGCTGCGCCGCGCATTCGCGCACCTGCGACACCGAACCCGGGGCCGCGGTGAGCGCATCCGAATACATGGTCTGGATCGAGTCGATCACCACCACGTCCGGTTTCAGGTCGGCGATGGTGCCGAGGATCTTCTCGAGCTGGATTTCGGCCTGCAGTTTCAGATCTTTCGCATCGACCGCCAGGCGCTTGGCACGCAGCGCGATCTGGGCGCCCGATTCCTCGCCGCTGACATACAAGGTGCTGCGCGTGGCGGACAGGCTGGATAACGCCTGCAGCAGCAGGGTCGATTTGCCGATGCCGGGGTCGCCGCCGATCAGCACCACGCCGCCCGCCACCAGGCCGCCACCGAGCACGCGGTCGAATTCCTCGATGCCGGTGCCGAAGCGCGGCACGTCGATCGCTTCGATGTCGGCCAGGGACAGCACCGGCGCGGTCTGCGCCAGGCTGCGGTGCTGGGTCTGCGACATGCGGTTCACGCCCGGCGTGTCGACGACGGTTTCGACCATCGTGTTCCAGGCTTTACAGTCGGCGCACTGGCCGGTCCAGCGAGTGGCGATCGCGCCGCACTCGCTGCAGGTGAAATTGGTTTTTGCTTTAGCCATGATGTTCTATATATGGGGGCTCAGCCGTCGCTTCCAAGCCGGCCTTCGGTCACGCGCACGCGCGGCGCCAGTGCGCACATCAGCTCATAGCCGATGGTGCCGGCGGCGTGCGCCACTTCATCGATCGGCAGGCCGTCGCCCCACAGCGTCACCTTGCTGCCCACCCGCGCATTGGGGATCGGGCTCAGGTCGACCGTCATCATGTCCATCGACACCCGGCCGATCAGCGTGGTGCGCACGCCGTCGACGATCACCGGCGTGCCGTGCGGCGCGCTGCGCGGATAGCCGTCGGCATAGCCGCAGGCCACCACGCCGATCTTCATCCGGCCCGGCGCCTCGAAACGACTGCCGTAGCCGACCGTCTCGCCGGCCTCGATTTCCTGGATCCCGATCACTTCCGAGCGCAGCGTCATGGTCGGACGCAACCCGAACTCGAGCGCGCTGCGCCCGCCCGGGGTGCCGCCGTACAGCATGATGCCGGGGCGGACCCAGTCGTTCGACAGCTGCTCGGCGAGTTCGGCCTGGTGCAGCACGCCGCCCGAATTCGACAGGCTGCGCTCGCCCGGCAGGTCGCCCGCGCCTTCCTTGAAGCAGCGCACCTGCGCGCCGATAGTCAGGCGCGGATGTTCGAGCTCGTCGGCGTTGGCGAAGTGGGTCATGTGGGTGATGCTGCGCACGTCGCGGATCGCGCGCAGGCGTTCATAGGCGGCCGCGTAGTCGTGCGGACGGAAACCCAGCCGGTTCATCCCGGTATTCATCTTCAGGTAGACGTCGATCGGACGGTACAGCGGCGTGTACTCCAGCATCTTGATCTGCTCGATGCAATGGATCGCGGTGCTGATATTGTGCTCGCCCAGCTGCGGCAAGTCGGCCGCCTCGAAGAAACCCTCTAATAAAAGAATCGGCTTGATCCAGCCGAGTTCGCGCAGGCGCAGCGCCGCGTCCTGCTCGACCAGTGCCAGGCCGTCGGCGGTGGCGAAGCCGCGCATGGCGCGCTCCAGGCCGTGGCCATAGGCGTCGGCCTTGACCACGGCCCAGATCTTGGCGCTGGGCGCGCAGGTACGCGCCTGCGACAGATTGTGCTGCATCGAGTCGAGGTGGATGGTGGCGAAAAGCGGGCGCGGCATGATGATATTTCCGGGTTCTGCGTGAAGGCGTATTTTACCGGAGCACGGCCCGCGCCGCTGCCGGATAACTGGCGCAAAATCGGCTGCAACCCGACTGCAACTCGGCGGCAAACCGGCTCTGCAGGCGCGTTCCACGCGTTCGCCGGTCGTTCTCCGCTTCGTCGCGCCAGCCATTCATGGTATAAAGCAACCCGGACCAGATTTTAGAATTCTCGAATGAACCGTGGTTTCTATACCATCATGGCGGCGCAGTTCTTCTCGTCGCTGGCGGACAACGCGCTCCTGATCGTCGCCATCAGCCTGCTGACGGCGATGAACGCGCCGGCGTCGCTGACTCCGATGCTTAAATTGTCATTCGTGCTGTTCTACGTGCTGCTGGCCGCGTTCGTGGGCGCCTTCGCCGATTCGCTGCCCAAGGGCCGCGTGATGTTCATCGCCAACGTGATCAAGGTGTTCGGCTGCGCGCTGATGTTCTTCACCATCCATCCCCTGCTCTCCTACGCCGTGGTTGGCTTCGGCGCGGCCGTGTATTCGCCCGCCAAGTACGGCATCCTGACCGAGCTGCTGCCGCCCGAGAAGCTGGTGCCGGCCAATGGCTGGATCGAAGGCCTGACCGTGATGTCGATCATCCTCGGCACCGTCCTCGGTGGCGCCCTGGTGAGCGAGCGCGGCGCCGAATTCCTGCTGTCGTTCGGCCTGCTGCGCAATCTCGGCATCGACACCGGCGCCAGCGCCGCGATGGCGGTGGTGGTCGGCATCTACACGATGGCGGCCCTGTTCAACCTGCGCATCCCCGACACCGGCGCCCGCTACGAGCACCAGGAACGCAATCCGATCAAGCTGATCACCGACTTCGCCAATTGCTCGGCCACGCTGTGGCGCGACAAGCTGGGCCAGATTTCGCTGGCCGTGACGACCCTGTTCTGGGGCGCCGGCGCCACACTGCAATTCATCGTGCTGAAATGGGCCGAACGCTCGCTGCACCTGCCGCTCGACAAGGCCACCACCCTGATCGGCGTGGTCGCGATCGGCGTCGCGCTGGGCGCGGCGATGGCGGCGCGCATGGTTCCGCTGCGCAAGTCGCTCACCGTGATCCCGATGGGCATCATCATGGGCCTGGTCGTGACCAGCATGGTGTTCGTCACCTCGGTCTCGCTGGCCTACCCGCTGCTGGCCCTGATCGGCTTCCTGTCGGGCTTCTTCGTGGTGCCGATGAACGCACTGCTGCAGCACCGCGGCCACGTCCTGATGAGCGCCGGCCACTCGATCGCGGTGCAGAACTTCAATGAGAACCTGTCGATCCTGACCATGCTGGCGGCCTACGCGATCATGATCACGCTGAACCTCGACCTCGACATCATCATCGTCATCTTCGGACTATCGGTGGCCGGGATCATGCTGCTGATCCAGCGCCGTCATACGCTGAATCAGCGCGAGCACGATTCGCTGGGACTGATCGGCGAAGGCAAGCACTGAGCCGATACTGGGCAGGCCGCCCGGCAGGGCCGGTCCGCTGCCCGGCGCGCGCCGGGCCGGCGTGCACGCCGCGTCGGTCAGAACAACCGGCAGGTACGGCGTTCGGCCAGTAATGCCAGCCAGGGCGTCAACGGCAGACCGAAGCTCGAATCGAGATAGGCTATGCCAAACACGGTGGTACGGGGCAGGGAAAAGTCGATCGTATCGCCTGGCGTATGCAGTCCGCCTTCCACGTTCGCAAAACCGAACAGCGGCCGCTCCAGCAGCGGCAGTTCGCCGAGAAGACGAATGGTGGCCGACATCGCCATGTGCGGCCCGTCGTCCAGGTCGAACGAGGGAAACGCTGCGTCGAGCAGATCTTCATCGCTGGCATCGTCCTGCACCGCGCACACCATCTTCTCGGTCCACGACAGCACGTCCGCGGCGTGCAGCGTCAGGTCGTCCGGGCGCAGCGCGAGGCTGGCCGCGGCACTTGCGATCGCCTCGAGCACCGCCAGGCGCTTGTCACGCAGGATCGTGCGCCAGTCGTTATCGTCCAGGTGCCGCATGACCACTGGCCGCGAGCGGAGCACCAGATCGCGCAGATCGAGTTCACGGTGTATCAGCATGCTCCTTTCCGCGTTGCGTACGATCTCGGCGGCTGCCGAAAACAGGCGCCAGCAGACGATCGATTCCTCGAGCGACAGCCGGCTCGAGGACACGCTCTGCGCCGGCGCCCGCTCCACCTGATCGAGCACGACGATCCGCCGCCGCCATTTGCCGCCCGCCTCGGCCAGGAAATGATGCAACTGCAGCAGGCGATCCGCGTATTTTTCGGTAATGAAGAAAACCGGGAGCACGTCGGCTTCCAGTTGGCGCGCCTGCGCGATCCAGGCGCCGCCATCGAGCCGGATTACTTTCGAGCGTTCGCCCGGCTTGCCCGCGTCGCTTTTGTCCGCCAGCAGACGCTGAATACCTGCCAGCGCTTCCACGTAACCCGAGTCATGCAGCGACAGCAGAAGCCCGCCCGGCGCCTCGCCGCGCACGGCTTCATGCACCAGCGGGCCGACACTGCCCAGCCGCGGCAGGTGCCCGAAGCTGATCTCATCGGCGAAGTTGCCGAAGTCGTCCGGCAGATCGAGCCCGCGGTTCAGTGTGGCGACCGGGCCGACGTAGCCGATGAATTTCTTCTGCAGTTCCGTGAACATCCCCGGCCGCTCTATCTTCAGCGCGGCAGCGAACACGAACAGGTCGTCCAGTTCGCGCACCAGCGCATAGGTGGCCTGCAGCAGGCGCATGATCTGCAGGCGCATGGCATCCTGCGCGCCTCCTTCGGACTCCACCTCCAGCGTCACGCGCGCGACCGACAGGTCGTACTGCAGCGACGACATCGCATATTCGAAGTAGCGCTGGGACTGCACGGTCGTCCGCTCGGGACGCGGCTGCCCGGGCACCTGCTGGCCTTCGATCTGCGAAGCCAGTTCCACTACAGTGGACGGTACGTTGGACGCCATCAGGGCATCGATGGCGGTGCCCACGATCCTGACCATCTCGGCGACGAGCGGCGACTTGGCCGGATCATCGAACAGGCGGTCGCGCTGGGCACGACGCAGCATCGCCGGTACGGTCAGCAACATGCCCTTGAGCTGCTGGTAACGCGCGGTGCCGTCTACCGCCAGCGCGGCCTCGGTCGACTGGCGATCGGCAATCTCGTTCGATAGCCTGGACAACTGCAGTTGCACGTCCGCCGACTCCAGTGCTCGCTTGGCCAGCTCGATCGCCACGAACGAACCGGCAAGCGCCACGGCGGTGCCGAACACGATGCCGATATAGTTCGCGATCGACTGGTCAGTCAGCGCAGCTTTTGCACCGACGATGCGGTAACTGAGCGCGTACAGTCCGAACATCAGTACCGCAGTGACGACTGCGACAATGACAACGTGATTGAAAAGATCCCTCTTGCCGCCGCGCCGGTCATGATTGCCGGGCGGCGAAGATGTGTTCTGCTGATCGGCGTAATCCATCGCGCTCTCTATCGTGGTTGAAAAGGAGGCAAATTATGCCAGCAATCCTCGATAGAAATTGCAAATATAATAATTATTCAGTCGGCATACCGGCCTGCAGCGCTACCTTCCGGCATGCGTCCGAACCGGGTTTCAGACCGGCTTCACCATCCGCACTTCAGCCGCCCTTTCGCGCCAGTCGTTCGATACGACGAAGCCGCGTTCGATTTCCTCGATCACTGCGCCGTTGCGGCGCATGATCGCCACCAGCACCGGCGTGCCTGAAGTGGTGAACTGCTGTTCCAGCTCCCGTATCAGCTGGGCGCGACCGCGTATCGGGGCGTCGGACCAGGTGCGCAATGGCGCCAGCCACTCCAGCTTGGGCAGCACCAAAAATTCCTCGCCCGCCTGCTGGCCGAATTCGTCGAGCGCGCACCAGAAGCCACGGCAGTGTCCCGCCGCGATGCCCTGCATCGCCGGCCAGCTGCCGGACGGGTAGAACAGCCATCCCTTGACCAGCGCCTGCGCCTGCGTCACGGGACGCGGCAGCAACGGCTGCGCAGCCGGATGCGCGCCGAGCGCCAGCTGGCGCTCGAACACCTTGCGCATCTTGACGCCCAGGCTATCGGCCAGATTCGGGCCAACCAGCGCGTCGAACTGCTGGCCGGCTTCGCCGTCGAGCAGGTAGAACTTGGTGGCGAACTCGATGTGCACGAGCGCGTCCGGGCCGGTCCCTTCATCAGCGAGCAAAAAGTCGAATTCCCCGACCGTGTCGTTGCGCGCGGCGCGCACCTGCAGGCCGTGCGCCACCAGGCGGCCCTGCTGTTCGAAGTAAAAGGCCATCAGCTTTTCGGCGTACAGGCCGAGCCGGGTGTAGTTGCGCGTTCCCAGCGCGGCGTCGAGCGCGGCGGGATCGGCGTCGAGGCGCGCCAGCCAGTCGGCGACCTCCGGCGTCACCGCGCCCAGGGTGGCGACGCGGCCGGCCCACGGCGGCGCGTGAACATCGAGCAGGTCAGGCGAGTCGAGTAGCCAGGCCAGGGCGCGCACTGGCGCGCGCCGCAGGTGTCCCCAGCGGCGGTGGAAGCGTTGCTGGTAGCTGTCAGTCGCCGGCATCGAGCGAACGCGCCCGGCACAGGTCGGCCCAGGCCAGCGCCTTGTCGGCGCCGCGTCGCAGCAGTTCGCCCGGATGCAGCGTCGTCACCAAAGGCTTGGCGCCGAAGCGATGCGTCTGGCCGCGCAGCCCGGCCAGCGGCTCTTGCAGCGGGCGGCCGAGCAGGCCGTTGGCCGCGACCTGACCCAGCGTCAGCACGGTGCGCGCGCCGCTCAGGGCCAGTTCGCGTTCCAGGAATGGGCGGCAAGCCGCCACTTCCTCGGCGCTCGGGGCGCGTTCGCCGCCTTTCGCATTCGTGGGCCGGCACTTGACCAGCGGCGTGACGTACACATCGCGCTCGCGCGACAGACCGACCGCATGCAGCATGTTGTCGAGCAGCTTGCCGGGATCGCCGCTGAGCAGCTGGCCGGCCGCCTCGTCGACCGTGTTCGGCGTGCCGGCGGCCACCAGCCAGCGCGCCTGGCGCGGGCCACTGCCCAGCACCGGCTTGCGGCCTTCACCGCAGGCGCTGCAGTGCTTGCAGTCCAGGATCGCGGCACGCAAGGCTGTCCAGTCCATGGTCGAGACGTCGGGTGCGGCTTCCTCGACCGGGGTGTCGTCGTCCCAGGCCGCTTCGACCGGTTCGGCGGGCGGATTGCGGTACGGCGGCGCCGACAGCGGCGTATGGGCGCGCGGCGCCGGCGCTGGTGCCGGCGCTAGTGCAGGTTGCGGTGCAAATGCGTCGGCTTCGGCCTGCACCGCTGCCGGCTGCGCGGGCGGCTCCTCGACAACTGCTGCGGCGCCGGCATCGGCCGGCGCCTCCGTCGCCTCGCTCTCGGGCGCAGTGCGCATCTGCCACAGCGGCCCAATGCCCATCTCGGCCAGGAAAAGCGCGTCGCGCTGGCTCACGTTCTTCATAGTTCGAGCCTCATCACGATGGCGTCTTCGCGGCCGCCTGGACCGGCCGGGTAATATCCCTTGCGCCGGCCGATCTCGCCGTAGCCGTAGCGGCGGTACACCGCCAGCGCGCGTTCATTCGAGGGCCGCACTTCGAGCAGGATCGAGGTCATGCCCTGGGCGCGGGCGCGCGCACTGATGCGGTCCATCAGACGCCGACCCAGGCCCTGGCGCTGCAGCGGCGCGGCCACGGCGACGTCGAGCAGGTGCGCTTCGTCGACCGCGTACATCAGCAGGTAATAGCCGGCCAGGCCGCCGCCGGCGTCCCGCACGGTCCAGCAGTCGTAGCCGCTGGCGACCGAGTCGGCGAAGTTCTTGCGGCTCCACGGATACGGGAAGACACTGCATTCGAGCGCCCAGACCTCGTCGACGTCGGCATCCGTCATCGGCGCCGCCGTCAGGCCGTGTTCCAGCACCTCGCTCATGCACCACCCTTGGCGGCATTGATCGCCTGGCGCTCGGCGCTGGTGTAGGCGACCTTGTTGCGCAGGTAGATCGGCTGGGCCTGGGCAGCCGGCACGCCCTGCCCGGCCGCCAGCGCGGCGCCGGACAGCAGCGCCAGCTCGCGCGCATGCGGCACGATGTCGGTCACGGCATCCGGCGCGAACGGCTTGCCGGCGAAGGCGTCGGCGTATTCGATGAAGCCGTTGCCGCAGGAGCGCAAGCCGTCGGCCGGCAGCGGCGCCACGTCCTGCGGAGCCGACAGCGTCGGCGCCACGACTTCGCGCCAGCCGTTGTCGTATTGGTACTGGGCCCAATACACTTCGCCCATGCGCGCGTCCAGCACCGCCAGCACATCCACGGCACCGGTGCGGGCACGGCAGGCTTCGGCCATCGCCTCCAGCGTCACCAGCGGCAGCACGGGCAGGTTGGCGCCATAGGCCAGGCCCTGGGCCACGCCGCAGGCGGTGCGCACGCCGGTGAACGAGCCGGGACCTGCGCCGAAGGCGATCGCATCGACCTGGGACAGCGTGAGGTTCGCTTCAGCCAGCAGTTCCTGCACCATGGGCAGGACCGATTGCGAATGGGTGCGCACGCCGGACGATTCGCGTGCAAGGACGTGCTCCCCGGTCAGCAGCGCGCACGACGCCAGCTCGGCCGAGGTTTCAATGGCAAGGATAATAGGCATTCCGGTATTTTACCCGCTCGGCCGGGCCGCATCCATGCCGCCGCGCTGGCCCACCGGTTCAGGCCCGGGCGAGCGTGTTCACGCAAACCCGGTCCGCTTTCGCTGTAGAATGCCGCTCATGCATAGCCTGACCCTCGATTCCACCACCCGCGACCAGGTTGTCGCCACGCTGAACGGCAACGGCTGGACGGTCGCCTGCCTGTGCGCCGCATGGTGCGGCACCTGCTCGACCTACCGCGCCACCTTCGAAGACCTCGCCACGCGCCACCCGGACAAGCAGTTCGTCTGGATCGACATCGAAGACCAGGCCGACCTGGTCGGCGACCTCGACGTCGAGAACTTCCCGACCCTGCTGCTGCAGCATGGCGACACGGTCGCCTTCTTCGGCACCATGGTCCCGGACGGCGGCGTGGCCGACCGCCTGGTCCAGGCCCAGGCCGAGCAGTCGCCGCAAGACCTGGCGCGCCTGGCCGCGTCGACCGACGAACGGCGCGAGTGGCAGCGCGAGTGCAATCTGCGCGTGCTGCTGGGCGGCGCGTAAAACGGCGGCCGGCAGGACATGCAGTGGGCCGTGCCTTCAGCGGCGATCCTGCTCGCCGGTCTCGAACGACACGATGGATTCGTAATAGCGGTTCAAGGCCGCGAACAAGCGTTTTGACACCGCGCGGAACGTGACGTCATCGTCGCCGTCGAACCCCTGGTCGTTCCACGACCCCATCGCGCCAAAGACATCGGCACTTGAAATTGCCGCCAGTCCCAGCAGCCTGTCGGCTCCCCATCCGAATGGGCTGAACAGCCCGACAATCTGCTCTGCCGACTTCCACCATTGCGGCGGCCGATCGGCGTCGCTGCGCCGCATGGCTGCAAGATCGGGACTGCCCTGACCTTCAGCATGCGCCGCGAGATGCAGTGCGAATTCGAACGCGGCGACGAACGGCGATTCCACATGGACGGCGAAATCCCTGATTGCATACAGTGCCGCAAAGAATTCCTGCCTGGACTGGCTCAGTTCCCGCCTTGCGTCGAGGGGCATGGCGGTATCGACGCGGTCGAGGACATACAACATCCAAGGCGCGTGTGTCACGCCGATCCTCCAGCCAAGATCATGCTGAAGCCGTTGCCGAAAATACAAGCGGCGCCGCTCTTGGTCATCCGGACCGAACACCTCTTTGAGGTTATCCGGAATGCACGGCTGCGTTCCGGTGCGTTCGCATTCGAGCCGCACGAGTTCAACCAGTTCCTGGCCTATCTCCCAGCTTTCCTCGTCGGACATTCTCGCAAGATAGTCCGGCCACTCGGCTGGTGCAATATCCGGAAACTTGGCGAGGTCGTAGTCGTCTTGCAAAGTGTCTTGCACCAGCTGCCTGTTTCCGACGATCTGCCATATCCGGTCGCCGAATCCTTGTGCTTCGATCAGCTGCAACAACTGCGGGCCGCTCGGATCGGCATCGCAGGCCTCGAGCCAGATGCGCGGCTCGAACCGGTCCAGAAATGGCGTGACCCGCTCGACAAGGTGTGCGAACTCGGGCGGAATGACGAATGGCTCATCGAAGGTGAGCGCCTCGACCTGGACTTCGCGGAAAATTTGATCCCCCATGAATTCCCACTCCCGCTCAGCCTCCGGTGACGCCAGGTGCTCGATCAAATCGGTCGAGGCAATCTCGGCGCGACCATTACAAGCACGAAATTGATTTAGTTCTGACAAGACAGTCGACCAGTGGAAGGCGGGCGAGTCTTGTTCCTGCACCAAGCGAACAAACAGCTGATGAGATAACAACAGGCGGGGACCGGAGACAGTGCCTTGCGCGTACAAGTCGCTGGCCCGATGTGTCCTCAAGCCCAACAGCATCGGCATTCCACCGGCGAAGCCGGCCATCATGTGCGCGGGACGCTGATCGTCGCCATCCTCACAATAGTCCTCGTCCTCGTCCTCGTTTTCGTCTTCGAAATCGGCATCGTCTTCATGGCAAACCGCCGGACGGGCCTGCATCTGGGGAACGGCAGCAAAGACCGCAATCACACCCTCCGCACGCCGCTTTTCGATCCATTGGCGAAACGCGATCCTGCTGTTGCCGCCATCGCCGATCGCTGCCCCCACCCCGGTTTCAAGATTGACTGCATCGAGCTTGCAAAACTCGCCCGCCTTGGTCCAGGATTCATGGAGGTGACGCTCGGGAACGGTCAGCAGTCCGGCTGCTAATGCGAGAAATACACGGTTCGAATTCATGGCGGCCCTCGTGGTTGGAAACGGTCTAGTTTCCCCGGCACGCGCAACGCGATGAGAGATTTTTCGCAAGCAACTCGCTGTCCAGGCTACGCTTTCGACACTTCCTTTGCGCCCCACTGTACCAGCACGTCTTCCGGCGCCAGTGGCTTGCCATACAAATACCCCTGCGCCCGATTACAGCCATGGCGCAGCAGGAATTCTGCCTGGTCCTCGCGCTCGACACCCTCCGCGATCACCGACAGATTCATGCTCTTACCCAGCTGGATGATGGCGATCGCGATCGCCTCGTCGTCCGGATCCTGCGGGATGTCCTTGATGAAGCTGCGGTCGATCTTGAGGGTCTGCACTGGCAGCTGCTTCAGGTAGGCCAGCGACGAATAGCCGGTGCCGAAGTCGTCGATCGCCAGGCCGACGCCGATCGCGTGCAGGTCGTTGATGTACTGTAGCGCGTCGCCGGTGTTCATGATCACCGATTCGGTCACTTCCAATTGCAGCCGCCCCGGCGCCAGCCCGGCCGCGCTCAGTGTCGATGCCACGCTGGCCGCAACACCGCCGCGCTCGAACTGGCGCACCGACAGGTTGACCGCCATCTTCGGCACCACCAGTCCTTCCGCCTCCCAAGCCACCATCTGGCGGCAGGCTTCTTCCAGCACCCATTGCCCGAGCGGAGCGATGAAGCCCGTGTCCTCGGCCAGCGGAATGAAGCGGTCCGGCGTCACCAGTCCGAGTTCGGGATGGCGCCAGCGCACCAGCGCCTCGACCCCGATCAGGCGGCCGCTGTCGATCTCGACCTGCGGCTGGTAGACCAGGAAGATCTCGTGCTTTTCGATCGAGCGGCGCAGCATCGCTTCCAGGCGCAGCCGCTCGACGCCCTCGCCGCTCATCGACGGCGCGTAGAACTGGTAGCCGTTGCGCCCGCGCGCCTTGGCCTGGTACATGGCGACGTCGGCGTTGCGGATCAACAGGTGCATGTCCTGGCCGTCCTGCGGGAACAGCGCGATGCCGACGCTGCCGGTGACGAACAGCTCGTAGCCGGAGACGGTGAACGGCTGTTCGAACATCGCCACCAGCTTGGCCGCAACAATCGCCGCCCCGGTGGCGCCGTCGATATCCTCCAGCAGCACGATGAATTCGTCGCCGCCCAGGCGCGCCAGGGTGTCGCCTTCGCGCAGGCAGCCGGCCAGCTGAGTCGCGGCCTGCTTGAGCAGCTCGTCGCCGACGTGGTGGCCGAGCGTGTCGTTGACGTTCTTGAAGCGATCGAGGTCGATGAACAGCACCGCCAGCTGTTCGCCGCTGCGCGCGGCGCGCACCAGCGCGTGCTGTAGCCGGTCCTGGTACAGCAGGCGGTTCGGCAGCGACGTGAGGGAATCGTGGTGCGCCAGGTGGTCGAGCTGGGCCTGCGATTCCTTGGCGCGGGTGATGTCGCTGAACACGCACACATAATGGCTGACGGCGGCGCCGGCATCGGCGCGCACCGCAGATACGGTCAGCCATTCGAGATAGGCTTCGCCGTCCTTGCGCGTGTCCCAGATCTCGCCCTGCCAGAAGCCGGTATCGTCCAGCTCGCGCCACAGTGCGGCGTAGAAGCCTTCGTCATTGCGGGTGCCGCGCGTCAGGGTCGACTGCAGGCCGACGGCTTCGTGCTCGGCATAGCCGGTGATGGCAGTGAAGGCCGGGTTGACGGCGATGATCCGGCCTTCGATATCGAGCACCATCACGCCGTCGGCGATGTGCTCGAGCACCGTGGCCGACAGGCGCAGCCTTTCCTCGGCCTGCTTGCGTTCGCTGATGTCGGCGAACACCCAGATGCTGCCATCGTCGGGCCGCGCCGGATCGAGCGCGCAGCCGCTGACCGCGCACCAGAAGGTGCTGCCGTCGGCGCGGCGCCCCTGGCACTCGGTGCCCATGTCGGCGCTGACGTTGCCGCCTCCGCTCATGCGCGGGTACATCACCTCGGCCAGGTGCCCGTAGGCGGCGCGGTCCGGATACAGGACCTCGGTCGAGGCGCCGTCGAGCATGCCCTCGGCGTAGCCGAACAGCTCTTCGGCGCGCCGGTTGCTTGATACGATACGGCGCTGGCGCACGAACAGCACGCCGAACATCACGTTGTCGAGGATCGCGCCCTGTTCGGTCAGCAGCGCCTCGATGCGCATTTCATTGTGTTTGCGCTCGCTGATGTCGTACAGGATGCCGTCCACCCGCAGCCGCTCTTCGCCGGCCACGCCCTGCGGCTGGCCGTTTTCCAGCACCCAGCGCTCGATGCCGTGGGCGTCGACGATGCGGTATTCGATCTCGTAGGCGCGCCCGCCCAGCACCGCGTCCTTGGCCAGCTTGCGGTAGTGGCGCCGGTCTTCCGGGTGCACGATGTCGGCCCAGTCTTCGGTGGTGGCGCGCATGAAGCGCGCGGCCGGATAGCCGGTGATGGCTTCGATGGCGTCGCTGACGAATTCCACCTCGGCGCCGGCGCGCACCCGGAACACCGCGCCCGGCACCTGGGTCACGATGGTGCGGAATCGCTCCTCGCGCCGCGCGACGTCGGCGAACAGGTCGCGGATCGCCAGGCGCATGCGCTCCATCTGCTCGCCCAGGCGCCCCAGCTCGTCGTGCGCCGACACCGCCAGCGGGGTGTCGAAGTCGCCACGCGCCAGGCGGTCGGAGAACCGCATCAGGCCGCGCAGCGGCGCCAGCAGGCGGCGCCGGATCAAAAGCGCAATCAGCAGCAACGACACCGCCGCCTGCAGCACGAGTACCAGCGCGTAGCGGCGCTGCTTGGCGCCCAGCTCCTGCTGGCTGCGGTAGTCGTCCATTGCCAGCATCACGCTGCCGATGCGTTCGCCGCGCACGGTCAGGACGCGCTCGGTGCGCACAATTTCGCCCAGCGGGCGCGCCTTCGAACGCAGGTCGAGTGCACGCGCGCCGGCCGGGTCGCGCACCTCGACCTGCACCACCGACGGGTCGCGCAGCATCGAATCGAGCAGCGGACGGGCGGCGTCCATGTTCATATTCCACAACGCGTCCTGCAGCCCCAGCGCCAGGATGTCGGCATTGCGCCGCAGCGACTCGTCCAGCGCGTCGCGGGCGGCGGCGCGCTCCTGCACCCCGACCAGCAGGTAGCTGCCGACCAGTGCCGGCAATGCCAGCGCGCCGAAAACCGCCAGCAGCAAGGCGCCGTAGATCGAACGTCCATACAGTTTGCGCAGACGGGACGGCATGGTACGGGCGGCGAAGCGGGCGATCGGCATGAAGTGGGCGGGCCTGGCAGGTCGGGTTCAGTTGATGCAGTCTGGATGGGGGATTATGCCCATACGATTGCTTTACGTCATTAAAATAGTAACCAACAATATCCGACAAGAATACCGGCACAGTCGTCGAGGCGGCGCCACGTCACCCGGCCGGCCCGCCGCGCACGCAAAATGGATATGATGGAATGTGACGATCGAGCTCTACAAAAGGAGAAATGCATGAGCAACACGTATGACCTGTACACCGCCTCGGTGCCCGTATTCCGCCAGCTGCTGGGCAGCCTGGCCGCGGTACTGGAGCAAAGCGAAGCCTGGGCGCTGGAGCGCCGCATCGAGCCGGACGCGCTGCTGCAGGCGCGCCTGTATCCGGACATGTTCCCGCTGGCGCGCCAGATCCAGATCGCGACCGATTTCGCCAAGGGCACCACCGCGCGCCTGGCAGGCAGCGAGCCGCCGCGCTACGAGGATGGCGAACGCACCTTCACCGAGCTGCAGCAGCGCATCACCAAGACCCTCGGCTTCATCGACAGCGTGGCGCGCGCCGACATCGAAGCCGGCGTCAGCCGTCCGATCACCCACGGCAGCGGCGAACGCGCACGCCACTTCGACAGCGGCCAGGTGTACCTGACCCACTTCGCGCTGCCGAACTTCTATTTTCACGTGACGACCGCATACGCGATCCTGCGCCACAACGGGGCGCCGATCGGCAAGAAAGACTTTATCGGGTCGTATTGAAACAGAAGGGATTGCGGGCCAGGCCCGCAATGTCGCGCAGATTCAGGTGTTGCGGCGCGGGTAGCCCTGGGCCAGGATGCGCTGCCATACCACTTCTTTCTGCTCGGCGTTCATCGAGACCCAGTTCGCCACTTCGGCCACGGTGCGCCCGCAGCCGCGGCAGACTTCGTCGAAGGTGGTCGAGCACACCGCCACGCACGGCGTGTCGGGGCGCACCGGCAGGTCGGTCAGGGCGCAGCGCTGCGGCCCATCCTTGCCGTCAGCGCGCGGGGCCGACATCGAGCTTGTCCCAGCCGTCGTGGCCGAGCCTTTCCATGGTGTCGATATTTTTCTCGAAGATGTCGGCCGCGTCCGGGAATGCTTCCACCGCGCGCGCGATGCTGTCTTCGCGCAGCAGGTGCAGGATCGGGTACGGCGCGCGGTTGGTGTAGTTCGAGATGTCGTTGACGTCGGTGTCGGCGAACTGGTAGTCCGGGTGGAAGCTGGCCACCTGCAGTTCGCCGTCGAGCTGCATGTCCTCGACGGCGGCGTCGGCCACGTCCAGGAATTCGTTGTAGTCCTCGAAGTCGGTCAGGACGAAAGGATGGATCAGCAGCGTGGTGTCGACCGCTTCAGCGGGCGTATCGGACAGGCGCTGCAGCTCGTCCATCAACGTTTCCAGCAGCGCTTCGGGGGTGGTGGCGTTGGAGACGACGTAGCGTACCTGTTCCTTGACGTACACCGATTTGGCAAACGGACACAGGTTCAGGCCGATGACGGCGCGCTCCAGCCACTGGCGGGTGGCGGCGACGATCGCATCGTCGTCGGCGTTCATGTTGGCAGTGCTCATGGAATGACTTTCTTGAATGCGCTTCGCGAGCGCGGACAGCAAACCCCGGATTGTACGCACTCTTTGCGCACGCTCATAGGTAACCCTCCCGCCCGGCATAAAGTGGAACCCAGACAGCCGCGTCCGGCAATCATCCTTGCAGCCGGCGCACATGGCATATCGGTTTGACAATCCCAAGCGGGACATTACGGCAATTCTCATGATCATGCTGGCATCGCTGCGCTTCATGATGCCAACGGATGCGATTACCTCGCGGAATTAAATTGTAACGGCGGCGACATAATTCTTGACGCGCTCGACCGTTGATCCGTACACTGCCCCCTTGTCCTCGGTCCGTTCGTTCCTGAACGCAACATTGGAAAGCTATGCACCATACGACCCGCACCACCGCCGCGTTGGCAGTTCTGGCACTTCTGGGCACCGCGCCCCTGAGCCACGCCATGGACACCGCCCCGCTGACGGCCGTTCAGGCCACGATCCAGACCCAGACTCTCCAGACCACCCGCTCGGCCGCCCAGGCACCACTCAAGGCGGATCCCCTCAAGGTCGATGAATATCGCGAAACCGACGTCTGGGGCCGCATCCGCAGCGGCTACGCCATTCCCGACCTGAACAACGCGCTGGTCACCCGCCATGCCCAGGCCTACGCCAATCACCCCGGCAACCTGGCCCGCATCTCCGGCCGCGCCTCCCCCTACCTGTACCACGTGGTCTCGGAACTCGAAAAGCGCGGCATGCCGACCGAACTGGCGCTGCTGCCGGTGATCGAATCGGCGTTCAACCCGCAGGCGATGTCGAGCGCGAACGCCGCCGGCTTGTGGCAGTTCGTGCCAGGCACTGGCAAGGATTTCGACCTCAAGCAGAACATGTTCAAGGACGAGCGCCGCGGCGTGCTGGCCTCGACCGACGCCGCATTGACCTATCTGCAGCGCCTGTACACCATGTTCGGCGACTGGCAGCTGGCGCTGGCGGCGTATAACTGGGGCGAAGGCAATGTCCAGCGCGCCATCAAGAAAAACCAGGAACTGGGCAAACCGACCGACTTCGACAGCCTGGCCGACCTGATGCCGGCCGAGACCCGTAACTACGTGCCGAAGCTGCAAGCGGTCAAGAACGTGGTGGCCAATCCTTCGCAGTTCGGCATCACCCTGCCGGCGATCGACAACCAGCCCTACTTCACCACGATCGACAAGACCAGCGACATGGACCTGACCGTCGCCGCCCAGCTGGCGGAAATGTCTCTCGACGAATTCAAGGCGCTGAATCCGCAGTTCAAGAAGCCGGTGATCACCGGTTCCGAGACCAAGATCCTGCTGCCGAAGGAAAACGCCGAGAAGTTCCACCTGAACCTGGCGTCGTGGGGCCACGCGCTGTCGAGCTGGACCACGCACAAGATCACCAGCGCGCGCGTCAGTATCGCGTCGCTGGCATCGAAATTCGGCACCACGCCGGAAATCATCCGCCAGGCCAACAATATCCCCGCCAAGACGCAGCTCAAGGCCGGCTCGACCATCCTGGTGCCGAAGACCTCGGCTTCCAGCCACAGCGACATCGCCGAGAACATCATCGAGAACGCCGTGGTCGCATTCGAAGCCGAACGCAGCAGCGCCAAGCGCAGCTCGCGCTTCAAGGCGAAAGCAGACGCCGGCAAGAGCAAGCGCATCGCGCGCAACACCTCGTCCCAGCGCAAGCACCGCTGATCGCAGCCGCGCTGCCTTGGCAGTGATGCAGGCGCCACCGGACTTTCCGGGCGGCGCCTGTGGCGTTTTGGACGGCCGCGTGCACACTGTACAAAAAACCTGTATAGTACGGTTTGTGCGCTGCGTCATCCCGGTCAATCGAGGCCGCCAACAGCAGTGTACGACATACATACAGCGTTTTCGCTGAGGCAGTACCCCAGTAGTAATTAGCAGCTACGCAAACCCAGGCAGCTCGTTCCTGAGCGCCTCCAAAAAGCCCTCCGCCTTCAGGTGTCAGCAACCAGACACCATCCCGGCGCAAAGCTTTTGTGCCGAAATTTCTTTCAATACTGAGTCATTTCGTTTGTCGGTTCGCGTTGCATTTTTTACGTTCGCGCCCTTCGTGCGAGCGTGCATGATTTATTCCGAAAGTAATAACAATGAGTTTTGAAGCACTAGGCCTCCACGCGTCCATCGTCAAGGCAGTCGCCGCCGCCGGCTACACCGCCCCGACCCCGGTCCAGGCGCAAGCCATCCCAGCCGCCATCGCAGGCCGCGATCTGCTGGTGTCGTCGCAGACCGGTTCGGGCAAGACCGCAGCCTTCATGCTGCCGGCCCTGCATCAGCTGGCCAATATCGAACCGGCCCCGGCCGGCAAAACCCCTGCGCAGGAAGCGCAGGCCGCCCGCGCCCGTGGCGAGCGCGTCCGTTTCAAGCCAGCCCAGCCGAAGATGCTGGTGCTGACCCCGACCCGCGAACTGGCCCTGCAGGTCACCAGCGCCACCGACCAGTACACCACCGAGATGCGCCGCCTGCGTTGCGTGTCGATCCTGGGCGGCATGCCGTACCCGAAGCAGATGCAACTGCTGGCCAAGAATCCTGAAATCCTGGTCGCTACCCCGGGCCGCCTGATCGACCACATGGAGTCGGGCAAGATCGACTTCTCGCAGCTGCAGATCCTGGTGCTGGACGAAGCCGACCGCATGCTGGACATGGGCTTCATCGACGACATCGAAAAGATCGTCGCCGCCACCCCGACCACCCGCCAGACCATGCTGTTCTCGGCCACGCTGGATGGCGTCGTCGGCAACATGGCGCGCCGCATCACCACCGATCCGCTGACGATCCAGATCGCCAGCGCCACCAACCGCCACGAGAACATCGTGCAGAAGGTGCACTTCGTGGACGACCTGTCGCACAAGAACCGCCTGCTCGACCACCTGCTGCGCGACGAGTCGCTGGACCAGGCCGTGGTGTTCACTGCCACCAAGCGCGACGCCGACATGATCGCCGACCGCCTGAACATCGCCGGCTTCGCCGCTGCCGCACTGCATGGCGACATGCACCAGGGCGCGCGCAACCGCACCCTGGACAGCCTGCGCCGCGGTAGCGTCAAGGTGCTGGTGGCAACCGACGTCGCCGCGCGCGGCATCGACGTGCCGAACATCACCCACGTGGTGAACTACGACCTGCCGAAGTTCCCGGAAGACTACGTGCACCGCATCGGCCGTACCGGCCGCGCCGGCCGCAACGGCACCGCGATCTCGCTGGTGAACCACGCCGAAGGCATGAACATGCGCCGCATCGAGCGCTTCACCCGCCAGCCGATCCCGGTCGGCGTGGTCGAAGGCTTCGAGCCGAAGCGCAGTGCGCCGACCTCGCGCGCCGGCGCCCGTCCGGGCTGGAAGCCAGGCGATGGCCGCAATGCAGCCAAGCCGGGCCAGCGCAGCTTCAGCAAGCCTGGCTCGGGCAGCCCGCGTGAAGGCGGCGGCTACGGCGACCGCGCACCGCGCGAAGCGTACGCACCGCGTCCATACGGTGACCGCGCTCCGAGCGAAAGCCGTTACGCCGACCGTGGTCCGCGCGACAGCGCACCGCGCGAAGGCGGCTACCAGGGCCAGCGCAGCGGCGGTTACGCCGACCGCGCCCCGCGTGAAGGCGGCGGCTATGCCGGCCGTCCGGCAGCGGACCGCGCACCGCGCGACGGTCAGCGCCGCGAGGGTGGCTACAAGGGCGCGCACCCGCGCTCGATGGAAGGCTCGCGCCGCACCTTCGGCGAGTAAATCCGCTTCGGCGTGATACGGAAACGGCTGCTTCGGCAGCCGTTTTTTTTGGCCGCTATAATCCCTACCCTGTCCGCATAGCCACCATCCCCTCCCCGCAATGCCGCGTCCCCGCATCCTGATCGTCAGCCCCGCCTCCGCCCGCGACAACAACGGCAACTGGCAAAGCGCCAGCCGCTGGGCGCGTTTCCTGCGCGCGGACTGCCGGGTCGACATCGCGTCCGGCTGGTTCGGCGAAGACGCCGCGCCCGACCTGCTGGTCGCGCTGCACGCGCGCCGTTCGGCGGCGGCGCTGGCGGTGTTCAAAGCCGCGCATCCGCAGCGCCCTGCCGTGCTGGTACTGACCGGGACCGACGTCTATCGGGACATCGAGCACGATGCGTCGGCGCGCACCTCGCTCGAACTGGCCGACGCCATCGTGGTGCTGCAGGACGATGCGCTGGAGCGCTTGCCGGCGCACGTCCGCGACAAAGCGACTGTCATCCACCAGTCGGCACCACCACTGGCGCCTTATGCCGGACCAACGCGCCGGGTGCGCGAGATCTGCATGATCGGCCACCTGCGCCCGGAAAAAGATCCGCTGACCTTCATGCGCGCCGCAAGCCTGATCGACATGCCCGGCCTGCACCTGACCCACGTCGGCGGCGTGCTCGATCCGGCGCTGGGCCAGGCCGCCGAGGAAGAGGCGCGCACCAATCCTCGCTACCGCTGGCTGGGCGCCTTGCCGCGCAGCCGCACGCGCCAGATCCTCAAGCGCAGCGACGCGATGGCGATCGCCTCGCTGATGGAAGGCGGCGCGAATGTGATCATCGAAGCCGTCACCTGCGGCGTGCCGGTGCTGGCCTCCGATATCGGCGGCAACGTCGGCATGCTCGGCCGCGACTATGCCGGCTATTTCACGGCGGGCGATGCGCATGGACTGGCGCGCCTGGCCGAACGCAGCGTGCGCGATCCCGCCTTCCACGCCCTGCTGCAGCGCCAGTGCGCGGCGCGCGCGCCACTATTCGCCCCGAGCCGGGAGCAAGCGCTGCTGCGCGACTTGGTGGATAATCTTCTGCGTTGAATATCACTTACCGGAAAACCCTATGAGCACCAGCGACCAACCGATCAAACTCACCTCGTTCTCCCACGGCGGCGGCTGCGGCTGCAAGATCGCGCCCGGCGTGCTGGCCGAGATCCTGAAATCGTCGACCGGCTTCCCGCTGCCGAAAGAGCTGATGGTCGGCATCGAGACCGCCGACGACGCCGCGGTCTACAAGCTCAACGACGAGCAGGCGCTGATCGCCACCACCGATTTCTTCATGCCGATCGTCGACGATCCGTTCGACTTCGGCCGCATCGCCGCCACCAACGCGATTTCGGACGTGTACGCGATGGGCGGCACCCCGATCATGGCGCTGGCCCTGGTCGGCATGCCGGTCAACAAGCTGCCGCTCGAGACGATCGGCCAGATCATCCGCGGCGGCGAGTCGATCTGCGCCGAAGCCGGGATCCCGATCGCCGGCGGCCATACCATCGATTCGGTCGAACCGATCTATGGCCTGGTGGTGATGGGCCTGGTGCATCCGTCGAAGGTCAAGCGCAACGCCGATGCCAAAGCCGGCGACGTGCTGGTGCTCGGTAAGCCGCTGGGCGTGGGGGTGCTGTCGGCCGCGCTCAAGAAGGACGTGCTGGGCCGGGAAGGCTACGACGCCATGATCGCCAACACAACCAAGCTGAACAAGCCGGGCCGGCTGCTGGCCGAGATGGCCGGCGTGCACGCGCTGACCGACGTCACCGGCTTTGGCCTCCTGGGCCACCTGCTGGAACTGGCGCGCGGCGCGCAACTGTCGGCGCAGCTGGACATGCACGCAATCCCTCTGCTGCCGGGCGTGCTGCAGCTGGCGCACGACGGCTACTTCACCGGTGCCTCGGGCCGCAACTGGGATGCCTACGGCAAGGACGTGGCGCTGGACAGCGCCATCACCCCGGCCCAGCGCCACCTGCTGACCGATCCGCAGACCTCGGGCGGCCTGCTGGTGTCGTGCGACCCGGCGTCGGTGGACGAGGTGCTGGCGCTCTTCGCGCGCGAAGGTTTCGGCGACGCCGCCGTGATCGGCCGCATGGATGCCGGCGCGGCCGGCGTCACGGTCAAGGCCTGACGGCCGGCGCGGGCGCGGCCGCCGGCATCAGCCCTTGTGCTCCAGCTCGCGGCGCAGCGGCGCCGGCGCATCATGCGCGCCGAGCTGGAACAGCCCCGGATCGCGTCCCGGATTGCCGATGTCCGGCATGATTTCGACCATCCCGCCGTCGAGCGCGATACGGGTCGCCATCCATTGCAGCAGGTCGTAGCGCATCGCATACGCGTAACTCTGGGTGCCGGCGAAACCGCGCGCCTGCGACAGCCAGCTCAGCGTGGCCAGGCCGCGATCGAGCATCGCGCCGCAGCAGCGGCCCGAGCCATGCACGCCGACACGGTAGCCGGCCGGACCGCCCAGGGTGGCGCGGATGCCCATGAAATACGCGGCGATCGGGCCGTCGACTTCGTCGCGCGTGGCATCGTGCCCGACCGCGATATAGATCGCGCTGCCCGCCGGCTGGCCCACCGCACGCGCGCAGCGCAGCGCGTCGGCGCCGTCGAGCAAGCCCTGCTGGCGGGTGAAGTAGCCGGCATGGGTAGCGCCGTGCTCCCACAGCGCGCCGATGCGCAACCCGGCGTCGGACAGCTGGCGCGCCTCCAGCGGGCTCAGATTGCGGCCCGGGTCGCGGCTATAGCTGCGTATCACGAAATCGTAGCCGCGCCGGCGCAGCACCGGCGCATGCCGGCCCATGTCGAGCGGCGTGTCGAATCCCTTCAGCGTGCCCATCATTTCCCCCTCAGGCCCGGTCGGCGCCGGGATGCAGCGCGTGCTCGTCGGCCGGATGGCGCACCGTGACCGGCCGCCGCAGCGCCAGCAGCAGCGGCGCCACCACCAGCAACAGCAGCAATACCGCCACCAGCGCCAGCGCAACCGGCAATGGGAATACGACAGCGAGATCTTGGCTCATGACATCTCCCGGTCAGTTACATGGCGCGCTAGATTGGTTTCGCGCAAGACCGTACTGTGCCACCGCCTCAAACCGGTTAATTTGACCGGCCGCAATCCGGTCGCCGGGTGCCGGCCCGGCGTTGCAGCGGCGCCGCGTTCAGCCGCGTTCAGCCATGTTGCGCCAGCGGCGGCACCCCGGTGTCCGTCGGCGGCACGCCGGCACCGGCCTGCCCGACCCGCTCGTATTCGGCGATCACCTGGGCCCCGAGCAGCAGCAGCGTGGCCGCGATCTCGAGGCTGAACATGACCACGATGGCGGTGGTCATCGAGCCGTACACCAGGTTCACCTGCGACAGGGTCGAGAAATACCAGACCAGCACGTGGCGCGCCAGTTCCCACAGCAGGGCCGCGGTGACGCCGCCGATGGTGGCGTGCCACAGCGACAGGCGCCCGACCGGCATCACCAGGTAGATCGAGGTCAGCACCAGGATCTCGCCGACCAGCCCCAGCAGATACAGCAGCGCGCCCGAGACGCCGCCCAGCGACCAGTGATAGTTAAACAGCCACACGCTCTCGGTGCCCATCACCTGCAGCGCGCCCGCCACTAGGGTCACGATCATGATCCCGAAGCCGAGCGCCACGATGTAGCAGTACGGCAGCAGCGCCGACACCGCGAAGTGGCGCCGCCGCACCGCCACCCGGTGCACGAAGATCACGCTCATCGCGTTTTCCAGCACCGTGAACGCGAGCGAACTGAAGAACAGCATGGTGACCGCCAGCACCCAGGTGATCAATTGGCGGTCCTCCAGGAAAGTGGCGACCTCGGTGACGATCGGGCGCGACTGGCCTGGCACCAGCAGTTCGAGGTAGCGGCGCAGCGTGTCGAGCAGCTCGGCCTGGTCGATGAAGTGCGACAGCACCACCACTACCAGCATCAGGAACGGCACGATCGACAGCAGCGCGTAATAGGCGACGGCGCCGGCCAGCAGCAGGCCCTGGTTGGCGCGGAAGCCCTTGATCACCTGCAGTGCGAACGCCAGCGGGTGCGACAGGATGTAGAGGTTGGCGCGCTGGTCCAGCAGGCGCGCGCGCCAGTCACGCCGGCGGCTCATCTTGCCAGCCGGATGCCGCTGAATTGCCAGCGCGCGCCGGACGGGAAGAAGTTGCGATAGCTCGCACGCGCGTGGCCATCCGGCGTAGCGCAGGACGAGCCGCGCAGAACGTACTGGTTGACCATGAACTTGCCGTTGTATTCGCCGATGGCGCCCGGCGCCGGGGCATAGCCCGGATACGGCGCGTAGCTGCTGCTGGTCCACTGCCAGCAGGCGCCGAACATCTGCTGCAGGCCGTGGCCGTTGGCGGCGGCCGGATGGTGCGCCGGCTTGCCGCCCAGGCTGGCCTGACGCGCGGCGAATTCCCATTCCGCCTCGGTCGGCAGGCGCGCCCCGGCCCAGCGCGCATAGGCGTCGGCCTCGTACAGCGAAACATGGGTCACCGGGCGCTCGCGGTCGAGCGGACGCGCGCCGTGCAGGGTGAATTCGTGCCAGCCGCCCCCGTCCTCGAACCAGTACAGCGGATGAACGATCTCGCCTGCGCAGACCTTGTCCCAGCCCTCGGCCAGCCACAGCGCCGGATCGCGGTAGCCACCGGCCTCGATGAAGGCGAGATACTCGCCGTTGGTCACCAGGCGCGAGGCCAGCGCGAACGGCGCCACGTAGGTGCGGTGGCGCGGCAGTTCGTTGTCGAAGCAGAAGCCGCGCCCGTTGTAGCCGATCTCGGCCAGTCCGCCGTCGAAGTCCAGCCACGCCAGGGCCGGCGCCGGCGCGCCGTCGATAAGCGCGTCATGGGCATACGCGGGATACAGCGGATTGCACGACAGCAGGTGCTTGATGTCGGTGAGCATCAGCTCCTGGTGCTGCTGCTCGTGCTGCAGGCCGAGCTCGACCAGCGCGGCCAGCGTTTCGTCCACCGCGTGGCCGAGCAGCAGCGCCATGCGCCGGTCGACGTCGGCGCGGTACGCCTTGACCTCGTCCAGCGAGGGCCGCGTGAGCAGCCCGCGCTGCGGCCGCGGATGCTTGGCGCCGACGCCGTTGTAATAGGAATTGAACAGCACCCGGAAGGCGCTATGGAAAGGCGTGAAGCCCTCCTCGCGCGGCTCGAGGATGAAGGTTTCGAAGAACCAGGTGGTGTGCGCCAGGTGCCACTTGATCGGGCTGGCGTCCGGCATCGACTGGGCGCAGCAATCCTCGTTCGACAGGGACGCGGCCAGCTGCAGCGAACGGGCGCGCACCGCGCCGAAGCGGCGCTGCAGGCTGTCGTCGCGCAGCATGTTCATTGCGCAATCGCCTGGGCGTGGATCACGGCGAACGGGCACTGCGGATCGGTCCAGATCCGCGTCGCTTCGAAGCCCGAGCGCTCCAGCAGCTTGACGGCGTCGGCCTGCTGGTACTTGTAGCTGTTCTCGGTGTGGATGCAGTCGCCCGCCTCGAAACGGCGCGCCCCGCCCGGCCAGCGCACTTCCTGGTCGCGCACGGCTTCCAGGTGCATCTCGACGCGGCTGCGCGCGGCGTTGTAGAAGCCGTGATGGCGCCAGGCGCGGATGTCGAAGTCGGCGCCCAGCAGCGTGTTCACGTGGCGCAGGATGTTCAGGTTGAAGGCGGCGGTCACGCCCAACGCGTCGTCGTAAGCGGCGTCGAGCACGGCCTTGTCCTTGGCCAGGTCGATGCCGATCAGGATGCCGCCGTCGTTGCCGCACTGCGCGCGCAGGCGGCGCAGGAAAGCTTCGGCTTCGTCCGGCGTGAAGTTGCCGATCGACGAACCGGGATAGAAGAAGAGGCGGCGCGCTGCGCGTACCTGCTGCGGCAATGCGAACTGCTGCGAGAAGTCCATGCCCAGCGCTTCCATCGCGATCTGCGGGAAACGCTGGCGCAGGCGGCCCAGGGCGTCGTGCAGGAATTCGCTCGAGATGTCGATCGCCACATACTGTGCCGGCTGCAGCAGCGGGAACAGCGAAGCCGCCTTGGCGCAGTTGCCGGCGCCGAGGTCGATCAGGGTCGCGCCCTTGCCCGCCACGCGCGCGATCTCGGCGCCGTGGCGCTCGAAGATGGCCGCCTCGGTGCGGGTCGGATAGTATTCGGGCAGCTCGCAGATGGCTTCGAACAGCTTGGAGCCGAGCGAATCGTAGAGGAACTTGGGCGAAATCCAGGCTTCGACAGCGCCGAGCGAAGCGTGCAGCTCATCGGCCACGTGGGCATTGCCGTGCGATGCGGATACACCGGCGGGCGTCATTTCGGATGTACAGGAGGTCAGCATAAGGTTTATCATTCGTGCCGCCACACCGCACCATGCGAGATGGCCAGGCCAGGCGCCTGATTCTGTTGCCGTTTTTGCTATCATAGCGGATTAGCGCGAAACGCCGCTTTCGCTTCGCTTCAAGCGTGCACGCCCCAGCAATGCCCGTTTTCAACTTTTTCTAAGAGCCCCCATGACCCAGTCCTTCCGCCGCCAAATCCTCAAGCACCTGATCGCCGCCGCCGTCGGCACCTTGACGATCGCAGGCGCCGCCCACGCGCAATCGAGCGCCGGCGTGCTGCGCGTCTCGGCCATCCCCGACGAAGCCCCGACCGAACTGCAGCGCAAGTTCAAGCCGCTGGGCGAGTACCTGGCCAAGCAGACCGGACTGAAGGTCGAGTTCACCCCGGTGACCGACTACGCCGCTTCGGTGGAAGGCCTGATCAACCGCAAGATCGACATGGTCTGGTTTGGCGGCTTCACCTTCGTCCAGGCCAATGTGCGAAGCAAGGGCCAGGTCACCCCGCTGGTACAGCGCGCCGAAGACGAAAAATTCCGTTCGGTGTTCGTCACCACCTCGCCATCGATCAACAAGCTGGAAGACCTGAAGGGCAAGACCCTGGCGTTCGGTTCGGAATCGTCGACCTCGGGCCACCTGATGCCGCGCTCGTTCCTGCTGCAGGCCAAGATCAATCCTGACACCGACCTCAAGCGCATCGCCTTCTCGGGCGCGCACGACGCCACCGTGGCGGCCGTGGCCGGCGGCAAGGTCGATGCCGGCGCGCTGAACATCTCGGTCTGGGAAAAGCTGGTCGAAGGCAAGAAGGTCGATCCGAAGCAGGTGCGCGTGTTCTACACCACCCCGGGCTACTTCGACTACAACTGGACCGTGCGCAGCGACATGGACCCGGCGCTGAAGAAGAAGATTACCGATGCCTTCCTGGCGCTGGACGAATCGACCCCGCAGGGCAAGGAAATCCTGGAACTGCAGCGCGCCACCAGGTTCGTGCCGACCAAGACCGCCAATTACGGCGCGATCGAAGCCGCCGCACGCAACGCCGGCCTGCTGAAGTAATTACCGGCTGAAGCGCCCGATGCCGACCTACCGCCTGCGCCAGCTGACCGTGCGTCATTTGACGGGCAGCCGCGCACCCGCGCTGCATGCGCTCGATCTCGACGTCAAGGCCGGCGAGCAGGTGGCACTCATTGGTCCATCGGGCGCCGGCAAGACCACGCTGCTGGCGACACTGGCCTGCGCCCATCGCCCGGCCGCGGGCAGTCTGGAAGTGTTCGGGCGCGATCCCTGGGTCCTGCCCCAGGGCCAGCGCCACCGCCTGCGCAGCCACCTGTTCCTGGCGCCGCAGACGCCGCCGCTGCCGCCGCGCCAGCGCGTGGTGACGGCGGTGCTGGCCGCGCGCCTGCCGCACTGGAGCCTGTGGCAGGCGATCGCTTCGCTGATCCGCCCCCAGGATCCCGATGCAGCCCACGCGGCCCTGGCGCGCTTCGGCCTGGGCGACAAGCTGTATGCGCGCGTCGACCGCCTGTCGGGCGGCGAGCGCCAGCGCTGCGGCCTGGCACGCCTATTGTTATCCTATGCCGAGGCACTGCTGGTGGACGAGCCGATTTCCGCCCTCGACCCGGCACTGGCGCGCCACACGCTGGCCACGCTGCGCCAGGAAGCGGCCAGGCGCAATGCGACGCTGATCTGCAGCCTGCACCAGGTCGAACTGGCGCGCGAAGGATTCGGGCGCCTGATCGGCCTGCGCGACGGCCGCATCGTGTTCGACGCGCCGCGCGAACAGGTGACCGACGCCATGATCGCCGACCTGTACGCCAACGAAACGGTGCAGCCGCAGCCCGAGGTCCTGCACGATTCGCCCGAGCGGATCGCGGTCGGCGCCTGCTTCTGATCTGCGCCGCCCTGTTTTACCGATGACGAAAGTCCTGCATCCCGATCCGGCCTGGCGCACGCGCGTCACCGCAGCCGTCGTGTTCCTGCTGCTGCTGTACCCGATGCTGGTGGCGAGCGAATTCAAGCCGTGGACGCTGTTCGACGCCCAGAGCCTGCGCGCCGCCTGGATGTTCCTGCGCGACTTCCTCACCCCGTCGATCGAACCCGAATTCCTGGCGATGGTGCTGCGCGAGACCTGGCAGACCGTCGCCATCGCCAGCGCCGGCCTCACCTTGGCCTTGCTGGCCGCGATTCCCGCCACCTTCGTCATCAGCGAACGGCTGTCGATCTCGCGCCTGGGCACCGGCCGCATGCATCCATTGGCGGCCGGCGTGCGCCAGCTGCTGCGCTGGGTGCTGGTGGTGCTGCGCTCGGTGCCCGAGCTGGTGTGGGCGCTGCTGTTCGTGCGCATCGTCGGCCTGGGGCCGACCGCCGGCGTGCTGGCGATCGCCCTGTCGTACAGCGGCATGCTGGCCAAGGTGTATGCCGAGATTCTCGAGTCGGGCGACGCCCACGCCACCGACGTCCTGCTGGCCAATGGCGGCGGACGCCTGCCGGCGCTGCTGTACGGCGCCCTGCCCGAGTCGAGCGCCGAACTGGTGTCGTACACCGTGTACCGCTGGGAGTGCGCGATCCGCGGCTCGGCGGTGATGGGCTTCGTCGGCGCCGGCGGCCTGGGCCAGCGCCTGGATGAGTCGACCAGGATGATGGCCGGCGGCGAAGTGGCCACCATGCTGATCATGTTCGTGCTGCTGGTGGCCGCGGCCGACCTGGTGTCGAAATTCCTGCGCGGCAGGCTCGGATGACGCGGCCGGTGAGCACGATACCCGCGCCGCCGCGCCGCTCCCTCGGCACCTGGCTGCTGTTGACCGGCATCGTGGCGCTGGTGGTGGCCAGCTTCGCCTCGCTGCCGCTGGCCTGGAGCGCCTTTTTCACCGCCGAAGCGGTGACCTCGGCGCGCGAATTCCTGGAAGGTTTCGCGCCGCCCGAGACGGGCCCCGCCTTCCTGCAAAAGACGCTGGGCGCGCTGGGCGAAACACTGGCGATGTCGGCGCTCGGCACCCTGCTGG
Source organism: Massilia sp. (assembly GCF_031995545.1). Classification (GTDB taxonomy): domain Bacteria; phylum Pseudomonadota; class Gammaproteobacteria; order Burkholderiales; family Burkholderiaceae_D; genus Telluria. Next base: position 47,874 of record NZ_DAMAGA010000001.1, read on the forward strand.
CGGCTGTCCTCGGCCTGCCGCTGGCGCTGGCCGGCGCCGGCCGCATGGGCCGCGTGGCGCGCGCCGCGGTGCGCCTGGTACTGAACGTGCTGCGTTCGATTCCGGAACTGGTGTGGGCTGCGGTGCTGCTGGTGCTGGCCGGCCTGGGGCCGATGGCCGGCACGCTGGCCCTGGCCGCGCACACCGCCGGCGTGCTCGGTCGCCTGTTCGCCGATGCGCTGGAAAACGTCGAGCCACTGGCCGAGCAGAGCCTGCGCACCAATGGCGCGCGGCCGCTGGCGGCCTTCCTGTACGCTACCCTGCCGCAGGCGCTGCCGCAGATGCTGTCGTACACGCTGTACCGCTGGGAGAACAATATCCGCGCCGCCGCCGTGCTGGGCGTGGTCGGCGCCGGTGGCCTGGGCCAGATGCTGAAGTACCACCTGTCGCTGTTCCAGATGCCGAGCGCGGCGACGGTGGTGATCGCGATGCTGGTGCTGGTGGCACTGGTCGACGCGGTCAGCTATGCGCTGCGGCGCGCGCTCACCCGATGACCCCACTGACTTGATCTCACAGGACCGGATGCTCGAACTCGACCAGCTCACCAAGATTTACGGCGGCCGCCGCGTGCTGTCGCAGCTGTCGCATGTGTTCCAGCCGGGCGAGTTCGTCGCCATCATGGGCGAATCCGGGGTCGGCAAGTCGACCCTGCTGAACCTGATCGCGGGCCTGGACGCGCCCGACAGCGGGCGGGTGCTGGTCGACGGCGTGCCGATGTCGGCGCTCGACGACGATGCCGCCACCCGCCTGCGCCGCACCCGCATGGGCTTCATCTTCCAGGCATTCCACGTGCTGCCGCACCTGACGCTGCGCCAGAACGTCGCGCTGCCGCTGCTGCTCAATGGCGATGCCGGCACACGCGCTGACGCCATGCTCGCTGCGGTCGGCCTGCAGGGGCGCGGCGGCGACTTCCCGCGCCAGCTGTCGGGCGGCGAACTGCAGCGGGTGGCCATTGCACGCGCCCTGGTGCACCGCCCGGCCCTGCTGCTGGCCGATGAACCGACCGGCAACCTCGACCCCGACACTGCCGACGGCATCCTGCAGCTGCTGCGCGCCGAAACCCGCCAGCATGGCGCCGGCGCGATCATGGTCACCCACTCCCACGCCGCGGCCGCTATGGCCGACAAAGTTCTTCTACTCACTAATTCCGGATTGAAATTAGCGTAAATTCCCAGAAGAAACGCTCATTTAGCACGGATTTAGTTAAATAACCCTAATCGTGCGCAACACAGTCGTAGTAATATCACAACGACCGCCACGGATAAGCCAACACAACAGGCGGGTATTCTCCAGAACAGTCGATCTGTCTTGAATTCATGCATTATTTTTGGAGAATTCAACATGAGCGTACGACAGAAAAAACAGGAAATGCTCGAGGCGATGCATCGCGCCCGCGCACTGGAGCCCTCGAGTTTCGTGCCCAACAAACTGCTCGACACGCTGATCGAGCGCATGCAGCTGAAGAACGATGCCGAGCTGTGCCGCGTGCTGGAAGTGCAGCCGCCGATCATCAGCAAGATCCGGCACCGCAAGCTGAACGTCGGCGCCACTATCCTGCTGCGGATGCACGAGAAGTCGAACATCCCGATCCGCGAACTGAAGGAACTGACCAGCGCCTCGGCGATTCACTAGTCAGCACCGCGAGTCAGGATTGCGCCGGCGGCCGTCCGGTCTTGAGCTGGGGCAGCGCCGCCAGCACGGCCTGCAGGGTAGGAACATCGAGCTGGCCCAGCAGGGCCACGCCGATGCGCAGCAGTTCGCTCTTCTTGACGTCCACACCGGCGCGCAGACAAGCCGCCTTCACGTCGGCCAGCACCGCATACTCCCCTTCCGGCATGGTAAAACTGTCGCGTACCAGCACCGGACGCGCGTCCTGCACCGGAGCGCGTTGCGCCGCGGCGGCCGGCGCCTTGCGGCCGGCGCGCTTGGCGGCCGGCTGTGGAGCGGCCTGCGCGGTCAGCGTGCGCGCGGCGCTCCTGGCGACGGCGGCGACGCCGCTCTTGCCCGGGGCGGCGGATTTCGCCGCGGGCTTGGCTGCGGGTTTGGCCACGACTTTCGCTGCGCTGCCGGAGGCCGGCTTCGCAGCGGGCTTGGCACCCGCCCTGGCGCCGGTCTTTACGCCGGCCTTGGCCGAACTCGTGGTCGCGGGACCGGCCGGCGCCTTGGCTGCTGCCTTGACCACCGGTTTCGGTGCGGGTTTGGTTGCGGTCTTGGCGGCACTGGCTGCCGCGCGCGGCGCGCGGGCTGTCTTGGCCGGCTCTGCTGCGGCAATCTTGCGGGGCATCTGCAACTCCGTCGTGAAAATGGCGAACAATATAAACGATTTGCACGGTCCATGCACACACCGTTCCCGCATTCTGCCCGTCTTCCGTTTTTACGAAGTAATTCTTCCGCAAACTCCTCTTTTATAGGAATGCGTCTTGAATTATTCTTCGAAAGGAACAACTCTGCTGTAAACTCCTGCGGCGCGTTCGAGCGCGCAACCATTTTAGGAAAGAAGAACGGGCTGGCATGCGCAAGAATGTTCAACTGATTTTGCCGTTGCTGTTCGCAGCCGCGCTGGCCCTGCTGCTGCAGCATTTCCTCGGTTCGATCGCCTGGGCCGGCCTGCTGGCGGTGATCACCTGGCCGCTGCACGCGCGCCTGGTGGCGCGCGGCTGGCCGCCGCTGGCCAGCGCCAGCTTCATGCTGGTCCTGCTGATCGTCAGCTTCGTCGGCCCTTCGGTGCTGCTGTTCCATACCCTGAGCTACGAGCTGGCCGCGCTGCAGCGCATGCTGGTCACCTTCAACGAAACCGGGGTGCCGGTGCCGGCCTGGCTGGCCGGGCTGCCGATGGTGGCCGAACCGGCCGTCAAATGGTGGGAAGAGCACCTGGCGGTGCCGGGCGGCCTGAATGCCCTGATCCGCACCACGGTGGGCGACTTCATGCCGCACCTGACCGACGCCGCGCGCGTCTGGGGCTCGACCATCCTGGCCAATGCCCTGTACCTGTTCCTGACCCTGCTGACGCTGTTCGTGCTGTACCTGCACGGCCCGGCGGTGATGCATTACCTGGACCGCGCCGGCGCGCGCCTGTTGCCGCGCCAGTACGCCAAGCTGCGCCGCGTGCTGCCGCTGTCGGTACGCGGCACCGCGCTCGGCCTGGGTTCGATCGCGGTGCTGGAAGGGATCGTGCTGGGCATTGCCTACTGGATCGCCGGTGCGCCGGCGCCGGCCCTGCTGGGTGTGATCACCGGCTACATGGCCCTGATCCCGGGCGGCGCGCCGCTGTCGTTCACGATGGTGTCGCTGCTGCTGTTCGGCCAGGGCCATTCGGCCGAGGCGCTGGGCCTGTTCACCTGGGGCGCGGTGGAGCTGTTCCTGGTCGATAAATTCATCCGCCCGAAGCTGATCGGCCATGCGGTCAATCTGCCGTTCCTGGCGGTGTTGTTCGGCCTGCTGGGCGGCGTGTCCACCCTGGGCGTGATCGGCCTGTTCGTCGGCCCGCTGATGATGGCGATCCTGTTTGGCTGGCTGCGCGACGGTCAGCCGCAGCTGGTGCCGCTGGTCGTAGCACCGGTGATCCCGTCAGACGACGCCAAGCGGATCGACTGACGCGGCAAGCGCCGTGCGCCGGTGCAGGTCCCACAGCGCGCCGACGCGCAGGCCGGCGTGCACCGGCGCCACCTCGGCGATATCGAGTTCCTCCATCAGGGCGACCAGGATCGCCAGCCCGCCCGGCAGGTGCGACACGCGCGCCGCCGGTTCCCACGCCAGGCGCAGCGCGCCACATGGCCGCTGGCCACGAACGCCCGCCGCAGCCGCGCCAGTGCGGGCCGGGTCAGGCGCGCATCCTCGCCTTCTTCCTGCCGTACGATCTCGGCCAGCGCACGCACCGTGCCGCAGGCGCCGTAGGCCAGCGGCCAGCCTGGCGCCCCGAGTGCGGCCTCGGCAAAGCGGCTACGGCTCGAACGCACCGCGGCCTCGAAACTGATCTCGTCGATGCGGCCGCCGGGGAAGAAGGTCAGGCTCTTGCGCACCGCGCCGACGGCAAAGGTTTCGATGCGGCGAATCTCCGCGCCCTGCCCCGCGACCAGTTCGGTGGCGCCGCTGCCGATGTCGAGCACCAGGCGCGGCGCCGCATCGCCGGCGTCGAGCGTGCTGGCCACGCCCAGGTAGACCAGGCGCCCGGCCTCGTCGCCGGCGATGATCTCGACCGGACGCCCGAGCGCCTGGCCGGCCGCCGGCAGGAACAGCGACGCATTGCGCGCCATGCGCAGCGCGCTGGTGGCCACCACCCGCGTGGCGTGCGGCTGCCAGGCGTCGAGCGCGGCGCGAAATTGAGCCAGGCAGGCCAGCGCGCGCCGCATCGCGGACGGGCACAACATGCCGTCTTCGTCGATGCTGGCGGCCAGGCGTACCGGCTCGGTCATGCTGGCGACCAGCTGCAGGCAGCCGCTTTCAAAGCGCCCGACGTGCAGGCGGAAGCTGTCGGAACCGAGTTCGATGGCGGCGTAGACGGGTGGTTCAACGAATGCAGGCATGGGGGTGAATCTTGCGAAAACTGCACGCAGCATAAGCTCGCTGGATGACTGGCGGATGACAGCAGGCCGCCAGCGCGGCAGCGATCAGACCTCGGCCGGCGCTGCCCCCGCCTGGGCCACGCGGTTGCGGCCTTCCTTCTTGGCCCGCAGCAGCGCCTCGTCGGCGCGCCCGAACAGCGTGGTGGTGCTGTCCTCGGGGCGGATGGTGGTGACGCCGAAGCTGGCCGTCATCTTGATCAGGGCGCGCTCGCTCTTGACCGGAGTGGCCTCGATCGCGGCGCGGATGCGCTCGGCCACCAGCGTGGCTTCGTCGAGGTTGGTGCGCGGCAGCAGGATCGCGAACTCGACTCCGACCAGGCGTCCCAGTTGATCGCTGTCGCGCAGCTGGCGCCGGGTCAGTTCGACCACGTGGCGCAGCACGGCGTCGCCGGCCGGGTGGCCGTAGCCGTCGTTGATGCGCTTGAACTGGTCCAGGTCCAGCACCACCAATGCGGTCGGCAGGCCGGGACGGCGCGCCAGCGCCATCCATGGCGCCAAGGTCTGGAAGAAGCCGCGCCGGTTGGGCACGTCGGTCAGCGGATCGACCGTCTCCAGCCGCGCCAGCGCTTCCTGCAGGCGTTCGCGCGCCAGCAGCAGCATGCCGAAACCGTTACCCAGCATCAGCAGATACAGCGCGCCGCTGGAGAGCTGGGCCAGCAGCTCGCTCGACATCCAGCCCCAGCCGCCCTGCAGGAACAGCACCGACAGTCCGCGCGAGGCCACCAGCAGGGCCAGCGCGGCACTGGCCACGGCTAGGAAGCGGCGCAGCAGGCTGGCCTCGGCCCAGCGCCAGGCCAGCGCCACCGAACCCGACAGATAAAAGGCGCCGAGCAGCAGCGAGGCGGCCAGGCCGCGCAAGCCTTCCTCATCGACCAGATAGCACAGGAAGAACGCCAGGATCGCCAGGCTGCCGGCTACCAGGGTCGGACGGCGCCAGCCGGGGCGACGCGCCAGTTCCCACGAGGCGCCGGCTTCGATCGCGACGCCGGCGAACAGCAGCGCGTAACCGCCCGGCACCGCCAGCGGGGCCGGCACCACGCCGGCGTCGCCCAGGGCCAGCAGCAACCAGGCGCCGCCCTGGATCTGTTTCGACAGGCTCCAGACGCTCAGCGCCGCCGGACGGGCCGGGCCGTGGTCAAAAAAAGTCAGCAGTGCGCACAGCGCCAGATTACCAAGGGCCAGTACCACCACCATGGTCGACGCGTCCAGCAGCATAGTCAGTTCAGTATTCATGTTCGACGTTCGAGATGGCCGACCTTGCCGGCTTGGGCGGGTGAATCAACTGGTCGTCGACGCCCGGGCCACTGGGGGTCTGCATCCAAGGAGCCAGCTTATCAGAAAGAGATGCTTTGGAACAAGCAGCGGCAACCGGCGCGGGAGCGTAGCGGCCTCGCTATATACTCTGCGCATGCCCGCCCCGACCACTAATGCCGACCAGTCCGACGCCACTACTACGGATGCGGCGCCGCTGGTACGCACCGTGGGCGACCGCCGCACGCTCGAATTCACGCCCGGCGACATCCAGAGCGAGATGCTGCTGTCGCGCCCGCACGCGCTGGTGCTGGATTACGCGCGCGCCATGATGGGCTTCGCGCTGGTAAACCCGGATCCGCGCCACATCGTCATGGTCGGCCTGGGTGGCGGGTCGCTGGTGAAGTTCTGCCACCGCTGCTTTCCCCGGGCGCGCATCACCGTGCTGGAGGTGCGCGCCGACGTGATCGCCCTGCGCGACGTTTTCCTGGTGCCGCCCGACGACGCGCGCCTGCGCGTGCTGCACGTCGATGCCGCCGATTATCTGGCGCACAACCGCAACGATGCCGACGTGCTGCTGTCCGACGGCTTCGACAGCGCCGGCCTGCCGTCCGCCCTGTCCAGCCGCGCGTTCTACGCCGACTGCCGGCGCGCGCTGCGTCCGGGCGGGATCATGGTGGCGAACATCTTCACCTATGACCCCGACTACGCGGGTGCGCTGCAGCGCCTGAACGATGCATTCGACGGACAGGTTATCTGGCCGCGCGCGGTGGCCGGCAACAACCGCATCCTGTTTGCACGGCGCCCCGGCCCGGCTCCGGAGCGGACCCGGAGAATGTTGACACGGCCCGGCCTGGCGCGGCCCGGCGCCTTCGGCTGGGGCTGGAGCAACCGCCTGCTGGTACGCGCCCTGCTTGTCTGGCTGGCATCGCGCGCTGTCTGAGGCATGCCACAGCGTGCCGCCGGCGCGGCGCGCACGATAGGATTTATTTGCGGCAACCCCTGGTTTGTGACACACTGGCGCGCATTAATGCCTACCGGCAAGCTTGTTCATGCCAGCAATACTGGGACCGGTAGTCGAACCGACATTATTTGCGCTACCTTCCCACTGGACGACCGAACACGATGCCGAGCCGCCTGCCTAGACACCTGACTCGCGCGGCATTCCTGACGCTCGGGGGCGGGCTGGTCGCTTCCTGCGCCCTGTTCCTCGGCGTCAGCAGCCTCGAATACCGTAACCTGGCACTCGCCTTTGCCCAGCGCGCCGACGCGCGCGTGGCCGCCGTCAGCCAGGGCATGAACCAGGCGGTCGAAGTGCTGAGCGTGACCAACCAGCTGTTCGCCGCCAGCGAGCCGGTGGGACGCGAACGCTTCGCCGATTTCACGCGCGCGCTCGGCCAGCGCCACGGTTTCATCCAGTCGTTCAGCTTCCACCGCGTCACGTCCCAGGGACCGAACGCGGCCGCGCAGCACCATGACGCCGATTTCTTCGAGCCGCTGGCCGTTAGCAGCGCCATCCCGCGCGTCGGTCCGTCCCACCATGAAGCGGTGCTGAGCGCCCTGGCGCTGGCGCGCAGTTCGCGCCAGCCCGCCGCCAGCACCTTGTTCGCACTGGCGCCGGGAGCGGACGGTGCAAGCGCCGGCCCCGGCTTCGAACTGGTGATGCCGGTGCTCGACAAGCAAGGCAAGCTGGTGGGCGACACGGGAGTCGTGATCCGCGGCCAGGAACTGGTGCGCGCCTCGCTGGGCGGCGCCGGCCTGCTCGACAGCGACGACGTGATCGTCTCGGTCTATGCCGGCGACCAGGCAGCGGCCGACACCTTGCTGCTGGCCACCGGCCACGCCGCGCCCGACAGTGCCAATCGCGGCAACTGGCTGGAGCGCTGGCTGGCGCCCGGCCACCCCGGCTTTTCCAGCACCGTTCTGCAGGCCGGCGGCCGGCCATGGCGCATCGACGTCGCCGCCACGCCGCGCCCGTTCCTGCCCGACCACATGGGTTCGAGCGCGCTGCTGGCCAGCGGCATCCTGGTGACGCTGCTCGGCGCCGCCTTCATGCAGGCCTCGGGCCGGCGCGCGCGCCAGGTCCAGCAGCTGGTGCGCCAGCGCACCGCCGACCTGCGCCTGTCCAACCGGCGCCTGATCGAAGACATGGCCGCGCGCGAGCGTGCCGAAAAAGCGCTGGTGCAGAGCGAGCAGCGCTTCCGCCAGCTGGTCTCGATGTCGTCCGACTGGTATTGGGAACAGGACGCGCAGATGCGCTTCACCATGATCACCGGCGGCTTTACCGAAAAATCGGGCGTGGCGGTGCAGGGCCTGTTGGGCAAGACGCGCTGGGAATACGTGCCCGGCCTGCTCGACAGCGACGAGGGCCGCGCCCACCTGGCGGCGATGCAGGCGCACGAGCCGTTCGCCAACCTGGAATACCGCATTACCGACGACCGCGGCGACACGCGCTGGTTCTGCGTCAACGGCCAGCCGATGTTCGACGACAACGGCCGCCTGCTCGGCTACCGCGGCACCGGCAGCGACATCACCGAACGCAAGCTCACCGAGCAGCGCGTGCACCATGTGGCCCAGCACGACGTGCTGACCGGCCTGCCGAACCGCTCGCTGCTGCAGGACCGCCTGGGCCAGGCGATCGCCTATTCGACCCGCAATGGCCGTCCGGTGTGGGTCATGCTGATCGACCTCGACCGCTTCAAATTCGTCAACGACAGCATGGGCCACAAGGCCGGCGACGTGTTGCTGGTGACGGTGGCGGCGCGCCTGCGCTCGTCGCTGCGCGATTCGGACACGGTGGCACGCCTGTCGGGCGACGAGTTCGTGGTGATCCTGTCCGAGCACAGCGAAGAGCCATTGTCGCCGGCGATCGTGCAGCGGGTGATGGATGCCGTGGCGCAGCCGGTCCTGCTCGGCAACAAGGAATTCTTCGTCACCTGCTCGATCGGGGTTGCGGTGTATCCGAGCGAAGGCACCGGCAGCGAGAACCTGATCGAGCATGCCGACATCGCCATGTACCGCGCCAAGAAGATGGGCCGCAACAACTTCCAGTTCTATACGCCGGCCATGAACGAGGAATCGCTGGAGCGGGTGCGCATCGAAGGCGCGCTGCGCAACGCGCTCGAACGCGACGAGTTCGTGCTGCATTATCAGCCGCAGGTGGACCTGAAGAGCGGCCAGATCGTCGGCATGGAGGCACTGATCCGCTGGAACCATCCCGAGCTGGGCATGGTGCCGCCGAACCGCTTCGTGAGCGTGGCCGAGGAAACCGGCCTGATCGTCCAGATCGGCGCCTGGGTGATGCGCACCGCCTGCGCCCAGAACAAGGCCTGGCAGGATGCCGGCTACCAGCGCCTGCGGGTGGCGGTGAACCTGTCGGCGCGCCAGTTCGGCGCCAGCGACCTGCTGGCCAGCCTGGAATCGGCCCTGAACGAGACCGGGCTCGATCCGGCCTGCCTCGAGATCGAGCTGACCGAAAGCCTGTTCATGAGCGACGTCACGCCGGCGGTCGAACTGCTGCACCGGATGAAGGCGCTCGGCGTGAACCTGTCGATCGACGACTTCGGCACCGGCTATTCGAGCTTCTCTTACCTGTCGCGCTTCCCGATCGACGTGCTCAAGATCGACCGCTCGTTTGTCTCGGACATCACGGTCGATGCCAACGACGCCGCGATCGTGACCTCGATCATCGCGCTGGCGCACAACCTGAAGCTGGCGGTGATCGCCGAAGGGGTGGAGACGGCCGAGCAGCTCGACTACCTGCGCAGCCATGGCTGCGACGAGATGCAGGGCTATTACTTCAGCCGTCCGCTACCGGCGCACGAGTTCGAACAGCTGCTGCGCGAGCGGCGCGCCCTGGCCTTGCCGGCGTTGACGATGGAATCGGTGGAAGCCGCTGCAGAAGCGGCGTGAAGCAAGCCAGCGCGGCGCCAGTTGCCGCCGTCGTACCGCGCTGACAGGCATCCTGCGGCGTGGCCGCAGCAGTTCAGCAACACTTATTTGCCAAAAACATTTCTATGGCCAATCCAACATCGTTGGCCGTACAATGTCCGTGCCTCTTTTGCAACCTCCGGAGACTCGGACAATGAACATGAACGACATGCGTGACCTGGCGCCGGGCGCCGTCAACGCAGCGCGCTCTGCCTCGCGGCGCCAGCGCATCGACCACCGCACGCGCGACCTGGTCAACCAGGCGGTGGCGTCGGTGCCCACACTGGGCCTGCAACGCGCGGCCGAGTTCCTGGCCACCATGAACGTGCCGGCGGAAGTCGCGGTGCGGGTGCTGGTCTATCCGGATCGCCGCCGCGCCAACTGAGGCTCACCAGGCTGGCGGCTTGCCGGCTCAGCCGCGCGTGTTCTGCTGTTCGATGTCGGCCAGCGATTCGCGGCCTTTGTCGGTCAGGGCGTAGCCGCCGGTCTCGATCGGCATCACGTGCGACTTGCGGCTCAGGAAGCGCAGCACGTCTTCGTCGACGTGCACCGTCGGGTCGAGCGCCAGCGCGCGCAGGCCGGTCACGCAGCGGCGCAGGAACAGCAGCTCCAGGCCTTTCTCGGTCAGCGTCAAACGGCCGTCGCGACCCTTGCTGGCCAGCTTGATGCCGCACAGGCGCTTGGTATTGCGCCCGACACAGGCGGTGGCCAGGTCTTGCTTCGTGCCGCGCCGGATCAGTTCCAGCGCATCGTATTCGTCCGTCGTCAGCTTTTCGTTTTTCATTACCGCGTTTACAGTGCCCAAAGGGCGACATGGTACCTGTCACCCGGCCCCGCGGCAAGTTGGCTTAGCGCAGTGACCGTAGCGCCAGCCAGCCGAGACCGGCGCTGGCCGCCAATCCCACCAGCAGCGCCAGCTGCGCGCGGCGCGTTGCGAACAGCGGGCTGCGGCCCAGATAGATCTTGTTGTACAAAGTCGAACCCATCGTCTCCTCCTGTTGTATGCCACAGGCTCATTATAGAAATCGCATTGTTGCGCTTGTGTGACAGGGAGCACAGCGCCCGACAGCTGCAACCCGAATACAACACCTTCGCGGCGATTCTTAGTCTCTGTCCGACGCAGGCCTAGCGCGCGCCGGAACCGGGGATGGCCTGTTACGATGATACGACATTGACAACTTTACCGGAGCACAGCATGAACCAGCCGACACCCAACGTCGATCCCAAGAACAAGGGCCGCGCAATGTACGACGAAGCGGATATCGGTAGCGGCGAGAAATCCCCGGGACAGCACGAGACCGATGAAATGATCCGCGGCATTCCACCGCTGCCGCCGTCGAGCGGCGAGGCCGGCGATGCGCAGGAAGACAAGCAGGGAGAGAAGACGAGCGGCGCCTGACGCGGCGCCTCGTTACAACATGTCGCCGGCAGCTGACAAAGTGCCGGCGTAGCCGCGTCAGCCGACGCGCATCGGCGGTTCCGGCAGGCGCGGCTCTTCGACCGGTGCGTTGACCGGATCGGGCACGTCGTCCGGCACCGGCGGCGTCGGATGCGGCGGCGTCGGATCGTTGGGCGATTCCGGATCGGGCGTGGAGTGGGCGCGCAGTGCACCCGGGCGGGCTGGGTCGTACGAATGAAGCTGGTTCATGGTGGGCCTCTCAGGTTGGACGCGCGCCGCGCCGGGCCATCAAGCGCTCGAGCGGTACGCGAGGACGTGGAAGGCAACGCTTTGCCTGCGCTGCTGCCTGTCGAATTGCGGCGGGCAGGCACCCGCCGCGCCGGTCATGCCGGTCAGTGATTCTGCTTCTGCTTGGCACCGCCGCCGGCACCTTCGCCGGTGCCGGCCTTGACGCGCGACTTCTGCTCATGGCTGCTCTTGTCGGCCTTGCCGGCGCTCTGCTTGGCCTTGTCTTCTTCAGACAGATTGGCCGACTGCTTGTTCTGGCTGCCGCTGGAACTGTTGGCGCTTGAACTCTTGGACTTCGCATTGCTCATGGTATGCCTCCTGTTGAACATGGTACGTCGGGTGCAGCCTAGCATGGTTCCCGCAGGGCCGGATTTCAATTGTGCGGACCGGGCAGCAGCATTGTCCCAGCGCTGCACGCCTCGGCTATAGTGTGATCTTCGATCGCTTTTATCCGCCCACCATGCGCCTGCCTCACCTGCTTCTAAGCGCCCTGCTCGGCTGCGCGCTGCACCTTCCCGCCACCGCCGCCCCGATGAAACTCGCCGACTACCTCGCCCTCACCGGCCCTCAGCCTTCCGCCACCGTGCGCTATGGCGCCGCGCCTTCGCAGTACGCCGAACTGTTCGTGCCGGCCGGCAGCGGACCGTTCCCGGTGGCGGTGCTGGTGCACGGCGGCTGCTGGACGGAGGAGTTCGGCGGCATCACCCAGTTGCGCAATATGGCCGGCGCCCTGGCCGCGCGCGGCATCGCGGTGTGGAACGTCGAATACCGGCGCGTGGACGAAGACGGCGGCGGCTATCCCGGCATGTACCTCGACATGCACGCCGCGCTCGATACGCTGGAACAACAGGCGTCGCGGCACAAGCTCGACCTGACCCGCATCGTCGCGGTCGGCCACTCGGCCGGCGGCCAGCTGGTGCAGTGGATCGCGGGCCGTTCGCGCATTCCGCAGGACAGTCCGCTGTACCGGTCCCGGATGCTGAAGGTGGAGCGCATCGTCAGCCTGGGCGGCCTGGCCGACCTGCGCAATGAAGCGGCGCTGATCAAGACCAGCTGCGGCCGCGACAGCGCGCAGCTGGCCGGCACGCCGACCGCGTCGCGACCCGACGTATTCGCCGACACCAATGCCGCCGAACTGATCCCGAACGGCAGCCGCACCTGGCTGGTCACCGGCGCGCTGGACACGATCTCGCCGCCGCGCGTGGCGCACGACTACGCGCGCCGCGCCCAGGCGGCCGGCGACCGGGCCGAAGTCGTGATCCTGCCGGACGCGAGCCACTACGACGAAGTCGCCGCGACTTCTCCGGCCTGGCCGCAGGTATTGAACGTGATCGAGCGCGCGCTCGACCTGCCCGCCCGCTGAATCAATCGAAGCTGACGTGCCGCGCCAGCGGCGCTTCCAGCACCACGTCTTCACAGGCGACGGCGACGCAAGGCAGGATATAGCCTTCGCGCTTTTCGTCGAACGATAATCCCGGCCATTCGATCAGGTGACGCACGCTGCCCGCACTGACGCGGCAGATACAGGTGCGGCAAGTGCCGTTGCGGCACGAGTTCGGTATGTCGAGTCCGGCGGCTTCGAGCGCGTGCAGCAGCGTGACGTCGGCGGGCGCGGCAAAGCCGGCGCCGAGCGGCGTCAAGGTAACGGTGTGGATGGTCGGATCAGGCATGATGCGCAAGATTGTAGCGCTGATACATGAGTTCGTTCTCGCACAGACCCGCCTTGCATGCGTCACTACGCTGGAGTCTCCAGAAGCAATAAGCAGGAGGCAACACGATGAAAAAAACGACCGCACTCACCCTGATCGCCGCCCTCGCCGGCGCCGTGCCGACCGCCACGCTGGCGCAGCAGATGCAGCAGCAGCCCCTGCAACAGCAGCCACAGCAGCAGCCGCAGCCGCAAACCACGATGCAGGCGATCACCGGCAACGCCCCGAGCGTCCCGGGCGCCGTGCAGGATCCCGCCATCGCCGAGCAGGCTGAATTCGAACGCCTGCTGCGCGCCCAGGTCGTGCTCGAGCGCATGTACCTGTCGCCGGGCGAAATCGACGGCGCCTACGGCTCGAACATGCGCCAGGCCCTGAACACCTTCCAGCAGACCCGCAACCTGCCCGTCACCGGCAAGCTCGACGACGCCACCTGGAACGCCCTGAATGCCGACGCCACGCCGACCCTGGCCAACTACACGCTGACCGACGAAGACACCGCCGGCCCGTTCGAGCCGGTCCCCGACACCATGATGGGCAAGGCCAAGCTGAAAAAGCTCGGCTACGCCACTCCGGCCGAAGGCCTGGGAGAAAAATTCCACGCCAGCCCGGCCCTGCTCCAACGTCTGAACCCGGGCAAGAACCTGGGCCGCACGGGCGAACAGATCGTGGTGCCGAACGTGCACGGCAAGGCGCCGCTGCCGCCGGCCGCCAAGGTGGTGGTGCGCGACAGCACCAAGACGCTGCAGCTGCTCGACGCCTCGGGCCAGCTGCTGGCCCAGTATCCGGTCTCGACCGGCAGCAGCCGCGATCCACTGCCGATCGGCAACTGGAAGATCGAAGGCGTGCACGCCAATCCGGTCTATCACTACAACCCGAAACTGTTCTGGGATGCCAAGGCCGGCGACAGCAAGACGCAGATCCAGCCCGGCCCGAACAATCCGGTCGGCGTGATGTGGATCGACCTGTCCAAGCCGCACTACGGCATCCACGGCACCCCGGTGCCGGGCCACGTCGGCAAGACCGAATCGCATGGCTGCATCCGCCTGACCAACTGGAGCGCGGCCGAGGTCGGCGCGCTGGTGGCCGCCGGTGTCGACGTGGTCCTGCAAAAATAAACCATTTAACTTGATGAGCGCGGCGGCGCCGGAGGAAACGCGATGAAAAAGCTGATGATCTTCGTGGTGGGGCTGCTGGTCGGGGCCGGGGTGCTGTTCGTGCTGCTGGGCCGGGTGCCCGACGATGCGCCGCCGCCCGAGATCATCACCGCCGACACGCCGGCCACGCCTGGCGTTCCGGCCTATGCGATCGATGGCCAATTGCCCCCGGCGCCCGTGGTGGAACCCGACCTAAGCGACGCCGAGCTGCCGCTGCGCCCGGACGCGCCGGCTGGCGGCGCCATCGCATCGACCACGGCACCCTCTTCCGCCACGCCGGCCGGCAAGCTGCTGGTGCCGGTGCAAGGCATCAAGGCCGCGCAGCTGAGCGACACCTTCGACCAGGCACGCGGCGAGCAGCGCCGCCACGAAGCGCTCGACATCATGGCACCGCAAGGTACGCCGGTGATCGCCGCGGCCGACGGCAAAGTGGTCAAGCTTTTCCAGAGCAAACCGGGCGGGCTGACCGTGTACCAGTTCGATCCGACCGAACAGTACGCCTACTACTACGCCCACCTCGACCGCTACGCCGAGGGTGTCACCGAAGGCAAGGAACTCAAGCGTGGCGACCTGGTCGGTTATGTGGGCGTGACCGGCAACTCCGATCCCAACGCGCCGCACCTGCACTTCGCACTGGTGCAGCTGACGCCCGAAAAGCAGTGGTGGAAAGGTACGCCGATCAATCCCTATCCGCTGATGACGGACTGAGGGACGAATTGAGCGCGGTAGCGCGCACCCGGCGCATGGTCGATTCGACCGGAGCGCCCGGCACCGGTTCGGATACGAGTTCGTCGACATCGGTGCCGACGTTGATCGCGGCATACGCACGCCGCACCGCGATCGCTTCACGCCCGCCCGCCCCATACAACTGCTCGGCCGCCTCGATCATCTTCGCACGCGCATCGGCATAGTTGGTGCTGCTGGTAAAGCGCGTGCTGCTGGCGTTGAACCAGATCCGGTAGGCACTGTCCAGGCCGATGCCGGTCATCGCCGCCGGCTTCGCCGTCAGGTAGCTGCTGTAGGCTTCATGGTCGCTCTCGGCGCGCGAGCCCTGGGCCAGGAAATAGAACATCCGGTTATTCGGCCCGCTGCTGTAGTGCACGTCGAGGCGGCGCAGTTCGGTGCTCCAGGCGTCCGGGCTGCGCCCGTCGCGGCTCGGCTTGGCCATCCAGCGCAGCGGTTCGCCGTCGCGCGCGATCTCGCTGCCCAGCATCCAGTCGTTGCCCAGCGCCGGCAATACGTCGCCCTTGCCGCCGGCGCGCGCATAGGCTTCCACCGCTTCGCCGGCGATGTCCGAACTCGATTCGTTGAGGCCGCCCGACTCGCCCGAGTACACCAGGTCCGACGTCGCAGCCGTGACGCCATGCCCCATCTCGTGGCCCACGACGTCGATCGCGCCGAGGTTGGTGAAGAAGGTGCCGTCGCCGATGAACATGCAGCGGCAGGTGTCGCTGTAATAGGCGTTGTCGTAGCCGCGGTTGACGTGGACCGCGATGTGGGTGGCGGTGTCCTGCCCGTCGAGCGAGTGCCAGCCGAGCACGTTCCTGAGCATGTCGTAGGTGTTCATCAAGCCCCACATCGCGTTTACCGCCGCCGTCTGGCCGTTGGGCGCAGTGGTGCTCGAGCCTTCGACGAACTGCTTGCCGTCGCCCCAGGTGTTGCTGCTGTTGCTGTACACCTTGCCGGCGCTGATGCCATGGTTGGCGTTGGTGATCGCCATCGCGCCGAAGGCGCCGCCCTTGCCGCGTTCCGGATCGAGCATCTGGTAGACGCCGTTGGCCAGCGTGGTGCTGAGCGGCACCTCGCCGTTGTACTGGCTGTGGCCGATGCCGGTCACGGTCTGCACCATGCTCCAGCGCGCGATGATGCGCCCGTCGAGCGCGCTGACCACGACGTCGAAATACTGCGGCTGTTCGCCGCTGCGCATGCGCAGGCGCACCAGCCAGGCCAGTTCGTAACGGTCGACCGTCTCGACCAGGTCCAGTGCGTTGAGTTCGCCCGCGGCCTTGGCTTCGGCGCCGGGCGCGCGCTGTTCTCCCATGTGCGGATAGATCAGCAGTTCGGCGCGCGGCGCCACCACATTGACGGCGCCAAGGGCGATGGTGCCGCGCGCCGCGGCGATCGCGGCCGCGCGCCTGACGGCGGGCTTGACGTCCGGCTCGATGCCGGGCGCGCTTACCGCGCCGGCCTGCTTGCCCAGCCTGAGCCGGCGCGGCGACGCGCTCTCGGACACGATCTGGCGCTTCTGGTCCAGCACCACCACCGACTCGGAGCCGAAGATGCGCAGGCCCTTGTACAGGTGCGCCACGCGCAGCACTTGCGTGCCCTGCACGCCCGGATGCTGTGACTGCAGCTTGTAGCCGTGTGCGGGATCCAGGCCGATCGCGGTGCGGCGCGCGGCCAGCGCATCGAGCACCGCCGTCTGCGTTTTGGCGTCCAGCCGCAGCGGCGCGCCCATGGTCGGGCCGGCGGGAGCGGCAACGGCGGAAACCGGTGCGCACAACGGCGCGCACAGGATGGCGGCCGCGAGCAGGGCCGTGGTGAAGCGCTTGGTGGGATTCATCTCGTCTCCAGCCGGTGTGCCGGGCCGGGTGGCGCCGGTCATCGACCATGATGGACGAGCTATCGACAGAGGATTTGCTTGAGCGCAATACTCAGATATAAGCCCCAGATGCAACAACGCGCCGCCCGGATCGGGCGACGCGTTGCGGTATCACACGCTCAGCTGGCGCGGATCAGCGATAACGGCTGCGATGGTGGCGGTGACGGCGATGTTCTTCCTCTTCGTCGCGGCGCTTCATCAGGTACACCGCCGCACCGACCAGTGCGGCGCCGACAGCGACCTTCTTCACCAGCCCGGCCGGGTTGTGCTTGAGCTCGGCCTTGATGCCCATCTCGCCCAGGATGTTGGGAATGTGCCCGCGCGCCAGGTCCTGGCCGATGCCTTCGACCATGTTGACGCGGTCGGCCAGGATCAGCAGCAGCCAGTGGCGCACATCGTTTTCGCTGAGCTTGAAAGCGCCGCGCCGGATCATGCCCGACAGCCCGGACGGCGGCTGCACCGAGCCGTGCAGCGGGGTCATGCCGGGACGCTCGGTCGAGACCAGCACCTCGACCTTCTGCTCCTGCGGCACCGGATCGCTCTCGGGTGCGTTGATGAAGCGCGGCGGGGTGCGTTCCATCGGCACGCCGGGGCGGTCCTTGCGGTCGAGGTCGGCGCCCCAGCCCTGGATGTGCTGCAGCTGGTCGCGGGTCGGACGGCGCGGCGCGATGTGGCCGTGCACGTGGCCGACGTGGCCCTGGCCGTCGTGCTCGCCCGGAGCGTGGTGGCCGTCGTGGTGGTCGTTGGCTGCCGAACTGACGTCGTTACGTGTTTCCATGTTCTCTCCTCTCAATTCGCTGCGCTGGCCTGCACGGCGCGCACTTCATTCGCGCGCGGCGGGATCAGGACGGTCTTGATGCAATTGTCGAGCTTGCTCGAGAAAATGTGATACGCATCCGACACTTCTTCCAGCGGCACACGGTGGGTGATGATCGCCTTCGGATCGATGCGTCCGGCGCGGATGTGTTCGATCAGGCGCGGCAGGTGGCGGCGCACGCTGGCCTGGTTCATGCGCATCGTCAGGCCCTTGTTCAGCGCATTGCCGATCGGGACCGCGTTGAAGGTCGGGCCGTACACGCCGACGATCGAGACGTTGCCGCCCTTGCGCACCGAGTTGATGCACCAGTGCAGCACGGTGGCCGAACCGGCCTGCATCATCGTGTACACGCCGGTGATGGTCTGCATGGTGTTGCCGGCGGCCTCGCACCCGACGCAGTCGATGCAAACGTCGGCGCCCATCCAGTCGGTCATCTTCTTGATGTGCATCGCCATGTCCTTCACTTCCTTGAAGTTGATGACTTCGCACTGGGCATAGCGCTTGACGAACTCGAGCCGGTATTCGACATGGTCGACCACGATCACGCGTCCCGCGCCCATCAGCCAGGCCGACTTGGCGGCGAAGATGCCGACCGGGCCGGCGCCGAACACCACCACGGTGTCGCCTTCCTTGATGTCGCCCATCTCGGCCGCCTGGTAACCGGTCGGCAGCGCGTCGGTCATCAGGACCGCGTCGTCGTCGTGGATATCGTCGGGAATGACCATCGGGCCGACGTCGGCCATCGGCACCCGCACGTACTCGGCCTGGCCGCCATCGTAGCCGCCCGCCGTGTGCGAGTAGCCATAGATGCCGCCCACCGCCGTGGCTTGTGCATTCGTGTTGTGGCAATTGCCGAACAACTCGTGCTGGCAAAAGAAGCAGGAACCGCAAAACAGGTTGAACGGCACCAGAACCTTGTCGCCCACCTTCAGCTTCTGCACGCCGGAGCCGACCTCTTCCACCACGCCGATGAACTCGTGGCCGAAGGTGTGGCCGACACGGGTGTCGGGGACCAGGCCATGGTACAGGTGCAGGTCCGAACCGCAGATGCAGGCCCGGGTGACGCGCACGATGGCGTCGCCCGGGTGCTCGATGACCGGATCGGGCTTGTGATCGGCGCGGACGCGGTACGGCCCGCGGTAATTCATTGCCAGCATAAGTCCTCCTCTGTAGGGATCGATTAGCGAAGCCCGCCGCATTGACGAGCTGATATGACACAAAGTTATGTCAAAATTTCACTAATGGCGATACGCGCACGGAAACGAACGCACGTTTTAGAAGACTTTTTTTGCTGTGGCCGCCCGGTTTATAAACAGCCGGAAATTAATTACAGCTGACGTGCTTCAAAGGTGTTACAGGCGGAAACTTCTCCGCTCTCCAGCCCGCGCTGGAACCAGCGCACCCGTTGGGCCGAGCTGCCGTGCGTGAACGAGTCCGGCACCACCACCCCGCGCGACTGGCGCTGCAGGGCGTCGTCGCCGATCGCGCTGGCAGCGTTGAGCGCGGTTTCGACGTCGCCGCTTTCCAGGATCTGCTTTTCCTTGTTGGTGCGCTTGGCCCACACGCCGGCGAAGCAGTCGGCCTGCAGTTCGAGCCGCACCGACAGCGCATTGCCCTGGGTTTCCGAGGCGCGCTGCTGGGCCGCATGGACCTTGTTCGAGATGCCGAGCAGGTTCTGCACGTGGTGGCCGACCTCGTGTGCGATCACGTAGGCCTGGGCAAATTCGCCCTCGACATTGAAGCGCTGCTGCATGGTGCGGAAGAAGCTGAGGTCGATATACACGCTGCTGTCGGCCGGGCAGTAGAACGGCCCGGTCGCACTCTGCCCCCGGCCGCAGGCGGTGCCGGTGCTGCCGTCGAAGATGACCAGTTTTGCGGGCTGGTATTGCGCGCCCTGCTCGCGGAACACCTGGGTCCAGGCATCTTCGGTGTAGGCCAGCGTGGTGCGCACGAACTGCGATTCGCGGTCGTTGGCCGGCGCCTGGCGCGGCTGCGACTGCTGTTGCGAGACCTGCTGCGGCGCGCCGCCGGACAGCAGGCCGAGGATGGTCATCGGGTTGATGCCGAAGATCCAGCCGCCGACCAGGGCGATGACCAGGGTACCGATGCCGATCGAGCGGCCGCCGAAGCCGAATCCGCCACCTCCTCCGCCCTCACCGCGGCGGTCTTCCACATTGTCGCTCTGGCGGTCGCCTTCCCAACGCATAGATTCTCCTTGATAAGCGGGTCAGCGCCCGTGATGCCGTTTCAGGTTGCAGGTATCGAAGCGCTGGCGCGCGTCCTTGATGCGGTCGTCCAGCGGCGCCAGTCCGGCGCGCAGTTCGTCGTGCATGGTGCGCTCGCGGCGCTCGCGCGCGACTTCACGCGCGACGCGCCCCACCGGCGCTTCGTCCTGATCGAAAATGTTCATGCTCATGTTTCTCTCTCGTGTGAATTGACGACTGTTTTCTGCGACTATCTTGCCGCTGTCATTGCAGTATGGACAGACGCGTCTGCCTGCACTGTTCGAGTGATCACATAATGCCCCAAATTCCTCAAATGCAGGCGGATGTTCCATGTACGCCAGCGCACAGATGGAAGCACGGCCACATGCGACGCTCAGGCGCATGAACACTTCCCAAGCCAACGCCCTGCTCGCGCTCGGCCACGCCCTGCGCGCCACCGGTTACCGCTTCATCACGGTAACGCCCTCGACCCACCGCCGCATCAACGGCCGGCCCGGCAACGAGCGCGCGCGCGACCTGCGCGACGTATTCGGCTGGAGCCGCCCGTTCGAGCCCGGCCTGCTCGATCCGGAGCTGCTGGGCCTGATGCGCGAAGCCGGGATCGTGGCCACGGAAAATGAAGGAACCATGCTGCGCTCGACGGTACGCGCCTCGACCTTGGGCGAGACCATCGTGTTCCACTCGGCCTATCCGACGCGCGACGACGATGCCGTGTTCTTCGGCCCTGACACCTACCGCTTCGTCGGCGCCATGGCGCGCGCCTTTGCCTGGAGCGGGGCCGGCGTCAACCGCGCGGTGGACATCGGCTGTGGCGGCGGCGCCGGCGCGCTCACCATCGCGCGCAAATTTCCGAACTGCGACGTGGTCGGCGCCGACGTCAACGACAAGGCGCTGGAACTGGCCCAGGTCAACGCGCGCCTGGCCGGCGCCGCCAACCTGCAGCTGCGCCGCAGCGACCTGTATGACGGCCTGGACGGCGACTTCGACCTGATCGTCTCCAACCCGCCCTTCGTGCTCGATCCGGACGAGCGGCGCTACCGCCACGGCGGCGGCGAGCGCGGCGCTGAACTGTCGCGCCGCATCGTCGAGGAAGGCATGGCACGCCTGCGGCCGGGCGGCAGCCTGATGCTGTACACCGGCGTCGCCCTGTCCGGCCCGGGCGACCATTTCCTGGACAGCGTGCGTGCCTTGCTGGACCAGGCCTGCGTCACCTGGAGCTATGAGGAGCTCGATCCCGACATCTTCGGCGGCCAGCTGGGCGAGCCGGGTTACGAGGATGTGGAGCGCATCGCGGCGGTGTGGCTGCACGCGGTCAAGCGCTGACAGGAACCGCGATCGTGCACTGAAGCAGGCTCGGCGAGGCGGGCGCGTTCCGGTGCTCGGGAGCGCCTCGCGCCGCGCTTGCCCGGATTTACCTGCGTCGCTGCCACCATCGCCGGCCGACCGCCGTCGCCATCCTGCTCGATCCAGCTGCGCCCCCGGATCTGCCGCTGGCATGTCCGACCGGTAAGCACCTCATCCACTTACGCTGGCCGATCCTCTCGTGAATCCTGAAATGGAAAACAGCGCCGCGGCGTCGAGGGACGTAGTGGACGACGTAGTTTGTCGCTTCGCCGGCTACACTCGATATTCAAGCTGAACAGTGCAGGCGTAATACGGCGGCATGCTTTATATCGCCACTATCCGCGACATTGCATATGGGAAATTCGAGTGCTATGCTGTTCTTCTTGACCACTTTTTAACTCTCACCTTTTATCGACATGCGAATTCATAATGACGCACAAAAGATCCGTGACGAACTCGAACAGGAACGTGCCGGTCGTGTATCCGTCGCCCTGTTCGGTCAACCGGGTGCTGGCAAATCTTCCTTGATCAACGCCATCGTCGGCAAGAAAGTGGCACAGGTTGGTGTCGAGACCGACAAGACTGTCAAGCAGGAAGAATACGAGCACAACGGGCTGAATTTGGTTGACCTGCCGGGCTACGGAACCCAGAAGTTCCCAAAGGAGACGTACAGGGACGAGTTCGCGCTCGCGCGTTTCGACCTCTTCCTATGTGTGACAAGCGGAAAATTTCATCAAGCGGATACCGAGCTGTTCCGAGCACTCGATGAGATGAAAAAAGTTTGTATTTTCGTCGTCAACAAACACGACGAGCTGTGGGAAGACGGGGTTGAAACCGCCGAACTGGAGCGACGCAAGCGGGAAGACATTTTCAAGCAGGTTGGCAAGCAGGTGACGGTGATTTTTACGAGTTGCCGCAAGTCATCTGGCCTGGATCAGCTCAATACCGAAATTCTGCGCAACCTGGATGCCGCCAAGCGCGAACGCTGGTTACGCGGGGCCAAGGCGCATAGCGTGAAATTCTTGAAGCAGAAACGCGAAGCTGCGGAAAAGTATGTCGTGGTCGCAGCCGGAGCCTCCGCCGCCAATGGGTTGAATCCGATTCCAGGCGCCGACATCGCGGTCGATTTGTCAGTCCTGATGAAACTGTTCATGGAACTGCGCGAATGCTTCGGCTTGAGCGACAAGGTGCTCAATTCCCTGAAGGAGTCCGCCATCCCGACGGTTAGCTCGGTGGCCAATAATGTGGTTCGCTATGCAGCCAAGGAAGGAATTCTGCTGTTGTTCAAACAGTTTCTCGGTCGCCAGACCTTGAAGACAATTTCCAAATACGTTCCCCTGATCGGCCAGGCGATCGCTGCCTCAGCGGGCTTCGGTATTACTTATGCCGTCGGCAATAGCTATCTGGACGACTGCTATACGCTTGCCGAAAAAATCCTGCAAGACGAACTGGAGCGTTGATCCGTGTGGTGGCTCGCAGTACCGGTAGTCATCGGGGTGGGAAAGCTCATCTATGAGGTCATGACTGACGAAAGTGCCGCGCAGCCCACGCCGGTGCCGGATACCGCGCTCGTCAACAACCTGCGCGCGCTGCGCGAACTGACCCGCAAACCCGATCCCCGCCGGGTAGCTTTTCTGGGACAACCCGGCGCTGGCAAATCGACCATCGTCAGTAAGCTGTCGAACGGGCGCGCGCGCCCCGCTCCGGTGATCGGGGTGAATACAGATGCCACCAACTGGGCAAAGTATACCGGGGTCGATCTGCTGTGCAGATGGGAGCGCCGTGAGGCGGCCGATGTGCCGGGGTATGACACCAGTGCGCACCCGGTCTCGGCGTTCGTGCAACACTTTCCGTTTGAGAACTTCGGCAAGATTTGCCTGGTCGTCCACGGCAAAGTGCATGCGGCCGACGTTGCAATCTATGAAGCGATCCGCCGGCACGGCATTGCGCCGATCGTCGTGCGTAGCCGCGCCGAGTCGGTCGACGCCCCAGACCGCGAAACGGTGCGAAACGACCTGTGCCGACAATTCTCCGGGCTGGCGCCCTCTTCGGTCGTGTTCGTCAGTAGCCGTACCGGCGAAGGCATCAAGGAACTACGTGGGCGGCTGTAAGCGCCCATGTAGGCGTTCCCGTGGTAGCGGCCGTAGCGCGAGCGCCGCCAGGCGGGAAGATCATCGGCCGTAGCCGCGTTGCCGGTTTCCGCAGGGATCGCGCACGGAATCAGGCAGACGGCGCACACGGCCCGCACAGCCACACGCCCCTGACGGAAGCGCCGCTCCGGCCGCCGCCGCTGCATTATGGCCTCATACCTCGACCGTCAATTCGACCGTTCTCATGCCTTCGGAATAGGTCCGTTCTTCGGTCCACCTGTACAAGACTGGCTTGTCGAGCATGATCTCCAGGTCGCCGCTGGCCACGAAGGCCTCGACGTGCTGACGTACTTTCGCTTCCGGCAGCGCAGTCGCCTTGGCAACGTCCGAGAGCGAGCCGATCTGGCGACACAAGAAATACGCGCGTACCGCAGCCTTGGCGCGCCCCTCCACCGCGTTGCCATAGATGGCAAGCGGGATGACGGTCAAGGCTGCGTATGCATAACCGGAATACGTGAAGTCATATTCGGGCAAGAAGCGCGTCAACAAAAAGTATCCGCTCGACAGAAAGGCCGACAGCACTGCCAGGCCAAGTGCTTCCTTTACCGGAATCAGCAGGCACATCACATAGATTGCCAGCGTCGGAAAGCTGACCATGTCGAACGGTGGTGTGTCGCTAGCTCCGATCCAGTAATTGGTCGACAGGATCACGAAGATATTGACGCCGGCTCCAATCGGGAAAATTGCACGGGCAAGCCACATGTCAAGGCTGCTCCGGATCCAGCACTTCGAACTCGACCTTCCCTGCGCGCTGCACCTCGGTCAGCGCTTCCGGCGTCAGGTGCGTGGTGCGAAGCGGGCCGGAGCTAGTCTTCTTCGACACCCACTTGCCGGCGGCGTTCTGGAAATAAAGCTCAGCGGTACAACTGATGTGGTTGGCGTCCGCTTGCGCCAGGATCAGCTTCCCGGAAACGTAGTGCAAGCCCTCTTGCCGCTTGGCGGCGATGATCAGGGCATCGCACGGCTGCTCATAGCACTTGACCATTTCAAGCACCGATTTCGGCTGCGGGATCGAGGTCAGGTTCTCGACGAAAGCGCTGAACAACTTGTTCAGGTCGAGCGCTGCTTCCCTGACCGTGGCGCGGATCTCGTGCACATCCTTGAGAATCGAGCTGCTGACACCGACATCACGAAACATTTCCTTGTCCAGACCCATGATCAACCCTCCAGCTCGAGTTCGAGTTCCTTGGTGACGTCGACGGCGGTACCGCGTTGACGCTTTACCTTGTCAAGGATGTCCTTCGGCACGTCCGATTCACTGACTTCGCGTGTCACGATTGTTTCTTGCCAGCGTCCCTGCTCGTCCTGGCTGTAGCTCTTGGCGATTTCCTTGATAGCCTCGCCTACCTTACGCACAAAAATCTTGACGCCGGCGACGACCTTCGCAACCACTTCCCGCACCTTTTCGACTACCCGCTTCAACCAGTCGACCAGATCCTTCCAGAACGTCGCGGCAACCAGCGCCAGCGCGGCGCCAAACAACAAACCAATAAAAATCATGCATTTCCCCTGATCGCTTGAGCGGCAAATTCTGCCGAAATTTCTCTGGTGACGATGTGTGTCTTGCCGGCATTGGCATGCTTGCCTGCCAGGATTGAGCGTACTGCGCTGTCGAGGTCCGTATGCAGCACGGTCCTGCCTCCACGCTCTGCAGCCGAGAATGCGGCCAGCAACACGGCGTTGGCGATATCGCTGCCCGACAGCCCGTCGTGGACACGCGCGATGGCCTCGAAATCGATGGTATGCGGCATCGCCGCAGGAACGTAGAGCGAATACAGCTGGCGGCGGCAGATTTCATCCGGCAGCGTGAAGTGCACATGCGCCAGGATGCGACGCATGAAGGCAGGATCGAAATTCTCGATGAAGTTGGTGGCAAACAGAATCGTCTTCTCGTAATCGTTGAGAAGGTTCAGGAGCACCGAGCGTGTCTGATTCACGCTGGTATCCGTCGCATTGCTCATGTTCGTGACGCGCTTGCTCAGCAGGGCATCGGCTTCATCGAAGAAGATGACAGCATCGGTCTCGTCCGCATGGCGGAACAGCGACACCAGGTTTTTCGGTGTCTCGCCAACATATTTCGATTCGATCTCGGCGTAGTTCACGATCAGCAGCTTCTTGCCGAGCTCGTTTGCGACCGCATGCGCCGCCATTGTCTTGCCGGTTCCGGGCGGACCATAGAAGTTGAGACAAATTCGCTTCGCATGGCGATGCGTATGCTTCAGACCCCACTGCTGAAATACCAGATCTTGATGACGCCTGAACGCCAGCGCCCGGTCGATCTGGGTCCGCGTCTCGCGCGGCAGAATCAGGTCGTCAAAAACATACTTTGGATCACTTAACGCAAATGCCCGAGCGGGTGCTGCCTTTGCCGGGGGTTGCCCTTCGGTCGTATCGACACGACTTCCAATGCCCATCAGTACTGCCTCTCATCATTTATAGTGCCATAAAGAAATTGAACATCAGCAACTTTTTTCCAGTATGACAACCACAAGTTGTTATGTTGAATAGAAGCAACAGGACAAGATATATTCTGAGTGACAAGCAACACATTGAAGTGTTATCTAGGTAACTGCACGGGATCCAGCATGGGGATATGCACGGCTGCGACCCTGTCCAATTAAGGGTGGAGAGGTTACGGTAATACATGGTGGTCGTGGGAAAGGCGGAAATCGGCCGCATCACTGGTCATGCACGACGAGCAATGCCGCACACAGTCGCCAAGCGCTAATATGGATTGCCACCTGCCAGGATAGAATCCGAGTCGAGAAAGCAAAAGGCCCTCACAAGGAGGGCCTTTTGGTACTACTTGGCGGAGAGGGTGGGATTCGAACCCACGGTACGGTCACCCGTACGCCTGATTTCGAGTCAGGTACATTCGACCACTCTGCCACCTCTCCTGATTCGGTCGATTCTCGCTGTGAGCTGCGAGAGGCCGCATTATAGCGGAGACCTGGCGAAAGTTGCAAGTGATCCGTAGCAACCCGTAGCAACCATTGAATGTCCCCGAAACCTGGTGCGCGACACGGACGATGCCGGCCACCACCAGCGGGCGGATCACGGCGCAAGTGCGCCCCGGTGCAGCAGGTCCAGACGGCGCACCATCTCGCCCAGCACGACCCGGTACAGCTCGTCGCCCAGCACGCTGTCTTCGGCGCCGGCGTCGATGTTCGGGTTGTCGTTGACTTCGATGACCACCGGGCCGCGTGGCGTCATCTTCATGTCCACGCCGTACAGGCCGTCGCCGATCAGGTTGGCCGCTGCCAGCGCCTGCGCCAGCAGTTCCTGCGGCACCTCGCACAGCGGCACGGCTGCCGCCATCCCGAACTCGGCCTTGCCGTCGGCGTCGCGCTTGGCCACCTGCCAGTGGTCCTTCGACATGAAGTACTTGCTGGCGAAGACCGGCTGGCGGTTCAGCACCCCGATGCGCCAGTCGAAGTCGGTGTACATGTACTCCTGCACCAGGATCAGTGCCGACTGCTGCAGGAGTTCGCGCGCGGTGCGCTGGAAGTCGACGGCGTCCTTCACCTTGACCACGCCGCGCGAAAACGCGCCGTCGGGAATCTTCATCACCATCGGATAAGCGATTTGCGCCTCGATCGCGGCCAGGTCCTCGATGCCGGCCTTTTGCAGGGTGAAGGTGCGCGGGGTCGGCACGCCGTGCAGGCGCAGCAGGTCGGCCAGATAGACCTTGTTGGTGCAGCGCAGGATCGAGCCCGGGTCGTCGATCACCACCAGCCCTTCACTCTCGGCCTTCTTGGCGAACAGGTAAGTGTGGTGGTTGACGGCGGTGGTCTCGCGGATGAACAGGGCGTCGAATTCGGCCAGGCGCGAAAAATCGTGGCGTCCGATCGGCTCCACCTCGAGCCCGAGTTCGCGTCCGGCCGCGCCGAAGCGCGCCAGCGCGCCTGGGTTGCTCGGCGCCAGCTCCTCGTGCGGGTCGTGCAGCATGGCGATGCGGTAACGGTAGCGGCGCGCGGCCGGCGCCGCCGCCGGCAGCCCCCGGAAGCCGCGCAGCGCGGCGGCGCAGGCGGCGCGCTGGCGTTCGCCCAGCGCGCCCAGGTGCTGCATGCGGATCGCGGCGATATGCCAGCTGTCCTCGTCGCGCGCGAAGTCGACCCGCATCAGCGGCGCCGGGAAGGTCATGAAGATGCTGCGTGCCAGCTGCGCCAGCGGCGTGTAGTCGGTGCCGCCGAATACGATATCGAGCGAGAACCCGGCCGGCATCGGCATGCCGCTGCCCTGCTCCAGCGCCTCGTTCAGGGCGCGATCGAGTTCGCCGGTGTCGAGCGTATAGATCGCCTTGCGCGACAGGTCGTTGATGGTCTTGACCGACGGCAGCACCTGCTGTCCGCGCGCCTGCGCCATCAGCGAGCAGTAGTAGCCGACCGACAGATACTTGTAGCTGCGGCACAGGTTGATCACCAGCGGCGGCTGGCCCTGCGCCGCCGCGGCGCCGGCCAGGAAGTCGGTGGCCTCGACCACGGTGCAGCCTTCGGCGTCCGGCCAGTCGGCGCCATGGTCGACCACCACCAGCATGCGCGGCGTGGCTTTCTTGCGCGCCGATGCCAGGGTGATGGTGCGCTTTCGGGGCGGGTCGGGGTCGGGATTGGCATCAAGGGATGCAGTGGCCGCGCGCGGCGCGGCGGGGACTATCGTACGAAGCGTGGTCATGGTGAACTGCCGGAGTTGATCGGGTGGCGCCGGGCACGGCGGCGCAGCGCAGGACCGACTCTACCGGCGGCGCCGTAAAAACCGCGTAAAGATTCTAGGCCGCCGGGATAAGCGGCTATAAACGCCGCATCCTTGTCAAGCCGGCCAGTCGCGCCGCAGCAGCGCCCACAGCTCGACGTCGCGCGCCTGGCCGCCGACCTGCCAGCGCGCCTGCAGTCGGCCCTCGCAATGAAAGCCGAGACGGCGCAGGAGCGCGCGCGAGGCGCCATTGCGCGGATCGACTTCGGCCTCGATCCGCGCCAGGCCAAGCGCAACGAAGCCATGCTTGACCAGTGCCTGCACGGCCTCGCGCCCCAGGCCCTGGCCCCAGTACGCACTCGCCAGCAGGTAGCCGAGCGTCGCGCGCCGGTGCTGGGGGTGGATGTCGAACAGGGCGCAGCTGCCGGCCAGGCGCCCGTCGCGATGCGTGACCAGCACCAGGTGCAGCGCGCGCCCGGCCGCCAGGTCGGCGCGCGCCTCGGCCACGGCATCGAGCGCCTGGTGCCATTCGCTCCACGGCGCGTGGCTCCAGTGGCGCATCACCTGCGGGTCGCCGTACAGCGCCAGCAGGTCGGCGGCATCGCATTCGGCCGGCAGGCGCAGGCGCAGGCGGTCGGTGATCAGGTCGTCGAATTCGGGGGCGGACATCGGCATGGCATCGCTGCGGTAGTAATGGAACGGCGCAGCGTAGCGCGCTTGCGGGCCGCACGGTGCGCGCGTTTACACGGCATTGGCGGGCGCCATGCGGTCTTTTTCGGTTTTTTTACCGGCCCCTTGCTACGCTTGAACGCATCGCATTTGCCTGGAGAGCTTCATGATCATCGCCATCGTCAACCAGCACGGCAACCCGGAACGCAGCGTGGTGGCGCGCAACCTGGCGGTACTGCGCGCGCGCAGCGGCCGCCGCGTGTGCTTGATGCACGCCGACGGCGCGCGCACCATGTTCGGCGCCGCCACGGGCACGGATTGGGGCAGCGAGCGCAGCGCCACCGGGGTGCGCCCATGGATCGACACGCGCCACGTCGGCAGCCGCGCGGTCAAGGCACGCCTGGCCGCCCTGCGCCCGCTGTTCAACGACATCCTGATCGACGCCGGCGCGCGCGACACCGAGGAATGCCGCTGCGTGCTGGCCGCGGCGCGGCTGGTGCTGGTGCCGGTGCGCGGCGACGCCATCGACCTCGACGCCCAATACCGCCTGCTCAAGCGCCTGAACGCCGCGCGCGGCTTCAATCCCGGGATGCGGGTGCTGTTCGTCGCCGTCACCGGCGCCGCCGGCCCCGGCGCGCAAGAGCGCGCGGCGGTGCTGGCGCACGTGGCGCGCGTGGATGGTGCCACCCTGGCCGCCACCGTGCTGCATGCGCCATGCGCCCTCGACTACGGCCCGGGGCGCTGCGTGTGCGACGCCGAGACCTGCGACCCGGAGCGCGCGTCCGAGATGCATGCGCTATGCCGCGAGGTATATGCGCCGGCGCCGCGGCTGACATTCGTGCCCGAACTGCAGATGGGCGCGGCGCACGCGCTGTACCGCTGATAGTGCCTTTACGGCACCGACGCGACTATTTGCAGTCTTTTTACACGTGCCTGGCTAGACTGGGCCGGTCCCATCGACAAGGAGAGGCATCATGTGGCAATCGACTTCCCGCTATCCGTCCCAGCAGCAGGGGGCGGACCGGCAGCACCATCACCCGCACGCCAGCATGGTCTGGCTCCAGGTCGATGCGGCGTCGAGCGAGCGGTTGCGCGCGGTGGTGATCCGCGCCGGCGGCGACGCGGTGCGCTTCCTGCGTATCGATGCCTGCGCCGCCCAGGCACATTGCGGCACGGTGCGCGCCCTGCTGTGCGTGGAAACCGATGCCTGCGCGGCGCTGCGCGCCGAAGTATTGCGCCACCTTCCGGCTTGCGCCTGGCAGGTGGCGCCACGCCGCGGCGAGGCCCTGCATGCGTGCTGACCGGATCGTGCGCTATGCCCCGCTCGGCGGCGCCCTGAGCGGCAGCGGCTCCGTTCGCCGCGCGTGGCGCGACGACTTGGCGGCGCTGGTCGCGATCGAGAACGCCAGCTTCCCCGGTGACCGGCTAGACCGGCGCCGCTTCCGCTACCTGCTGGCGCATGCGCACGGCGTGATCCTGGTCGACACGGCGCCGGACGCCAGCCTGCGCGGCTATGTGCTGCTGCTGTTTCGCTCGAATTCGCCGATCGCGCGCGTGTATTCGATCGCCACGCATCCCCACTACCTCGGGCAGGGGGTAGCGGCGCGCCTGCTGCAGGCCGCCGAACAGCTGGCACTCGACCACGGCCACAGCCGCCAGCGGCTCGAGATCCGGGTCGACAACACGCCTTCGCGCACGCTGTTCGGGCGCCACGGCTACCGCGAGTTCGGCCGCCATACCGCCTACTACCATGACGGCATGGATGCGGTGCGGCTGGAAAAACCGCTGCAGCGCTGAGCGCTACATCTTGAAGTTCAGCGACAGGTAAGCAGAGCGCCCTGGCCCAGACGAGAACATCGGCTGGTACTGGTTGGCCGGCCAGAAGAAATTGTCGTACCACGCGTATTCGTACTGGCGATCGGCCAGGTTGCGCACCTGCAGGTCGATGCTGACCCGCGGCGACAGCGCGTAGCGCAGGTTGGCGTCGAACAGCACGAAGCCGCCGTACTTGCCGAGCTCATTCGGGCTGTCGACAAAGTAATTGCCCTGCGCCCTGCCCTGCAGGCCGACGCGCAGGCGGTCGGAATGGCGGTATTCGAGGCCGGCATTGCTGATGTGGCGCGGTGTCGAGAACACTTCCTTGCCGGCCAGGGAGACGCCGTCGGCGCCGAATGCGCGGGTCACTTCGGCCTTTTGCAGCGAATGCGAGACCCACAGGTCGAGTTTATCGAGCACGCGCGTCGAGAACTGCAAGTCGACGCCTTCGCGCCGCGTCTCGCCCAGGCCGACCGTGGTGCCGGTGGCCGGCATGTTGGCCACTTCGTCGGTCGCGTCCTGGCGCCATACCGCCAGGCGCAGGTCGGTGCGCGGCGCCGGCTTGAACTTGACGCCGAGTTCCTTGCCGGTGTTGATCGAGGGCTCGAAGGTGCCTTGGCCCGGCACCAGGTAGGCCGGCCCGCCGGAGCCGGTCAGGACCTGGAAGGTGCGGCCCCAGTTGGCGTACACACTGACACTGTCGACCGGGCTGTAGACCATGCTCAGCTTGGGCTGGTCGATCCAGCCCGAATCCTGCAGCCGCCCTTCGATACCGGTGGTGCGCGCCAGCGTGTGGCCGTTGAACTTGTCGACCCTGTAGCCGGGGACGATCTTGAACCCGTCGAACGGGCGGATGATCGCCTGCACGTAGGCGCCGACATTGTCGAAGCTGTAGCGGTCGTCGTTCTGGATCTGCACCGGCGTGCTGAAGTCGGTTGGCAGCGCGTAGGCGAAGCGCTGGCGGCCGTAGCCGTTGTCCTGTTGTTCGGTGTTGATGCCGGCGTCGAGGGTGACTTGGTCGCTCGTGCGCCAGGTCAGGTTGCTCATGAAGCCGACCTGCTTTTCATCCCACAGGCGGCGCTGGCGCGGCGCGCTGCCGGCCGGGTTGCTGGTGAAGGTGACGCGGCGGTCGTCTTCGTACTTGTTGTAGTAGACCTTGTTGCTGAGGAAGGCGTCGGGCGAGATCTGCCAGTCGAGGTGGGCGCTGGCGTGGTGCATGTCACGGTCGCTGCGGTCGTTGGCATTCTTGGCCGGGGACTGGCGCCGGTCCTGCGCCAGCTCGGCGGCGGTCAGGAAGCCCGGCTCGCCGGCTTCGTGGTGGTAGGTGCGCAGCACCAGGCCGGCTTTGAGCTTGTTGTCGTTCGAGGTCAGGAACCACTTGCCGCCCAGCGTGTACTTCTTCGAATCGGTACCGCGGTATTCGTCGGAGTCCTGGCGCGCAAGGATGTAGTTCTGGGCAAAGCCGTTGGCGTCGCGGCCCACCGCGAGCTGCCCTTCGACGGTGTTGTAGCTGCCGTAGGTGAGGCGCGCATCCGTGTAATTGCCGCCCTGGCGCGTGCCGAAGTTGATGTTGCCGCCGATATTGTGCAGGCCGTAGCGCGGATCGTTGGTGCCGCGCACGACTTCGACGTAGTCGACCTCCAGGGGGAAGATCATGTCGATGAAGCGCTGGTTGCCGCTGTTGACGTTGCTCGGAATGCCGTCGATCAGCACCTTGATGCCGTTGATGTAGCCTTCGCCGTTGAAGGCGCGGAAGGTGGCCTTGCCCGACTCGGCGCCCATGCGGTATTCGGTGAGCTGCACGCCCGGCAGCTGGCCCACCAGCTCCCAGCTGGCGATCACGTTCTTGTCTTCGACCTTGTCGGCGCCGAGCACGTCGACCGAGGTCAGGACGCTGTTGCTCACCAGCGGGCCGTTGCTGCGTTGGGCATTGACGCGCACCTCGCCCATCACGATCGTGGCGTCCTGTGCCTGCACAGTGGAACTGAACAATGGCAGGACCGCGGTCAGGGCCAGCGGGAGCAACTTCTTCTTCATCGACGATTATCCTTGTATGAAAACGGCATGGGTATTGCGTTTCGATAATGATACCTCATTCTCATTTATCTGGACAATCGTTGTGCAGCTAGCGCAAAGCAAAATCCCCGGTCTCGCGGTGCGATCCGGGGTTTAGCCTTGCCTGGCTCAGAAATGAAAAAAGCCACCTGTCGGTGGCTTGTTCCATGCTACTTGGCGGAGAGGGTGGGATTCGAACCCACGGTACGGTCACCCGTACGCCTGATTTCGAGTCAGGTACATTCGACCACTCTGCCACCTCTCCTGATTCGGTCGATTCTTGCTGTGAGCTGCAAGAGACCGCCATTATAGAGACATTCTGGAAAAATGGAAGGGTAATTTATTCGAATCACATCACCTCTTCCATTTTCGCGTCAGGCTGCAGGCGCCAGACGCTCCAGCCCGCCCATGTACGGACGCAGCACTTCCGGAATGATCACGCTGCCGTCGGCCTGCTGGTAGTTCTCCAGCACCGCCACCAGGGTACGGCCCACCGCCAGGCCCGAGCCGTTCAGGGTGTGCACCAGTTCCGGCTTGTTCTGGGCATTGCGGAAGCGTGCGCTCATGCGACGGGCCTGGAAGCCTTCGCAGTTCGACAGCGACGAGATCTCGCGGTAGGTGTTCTGCGCCGGCAGCCACACTTCCAGGTCATAGGTCATCGCGGCCGAGAAGCCCATGTCGCCGGTGCACAGCTGCATCACGCGGTACGGCAGGCCGAGCGAGGTCAGGATGAATTCGGCCTGGCCGACCATTTCTTCCAGCGCCGCGTACGACTGCTCCGGATGCACCACCTGGACCAGCTCGACCTTGTCGAACTGGTGCTGGCGGATCATGCCGCGCGTGTCGCGGCCGTAGCTGCCGGCTTCCGAGCGGAAGCACGGGGTGTGCGCGGTCATCTTGATCGGCAGTTCGTCGAGCGCCACGATCTCGTCGCGCACCACGTTGGTCAGCGACACTTCCGAGGTCGGGATCAGGTAGAAGTTCTCGCCCTCGCCTTCCGCGCCGCCCTTCTTCACCGAGAACAGGTCGGCTTCGAACTTCGGCAGCTGGCCGGTGCCGCGCAGCGAATCTGCATTGACCATGTACGGGGTGTAGCACTCGGTGTAGCCGTGCTTGCCCGTATGCGTGTCGAGCATGAACTGCGCCAGCGCGCGATGCAGGCGCGCCATGCCGCCCTTCATCATCGAGAAGCGCGAACCGGTGACCTTGGTCGCGGTCTCGAAGTCCAGGCCCAGGCGCTCGCCGATGTCGACGTGGTCGCGTACTTCGAAATCGAATTCGCGCGGGGTGCCGACCTTGCGCACCTCGACGTTGCCGCTTTCGTCCGTGCCTTGCGGGGTGCTTTCGTGCGGCAGGTTCGGGATCGCGGCGATGAAGGTGGCCATCTTGGCCTGCACATCGGCCAGCGCGACTTCGTTGGCCTTGAGCTCGTCGCCCAGTCCGGCGACTTCCGCCATCACGGCAGTGGTGTCTTCGCCCTTACCCTTGAGCATGCCGATCTGCTTGGACAGCGAGTTGCGCTTGCCCTGCAGTTCCTCGGTACGCGTCTGGATCGACTTGCGCTCCGATTCCAGCGCGTTGAAGGCGCTCACGTCGAGCTGGAACTTGCGGGTTGCCAGGCGCGCGCTAGCGGTGTCGATGTCTTTGCGGAGAAGTTGGATGTCAATCATGTCGGGGTGGACTGGTGTATGTCGAAAGCACAATTGTACCAAGCCGACCGCGTTTCTTTGCTTGTTTCGTAGGGCAGTTCGTTGCAAGCAGCGAAGCTCGTTATGTACCGCTTGCTTGCTCGCTTATTTACTTACTTACCTACTTGCTTGCTTCCTCTCTTGCCCGCCGGCGGCCGAGGCCGCCCGGCGGCGGCTCAGTGTGCGGCCAGGCGCGGTGCGGTGACGACCACGGTCTGGATGGTAGCCATGTCGATCGTCGGTGCGGTCGATTCGCGGATCTCGACCGGACGCTCATTGGCCATGGCGAAGCTGGCGGCCAGGCCCAGCGCTGCGGCGGCGAGGAACAGGGCTTCGAAGTTTTTACGGATGTTCATGATGCGCTCCTTTGGGGTGGTGCCTGCGGTTGGTATGGTGGTACTGTAGCCACCACGCCTTCGCATCGCCATCGGCTTGCGATGAAGCGCGTGAAATGCGGTGCAGGATGCGCGAATGCGCGACCGGCCGCACGATGGCGGCCGGTTGAGCGAACTTCAGGGATGTTGGCGGCGCAGGGCCGCGGCGTGCTACTTACGTGGCGTCGCCGGTGGCGCGCGCGTCGTCGTCCAGGCTGCGCAGCCAGGCCATCTTCTCGGCGATCTTGGCTTCCATCCCGCGCGGCACCGGCTGGTACCAATTCGGTTCAGCCATACTGTCCGGCAGATAGGTTTCGCCGGCCGCATACGCATGCGGCTCGTCGTGCGCGTAGCGGTATTCATGGCCGTAGCCGAGTTCTTTCATGAGCTTGGTAGGCGCATTGCGCAGGTGTACCGGCACTTCGCGCGACTTGTCCTTGCGCACGAACGCCATCGCCGCATTGAAGGCGTTGTAGCCGGCATTGCTCTTGGCCGCGATGGCGAGATAAATCACCGCTTGGCCGAGCGCCAGCTCGCCTTCGGGCGAGCCGAGCCGCTCGAAAGTAGTGGCAGCGTCGTTGGCGATCTGGATCGCGCGCGGGTCGGCGATGCCGATGTCTTCCCATGCCATGCGCACGATGCGGCGCGACAGGTACTTGGGATCGGCGCCGCCGTCGAGCATGCG
This sequence comes from Massilia sp., assembly GCF_031995545.1. Lineage (GTDB taxonomy): Bacteria > Pseudomonadota > Gammaproteobacteria > Burkholderiales > Burkholderiaceae_D > Telluria. Next base: position 83,319 of record NZ_DAMAGA010000001.1, read on the forward strand.
GCACAGCCAGTACAGCGCCGCGTCCGGATGCGAGCCGCGCACCGACTTGTGCAGGGCCGAGATCTGGTCGTAGAAATTGTCGCCGCCCTTGTCGAAGCGGCGCGCGTTGAGCGTCAATGCGTTTTCGACGAACTCGGGCGTGATGCGGGTGACGCCGGCGGTGTCGCTTGATGTCTTGGTCTGTTCCAGCAGATTGAGGAAGCGGCGTGCGTCGCCGTCGGCATAGCCGACCAGCGTATCGATGGCGAGCTCGTCGAACTCGAGGTGAGGCAGCGCCTGCTCGCGAGCGCGTGCCAGCAGCTGGCGCATCTCATCGTCGCTCAGCGCTTTCAGCACGTACACCTGTGAGCGCGACAGCAGCGCGGAGTTGACTTCGAACGAAGGATTCTCGGTGGTGGCGCCGATCAGCGTCACCAGGCCGCTTTCGACGAACGGCAGCAAGGCATCCTGCTGCGATTTGTTGAAGCGGTGGATCTCGTCGATGAACAGGATGGTGTGCTTGCCGCGCGCCAGATACTGCTCGGCCTGCTCGATCGAGGCGCGGATGTCCTTGACGCCCGACAGCACCGCCGACAGCGCGATGAATTCGCAATCGAAAGCGTACGCGGTCAAGCGCGCCAGCGTGGTCTTGCCCACGCCCGGCGGACCCCACAGGATCATCGAATGCGGCTTGCCCGACTTGAAGACCAGGTTCAGCGGCTTGCCGGGCGCCAGCAGATGGCTCTGTCCGACCACCTCGTCGATGGTGCGCGGACGCAGCAGTTCGGCCAGCGGCGCGGCCGGTTCGGTCTTGAATAAATCATCCATGGCGCGCTCCTTGGAAGCATGGCGCATGAAAGGATAATTGCGAATGGTTGTGCATGGCCGTAGTGTAGCCGATGCACGCGCGCACCGTTATGTGGACGACTACTGGTTGACGACGTCGGCGCCCTTCGGCGTGTCGAACTTGAACTGTTGCGCGCCGAGCGCAGGATTGCGCTGGAAGTTGGTGAACTTGAGCAGCGAAGTCTGGCCGAAGGTGTCCTTCAGCTCCATCGCCAGCGGCACGCCGCCCTTCAGGCCGATGCTGATCTGCTCGAACGAGGTGTCCTTCGCCTTCGGGGTGGCATTCAGCCACTCCAGGCCGTCGCGTTCGCCGGCTTCGGTAAGGGTGAAGTTCTGTTCCAGGTTGTTGCTGCCGAACAGGATGGCGGCCGGGGACGAGCCCAGGGCGTTGCCGAGTTTACGCACGGTGACCTGGTTCAGGTCCTTATCGTAGATATAGAGCTGGTCGCCATCGGCTTGCAGGATCTGTTCGTAGGGCTTCTGGTAGGTCCAGATGAACTTGCCGGGGCGGGCGAAGACGAAGGTGCCGCTCGAGATCGGGTTTGGCTTGCCGGCTTTTGGCTTGCCCAGTTGTTGCTGGGTGAAGTCACCCTTGGCCGACTTGGTGCTGGCGACGAAGGATTTGAACTGGTCGAGGGCAGCGGCGCTTGCGGCGCCCGAGAAAGCGAAGGCGCCGGCAGTGAACAGCGCGGCGATGGTCAGTTTGGTCGTTGCTTGCATGCGGTTCCTTTTTTTGTTGTTCGGGCCTGCCCGGCGAGATTGCATCGTCCAGAAGAACGGTCAAGCGCGCCTTATTCCGCGCTCGCCGCCGGTACCAGGATGTCGCGGTTGCCGTTCGACTGCATCGGCGACACCACACCACTGGTTTCCATCTGCTCCAGCAGGCGCGCGGCGCGGTTGTAGCCGATGCGCAGGTGGCGCTGCACCAGCGAGATCGAAGCGCGGCGGTTCTTGAGCACCACCTGCACCGCCTGGTCGTACAGGGCGTCGGACTCGCCGCCGCCCTCGCCGGCCATGGCGTCGCCGCCACCGGCGCCGCCCTCTTCCAGCGTGCCGCCTTCGAGGATGCCTTCAATATAATTCGGCTCGCCCAGCGACTGCAGATGTTTTACAACTCGATGCACTTCGTCGTCCGAGACGAACGCGCCGTGGACGCGGATCGGCAGGCCGGTGCCGGGCGGCATGTACAGCATGTCGCCCATGCCCAGCAGTGTCTCGGCGCCCATCTGGTCGAGAATCGTGCGCGAGTCGATCTTGGACGAGACCTGGAACGCGATCCGGGTCGGAATGTTTGCCTTGATCAGGCCGGTGATCACGTCGACCGACGGACGCTGGGTCGCCAGGATCAGGTGGATGCCGGCCGCACGCGCCTTCTGGGCGATACGCGCGATCAGTTCCTCCACCTTCTTGCCGACCACCATCATCAGGTCGGCCAGCTCGTCGATGATGATGACGATGGTCGGCAGTTTTTCCAGCGGCTCCGGATTGTCCGGCATGATCGAGAACGGGTTCGGGATGTGCTCTTCGCGCTTGGCCGCCTCCAGGATCTTGCCGTTGTAGCCGGCCAGGTTACGCACGCCCAGCTTACTCATCAGCTTGTAGCGGCGTTCCATCTCGTTCACCGCCCAGTTCAGCGCGTGGCCGGCCTGGCGCATGTCGGTCACGACCGGCGCCAGCAGGTGCGGAATGCCTTCGTAGACCGACATCTCCAGCATCTTCGGGTCGATCAGGATCAGGCGCACGTCAGCCGGATCGGATTTGTACAGCAGCGACAGGATGGTGGCGTTGATGCCGACCGATTTACCGGAACCGGTGGTACCCGCCACCAGCAGGTGCGGCATCTTGGCCAGGTCGGCCACCACCGGTTTGCCGGCGATGTCCTTGCCCAGCGCCACGGTCAGACTCGACGGACTGTCGCCGTACACCTTGGAACCGACGATCTCGGTCAGGCGCACGATCTGGCGCTTCGGATTCGGCAGCTCCAGTGCCATGTAGTTCTTACCAGGGATCGTTTCGACCACGCGGATCGAGGTCAGCGACAGCGAACGCGCCAGGTCGCGCGCCAGGTTGACGATCTGGCTGCCCTTCACGCCGGTGGCCGGCTCGATCTCGTAGCGGGTAACCACCGGGCCCGGATAGGCGGCCACGACCTTGGCTTCGACGCCGAAGTCGGACAATTTCTTTTCGATCAGGCGGCTGGTGAATTCGAGCGTCTCGACGCTGACCGATTCCTGCACCGGCGGCGCTTCGTCGAGCAGGGCCAGCGGCGGCAGGCCGCCCTCGCTCGCGTGCTCATGGAACAGCGGCGTCTGGCGTTCCTTTTCGGCGCGCTCGGATTTCGGCACATTGACCATCTGCGGCTCGATCTTGATGCTCGATGGTGGCGCTGCGGCGGGCACCCCGGCCGGCGCCTTGGCCAGACCGGTCGCCGGCGCGACGGTGGGCGCAACGGCGGCGGCGGCCGCGATCGGCGCCGCGGTGGCGGCACCCGGCGCGCGCGGCGGTTCGAGGTCGAAACTCGGCTCGGCCTTGACCACCGCGATCGGCGCGTCGGCATGCTTTTCGGTGAACTTGGCGCGTTCGCTGACCACGGTCTCGTCGCGCTTGACGGCCGCCACTTCGCCCTGGCGCCGGTCTTCGATGTCTTCCATGCGCAGGCGGAACCAGTCCATCGTGGTCTCGATCGCGCCACCGATGCGCTCGGCCACAGCCAGCCACGACACCTGGAAGAACAGCGAAAAGCCCAGGCCGAACAGCAGCAGCATCAGCAGCGTGGCGCCGGTGTAGCCGAAGGCGACGTGCGACGCGTGGCCGATCAGCTGGCCGAGCACGCCGCCGGGTTTGCGCGGCAGCTCGACGTCCCAGGCCCACATGCGCAGGTATTCCAGGCCGACGCTGCCGGCGAACATGAAGGCGAAGCCGATCCAGCGCACGTACATCTCGCCGTGGTGCTCGGGCTCGGCCGCTGCGCCGAGCTTGTCGGTCAGGCGCTGCCAGCCGCGCCACACCTGGCGCAGGAAAATCACGCCCCACCACCAGGCCGAGAAGCCGAAGATGAACAGCAGCAGGTCGGACAGCCAGGCGCCGGCCTTGCCGCCCAGGTTGGCGATCTTCGGCACCGCGTTGGCATGCGACCAGCCGGGGTCGCCCTTGCTGTAGCTGACCAGGATCAGGACGAAATACAAAAAGGCAACGGCGCCCGCGATCCAGCGCGCTTCCGAAATCAGGCGCGACAAGCGGCCCGGCAGCGGCTGGCGCGCGCTGCTGCGGCCGCCGGCGCTGGCGCCGGTGCTCTTGGTCCGTGTGTAACCGGAGGAACTAACTTGGCTGTTCTTGCTCATTGCGGGGTACTGCTGAAGTAAGTGCTATCGACGATCCGACCATTCTAAGCGATATACGGCTGCGTTGCCCCTACGATTCATGCTCATCTGCATCGTCATCCTTGTCCTCGTCTATAATCTGCGGTCCCGGTTTTCACTCTGACGCACACGGCCGGCGCGGGCACAAGCCCTGCGACGAACTACGCCGCCCCTGCAGGTCGCCCTTGATTACGGTCAGGGTCGCCCCACATAGGTGTGTGTCCAGATAACAACCAAATCAACAACCACACTACGTTAGCGCCGTCATGACTACTACCAAACACGCCAAAGTCCTCATCCTCGGTTCCGGTCCAGCCGGTTACAGCGCCGCCGTCTACGCCGCGCGCGCCAACCTGAAACCGATGCTGGTGACCGGCGTCGAACAGGGCGGCCAGCTGATGACCACCACCGATGTCGAGAACTGGCCGGGCGACCCGCTGGGCGTGCAAGGTCCGGAACTGATGCAGCGCCTGCTGCAGCATGCCGAGCGCTTCAACACCGAGATCGTGTTCGACCACATCCACACGACCTATCTGAACGAGAAGCCAATTCGCCTGGTCGGCGACAGCAACACCTATACCTGCGACGCCCTGATCATCGCCACCGGCGCCTCGGCCCAGTACCTGGGCCTGGAATCGGAACAGGCCTTCATGGGCCGCGGCGTGTCGGCCTGCGCCACCTGCGACGGCTTCTTCTACCGCAACCAGGAAGTGGCGGTAATCGGCGGCGGCAACACCGCGGTCGAGGAAGCGCTGTACCTGGCCGGCATCGCCTCGAAGGTGACCGTGATCCACCGCCGCGACAAATTCCGCGCCGAGCCGATCCTGATCGACCGCATGATGCACAAGGTCGCCGAAGGCAAGATTGTGTTGGAAACTAACCACACCCTGGACGAAGTGCTGGGCGACGCCAGCGGCGTCACCGCCCTGCGCCTGAAGTCGTCGGTGAGCGGCGAGACCAAGGAACTGAAGGTCCACGGCCTGTTCGTGGCGATCGGCCACAAGCCGAACACCGGCATCTTCGAAGGCCAGCTGGACATGCAGAACGGCTACATCAAGACCCGCTCCGGTACCGAAGGCATGGCCACCGCCACCAACATCCCGGGCGTGTTCGCCGCCGGCGACGTGCAGGATCATATCTACCGCCAGGCAATCACCAGCTCGGGCACCGGCTGCATGGCCGCGCTCGACGCCCAGCGCTACCTGGAAGCCCTGGAAGACGATCCAAAGTAAGTAACGCAGCAGGAAGGAACATCGATGGCGGGCATGAAGGACTTCGCTGAACTGAAGGGTTTGCGCGACCGGCTCAAGGAAGAAGAGCGGGTGCGCGCCATCGAGCAGGCCGAGCGGGAAAAGCGCGAGCGCATCGCGCGCGAACGCGCGGTCGAGTTCCGCACCTCGATGGAAGGGGTGCACAAGCTGCCCGAGTCGGACCGCTACGTGCACCGCCCGGTGTACGTGGCGCCGAACCGCGCGGCCGCAGCCAGGGCCGAACTCAGCCCCGAGGAAGAAACCGCCGCGGTGCTGCGCGAATCGCTGTCCGACCTGTTCGACGTCGAAGGCATGCTGGATGAAGACCCGGCGCTGAGCTACACGCGCGATGGCGTCGGTTCCGATGTCGTCAAAAAGCTGCGCAAGCGCCACTGGCCGATCCAGGACGAACTCGACCTGCACGGCCTGACCCGCGACGGCGCGCGCGACGCCCTGACCGATTTCCTGCACCGCGCTAACCGGCGCGGCGTGCGCTGCGTGCGCATCATCCACGGCATCGGCTACGGTTCGCCACGGGGCGAACCGGTGCTGCGCGGGGTGGTGCACAGCTGGCTGGTGCAGAAGAACGAAGTAATCGCCTTTTGCGCCGCCGGCCGCTCGGATGGCGGCCACGGCGCCCTGATCGCCCTGCTGCGCCCTGCCTTGCACGATCTTCACGATTGATTCAGATGCGGATGGACGGCATTATGATGTCGTGTGACAATTTGTCGTTTCAAAGTTGCATTCGCGCCATAAAGTGTCTGTTAATTGTAGAATTCCTGTCAGCCGGACATTCCCGGTGCTGTCGATAAAAGGTGGTGTGATTTGAAGGCAATCCAAGCAGTGCCGATGGAGCATGGACGCCAGGTGGACCTGGCCTCCTGTGCGGACGAGCCGATCCATATTCCTGGCTCGGTCCAGCCCCATGGCGCGCTGCTGTTCTTCACGCCCGACGGCCTGCTGGCAGGGTGGAGCGCGAACGCCGCCGTCATGCTCGGCATCGCGCCGCAGCTCGGCGCGCCCTACGGCGAGCTGGGCTTGCCGGCCTGCGCGCGCGAGATCATTGCCGACTGCATCGGCCTGGACGAAGGCGATGTCGCCCCCAGCGTGTGCGCCGCCACGATCGGCGAACGCGACTTCGATTGCGTCGCCCACGCCTCGTATGGCCGCATCGTGGCTGAATTCGAAACGCGCGAAGTGCCGGCCGACGAGGTGTCGCAGTTCGCGATCCGCGCCCACGGCTCGATCGACCGCCTGCGGCGCCAGAAGACCATCGAAGGACTGCTCGCGGCCGCCGTCCAGCAGGTGCGCGAGTTCACCGGCTTCGACCGCGTGATGGCCTACCGCTTCCGTCCCGACGACAGCGGCGACGTGGTGGCCGAGAGCCGGCGCGAGGATCTGGTGGCCTACCTCGGCCAGCGCTATCCGGCCGGCGACATCCCGGCCCAGGCGCGCCGCCTGTATATCCTCAATACCCTGCGCAACATCGTCGACATGGACTACGCCGCCGTGCCGCTGCTGGGCGAACCGGACGCGGCGCCGCTCGACATGAGCTTCGCGCTGCTGCGCAGCGTGTCGCCGGTGCACATCGAATACCTGAAGAACATGGGCGTCAACGCCTCGATGAGCGTGTCGATCGTGATCAACGGCCGCCTGTGGGGCCTGATCGCCTGCCACCACATGTCGCGCAAGCTGGTGCCGTACGCGATCCGGATGGCGGCCGACGTGCTGGCCCAGGTAATGGCCTCGACCATCTACAGCATCGAGGCGCGCCTCGATGCCGACCTGGCCGAGCAGTCGGCGCGGGTGCGCACCGCGATGGTCGAGTCGCTGCTGCTGGACGACGACCCGGTGGATACGCTGGGCCAGCACGCGCGCGCCATGATGGCCGCGTCCGGCGCCCAGGCGCTGCTGGCGTCCCAGCACGGCAAGACCGAGGTGTTCTGCGCCGGCCTGGGCGGCGCCCCCAAGGAACTGCCCGAGGGCCTGGCCGAAGCGATCATCGCCTCGCTGCCCGACAACCAGCACGACCTGGTGGTGCGCGAAATGACGGCCGACTGGCCGGCGCCGCTGCAGCCACAGGTCGGCAAATGGGTCGGGCTGCTGGCCCTGCCCTTCGACCCGCTGTCGCACGGCTGGTGCGTGCTGCTGCGTACCGAACAGATCGAACAGGTGGCCTGGGGCGGCCGTCCCGACAAGATCGCCGCCGGCCCGCTCGGCGAGCGGCTGACGCCGCGCGGCTCGTTCGACGCCTGGTACGAAACGGTGCGCGGCTGCGCCCACCCATGGGAACCGGCGGTGCTGGCCAACGCGCGCCTGACGCTGGCCGAACTGGTGCGCGCGATCAGCTCGCACCGGGCCCAGACCGAGGCCACCCGCGCCCAGCTGCTGGCGATGCTGGGCCACGACCTGCGCGACCCGCTGCACTCGATCAATATGGCCGGCATGGTGCTGGAACGCACCGGCAGCGCCACCAGCAACCAGCCGACGCTGGGCAAGCGCATCCAGTCCTCGACCAACCGCATGCAGCGCATGATCGGCCAGGTGCTGGACATGAGCCGCATCGACCGCGGCATGGGCCTGGGCGTGGCGCTGGAGCCGGTGGAGCTGTCGGCGCTGATCGACGACCTGCTGGACGAGGCGCGCATGGCCTACCCGACCCTTGCGTTCGACGTCGAATGCGATGAAGCGGCGACCGTGAAAGCCGACAGCGGGCGCCTGGCGCAGGTGTTTTCCAACCTGCTGAGCAATGCACGCCACCACGGCGAGCCGGGCAAGCCGATCGGTGTCTGCCTGCGCCGGCGCGATGGCCACGCGGTCATCGAGGTGTCGAACGTGGGCCAGCCGATTCCGGCCGATGTGGCGGCGACGCTGTTCAACCCATTCAAGCGCACTTCGCTGAACAATCCACGCAACCGCACCGGCATGGGCCTCGGCCTGTACATCGCGCAGCAGATCGTACGCGAGCATCGGGGCGAGATCCATTACCGCCACCAGGACGAGCGCGTCATCTTCGAAGTGAGATTGCCGTTAGCGTAATGTAGGGTCGGCCTCGGCGGCCCTACCGTTTCACTTCGCTGACCAGGGTCGGCAACACCCACGCGCCGCCCGCCGTGATCCCGCGGCACATGCCGGTCGTGAGCGATTCCGCATGCACGAAGCGCTTGCCGTCCCACACCCAGGTATCGCTGGCATAGCAGTCGCCGATCCCGCGCCCGCGATGGGTCGCCTGGATCACGCCGTTCTCGTAATCGTTGCCGAGCAGCGTCACCATGGCCGCGGAAAACGGCGCGCTGCTGCTCACCACCCAGTAGCCGTAGCCTTCGTTATAGGCCCCGCGCCAGCAGCGCGCGCCGACCAGCATCTTGTCCCTGGCCAGCGGTTCGAACACGAAGGCGTTTTCGCCGGTCGCTATTTGCGCCAGGTCGCCGCATTCTTCGCTGCCAGCCGTCTTGCGCAGCGCCGCCAGCAGGCGCCGTTCGGCGTCGCGCCCGATCGGACGCACTTCCCCGTGCGGCACCCGCGCCAACCTGACGCTCAGCGGCGGCAGCGGCGGCAGCACTTCCTCGTTGGGCTTGTTCCCCTTGCGGATCGCGGCGCCGCGCGTACCCAGGCGGCCCTGGAATTCGTCCATCTTGAGCAGCACTGCGGCCGCGCCGCGGCCGGACAAGGTCCAGGTCTGCCCGCCGCCTTGCCAGGTCACCTTGCCGCTGGCGGCCACCGCCTTCACCAGTGCGGCGACCTGCGCGCGCGAAAGCGTCGACGAGGGCTGGCCGCGCTCCAGTTCCACCGTGCCGAGCGAGCGGCCGTCGATGCGCATCGCCAGCAGCGGCGGCATGGGCGCGGCATTGTCGAAGTCGCCCAGGCGCAGCTCGGCCACGATCGGCTCGCCCGGCCCGGCCTTGCGCTGCAGGAGCACGGTGACCGGCGTGGTGCTGCCGTCTTCTTCGTGGTAGCCGGCGGCGCGGCAGGTGCGGGTGTTGTCGCAGGCCAGCTCCCAGTCGAGGTGCTCGAAACGTACCTGCGGCAGCGTGTGTTCATGTGCGCCGCTGAACGGGTCGGCGTGCGCGCTGGCCACGCACAATGTGGCGGTAAATGCGGCAAGGAGGACGGCGGATGCGGCGCGCAGGTCATGACGCGGCGCGCCGCACTGAAGGTGAAACGGCATCGTAATCTGGTCTTTCCGGGACCGGCGCCGGGCGGCGCTCGAAATCCCTTACGTGAAGTTCGGGTCGCATGGTAGTCTAACAACACCATCCGCTTTCCGCTGCTGCATGACCCTCATCAAGTTCATCGAAATCATGGCGATCCTGGTCGGAGCCTTCTCCGGCTTCATCGAGGCACGGCGCAAGCGCATGGACCTGGTCGGGGTGTTCACCGTGGCCTTCATCACCGCGTTCGGCGGCGGCACCCTGCGCGACATCCTGCTCGACAAGCGTCCGCTGTTCTGGGTCACGCACCAGGAGTACGCGATCGCGATCTTCGTGCTGGCGCTGGTGGCTTCGCCGCTGATCCGCACCCTGCGCCAGATCGTCTCGGAACGCCTGATCGTGATCGCCGACGCCGTGGGTCTGGGACTGTTTTCGATCGCCGGGACCTCGGCCGCGCTGGCGGCCGAAATGCCGATCTTCATCGCCTCGATGATGGGCGTGATCACCGGGATCTTCGGCGGCGTGCTGCGCGACATCGTGTGCAACGAAGTGCCGATGGTGTTCCGGGACGGCAAACCGTACGCGATCTGCGCTTTCATCGGCAACTGGCTGTTCCTCATCATGGGCAAGTACGGCGTGTCGTACGACTTCGCGCTGTGGTCGAGCGCGTTGTTCATCAGCGGGTTGCGGCTGTTCGCGTGGAAGTTCGATATGCGGATGGGGCGCTGAACCTGAGGTTGATCCGTTAATGTAGGGTTGGCGGCTATGCCGCCAACCCTACGATCAGACCGCGTCGGCGCCGGTTTCGCCGGTGCGGATGCGGATCACCTGCTCGACGTTCTGCACGAAGATCTTGCCGTCGCCGATCTTGCCGGTGCGCGCGGCCTTGATGATGGCGTCGACCACCGACTCGGCCATCGGGTCGTCCACCACCACCTCGATCTTCACCTTCGGCAGGAAGTCGACCACATACTCGGCGCCGCGATACAGCTCGGTGTGGCCCTTCTGGCGGCCGAAGCCTTTCACTTCGGTGACCGTCAGGCCGGTCACGTTCACCTCGGCCAGCGCTTCGCGCACTTCGTCGAGCTTGAACGGTTTGATCACGCAGGTAATCTGTTTCATGGTGTTGGTCCTCTCTGATGCGGATTAATCGGGGATGTTGGCCAGGTCGTCGAGCCAGACAGTGGCTTCGGAATCCGACGGCGCGCGCCAGTCGCCGCGCGGCGACAGCGAACCGCCGTTGCCGACCTTCGGCCCGTTAGGCACGCAGCTGCGCTTGAACTGGCTGGTCTTGAAAAAGCGGAACAGGAAGATCGACAGGTTGCGCTTGATGTCGCCGAGCCCGTACTGGTTGCGCGTGCCCTCTTCGCTCGGCCAGCGGCCCAGCGCCGCGTCCTGCCACGCCGAATAAGCGAGGAAAGCGACCTTGGTCGGCTTGAAGCCGTAGCGCAGCGTGTAGAACAGGTTGAAGTCCTGCAGCTCGTAAGGGCCGATCTTGTCCTGCGTGCTTTGCGCGGGCTTGTCGTCCTTGTCGCCGCCGGGCACCAGCTCGGGGCTGATCTCGGTGTCGAGGATGTTCAGCAGCACCTGTTTGCCGCCTTCGACCAGCAGGCCGGTGTCGGCGACCCAGCGCACCAGGTAGGAGATCAGGGTCTTGGGCACGCTGGCATTCACGTTGTAGTGCGACATGTGGTCGCCCACGCCATAGGTGCACCAGCCCAGCGCCAGCTCGGACAGGTCGCCGGTACCGATCACGATTGCGTTGTGGAAGTTCGCGAGACGGAACAGGTGGTTGGTGCGCTCGCCGGCCTGCACGTTCTCGAACGTGATGTCGTATTCCGCCTTGCCTTCGCTGTACGGGTGCCCCAGGTCCTTGAGCATCTGGATGCAGCTCGGGCGGATGTCGATTTCCTGCTGGCTGCAGCCGACCGCGGTCATCAGGTCGCGCGCCTGGCGCAGCGTGCGATCGCTGGTGGCAAAGCCCGGCATCGTATAGGCCAGGATATTCGTGCGCGGCAGGCCGAGACGGTCCATCGCCTTGGCGCAGACCAGCAGCGCGTGGGTCGAATCGAGCCCGCCCGAGACGCCAATCACCACCTTCTGGATGCCGCTCGAGGCCAGGCGCTGGATCAGGGCCTGCACCTGGATGTTGTAGACCTCGGTGCAGCGTTCGTCGCGCCGCGCACGGTCGGCCGGCACGTAAGGGAAGCGCTCGATGTTGCGCTTCAAGGGCAGCGTTTTTTCCATCGGGAGATCGAGCTCGAGCTTGACAACGCGGAAGTTCGACACCTCATTTGCATGGCGCCGCACCGATTGCGTGAAGGTGGTCGCCTTCATGCGCTCGGTGGACAAGCGATCGAGGTCGACGTCGGCATAGATGATGTGCGAGTCGTCGCTGAAGCGTTCCGACTCGGCCAGCAGCTCGCCCTTTTCGTAGATCAGCGACTGGCCGTCCCAGGCCATGTCGGTGGTCGACTCGCCGCGGCCGGCCGAGGTGTACAGATACGCCGCCATGCAGCGCGCCGACTGCTGGGATACCAGCTGGTGGCGGTAGCCGCTCTTGCCCACCACGACGTTCGAGGCCGACAGGTTGACCAGCACCGTGGCGCCGGCCATCGCCGCGAACGAGGACGGCGGCACCGGCACCCACACGTCTTCGCAGATCTCGACATGGAAGCGCAGCAGCGGCAGATTGGCGACCTCGAACAGCAGGTTCGCACCGAAGGCGATCAGCTCGCCGAACAGCTCGATCTTGTCGACCGCCGCACAATCCGCGGGGGTGAACTGCCGGGATTCGTAAAACTCGCCATAATTAGGCAGGAAACTCTTGGGCACCACACCGAGCACCCGGCCATTGGCGACCACCACCGCGCAATTGAACAGCATGTGGTTGACCCGCAGCGGCATGCCGACGATCATGGCCAGCGGCAGCGTGCGCGATTCTTCGACGATCGCCTGCAGGCCGTCGAGGCAGGCGTCGAGCAGCGCGCGCTGGTGGAACAGGTCGTCGCAGGTGTAGGCGGACAAACCGAGTTCCGGGAACGCGACCAGGGCCGCGCCTTCAGCGGCGGCCTGGCGCGCCAGGACGATGGTCTGTTCGACGTTGTAGGCCGGGTCGGCGATGCGCACGCGCGGGATGGCCACGGCGACGCGCGCGAAATGGTGCGAATAGAGATTAAAGAATCGGCTATTAATTCGGCTGTTCATGGTTGTTCTTTCGCGTTGTGACAGGCGCAGGGTAACCCGGGAGCGCGATCCGGCGGCGCATGCCAACCCGGCCGCGGGACGATCCGCCCAACTGTCATTACCCGACCGCTGTCATGCTTTTTCTTCTTAGATGGAAGACATTTTGAATTATCGCACGCATATCGTTTCAAGCCTGTCGGAGATCGGCCAGCAACGCTGGGATGCGCTGGTCCGGCAGCAGGCGCAGCCGACCCCATTTCTCTCCTACGCTTTCCTGCACGCGCTGCATGAATCCGGCAGCGCCGCGCCCGATACCGGCTGGCAGCCGCAATACCTGGTACTGTTCGACGAGGCGGACGACAGCCTTACCGCCGCCCTGCCCCTGTACGTCAAGGGCCACTCGTATGGCGAATACGTGTTCGATTGGGCCTGGGCCGACGCCTACGCGCGTAACGGCCTGGACTACTATCCCAAGCTGCTGTCGGCGATCCCGTTCACGCCCGTGGCAGGCGGCCGGCTGCTGGCGCGCGATGCCGATGCACGCGCGGCGCTGATCGACGTGCTGGCGGCAACCCAGCGCGCGACCGAGGTGTCGTCCACCCACGTGCTGTTCCCGCCGGAAGAAGAAGCGATGGCACTTCGCGAGGCCGGCTTCCTGCTGCGTAGCGGCGTGCAGTTTCACTGGCTGAATGCCGGCTACGACAGCTTCGACGCTTTCCTCGCCACGCTCGAGCAGAAAAAGCGCAAGAACATCCGCGCCGAGCGGCGCAAGGTGCATGAAGCGGGCGTGACGCTGCGCCGGGTGCGCGGGACGCAGGCGACGCGCGAGGACTGGGTGCTGTTCAACCGCTGCTACCGCAACACCTACCGCGAGCACCATTCGACGCCCTACCTGAACCTGGACTTCTTCCTGCGCATCGGCGAGGCCATGCCGGACAATATCCTGCTCGTGATCGCGGAGCGCGAAGGCCGGCCGATCGCGGCCTCGCTGGTGATCCACGATGCCGACACGCTGTACGGCCGCTACTGGGGCGCGCTGGAACATGTGCCGTGCCTGCATTTCGAAGTGGCGTATTACCAGCCGCTGGAATTCTGCATCGAACAGCGTATCGCCACCTTCGAGGGCGGTGCCCAGGGCGAGCACAAGATGGCGCGCGGCTTCCTGCCGACCCGCACCTGGTCGGCGCACTGGCTGGGGCATCCGGCGTTTGCGGATGCGGTCGAGAATTTCCTCAAGCGCGAAGCGGGCGGGATCGACGACTACATGGATGAGCTCAATGAGCGCACGCCGTTTCGCAACCGCGCGCCCGACCGAGCAGATTGAGGCTAGGGCAGGCAGCTAGGCGGTGCGCTGGACGCGCCTGGCGATGCGCCGCCCGTCCCCAGTTTCGTCCGGCCGTAAAAAAACCGGACCCTTGCGGATCCGGTTTTTGATCGAGGCGGCGCCTGGAGGACGCTGCCGTGCGCTTGCGCGTCGCTCAGTTCCAGCCACCGGCGTTCGAACGATATTCTTCCGTGTACGGCTTGGTGGCAGCGGCTTGCTTGCGCATGACGCTCTTGGCGCGGCCACCGGCGGCGGCCACCAGGGCGCGGGTTGCGGCGCTCAGGATCTTCTTCATGGTGTGACTCCTTCATTGCATTGCCGTTCGCGGCAACGCCAGATAACGATTGCGATACCACCGTTATATAGGCGACTCAGAAGAACTTCCAATTCTGAGTGGCAATATCAGACATCACGGATATGAATGCTAGGTGAGGTTCCTATCAAGCCAGGAGCGAACCCCGTCCAGCGAGCGGAATTCGGACACCGAACGGCAGGCGATCTGCGGGTGGCGCGCCTGCAACATGCGCGACAGTGCCGCGCCCGGACCCAGTTCGAGCGCGACCGTGGTGCCGGCTTCGGCCAGCGCGTCCATGCACTCGCGCCAGAGGATCGGCTCGGCGATCTGGCGTGGCAGTTCGGCTATTGCCTTGGCGGCGTCATGCACCGGCTCGGCCGAGATGCCGGACAACACCGGGAAGGCCGGCATGTTCCAGCGTTGAGCACGCAGCAGCGCGGCGAAGGGCTCTACTGCTCCCTGCAGCAAAGGCGTGTGCGAGGCCACCGAGACCGGCAGGATGGTCGGCTTGGCGCCAGCTGCTTGCGCCGCTTGGACAAGCTGCTCGCGCTGCGCGGCCGGGCCGCCGGCGACCAGGCTGTCGTCGCCGGTGACGATCGCGGGATGAAAGCTGAATCTTGTCAGCAGCGCATCGAGCTCCGCCCTCGGCAAGCCGGAAAGCGCGACCATCGCCTGCGGACCGCCTTCGTCCAGGCAGGCATCCATCAAGCGCGCACGTTCCAGCGCCAGCTTGACGGTGTCGAGCGGATCGAGCGCGCCGGCCACGCCATAGGCGCTTAATTCTCCGATGCTGTAGCCGGCCACCAGCGCCGGCGCCGGCATGCCAGGCTCCAGTGCGGCCCACATTGCCAGCGTCGCCGCCACGATCGACGGTTGCGCGACGCGATTGGTAAAGCGGGCGTCGTCATCGCGGGTGGCGGCCAGCACTTCGCCCAGCTCAGGGTCTTCAAACCATTGCTCGAGCACCCGGCAAGCTGTTGGGTCGGTACGCGCCATGTCGAACATGGCGGCGTGCTGCGCACCCTGTCCCGGACACAGAATGGCGAGCCGGCCAGCCATGCTAATCCGTTACCTCGCACACCGCCTGCAGCAGGCAGACCGCGCCCAGCAGATCGGCAGCGCCGCCCGGCGACAGGCGCGCCGCGGCAAAGGTGCGGTGACAGGCCAGCGCGCGTGCCTCCCAGTCCGGCGCGGCGCTGCCGCCACGCGCGACGAAAGCGCGCGCCATGCGCCGCACGGTCAGTGCGCCGTCAGGGCCGCCGCGGTGGTAGACGTTGGTGTCGCTGATGTGGGCCATCAGCGCGAACAGCGCATCGACCCGCGCCAGGCGCATGGAACGGCCCGCAGACAGCGTCCGTCGCATCGCCGGCAGGCCGACGTCGAACACGGACGGGAAGCCGCGTGCGCCCTCTTCACGTGCGCCACTGGCGGCGTAGCGCAGCAGTGCCTGGGCGCCGTGCGAACGTGTGCCGGGGTCAAGGCTGTGGCCGGCGAGTTCGTCGCCCCAGCGTTGGACCAGCATCGACTGGATCGTTGCAGGTGTCATGGACAGTCCCTGCGCGCGGCAGCGGCCGATCGCCGCGCACAGCAGGCCAAGGCAAAAGATGGCGCCGCGGTGGGTGTTGATGCCGCCGGTAGCGCGCAGCATGCGTGCCTCGGCGTCGATACCCAGGCGCTTGAGCTCGTGGAACGATGCGTCGCGCATTCCCGCTTCCGCGATCTTCTGGAAGTAGCGACGCAGTGCGAACATGCTGCGCATGAAGATAGCGGCGTTCATGTCCGTGTGGCTGCCGTTGTCGACGAGCGAGACCAGGCCGGGCTTGGGATACAAGACCAGTTCGGCATACAGGCTGCGCACGGCGCGCCGTGCCATCTGCCGGCAGAAGGCCTTGGCGGCAGCGTCCTCGATGCCGGCAAAGCCTGCGGCCGTAGCGGACGCCACACCCGGCGTCGCACCAGGATCTTTTGATACTGCCATGTGCAGGCCCGTCAATTCAACCATCGTTGTTCCTCCAGCGTCGCCATCAGTTCTTCCGGCAGCACCAGCGCTACCCGTTCCAGCCCTTTGGCCAGCACGCGTGAACCTGGCGCACTATCGAATGCGGCGCGCAATTCCTTCCACGCTACCGCGCGCCCATCCGGGAACACCACTTCGCCATCGAGCGGCAGCGTGGCCGCATGCGCGGCGAACAGGTCCAGTCCGGCCATCAGCTGCTGGCGATTCAAGGGGCGCAGCAGCAGGTCGATGTCCGATGTTTCGGTCAGATAATGCATCCCGGTGAGCGCTTCCAGCGCCACCGATCCGTACACGGCCAAGCCCAGCCCGGCATCGGCTGCCTGCCGTTCGAGTGCCGCCAGTCCTTCACGCCACGCGAGCGGCACCGCATCCAGCGCGCCGACCAGCGGCAAGGCGCGGGTGCGGCGCTGGACGTCGGCCAGCTCGACGCGGCAACCGACGCGCAGCTTGCCGCCATCTTCGCGCCGCGGCGGCAGCGCGAAGCCGATCGCCACCTCGCCCGGCGCCAGGTCGGCCTCGGCACGCCGCACCACGGCCGGCCAGCCGCCATCGCGCCAGCCGTCGAGCGCGCCGATGGCCTCGACCGGCGCGCTGGCGCGCACGCGCTGCCAGCCGCGGCTGGTCAGCCAGACCAGGTCATGCCGCGCGAACATCGCTGCCAGTCCTCACCGCGTCGGCGACCGGCTGCGCCAGCATGCGTCCGCCACGCTCGCGGCCGAGCGCCATGCGCCGGTCATCCGGGCCGCAATCAAGCAGCGCACTGGCCAGTTGCTGCGCCAGATTGTCTTCCCAGATGCCGTGCAGCCCGCCCATGCGCAGGTAGTTTTCCGGCCCCGGCGCGAACACCGGATTATCGCGCGCCAGTTCGGTCAGCCGTTCTTCGGGCACCTTGGTGATGCGCGCCATCGCCGGCAAGCCCATCACGCGGATGGTCGCCTGCGGCAGCGCGAAGCAGGCGCTGGCGATCAGGCCGCTGGTGATGAAACCGCCCGACAGCGCCTGGTCGTACACCAGGCCGATCACCGTATGCCCCTTGCGCCGCGCCAGGTCGACGCACTTGCCCAGGTGCGCCATGTAGCTGTTGATGCCCAACATCTCGTCGCGGTGGCGCAGGCGCTGGCCTTGCGTGTCGACCAGGATCAGGATCGGGCGGCCAGGATGCTGCTGCACCGTGTTCAGGATCGCCGTCGCCTGGGCCAGTGCGATCTCGATGCCGATCGGGACGTGGCCTGTGGTGCCGATCACGTCCACTGTTTGTCCTTCGACCTGGGCGCTGCCGGACAGGAAGTTGTCGCGCTCGACGATGTCGTGCCCGCTCGGGAACAGCTGTGTTGCCAATGTCTGCCAATCCATTATCGTTCTCCCGTAGCTGCGCTTGCCGCCTGCAGGCCGGCGCGATGCTGCGCCGCCAGTTCGAGGAAGGCGTCAGCTTCCAGCATCGGCACGAGCGCCGGATCCGGCACGCCGAGCCGGCGCCACATTTCCATCGGTTCGCTTGCGCCTTCGGCGTCGCGCAGACGCCGCGCCAGCATGTCCTGTTCGGCGAGCAGGCCTTCGAGGGTCAGTCCGACCTCGCCCTCGACCAGCTGCGCGATCGCCTCCTGCGCCGCGGCGCGGAAGGCGGCGGTATCGTCCGCCACCAGCACCTGGCAGTCGCCCATCAGGTAGCGGTGCTTGCCGCCGGTGGTGCGCCAAACCAGGGCACGGTCGCGCGAATCGAATTCCTCGACACCGTTGGCGGTCTCGATCACTTCGGGGCCGGACATCGCCAGCCGCCCTTCCTCGGACATGATCACCGTGTTGGCGCAGCGCGCAGCAATCCCCATACCGCCGAAGCAGCCGTTGGCCCCGCCCACCACCGCCACCACCGGGATGCCGGCGGCGCGCACGTCGAGCATGGCGCGCATCACTTCGGACACCGCGATCAGGCCGGCGTTGGCTTCGTGCAGACGCACTCCGCCCGATTCAAGCAGCAGCAGCACCGCATGCGCGCGTTCGTCGATCGCGCGGCGCAGCATGCCGGCCAGCTTGGCGCCATGTACCTCGCCCACCGCGCCGCCCATGAAGGCGCCTTCCTGGGCCGCGCCGAACACCGTGTGGCCGCCGAGCTTGCCGCGCCCGACCACCACGCCGTCGTCGAACGACACCGGCGAATCGAGCTGGGCCAGGTGCGGGCTGGCCACGCGCGCTGCGGGCGGTAGGAATTCCTCGAAGCTGCCGGCATCGAAGATCGCCGGGATGCGCTGGCGCGCGGTCAGTTCCAGATAACTGCTCATGGCGTGCCTCCAGTCGAAGGAGAGATCAGCGACTCGACCGCCTGGTCCAGACGCAGGCTGACCACCGCCGGCGTGGCACCGTTGTCATTGATGCTGATGCGCGCGTCGGCCAGGCTCCAGCGTTCGTGAAAATCGTCCATCACCGCCTGCCAGGTGGCGCCGAAGCCGACGGCGGCGGTGCGCACTTCGATCTCGCAGGCCCCGTCAAGAGGCGCCGGTTCGATCAATACTTCGAGGTTGCCGGAGCCGACCACGCCGACCAGCTGCGGGATACCCGCCAACGACCGGGCGCCCTGCCCGAATCTGAATTGCAGCGTTTCCATGAGAATCCTTTGTTGTTACCAGTTCCTGAAGCGTTTCGGCGGATCGTACAGACCGCCGGAAGCACGCACCAGGCCCTTCATGTTCTTGGCGGCCAGCAGGTCGCGGGTCGCCATGCGCTTGTCGATGCCGAGGTCTTCCGGACGGCGGATGATGCCGCGGTCACGCAGGTTCTCGACCATCCGCTTGTCGCGGCCCATCCCCACCGGGGTGTAGCCGGCCACGCCGCGGATCGCCTGTTCGCGTTCTTCATCGCTGCGGCACAGCAGCAGATTGGCGATGCCCTCCTCGGTCAGGATGTGGCTGACGTCGTCGCCATAGATCATCACCGGCGGGATTGCCATCCCGGCCTGCTCGGCCAGCTGCCAGGCGTCCAGCTTTTCCACGAAAGCGGGCGCCATGTGCTCGCGGAAGGTCTCGACCATCTGCACCACCAACTTTTGCCCGCGCGGGATGGTGTTGCGCCCCTCGCGCGCCTGCTGGCCTGCCTTGAGCCAGGCTGCGCTCGGATGGCGCCGCCCGCGCGCGTCGGCGCCCATGTTCGGCGCGCCGCCAAAACCCGCGATGCGGCCCAGCGTCGCGGTCGACGAATTGCCCTGCAAGTCGATCTGCAGCGTCGAGCCGATGAACATGTCGCAGGCATAGTGGCCGGCCGCCTGCGAGAAAGCGCGGTTGCTGCGCATCGAGCCGTCCGGGCCAACGAAGAACACGTCCGGACGCGCGCGGATATAGTTTTCCATGCCCAGTTCGGAGCCGAAGGAATGCACCGATTCGACGAAGCCGGCTTCGATCGCCGGGATCAGCGCCGGGTGCGGATTCAGTGCCCAGTGACGCGCGATCTTGCCCTTCAGGCCCAGCTCCGCCGCATAGGTCGGCAGCAGCAGTTCGATGGCGGCGGTATCGAAGCCGATGCCGTGGTTCAGCCGCTCGATCTCATACTCGGCATAGATGCCCTTGATCGCCATCATCGCCATCAACACCTGGATCTCGGAGATCTGGGCCGGGTCGCGCGTGAACAGCGGCTCGATGTAGTACGGCGTCGGCGACTGCACCACATAGCCGACCCAGTCCCCCGGGATGTCGACGCGCGGCAGCTTGTCGACAATCTGGTTGACCTGGGCGATCACGATGCCGCTTTTGAAGGCGGTGGCTTCGGCGATTGCCGGCGTGTCCTCGGTATTCGGGCCGGTGTACAGGTTGCCTTCGCGGTCGGCCATTTCGGCCGCCACCAGTGCCACGCGCGGTGTCAGGTCGATGAAGTAGCGCGCGAACAGTTCCAGGTAAGTGTGGATCGCGCCGATATTGAGCTTGCCCGATTGCGCCAGCTTGGCCAGGCGCCCGGCCTGCGGCCCGGAGAAGGAAAAGTCGAGGCGCCCGGCGATGCCCTTGTCGAACACGTCCAGGTGTTCGGGCAGCGACAGCACCGACAGCAGCATGTGCAGGTTGTTGACGCGTTGCGGGTCGAGCCGCGTGAGCGCCTTGCCCAAGAAGTCGGCCTGCTTCTGGTTGTTCCCTTCCAGGCATACCCGGTCGCCCGGTTCGAGCACGGCATGCAGCAGGTCGACGATGCGCGCGGCCTCGACCACCTTGCCGTTGAGCGCATCTCCCAGCGCCTGCCCGGCGCGTGCCAGGCGGGCGCTGCGATTGTTTTGCTGGCTGGTCCAGCGGCTTTCTACTGCATTCATTGGCTTCCCCAAAATTGGGCACCCGACGCGGCTGCGTCAGGGCGCCACGGTCAAATCACTGCGTCACAGCACCACGAACAGCAGCCACACCACCAGCGGCGCGACCAGGGTGACGATGCCGCCATAAATCATCAGCTGGCGCAGGAACACGTCGCGGTCCACGTGCTGGGCACTGGCCAGCACCAGCGCGCCGTTGGTCGAGAACGGGCTGACGTCGACGATGGTCGAGGCGACCGCCATGGCGGCGATGAAACCGATCGGATCGACGCCCGTGCCGGCCGACAGGAACGGCACCGCCAGCGGAATCAGCGAACCCAGCACTGCGGTGGACGAGGCGAAGGCCGAAACCACCGCGCCGACGAACAGCAGCAGCAGCGCCACGATCAGCGGCGAGGTCATGCTGGCGACGCTGTCGCCGACCCAGGTGATGGTGCCCATTTTCTGCATCACGCCGACATAGGTACTCACGCCCACGATCAGCATGATCTCCGGCCACGACACCTGGCCGATGGCGCGTTTCTGCACCTGCGGCGCCAGGATCGAGATGAGCAAGCCGATCGAGATCGCCACGAAGCCGATGTCGAGCTTGTACATCAGCGTCAGCACGGCCAGCGCGATCAGTCCGACCACGGTGACGATCTGGTGGAAGGTCGGGCCTTCGTGCAGTTCGTCGCGTGCGCCGGCATGGCCGCTGGCCGCCGGGCTGGCTCCGGCACCGCCGACGCCGGCAGTGCCGCCGATGGCGCCGACCGCCGCGCTCGAACGCTGGGCCGTCAGGCGCTCCTCGCTGCCCGATTCGTTCTCGGCATCGCCGTAGATCTGCGGCCCCTGCGCCGCCACCGCCACCGGCGGGCCGAACGGCGAGACCGGAAGGGTGGCGCCCGCTTTCGACTTCGGCACTTCCTGGCGCATCAGCTTGGCACCGCCGAACACGAAGAACAGCACGATCGACACCGCCAGGTTGACGCCCAGGCTGGTGAACGCGGTGGTCAGCTCGGACAGCGGCAGCCCCGCTTCCTGCACCACTTTATTGGTGATGCCGCCGTAGATGCTGATCGGCGAAAAGCCGCCGCCCTGGGCGCCGTGGATCACCAGCAGGCCCATCATCAAGGGATTGATGTTGTACTTGGCGGCGAAGCCGAGCGCGATCGGGGCGATGATGGCGACCGCCGCCGGACTCACCGCGCCGACCGAGGTCAGGAGCGCGGTGATGGCGAACATCACCCACGGAATGGCGGCGATGCGCCCGCCGACGGCGCGCACCGCCAGCCTGACCAGCCAGTCGATGGTGCCGTTGTTCTGGGCCTGCGCGAACAGGAAGGTGATGCCGACCAGGGTCAGGAACAGTTCGGCCGGGAAGCCGGCCATGATGGCCTTGGCCTGCATCCCGGCGATCACGGTGCCGACCAGGAAGGCGCCGACGAAGGCGATGACGCCCATATTGATGGGCATGGCGGTAGCGACGACGAACATCAGCGCCAGTACGCAGATTGCAATCACATGAGAAGACACAGCGGACCTCCTTCAACGCGCGATGCCGGTGTTTGTGTGGTCCGGTCACCGCTGGTGATACGTCTCCAAATGCATGCCCGAACCGTGCGCCAGTGCCGGCAGGAAGCGCCGTTGGCGGGCCCGGGCATGCTCTTTTGTTATGCTATTTTGTGACGTAAAGGTAGCCGCGAATCCTGCCGAGATCAATTACGTTCTTGGGCCGACGTTTACTGTCAGCGGAACTATCGGCAGTAACGGTATGTCGCGTGGGTAGCGCAAATGGTGTAAAGACCGCCGCTCAACCGGGCCGGTGCTTGAGCATGCGGCACACCGCGGCCAGCGCCAGCAGGTTCGGATCGCGCTCGCGCACGCGCAGGAAATTCAGGCCGATGGTCTGGCGGATCGGGTACTCGCCTTTTAGTGGAATCAGCTGCACCTTGTCGCCGAAGGCATTGCGCACGCGTCCCGGCAGCAGCGTGTAGCCGATCCCCGCCCCCACCAGATTCATCAGCGAGAAGATGTCGCCCACGCGCGTGACGATGCTGGGCGTGAAGCCGGCGATGCGGAACGCTTCCTGGAAGCCGGTGAAGGTGATGAAGCCGTCCTTCAGGCACACGAACTTCTCGTTGGCGCATTCGCGCAGGTCGACCTCCTTCATTCGGGCGTACGGCGAATTGGCAGGCGCGGCGAAGAACACCTCGTCCTCGAACAGCGCGATCGATTCGATCTCGGGATCGGGA
Source organism: Massilia sp. (assembly GCF_031995545.1). Lineage (GTDB taxonomy): Bacteria > Pseudomonadota > Gammaproteobacteria > Burkholderiales > Burkholderiaceae_D > Telluria. Next base: position 106,239 of record NZ_DAMAGA010000001.1, read on the forward strand.
TCGGGCACCGCCATCAGGGCGGCGTCGATCGCATTGCCCTTGAGCTTGTGCAGCAGGTCGGCGTTCGAGCCGAGCACCAGGTCGGTCTCGAGTTCCTGCTTGCGCAGCTTGATGCCGATGAGGATGTCGGGAATGACGCCGGTGGTCAGCGAATACAGCGAGCCGATCTTGAGGTGATCGGCCGAATAGCCGGCGGCCGAGCGGGTAGCGGCGATGCCGTCGGCCATCAGCTTGACCACTTCGCGGCTGACGTCGGCCAGCACCTGCGCCGCCTCGTTCGGGATCAGGTTGCGGCCCTGCAGGCTGAACAGCTGGCAGCGTATCCCCTCTTCCAGCGAATGCAGCGCCCGGTGCACGCTGACCGCGCTGATGTCGAGCATGCGCGCGGCGGCGTTCAGGTTGCCGCCCTCCATGTAGGCGAGCAGGATCTCGAGCTTGCGGAAGGTGATGTCGTCGCTGATCTGGCTGCGCATGGGGCCCTTCGGAAGATGGTGGTATGCGAGGATACCGCGCGTTCAGGTCTTGGGCAATGCGACCCGGCGCAGGGCGTTCTTCGGCGCCGGCGCCGGCGCCGGCGCCGATGCTGCACGTGCACCACCCTGCATCACCGGCGCCGCGCCGTGCACGAACAGCCCGGGGCGGCTGTCGGCGTACTCGCGCAGCATGTCCCACACCACGCGCACCCGGCGCAGCCGGTACAGGTCGGTCGGTGCGGCCAGCCAGAACGAACGCTCGGCGAAGAAGCCCGGCAGCACCGGCACCAGGCGGCCATCGTCCGGCACCGCGTACGGCGGCGCCATCATCAGGCCCATGCCGAGCGCCGCTGCTTCCAGCTGCGCGGTCATGCCCGAGCAGCACATGCGCCGGCGCGGCGTGAAGCCCAGCTCGTTCAGGTAGGACAGCTCTCGGCTGGCCAGTTGATCCTGCACGTAGTCGACGAAATCGTGACGCGCCAGGTCGCCCTGCTCGCGGATCGGCGGATGACGCTCCAGGTAAGATGGCGCCGCGTACAGGTAGAAGCGGAAAGTGGCCAGGCGCGTCACCACGTAGCGTCCGGTGGACGGCGGATCGAGCATCACGCCCAGATCCGCCTCGCGGTTGGCCAGGTTGGCGAAGCGTGGCAGCGCCAGCAGGTCGATCTGCAAATCCGGATGCTGCTCGAGCAGGCGTGCCAGCAGAGGCGCCACCACCTTGACGCCATACACCTCGGGTACGCCCAGCCGCACCACCCCGTGCGCCGCCACTTCGGCGCCGCCGATCTGTTCGGCCGCGGCCAGCGCCGCCCCTTCCATCGCCTCGGCATGCGGCAGCAGCGCCTGCCCGACCTCGGTCAGTTCGTAGCCTTCACGCGAACGGTCGAACAGCGTCGCGCCCAGCTGGTGCTCGAGACGGTCGATGCGGCGCGCCACCGTGGTGTGCTCGACGTCGAGCCGGCGCGAGGCACCGGACAGGGTGCCGGCGCGCGCCAGCTCCAGGAAGAAGCGCAGGTCGGTCCACTCAGGCAGCGTATTCATGGGTCCGCTTGTCCAAGATCAAAGTAATTCATTGTGCACCGGTGCACATTCCTCCTGCAAGCAGTTTGCCCAAGGTGATTGTCCACGCTCAGCAATTGTGCAGTGCGGCATGTTCCTCCTGTCAAAACCTGGTTCACGACACGCACGAAGTCGGTGCATCGGCCTGTGCATTCACGCACAACGGGGTGGGCAAATGTTGACTGTTCAACCAAACCCTACCGATGCACACTGCTCGGCATGCGCGTCACAGAACGCCAACAAGCGCCACCACGCATGCCGATACCGACAACGAGGAGACAACAATGCGTAGAACCAGAAAGAAATCCAGGCTGCTGAACAATTCCGCGGCGGCGCTGCTGGCGCTGTCCGGCGGCACGCTCGGGCTAGGCATGAATGTGGCGCATGCCCAGGACGCTGCAGGCGCCCCGGCCGCGGCCGAAGAAAACGTATCAAAAGTTGTCGTCACCGCGCGCCGGCGCGAAGAGACGCTGCAGGACGTGCCGGTCTCGGTCACCGCCTTCAGCGCCGACCAGTTGTCCAAGCAGGCCGTGCCGGATGTGACCGCACTGGCGCTGGCGCTGCCGAACACCACGCTCAAGGCCTCGCGCGCCACCAACTCGACCCTGACCGCCTTCATCCGCGGCGTCGGCCAGGCCGATCCGCTGGCCGGCTTCGAGTCCGGCGTCGGCATCTATATCGACGACATCTATCTGGCCCGCCCGCAGGCGGCAGTAGCCGACATCTACGACGTCGAACGGATCGAAGTGCTGCGCGGTCCGCAGGGCACGCTGTACGGACGCAACACCATCGGTGGCGCGGTCAAATACGTCACGCGCAAGCTGGGACCGCAGCCGGACCTGCGCGTGCGCGCCACGGTCGGCGAATACGGCCAGAAGGAAGCCGTGATCACGGCCAGCACGCCTTTGAGCGACACCGCCCGCATCGGCGGCACCGTGGCGCGCTTCAAGCGCGACGGCTTCGGCGACAACCTGTTCACCGGCAAGGGCAACTACGACAAGGACGTCACCGCAGGGCGTCTCTCGGCCGAGCTCACGCCCAGTTCCGACCTGTTCATCCGCCTGGCCGGCGACTTCACCCAGGACGATTCGAATCCCAAGAACGGGCACCGTCTGATTCCGGGCCGCAGCGGCAACTGGCCGATCCTGGACGACGTGTTCGATACCCAGGGCAACCTGACCAAGGCGCTGGGGCGCGACCAGGAAGTGCGCTCGTATGGCGGCTCGGCCACCATCGAATACCGCGTCGACGACGTCTGGAGCGTCAAGTCGATCACCGCCGCCCGCCGCGACAAATCGTGGGCGCCGATCGACTTCGACGCCCTGCCGGTGGTCGACATGGAAGTGCCGGCACTGTACACCAACCGCCAGTTCAGCCAGGAGCTGCAAGTCACCTACACCGGCGCCCGGCTGCAGGGCGTGGCCGGCCTGTACTACATGGACGCCAACGCCTTCAACAAGTTCGACACCATCCTGGCCGGCGCAGTACCGACCTCGACCTACACGATGGGCGACATCGACACCAAGGCCTGGGCCGCCTACTTCGATGGCAGCTACGCCCTGACCGACACGGTGAACCTGTCGCTGGGCGGGCGCTACACGGTCGACAAGCGCGAAGCCGACGTGCTGCGCCAGATCTATTTCGGCCTGGCCGGCTCGCCCGAGATGGGCAATCCCGGCGCGATCCTGTTCCGCACCGACACCGATTTGCGCAACGGCCTGCTCGAACGCGAAGATAAAAAATTCACGCCGCGCGTGGCCGTCAACTGGAAGATGAACAGCGCCCACAACCTGTACGCCTCGTATTCCGAAGGCTTCAAGGGCGGCGGGTTCGATCCGCGCCTGAACGTGGTCGGCACCCGCATCCCGCTCGCCACCGCGCGCGCCGGGTATGCGCCGGAAACCATCGAGACCTGGGAACTGGGCCTGAAATCCGCCTTCAACGGCGGGCGCATCACCACCAACGCCGCCCTGTTCTACAGCGACTACCAGGACGTGCAGATTCCGGGCTCGGTGGCGATCGACTCGGACGGCGACGGCCGCGACGACAGCTTCGCCGGCGTCACCACCAATGCCGGCAAGGCCAAGATCAAGGGCGCCGAACTGGAAGCGATCGCCAATTTCACGCCGAATTTCATGGTGGCCGGCATGTACAGCTACATCGACGCCGACTACAAGGAATACATCGTGGCCGGCGTGAACGTGGCCGACCAGCGCGTGTTCCAGAACACCCCGCGCAACTCGGCCAACCTGCGCGCCAACTACGACATCCCGCTGCCGATCATGGGCCGCGCCGGCCGCGTCTCGCTGATCGGCAGCGTCTCCTATAAAGGCGCCACCAACCAGTTCGAGACCGTGTCGCTGCTCGACCAGGACTCGTACCGCATCTGGGACGCCAGCATCGTCTGGACCCGCGCCGACGGCAAGGTCCGCGCCGGCCTGCACGGCAAAAACCTGAACGACGAGCACTACAAGACCGCCGGCTACCTGTTCCCGACCCTGGGCAATGAAGGCACGTTGACCGCGTTCTACGGTAACCCACGGACTATTTCGGCCACGCTGGAGTTGCGGTTCTAAGGCAGCGGCTGCGAGCTTGCCTCTCTTAGGCCGACAAACAGCCAACACATCTGGTTCGATGTGTTGGCTAACGAACGTCATCCCCGCGCAGGCGGGGACCCAAGTTCCCATCCGAAGTCGAGAACCACAAGCACCAGCACCGTTCAACAGGAACCACCCAGACAACCCAGAACAGGAACCACCCGCGTGCCCCTCTTCACCCCCATCAGCCACACCAGCAGCGACGGCCTCCCGCTCTACGCACGCGACTACCCCGGCTCCGGCGGTCCGGCCCGCCTGCCGGTCATCTGCATCCACGGCCTGACCCGCAACTCGCTCGACTTCGACGAGCTGGCTCCGCAGCTGGCCGCCATGGGCCGCCGCGTACTGGCCCTCGACGTGCGCGGCCGCGGCCACTCCGCGCGCGACCCGAATCCCGACAACTACACCCTGTCCGTCTACGCCGACGACGTCACCGGCCTGATGTACGCCCTCGGCATCGAGCGCGCCGTCTTCATCGGCACCTCGATGGGTGGCCTGATCACGATGACCCTGGCCGCGCGCCGCCTCGATCTGATCGCCGCCGCGGTCCTGAACGACGTCGGCCCGGTACTGTCCCAGCGCGGCCTGGCACGCATCGCCGGCTACGCCGGCAAGCAGCCGACCTTCGCCAGCTGGGATGACGCGGTCTGCCACGTGCGCGACATCAACGCCTGCGCCTTCCCAACGAACCCGGACAGCGAATGGACCAAGTGGGCCAGACGCGCCTTCGAACAGCGCGACGACGGCCAGCTATGCCCGCGTTACGACCCCGGCATCGCCACCAGCCTGCGCAGCGGCAAACTGCCCGCCACTTCGCTCGCCCTGCGCCTGGCGTTCCGGCGCCTGACCCGCCAGCGCCCGACGCTGCTGGTACGCGGCGAATTGTCCGACCTGGTCGAGCCGCGCCAGGCAGCCTGGATGCGCGGCGCCGCACCCGCCATGGACTACGCCGAAGTAGCCGGCGTCGGCCACGCCCCGATGCTCACCGAACCCGACGCCCTCGAGGCGATCCGCGCCTTCATGGCGCGGGTGCCATAAAACAGATAAAGGAGACCCTGCAATGCCCCACATGATCAAACCGCTCGCCCTGTCCCTGGCCGCCGCCTTCGCCATCGGCGCAGCCCCGTCAGCCCTGGCCCAGGGCAAGGACTTCAAGGTCGCCCTCATCGCCGGCAAGACCGGCGCCCTGGAAACCTACGCGCGCGAGACCGAAACCGGCTTCATGCTCGGCCTGGAATACCTCACGGGCGGCACCATGGCCATCAACGGCCGCAAGATCAAGGTCATCGTCAAGGACGACCAGAGCAAGCCCGACCTCGGCCGCACCCTGCTGGCCGAAGCCTACGGCGACGACCGGGTCGATATCGCGGTCGGCACTACTTCGTCCGGCTCGGCGCTGGCGATGCTGCCGGTGGCGAAGGAGTACAAGAAGGTCCTGATCATCGAGCCGGCGGTGGCCGACGCCATCACCGGCGACAAGTGGAACAAGTACATCTTCCGCACCGCGCGCAGCTCGATGCAGGACGCGCTGGCCGCCGCCAGCACGCTGAAAGGCGGCAGCATCGGCTTTCTGACCCAGGACTATGCCTTCGGGCGCGACGCCATCAAGGCCGGCAAGGAAGCCCTGAGTGCCACCGGCAGCAAGGCCAGGGTGGTGCACGAAGAATACGCACCGATGACGACCACCGACTTCACCGCCTCGTCGCAGCGCCTGTTCGACGCGCTCAAGGACAAGCCGCAGCCGCGCATCCTGCAGATCGTCTGGGCCGGCCCGAACCCGATGAACAAGATCGCCGACCTCAAGCCCGAGCGCCACGGCATCATCCTTTCCCCTGGCGGCAATATCCTGCCGGTAATGAAGACCTGGAAGAACTTCGCCGGCACCCAGGGTACGATCTATTACTACTACGACTTCCCGAAAAACAAGATGAACGACTGGTTCGTCAGTGAGCACACCAAGCGCTTCAAGGCGCCGCCCGACATGTTCACCGCCGGCGGCATGGCCGCGGCCGGCGCCGTGGTCGCGGCGCTGTCCAAGGTCGGCGACGGCAACGGCGACAAGATGGTGGCCGCGATGGAAGGCATGAGCTTCGAGTCGCCGAAAGGCACCATGACCTTCCGCAAGGAAGACCACCAGGCGATCCAGCCGATGTACCACTTCAAGATCAAGAAAGACCAGAAGAACGAGTGGGACCTGCTGGAACTGGTGCGCGAAATCCCGGCCAGCGAGATGCCGCTGCCGGTGCGGAACAAGCGCTGACATGGCGTCGATCCTGGCAAACGCTCCTGCGACTGCAAGCGCGCCGTCGCTGTCGACGCGCGACCTGACCATCCGCTTCGGCGGCCACGTCGCGGTCAACGCGGTCAGCGCCGATTTCCATCCCGGCACCCTGACCGTGATCGTCGGCCCCAACGGCGCCGGCAAGACCACCTACTTCAACCTGGTCTCGGGCCAGCTCGCCGCCAGCAGCGGCAGCGTGCACCTGCACGGGCGCGACATCACGCGCGACGGCGCCGCGCGCCGCACCCGGCTCGGCATCGGCCGCGCCTTCCAGCTGACCAATCTGTTCCCGCACCTGACCGTGATAGAGAACGTGCGCCTGGCGGTGCAGAGCCGTGCCGGCCTGGGCCTGCACTTCTTCTCGGTCTGGTCCAGTCACAAGGAGCTGATCGCACGCGCCGAGCACTACCTGGAACGGGTGGCCTTGAGCGCGCGGCGCGACATGTTCGTCGGCGCGCTGTCGCACGGCGACCAGCGCAAGCTCGAGGTGGCGATCCTGCTGGCGCTGGAAACGGGCGTGATGATGTTCGACGAGCCGACCGCCGGCATGAGTGTGGACGAAGTGCCGACCGTGCTCGAACTGATCCGCGAGGTCAAGCGCGACAGCGGCAAGACCGTGCTGCTGGTCGAGCACAAGATGGACGTGGTGCGCCAGCTGGCCGACCGCATCGTGGTGCTGCACAACGGCGCCCTGGTGGCGGACGGCGAGCCGGGCGCGGTGATGCAATCGAAGATCGTACAGGAAGCCTATCTTGGAACACCCGAATCCGAACATGCTCACGCCTGATCCCGGCGCGGCGGAGCCGCTGCTGCAGCTGTCCGGCGTGCACACCCGCATCGGCCAGTACCACATCCTGCAGGGCGTCGACCTGGCGGTGCCGCGCGGCGGCCTGTCGGTGCTGCTGGGCCGCAACGGTGCCGGCAAGACCACCACCCTGCGCACCATCATGGGCTTGTGGAAAGCCGGCGAAGGCACGATCCGCTTCGACGGCCGCGACATCACCAGGCTGGCCACGCCCGACATCGCGCGCGCCGGCATCGCCTACGTGCCCGAGAACATGGCGGTGTTCTCGGAACTGACCGTGCGTGAAAACCTGGTGCTGGCGGCGCGCAATGGCGCCCTCGATCCATCCCGCGTGGACTGGATCTGCGGCTTCTTCCCGGCCCTGGGCAAGTTCTGGAACTACCCGGCCGGCAACCTGTCGGGCGGCCAGAAGCAGATGGTGGCGATCGCGCGCGCCATCGTCGAACCGCGCAAGCTGCTCTTGGTGGATGAGCCGACCAAGGGCCTGGCGCCGAGCATCGTGCGCAGCCTGATCGCCGCCTTTCGCGAACTCAAGGAGCGCGAGACGACGATCCTGCTGGTCGAACAGAATTTCAACTTCGTCCGCTCGCTGGGCGACAGCGTGAGCGTGATGGACGACGGCCGCGTGGTCCACACCGGCGCGATGGCGCAGCTGGCCCATGACGATGGGCTGCAGCAGCGCCTGCTCGGGCTGGCGCTCGATACTCACCAATAGGATCTGTCCATGAGTGCAACCCTTCCCCTCCCCCAGACCGAGGCGGCACTGCCGGCAGCCAGGCGCGACATCGCGCCGCTGCTCCTGGCGCCGGCCCTGATGCTGGCCATGCTGCCGCTGGTCGGCAGCTTTCCCACCTGGGTCACGCTGACTGTCGCCGGGCTGGCGATGGGCATGATGATCTTCATCATGGCCAGCGGCCTGACACTGGTGTTCGGCCTGATGAGCGTGCTGAACTTCGGCCATGGTGCCTTTGTCTCGGTCGGCGCCTTCGCCGCCACCATGGTGCTGCTGCCGATGCGCGGCTGGCTCGAGGCCGACTCGCTGCTGCTCAACCTGGCCGTGCTTGGCCTGGCGGTGCTGCTGGCGATGCTGGTCACCGGTCTCCTGGGCTGGGCCTTCGAGCGCGTCATCATCATGCCGGTCTATGGCCAGCACCTGAAGCAAATCCTGATCACGATGGGCGGCATGATCGTCGCCGAGCAACTGATCCACGTGATCTGGGGCGCCGAGACCATCCCGCTGCCGCTGCCGACCGCGCTGCGCGGCGCAATCCTTTTCCAGGATGCGGCGATCGAGAAATACCGGCTGGTGGCGGTGGTGGTCGGCCTGGCGGTGTTCGCCGTCATGTTCCTGGTGCTGAATCGCACCAGGATCGGCCTGTTGATCCGCGCCGGGGTCGAGAACGGCGAGATGGTCGAAGCGCTCGGTTACCGCATCCGGCGCCTGTTCGTGGCCGTGTTCGCCGCCGGCTCGGCACTGGCCGGCCTGGGCGGCGTGATGTGGGGCCTGTACAAGGAAACCCTGAACGCGGCAATGGGCGGCGAGCTGATGGTGATGATCTTCATCGTGGTCATCATCGGCGGGCTCGGCTCGGTCGGCGGCTGCTTCATCGGTGCGTTGCTGATGGCACTGGTGGCCAACTACGCCGGCTTCCTGGCGCCCAAGATCGCGCTGGTCTCGAACATCATCCTGATGATCGCGATCCTGCTGTGGCGCCCGGCCGGCCTGTACTCGCTGGCGCGGAGGTGAGCATGCTGCACCGACTCCTTTCCGGCGACCTGCCGCGCAGCCGTGTGCTTACCGGCACGCTATTGCTGATCCTGGCCGGGCTGGCGCTGGCGCCGTTCCTGTTCCAGGGCGCGCGTCCGCTCAACACCGCCGCCACCATCTGCGTCTACATCGTGCTGGTCGCCTCCTACGACCTGCTGCTGGGCTATACCGGCATCGTCTCGTTCGCACACACCATGTTCTATGGCATCGGCGCCTACGGCATCGGCCTGGCGCTGGCGCGCGTCGATGAGCCGAGCTGGAGCGTCGCCCTGGCCGGGCTCGCGATCGCGTTGCTGCTGGCGCTGGTGCTGGCATTGGTCGTCGGCCTGTTCGCCCTGCGGGTGCGCGCCATCTTCTACGCCATGATCACGCTCGCCGTGGCGTCGTCGTTCGCGGTGCTTGCCTCGCAATTGTCCGACTTCACCGGCGGCGAGGACGGCGTCACCTTCAGCGTGCCCGAGCTGCTGTCGCCCAGCTACCTGCTGTTCGAGAACGAGGTGTTCGGCCGCTATGTCGACGGCAAGGTGCTGACCTATTACCTGGTGTTCGTCGGCTGCCTGCTGCTGTTCCTGTTCCTGCTGCGGCTGGTGAATTCGCCCTTTGGCCGGGTGCTGCAGGCGATCCGGGAAAACGAGTTCCGCGCCGAGGCGCTCGGCTACCGCACGATGGTATACCGCATCTGGGCGAATTGCCTGGCGGCGCTGGTGGCCTGCCTGGCCGGCGCCCTGATGGCGCTGTGGCTGCGCTACGTCGGCCCCAAGACCTCGCTCGGCTTCGAGGTGATGACCGACATCCTGCTGATCGTCGTCATCGGCGGCATGGGCACGATGTACGGCGCGGTGGTTGGCGCCACCCTGTTCATCCTGGCCCAGAACTACCTGAAGGAACTGATGGCGCATGGGTCGGAAGCGATGGCCGGCGTGCCGATGCTGGCCGCGGCCCTGCACCCTGACCGCTGGATGCTGTGGCTGGGCGTGCTGTTCATCCTGTCGATCTATTTCTTCCCGATCGGGATCGTCGGCAAGCTGCGCCTGCGCGCCTGGCTGGCACGCCGGTCCTAGGCCGGCGAACTGTGCGCATTGCGGCCTCTTCGGAGGCCGTTTTCTTTTGGCGAGCTGTGCGGCAAAGCAAGACTTGCCGTCGAGTTCCCCGATTGGCCTTGAGCCAACCCGGATCAACGGCCCGGGCCGTCCAATACACATCAATACCGCTTCGCTTGTCGTTCTTATTCTGGAGATGGCAATGGCCTCGTCGTCTGCCAGCGCGAGGACTCCCATCCTTCTGGCTATCACAGAGAGACATCTTCATGAAACGACTCGCATTCCGTAGTTCGGCAGCTGCCGCAGCGGTAGTCGTCGCCGCCGCAACTGCTACCGCGCCGGCCCATGCCAGCGTCACCGTGCTCGACGAAGGATTCACCAATCTCGCAGCCTTGACCGACTGGGCCCGCATCAACCGCAGTGACCCGCCCGGCACCGGCTGGTTCCAGGGCAATGCCGGTATCTTTGCCGCCCAGTCCGGGCCTGCCAATTCCTACGCTGCCGCCAACTTCCTCGGCGCCGCGAATGGCGCGGGCGACGTCGACAACTGGCTGATCACGCCCACCCTCAACCTGAGCGGCGTCACCACCCTGTCGTTCTTCACCAACCGCGAAGCCGAGGACGGCTTTGCCAACCTGCTCGAGGTGCGCTACGGCGCCGGCAGTGGAACGGACGCCGCCTCGTTCGGCACCTTGCTCGAAGCGATCGGCGGCGACAGCGCATTCCCATCCGAGTGGACGCAATGGAACGCCAATCTCGCGGTCGAAGGACCAGGACGTTTCGCTTTCCGCTACCTGGGCGACGCCGACACACTCAGCTACATCGGGCTGGACACCGTGCGCGTCGTGACTGCGGTGCCGGAACCGGCCGCCTGGCTGATGCTGGCCGGCGCGCTCGGCGTGTTCGGCCTGGCGCGGCGCCGTCTCGGTCAATAAGGCTTCGGGAGAACACCATGCGAATCATTGCCCCATTAATCCTCCTGCCGCTGATGGTGCTGTGCCCGGCTGCCGGCGCGGCCGGCCAGGCACCGGCGTCACCTACGGTTCAGTCCGCTCCACAGAGCCCGGCGCAAAGTCCGGCGCACGGTTCATCCCAAAGCGCGGCCCACCCCCCCGCTTCGTCGCAACCCCAAAACACCGCCCCAGGCGCGGGCGCCAGTTCGTCCACAACGAGCGGCGCCCAAGGCCTGACCGTGGTGCGCGACGCCGAAACCGGCCGCCTGCGCGCCCCGACTCCGGACGAGATGCGTGCGCTGCAGCGCAAGGGTCCGGCAGCCCTGGCGGCGCCGGCACAGCCCACGATGATCACCGGAGCCGATGGCCGGCGCCACGTGCAGCTCGGCGAACGCGGCCTCGTGTACTCCGTGGTCAAGCGCGGCCCGGACGGCAAGCTCGACCAGCAATGCGTGCACGGCGCCGAAGCCGCCGGGCGCGTCCTCGCCCAACCCGCACCAGGCGCCGACCAGGAGGCTCGTCATGATCATCGCTAATCTCGCTGACGCCGGTAGCCCAAGCCTGTCCCGGATCGCCGCCCGCGCCAACGTCGGCGCCTGTGCCCGCGCGGCCGCCATCGTGCTGCTGGCCCTGGCGACATTCATCAACGTCGGTGCCGCGCGCGCCGCCACCATCGTGATCGTCAACCAGAACGCGGCCGGCGTCGGCTTCAACGACCCGACGCCGGCCGCGCCGGTGGGCGGCAACCCCGGCACCACGCTCGGCCAACAGCGTCTGAACGCGTTCCAGCGCGCGGCCGACATCTGGGGCGCGACCCTGACCAGCGACGTGCCGATCCGCATCGGGGCGTCATTCGTGCCGCTGGCCTGCGACACCACCGGCGCCGTGCTCGGTTCGGCCGGTGCCAACGAGATCTGGAGCGACTTCCCCAACGCACCGCGCGCCAATACCTGGTATCCGGCGGCGCTGGCCAGCAAGCTGCTCGGCCTCGACATCAGCGCGCCAACGGTGCCGCACATCATCGCGCGCTTCAATTCGCGGCTCGGCCTGTTCCCAGACTGCGTGCCCGGCCTGACCTTCTACCTCGGCTTCGACAACAACGCCGGCGACGGAATCGACCTGGTCACCGTGCTGCTGCACGAGATGGCGCACGGCCTGGGCTTCCAGACCTTCACCGATGACGAGACCGGTGCCCAGATCCTCGACATCCCGTCGGTCTGGGACCACTACCTGATCGACAACCGCACCGAACGCCTGTGGGTGCAGATGACCGATGCCGAACGGGTGGCTTCGGCCATCGCCTGGCGCGGCCTGTCGTGGAACGGCGCCAACGTCACCGCTGCCGTGCCCGCGGCCCTGGGACCGGCCTCGGTCCTGACCATCAGCGGCCCCAACGCGGGCGGCGCAGGCGGCAATTATGCGGTGGGCGACGCCACCTTCGGCGCCCCGGTCTCCAGCACGCCGCTGCGCGGCCAGCTGATGCCAGTGGTCGACCAGGGCAACGGCAATGGCCTTGCGTGCACGCCGCTGGATGCCACCAACACGCGCGCGGTGCGCGGCAACATCGCCCTGGTCGATCGCGGCAGCTGCGACTTCGTGGTCAAGGCGCGCAATGTCCAGGCCGCCGGCGCGATCGGCATGGTGCTGGCAGACGTCATGCCGGGCGAAGTGGCCGGGTTGCCGGGCATCGACCCGGCAATCACGATTCCGTCGGTGCGCATCACGCTGGCCGATGGCCAGACGCTGAAGGCTTCCCTGCAGCAGCGCTCGCGTACCCGCTCCGGCGTGGTGGCCCAGCTCGCCAGCGACGCTACCCGCCTGGCCGGCGCCGATGCCCAGCGGCGCATCCTGATGTACACGCCGAGCGTCAATTCGCCCGGCTCCTCGGTGTCGCACTACACCACCGAGGCGCGGCCGAACCAGCTGATGGAGCCGTCGATCAACGACGACCTGCCGCACGTGGTGACGCCGCCGCGCGACCTGACTTATCCGCTGCTGCGTGACATCGGCTGGTAGAGGATAAGCCGCGGCAAGCTGCGGCAAGCTGCGGCGAATTGCGTCCAGTTGAGCTGTGAGTGGCTGGCCCTGCAATCGCTACGGCCTGAAAAGACGAAAGCCGGCCGCCCTCGCGGGCGCCGGCTTCATCGGCTGCGGTGTGATGCAGGTCTCGGGCCAGGTCAGCCCCAAACTGCATCAAGCTCGCGTCTGGCTTACGCCTGGCCTTGCTTCTTGAACGCTTCCACGCCGTTGACCAGTTCGGCCTTGGCTTCATCAATGCCAGCCCAGCCTTCGATCTTGACCCACTTGCCTGGTTCCAGATCCTTGTAGTGTTCGAAGAAGTGCTGGATCTGCTTGACGCGCAGCTCTTCCAGGTCGTCCAGCGACTGGATCTTCTTGTACATCGGCAGGACTTTTTCGACCGGCACCGCGATCACTTTGGCGTCGCCGCCGCCGTCATCGGTCATCTTCAGCACGCCCAGCGCGCGGCAGCGCACCACCACGCCCGGCGGCAGCGGGAACGGGGTGATGACCAGCACGTCGCACGGATCGCCGTCGTCGGCGATGGTCTGCGGCACGTAGCCGTAGTTGCACGGATAGTGCATGGCGGTACCCATGAAGCGGTCGACGAAGATCGCGCCGCTGTCCTTGTCGACCTCGTACTTGACCGGGTCGGCGTTCATCGGGATTTCGATGATGACGTTGAAGTCGTTCGGCACGTCTTTGCCGGCTGGGACGTTATTCAGGCTCATGGATGGTCCTTGGTTGCTCAAGAGTCAATAATAGACCGACATTATAGCGAAACCGACATGGCCTGTGCGGGGAGCCCGTGGGCAATGGTGTGGCGGCGGTTGGCGGGGGTGTCAACGGTCGATTGGAGCACGGCCGGTCGAGTAGCGTTGCATATCTCCTGTCCACACGTCCAATCGCACCCGCTCAAACCCTCGACCCGCCACTAGCGTAGATACCGTCTTGCCCGTCAAGCCTTACATCGCAAATTTTGGATCGTAGGGCTTGCCGGAGTTGACGACGCCAAAGCATAGATGGGCGAGTTTGCGCATGGCAGCCCCGATGACAGCCATCTTCGATTTCCCTTTTGCCAACAAGCGCTCGCTGAGGGCTTTGATGTGAGGGTTCCAGCGCTTGGCGGTAACTGCGGGCAAGTACAGCACTTTACGCAAATGTGCTGGTCCAGTTTTCGACATACGGGGGCGGCTACGCACCGAAGAACCTGATTCCCATTGCACAGGCACCAGGCCGAGGTAAGCTGCAAGCTGCTCGGCACGCTCAAACGTTCGCTCTGCAAATAGCGCTGTCATATGGGCAGAAACCCGGGGGCCAACGCCGGGGATCGATTCGAGCAGCTCCTTGTTGTTGCGTAGATCTGGATCGTCGTCGATATGTTCAGCGATCATCTTTTCCAGTCGTTCCAGTTCTGCCTCGATAAAGGCAATGGACTGTGCAATCGAGGCTCTTACTTCCTCCGGCGCGTTGGCGAAATCGGTCGCCTCCTGGCGGTTTTGTTCGCGCTGCAAATCATCTGCCATGGCATCGCGCCTAGCCAGTAATGCTTTTAACCTGCGAGCTGATGCCGACGGTGGTTGCCATGGAGCTGGCTTTTGCGTCTCGCCGAAGCGAGCCAGTACCATGCTGTCTTGTTTGTCGGTCTTGGTTTTGACACCCATACCCTGTGCAAAAGCACGTAACTGCGCTGGGTTGACCAGTGAGACGATCAGGCCAGCATCGGCCAGGGCCAATGCAGCGCCTTCGTGATATACCCCAGTCGGCTCCATCACCACATGTGGCTTGGCCGCCTTCTGCTTGTCCAGCCATTCCAGCAGCTGAGCATGGCCAGCACGTGTATTCGGAATCGCTTTCGACTTCACTTTGCCGCTCGATGTGTCGAGCAACATGCAATCAAGCTTGGCTTTGGCAACGTCAACGCCCAGGTAAAACATAGACTCTCCTTGTGTTCTCGATCATCACACCCACTCTCCTTGTGCATACAGGGTCCAGGCCCTTGGCTACCGTCCAGTGTTTGGTATGGTGTGGGGAACGAGGTGAAGGGCTTGATCTACGCTACAAGGTCGAGCCTTAAGGGTTGGCACAAGCTGGCCTTCACCTCTATTGGTGGTAGCTAACCACCAATGAGAACAAGATACAAGGGTTGGCGGCTCTGCCGCCGACGCGTCGATTGTTAGCGGCTCCGATATCGCGCCGGATGATCTTGTGGCAAACGATCACCGCGTCGGCGGCGGAGCCGCCAACCCTACGATGAGCCGACTGTTCCGCGCCCCACCATCACAAAATACTGACCAGCGCACACTGCCGATAATGCTTCGCCGCCTCCTGCTCCTGCCCCAGCGCCTCGTGCATCTGCGCCAGCTTCAGATGCGCTTCGCGCACCATCGTCGCATCAAGCGCATCCGACAGCGCTTGCTCCAGATAACGCTGCGCCTTGCCCCACAGTTTCTGCTTCAGGCACAGCGCCCCCAGCGTCAGCGCCAGCTCCGCGTCCGCCGGACGCGACTTGCGCCACTGCTCGCAGCTTTCGATTTGCGCCAGCAAGGTCGGCGATCCGTACGGCCCGGCGGCGTCGCGGTAGGCGCGCACCACGCGCTCGTCCCACTCGGCCTTGAGCGACTCTTCGGCAATCGCGCGCGCCTCGTCATGCAAGCCGCGCGCGTTGAAGGCTTCGGCCGCGCGCGCCGCGATATACGGCACCGTGCGATCGGCCGCCGGCACGCCGGCCCAGGTGCGACGAACAGATTCGGCATCGTGGCCGCCCTCGCCCAACAGCGACTGGTAGGCCAGCTCGCGCAGGCGCTTGGCCAGGGCCGGATGCAGCGCCTTGCGCTTGTCGAGGATGCGCACCAGACGCAGCACCTCGGGCCAGTTGCGTGCCTGCTGGTTGGCCTTCATCGCCCATTGCAGCGCGTGGATGTGGCGCTGGCCGCTGGCGAACAGTTCGTCGACCGCCTGCAGCGCGGCGTCGTGCTGGTGGTCGTCGACCAGCAGTTCGGTCACCGTCATCAGGCGCGCGGTCTTGAGCGAGGCATCGTGGGCGACGCCGGCCAGCCAGGCGTCCCGCCGCGCCGGCTCGCGCATGCGGTGCGCGGCGCGCGCGCCGATCAGGGATGCCAGGCCCGCGTTCTCGGGCAGTTCGGCAGCGCGCATCGCGGCTTTCTCGGCATGCCCGAAGCGGCCTTCGAACAAGCCCTTCAGCGCGTCGCGCAAGCCTTTATTCCCTTCACGCTCGCGCTTGCGCTGACGATAGGCGGCGACCCGCTGCGGCATGCGCGCGGTGGCGTAGAACGCGCGCACCAGGCCGTACACGACGGCGAACAGCGCCACCAGCAGCACGATGAACAGGTTGAGCGACATGTCGATCCGGTACGGCGGATACGACAGCACCACATTGCCCGGATTGAAGCGCGCGGTCACGGCAATGCCGATGGCGGTGGCCATCAGCGCGACTAGCCAGAGGAGTAAACGCATGTTTTATCGCTTTGCTTTGTACATGACTTATTGCTTCGCTTTGTAGTTGCGCACGGCGTTCAGGCTGTCCGCCAGGGTCGGCATCTCGATCGTCAGGTTGTTGGCCTGCACCTGGCGCAGCGCGGCCTGGGCCGACTGGGTGACGCGGGCGCGCGTATCGAAATACTTGTTCAGCGTGGTCTGTGCAGTGGCGATGTCGTCGCGGAAGGTCGCCTCGTTGCGCGACAACAGCGCCAGGCGCGCGTTCAGCAGGCGCAGTTTCAGGTTCTCGCGCACGAAGAAGGCTTCCTGCGGCGACAGCATCAGCGCTTCGGGATGCTCGACGCTGCGCACCCGGATCAGCTGGCGCACATCGTCCCACATCTCCTGGCTCCACTGGCGCCAGGTCTGCAGCATGCGCTGGCCGACGCCGAGTGGCGGTTCGGCCGCGGCCTTGGTCGATGCGGCGGTGGCATCGGCCGCCTTGCGCGTGCTGCGCACCGGCGCCACCGGCAGCAGCGGCGTCTCGTCGGCCAGCATCGGCAGCGTATCGACCTGGCCGATCACGTTATCCAGGCGCAGCGCCACGCCGGCCAGGTCCACCGCCGGCATGCCTTTCAGTTTTTCGATGTCGGACGCGATCGCGCGCCGGATCGACAGGAACTGCGGCGTGTCCGCGCGCGACACCGCGCGGTCGGCGTTCTGCAGCGCGATCAGCGCGCCCTGCACGTTGCCGGCCAGTTGCAGCTGCTGGCTGGCGGTGGACAGCACCTGTTCGATTTCCGACAGCGCCCACTCGTCGCGGTTCTGCGACAGGTCCTTGTACAGCTGCTCGAGCGCCAGTTGCTGGCTTTGCGCCTCGCTCTGGCGGCTTTCCAGCACCCCGACCTTGATCTGCAATTCCTTCGACTGGTCCGCCACGTCGCGCGCCAGCGCCGCCGTCTCGGCGTTCACCGCATTGCCCTTCTGGAGCGAGCGCGCCATGTCCTGGCGCAGCGAATTGATGCGGTTGTGCGAGGAGATGGTCTGCACCGCCAGCAGCACGGCCAGCGCAATCACGGCCAGCGGCAGCGGCTTGGTCAAACGGTCGACCAGGCCGGCCCGGCCCGGCCCGCCCATGCGCGGCGCCGACACCGCCGGCGGCAAGCCAGCGGGAGGCAGGCCGCCGCCAGCGCCAGCCGAGGACGCGCCCGCAGCCGACGACGCACTGGAAGCACCTGGAGTACCTGAGGCACCCGGAGCGCTGGAGGCACCCGCGGCACCCGACGCACCATTGGCGCCAGGCGGCACGACGGCACCTTCCGGCTTGTGGAGACTCGGCGCCCCGGCGCCCGGCAACTGCGGTTGGTCTGGATTGTTCGGCAATTCGTTCATTATTGTGATTGTAACGCTGCTAATAGGCGTGCATCGCCCGATCCGGTCTCGGTCACCCGGGTGAATCCCAACGCGCGCGCGGTGGCGGCAATGCGCGCGTGCGGCACGATCAGGCGCTGCGCGCGCAGCGCGTCCGTTGCGGCCATCGTCGCGCCGGCCGCATCCAGCTGGCCGGCCAGCCCCGCCAGGCCGCGCAGGGCTTCCGAGCTCGTGATTATCCAGTCGTTTTGCCGCGCCAGCAAGACGCGCAACCGTGCGCGCAACGCCTCGTCCAGTAGCGGCACGCTACGCCGGTAGGCGGCTATGGCTTCGACTCTTGCCCCGGCCGCGCGCAGCGCGTCGGCCAGCAGTTCGCGTCCGCCGTCGCCGCGCACGATCAGCACGCGGCGTCCGGCCAATGACGCCAGATCGAGACTGGCCAGCAGATGTTCCGAATCGCTGTGCGCGCTGTCGGCCGGGCTGAAGATGGTGTACTGCGGGCTGGCCACGCCATGGCGCGCCAGTGCCGCGCGGCTGCCCTCACCCACGATCGCGAGCGGCACACTCGCCGGCCAGTCTTCAATCTGGCCGAACGCCGCATCGATCGCATTCGGCGACACGAAAGCGACCAGCGCCGCCGCGTCTCCCGGTGTCTCCAGCGCCACTAACGCCGCGCGCAATGGCGCCGGATCGTCGACCGGCGCGATCTGCAGCAGCGGCAGCACCACTGTCTCGCGCCCGAGCGCCGTCACCGCCTGCGCCAGCGCGTCGGCCTGCTGGCGCGGACGCGTGATGACGACCGGCGGCCCGCTCACATCGGCGGGCGCTCCTTCATGCATCGATGCCGGCCGCAGCTCAGGCATCCTTGGCGGCTTCCTGGCGGCAGGCCGCCAGAATCGCATTGGCGTCCTGCTGCGCCAGCAGCTCGGACACCTGTTCGCCCAGGTATTCCGGCTGCACCGCCGGACCCGAGACTTCGGCATGCGCGCTGCGCAGGCCGTCCGGCGTAGCAACCATCGCGCGCAGGCGCATCTGGCCATCCTGCACGGTGGCGAAGGCCGCCAGCGGGATCTGACAGCTGCCGCCGAAGATGCGCGACACCTTGCGCTCGGCCATGACGGCGCTGGCGGTGTCGACGTGGTTCAGCGGCGCCAGCACGGCGCGCATGTCGACGCCGTCGCTGCGCGTGCCGCTCAGGATCTCGATCGCCATCGCGCCCTGGCCGGCCGCCGGCAGGCTCAGTTCCGGTTCCAGTACGGCGCGGATGCGGCTCTCCAGGCCCAGGCGTTTCAGGCCGGCGGCGGCCAGAATGATGGCCGCGTAGTCGCCGCGATCGAGCTTGCCCAGGCGCGTATCGAGATTGCCGCGCAGCGGCTGAATCACCAGGTGCGGATAGCGCGCCGCGATCAGGGCCTGGCGGCGCAGGCTGCTGGTGCCGACCACGGCGCCCGCAGGCAGCTCGTCCAGGCCGGCGTAGTCGTTCGAGACAAACGCGTCGCGCGGATCTTCGCGTTCCAGCACGGCGGCCAGCTCGAAGCCCTCCGGCAGTTCCATCGGCACGTCCTTGAGCGAGTGCACCGCCAGGTCGGCGCGGCCCTCGGCCATGGCGACTTCGAGCTCCTTCACGAACAGGCCCTTGCCGCCGACCTTGGACAGGGTACGGTCGAGGATCTGGTCGCCGCGTGTTGTCATTCCGAGAATTTCGACGCTACATTCTGGATATAATGCCGCGAGCCGGTCGCGTACGTGCTGCGCCTGCCACATGGCCAGGCGGCTCTCGCGCGATGCGATGATCAGTTTTAGCGGCGCCAGTTTAATCGGCGCCGGCGCAGAAGCCTGACCGGAAGCTTGTTCAGTAGCTGTTTCAGTAACGTTTAACACGGATTCTTTCACTGTCGTCGGGCCGATCCGGACGATGCCAGTTTCGGCCCCTGCATAAGATCATAAATTTTAGCATGGGGGCACCTTGCAGATCGTGGCCACCCGCCATCGCACTTACACTTTAACTTGTGGTCGATATGGACAATCCAGCTGTAGTTTCAGATGTAACCGCCGGCGCCGACAAGGACGCGCCGCTGAAAGAAGACATCCGCCTGCTCGGCCGCCTGCTCGGCGACGTGCTGCGCGACCAGGAAGGCGAAGCGGTGTTCGACATCGTCGAGACCATCCGCCAGACCGCCGTGCGCTTCCGGCGCGACGCCGATCGCGACGCGGGCAAGGAACTGACCGACCTGCTGCATGCGCTCACGCGCGACCAGACCATCTCGGTGGTGCGCGCCTTCTCCTACTTCTCGCACCTGGCCAACATCGCCGAAGACCAGCACCACAACCGCCGCCGCCGCGCCCACCTGCTGGCCGGCTCGGCGCCGCGCGCCGGCAGCATCGGCCACGCGCTGGGCAAGCTGAAGGAAGCCGGCGTGGGCCAGGACACGGTCGAGGAATTCTTCCGCGACGCCCTGATCTCGCCGGTGCTCACCGCCCACCCGACCGAGGTGCAGCGTAAGAGCATCCTCGACGCCGAGCACGACATCGCGCGCCTGCTGGCCGAACGCGACCTGCCACAGACGCCCAAGGAACGCCAGCGCAACGAACAGCTCCTGCACGCGCGCATCGCCACCCTGTGGCAGACGCGCATGCTGCGCTACTCCAAGCTCACCGTGGCCGACGAGATCGACAACGCCCTGTCCTACTACCGCATCACCTTCCTGCGTGAAGTCCCCGCGCTGTACGACGACATCGAGGCCGAGATCGCCGAGCAGTACGGCGCCGCCAGCGAGCAGACCGCACATGCTTCGTTCCTGCAGATGGGCAGCTGGATCGGCGGCGACCGTGACGGCAATCCGAACGTCAACGCCGACACCATGCGCCACGCGCTGACGCGCCAGTCGACCACCATCCTCGACTTTTATCTGGACGAAGTGCACGCGCTCGGCGCCGAGCTGTCGGCATCGACCCTGCTGGTCGAAGTCAGCCCGGCCCTCGAAACGCTGGCCGAAAACTCGCCCGACAATTCGCCGCATCGCAGCGACGAGCCATACCGGCGCGCCCTGATCGGCATCTACGCGCGCCTGGCCGCCACCGCGCGCGAACTGGGCGTCGGCCACATCCTGCGCCGCGAAGTCGGCCACGCCGCGCCCTACCTCGATCCGGAACTATTCGCGGCCGACCTCGAAGTGCTGGCCGAGTCGCTGCGCCAAAATCACGGCGCGGTGCTGATCCAGCCACGCCTGGCCGGCGTGCTGCGCGCGGCGCGCATCTTCGGCTTCCACCTGGCCTCGCTCGACATGCGCCAGAGTTCGGACATCCACGAACGCGTGCTGGCCGAGCTGTTCGCGCGCGCCGGCGTCGAACAGGATTACGCCGCACTGTCGGAGGAAGACAAACGCGCCCTGCTGCTCAAGGAACTCGAGCAGCCGCGTCCCCTGTTCTCGCCTTACGAGACCTATGGCGACGAGACCAATTCCGAGCTCGCCATCCTGCGCACCGCGCGCGACATCCGCCTGCGCTACGGCCCGCGCGCGATCCGCAACTACATCATCTCGCACACCGAGACCGTGTCCGACCTGCTCGAGGTCCTGCTGCTGCAAAAGGAAACGGGCCTGATGCGGGTGCATTTAGGGGGAAATTCGGGCACCAACGATGCGATGGTGATCCCGCTGTTCGAAACCATTCCGGATTTGCAGCGCGCCGCCGCCATCATGGACGAGTGGATGGCGCTGCCGCTGGTGGCCAGCGTGATCGAGAAACAGGGACAGCTGCAGGAAGTCATGCTCGGCTACTCCGACTCGAACAAGGACGGCGGCTTCCTGACCTCGAACTGGGAGCTGTACCAGGCCGAGCTCAAACTGGTGGAAGTGTTCAAACAGCGCCAGGTCAAGCTGCGTCTGTTCCACGGCCGTGGCGGCACGGTGGGCCGTGGCGGCGGCCCGAGCTACGACGCGATCCGCGCCCAGCCACCGGGCACCGTCAACGGCCAGATCCGCCTGACCGAACAGGGCGAGATCATCGCCTCCAAATTCTCGAACGCCGAGATCGGCCGGCGCAACCTGGAACTGCTGGTATCGGCCACGCTGGAGGCGAGCCTGACACCGCCGTCCGGCAACGGCGCACATGCCGAGCAGCTGGCACGCTTCGAAGCCATCATGGCCGAACTGTCGAACCGGGCCTACAAGGCTTATCGCGACCTGGTGTACGAGACGCCGGGCTTCACCGACTACTTCTTCGCCGCCACGCCGATCGCCGAGATCGCAGAACTGAATTTGGGTTCGCGTCCTGCCTCACGCAAGTCGACGCGCCGCATCGAAGACCTGCGCGCGATTCCGTGGGGCTTCTCGTGGGGCCAGTGCCGCTTGCTGCTGCCGGGCTGGTACGGGTTCGCGTCGAGCGTCAAGGGCTGGCTGGAAGAGGATCGCGAGGCGCGACTGGAAGAACTGCGCACGATGTTCAAGGAGTGGCCGTTCTTTGCGACGCTGCTGTCGAACATGGACATGGTGCTGGCCAAGACCGATCTCGCGATCGCCTCGCGCTATGCGGGGCTGGTGGCGGACGAGGAGCTGCGCGAGCGCATCTTCCGCCGTATCGTGGACGAGCATGGCGAAACGATCCGCTGCCTGGAAGCGATCACCGGGGCCAGCGAGCGGCTGGCCGGCAATCCGCTGCTGGCGCGTTCGATCCAGAACCGGTTTGCGTATCTCGATCCGCTCAATCACTTGCAGGTGGAGCTGATTCATCGTCGCCGTGCGTTGACGGGCGACCCGGAGAAGGCCGATCCGCGCGTGCACCGCGGGATTCACTTGTCGATCAATGGGGTGGCGGCGGGTCTGCGCAACACCGGCTGATCGCAACCAACCCTACAAAAAAACCGCCCGGCTTGCACCGGGCGGTTCTTTTACATCCACACAACCGTTGAATTACTGGTTGTGCAGGAACGTCTTCAGCTTGTCCGAACGCGACGGCTGACGCAGCTTGCTCATCGCCTTCGCCTCGATCTGACGAATGCGCTCACGCGTCACGTCAAACTGTTTACCCACTTCTTCCAGCGTGTGGTCGTTCGACATCTCGACGCCGTAACGCATACGCAGCACCTTGGCTTCGCGCGGGGTCAGCGAGTCCAGCACTTCCTTGATCACGTTGCGCATCGAGGCGTGCAGCGCCGCGTCCAGCGGGGCCAGGGTCGCGTTGTCTTCGATGAAGTCGCCCAGCTGCGAATCGCCGTCCTCGCCCATCGGGGTTTCCATCGAAATCGGCTCTTTCGCGATCTTCATGATCTCGCGGACCTTGTTCTCTGGCATTTCCATCTTCGCAGCCAGGGTCGGCAGATCCGGCTCGGAACCGGTTTCCTGCATGATCTGGCGCGAGATGCGGTTCATCTTGTTGATGGTTTCGATCATGTGCACCGGCACGCGGATGGTACGCGCCATGTCCGCGATCGAGCGCGTGATCGCCTGGCGGATCCACCAGGTCGCATAGGTCGAGAACTTGTAGCCGCGACGGTACTCGAACTTGTCGACCGCCTTCAGCAGACCGATATTGCCTTCCTGGATCAGATCCAGGAACTGCAGCCCGCGGTTGATGTATTTCTTCGCGATCGAGATCACCAGACGCAGGTTGGCCACCGTCATTTCGCGCTTGGCCTGACGGGCGCGCTTCTCGCCGGCCGCCATCTGCTTGTTGATCTTGCGCAGGTCGGCCAGCGGCAGCGCCACGCGCGCCTGCAGGTCGATCATGCGCTGCTGCAGTTCCTTGATCGCCGGCAGGTTACGGCTCAGCACCGCGCTGTACGGATAGGCGCAGTCGACTTCGCGGTCGCCCCATTGCAGGTCGGTCTCGTTGCCCGGGAAAACCTTGATGAAGTGGGCGCGCGGCATGCCGCAGCGGTTCACGCAGATGTCCAGCACGGCGCGCTCGATCGAACGCACTTCGTCCATCTGGCCGCGCAGGGTGTCGCACAGCTTCTCGACCACTTTCGCGGTGAAGCGGATACCCAGCAGCTCGTACGAGATGATTTCCTGTGCTTCGTTGTAGTTGTCCGAACCGTAGCCTTCGGTCTTGAAGGCGTGGCCCATGCGGTCGAACTGCTTTTCGATCAGCGAGAACTTTTCCAGCGCGCTCTTGCGCAGCTGGGCCAGCTGCTCGGCCGAGTAGCCGGCCGCGGCGCCGCCGGCGTTACCGCCTTCTTCTTCCTCTTCCTCGATCTCTTCTTCTTCCTCTTCCTCGTCGTCCGAGGAAGCGGCGGCCGCGGCAGCGACGCTGGCGGCCGGCGGCGTGGTGTCGCTCTGGTCGACGAAGCCGTCCACCACGTCGTCGATCTTCAGCTCGTCGCTGGCGATCTTGTGCGACAGGGCGATGATTTCCGAGATCGTGGTCGGGCAGGCCGAAATCGCCTGCACCATGTCTTTCAGGCCCTGCTCGATGCGCTTGGCGATCTCGATCTCGCCTTCGCGGGTCAGCAGCGACACCGCGCCCATTTCACGCATGTACATGCGCACCGGGTCGGTGGTGCGGCCGAAGTCCGAGTCGACCGTCGACAGCGCGGTGGCGGCAGCAGCTTCCACTTCGTCTTCGCTGGTCGGCGTCACGGCCTGGTCCGACAGCAGCATCATTTCCGCTTCCGGGGCGCGCTCGTAGACCGCGATGCCCATGTCGTTGAAGGTCGCGATGATGCCTTCGATCGCTTCCGGATCGATGATGTTTTCCGGCAGGTGGTCGTTGATCTCGGCATGGGTCAGGTAGCCGCGCTCCTTGCCCATGTTGATCAGGTTCTTCAGCTGCTGGCGGCGCTTTTCCAGTTCCGCTTCCGAGAAGCCGGCTTCGTTGAGCAAGCCCAGACCCTTGGCCTTGCGCTCGCGCGCCTTCGAGGCCGCCTTCATTTCGGCGCGCTCGACCGCGTTCAGCGCCGCGACTTCGTCGTTCTCCGGCACGAATTCGCTTGGCTTACGGCCACGGCGGCCCGGCACCTTCACCTGCGGCAGCAGGTAGCCCGAGGTGTCGATCGCAGCCAGCGCGGCGGCGTCGGTGGTCTTGCTGACGGCGCCGACGGCGCTCGCCGGCACCGCCGGGGCGACCGCCTGAACGGCGTCGACGCGGCGCGCGGTGCGGGTGCGCACGACTTTCGGCGCAGCTTCGGCTGCGGCTGCGGCTTCGACCGGGGCGGCGGCGGCGGCGACAGGCGCCGCTTCAGTCTCGGCCGCGGCCGGCGCTTCGGCGCCATCGAGCTTGAGGCCGGCCAGGCGGCCGCGCTTGCGCACGATCACCGGCGGCGCGGCCGGCTTGGCCTGCGCCGGCATGTAGTCTTCGATCGCATCGGCAGTCTCGGCCACCGCTTCGGTGGCGGCCGGCGCGGCCGGTTCGGCGGCGGCTTCCGGCGCCGCTGCCTGCTCGGCGACCGGAGCGGGAGCCGGCTCGGCCTCGAACGCCGCGACTGGCTCCTGGACCACGGGCTCGTCGACAACCGGCGCCTGCGCCGCCGCCTCGGGCGCCACTACCTGGCCCGCGGCCAGGATGGCGTCGGCTTGCGCTTCAGCGTCGCCAGGCGCGAGCGGGTCTTGACCACCGTCACCTTGGCCGCCGCTTCCGTTTCGAGGAAGTAGGAGGTCGCGGTTTTCGG
Organism: Massilia sp.; assembly: GCF_031995545.1. Lineage (GTDB taxonomy): Bacteria > Pseudomonadota > Gammaproteobacteria > Burkholderiales > Burkholderiaceae_D > Telluria. The sequence goes on from NZ_DAMAGA010000001.1 coordinate 131,649, forward strand.
CACTGCCAGCGGCGCCGAAGTCTTGGCCGGCGCTTTTTTCGCTGTCAGTGTCAATGTCTTGGCGGTGTTCTTCATAACTTAAAACTCTCCAGTCGAGGCCAGTTGCGGCGCCTGCGAAGTCAAATATCCAGCGGGACCCGCGTACGGGCCCTGGGAAAAGGGGAACGGAAGTGGCCCTACCTAAGGGCGGACATGCTGGACTTCAAGCACGACTTTTCCGGTGGCCGCGCGGGAATGCTGAAACTGGGCAGCGGGCGGCGGGAAAATGGTCGGTGTTCAAAGTCGTGCTGTACATGTCGGAACGAAAAAAAGCCCGCTGATACGGGCTTGCGTCTATTTTTCTAGAAGAATAGAGGGAGGCGATATTATGCCCCATTGCAAGTTTTGGTGATAATTGCGATATCCGATATCGGATATAAACAATTCGCATATGGCAACCTGCCTGGGGCTCCCTCCTCCGCTTCAGGAGGTCTGCGCCGGCGCAAGCCAAACGCAAGGCAAGGGGCGGATCATACACGATTTCGCGTGGGTCTGCTCAGCCGGCGCGTGAGCTTTACCAACATTTATAATTGGAACTAGTACAATGCGCGCCCAAGCGCCGTGCTATCCTTCGCTTTCCTGTTCTTACCATGAAGTCAATGAATAACATTACCCCTGCAGAGTCCGTCGATACCAACGCCACGCCCGAGGCGCAACAAGCCCCAGCGGCGCCGGCAACCGAAGCCGCTCCGGCCTCGGCATCGGCAGCTGCAGCACCTGAAGCAAACGAGGCGCAACCGGCCGACGAAGCCGCACCTGCAGCTGCAGCCGCGCAGCCTGCCAAGGCTGCCGGCGCCGGCCTGTCGCCGCGCGCCCTGCTCAAGCAACTGCAGCAGGACTTCCCGGCCTTCCGCGACTGCCTGCCGCTGTCGATCGGCATCGACAAGCAGCTGCTGGCGCGCATGCCGGGCCTGGACCGCAAGGTGATGCGCGCCGCCCTCGGCATCCACACCGGCTCGATGCGCTACCTGCGCGCCATGGAAAAAGCCAAGGTGCGCTATGACCTGGACGGCACCGCCGGCGCCGAAGTGCCGGACACCCACCGCGCCCACGCCAAGGAACAGCTGCAGCAGCGCTTCAAGAAGGAAGCCGAGCGCAAGAAGGCCGAGCGCGACGCCGCCGCGGCCGAGGAAGCGAACCGCCTGCGCCAAGAAAAACTGCAGGCGCTGGCGTCCAAGTTCTCGAAGAATTGAGCACGCCCAGCCCGGCAACCGCTCCGGCAGCCGCGACGGCGCCGGAAGACGACCTGCCCCCGTACGTCGGCATCTCGATGGCCGACGTGCGCCTGGTGCGCAGCGAGCGCGATGCCGCCGACGCGCTGGCGGCCCTGATGGCCGCCGACACGATCGGCTTCGACACCGAATCCAAGCCGACTTTCGCCAAGGGCGAAGTCTCGACCGGTCCGCACCTGGTGCAGCTGTCCACCGACGATGTCGCATGGCTGTTCCAGACCGCAACCCCGGCCGGCAACGCGCTGGCGATCCCGGTATTGAAACCGGTGCTGGAAGCGGAAACGATCCTGAAGGTCGGTTTTGGCCTGGGCGACGATGTGCGCCGCCTGCGCGCCAAGTTCGGCGTCGAGATCCGCAACGTGCTGGATCTGTCGACGGCGCTGCGCCGGCGCGGCGAGCGCAACCCGCTCGGTGCCAAGAGCGCGGTGGCGCGTTTTCTCGGCCAGAAGCTGCAGAAGTCGAAGCGCATCACCACCACCAACTGGTCGCTGCCGCGCCTGAGCGAACAGCAGCTTAAATACGCCGCCGACGACGCTCATGCGGCGCTGCGCATCTACCGTCACTGGCGCGCCAATCCGCCGGCGTAATCTTTCCATGCCGGCCGCATAAGCTGGCCGCATCAGGCCCGCGCGGCCGCCGAATGGCGTTATCATTCTCACCATCTTCGCTGCAGGTGAGATTCCATGAGATCGCGATGCTGGTCCGCTGCCCTCCTCGTTGCCGCCGTATTCACCGGCGCACCGGCATCTTCCGCTCCACAGCAAACCGTTCCTGACACGCTCGACCAGCGCCTGCTCGCCTGCGCCACCTGCCATGCGCGCGTCGACGCGCGCGGCAATCCGGTCAACGACAGCTTCTTCCCGCGCATCGGCGGTAAACCTGCCGGCTACCTGTACCACCAGCTGCTCAACTTCCGCGACGGACGGCGCCAGTATCCGCTGATGACCTACCTGGTCGAGCACCTGCCCGACGCCTACCTGCGCGAGATCGCCGAGCACTTCGCGGCGCAGCCGCCGACCGTTCTGCAGAACGTGCTGCAGCCCCCCGGCGCCGCGCAAGCGCTGCCGCGCGGACGCCAGCTCGCGCTCGAAGGCGACGCCGCGCGCGGCATTCCGGCCTGCGTCGCCTGCCACGGCGCGCGCCTGACCGGCGTGCGTCCCGCGATCCCCGGCCTGCTCGGCCTGCCGCGCGACTACGTCAACGCGCAGTTCGGCGCCTGGCGCAACGGCGCGCGCAAAGCGCATGCGCCGGACTGCATGGCCGCGATCACGGCGCGCATGTCGCTCGAAGACGTGGCCGCCGTCGCCGGCTGGCTGGCGGCGCAGCCGATGCCGGGCGACCCGACGCCGGCGGCAGCCAACGAGCGCCCCTTGCCGCTGGCATGCGGCAGCGTCAGGCCGGCGCGATGAAGCCGCTGCGTAGCGCCGTCCTCATCATCCTGGCGTTGCTGGCGCTGGCGACCCTGCTGGCTTGGCCGCGCGAGCAGCACGTGCCGGCCGGTTCGCCCGCCGCCTGGGCCTCGACGCCGGACAACATCGCGCGTGGCGCCTACCTGGCGCGCGCCGGCGACTGCATCGCCTGCCACACCGCGCGCGGCGGTGCGGCCTATGCCGGCGGGCGCGCGATCGACACGCCGTTCGGCCGCTTCTATGGCCCCAACCTGACGCCGGACCGCGCCACCGGCATCGGCGACTGGAGCGCGGACGATTTCTGGAACGCCCTGCACAACGGCATCGCACGTGACGGCCGCCTGCTGTATCCTGCCTTCCCCTACACGAACTACACCAGGGTCACGCGCGCCGATTCGGACGCCCTGTTCGCCTACTTCAGGAGCCTGCCGCCGCAACGGCAACCGAACCGCGCGCACGAACTACGCTTCCCCTACAACCAGCAAATCATGCTGGCCGGCTGGCGCCTGCTGTACTTCCGCCCCGGCGTGTACGAAGCGCAGCCGGCGCGCGGACCTGACTGGAACCGCGGCGCCTACCTGGTCGATGGACTGGGCCATTGCAGCGCATGCCACAGCACGCGCAACCGCTTCGGCGCCGGCGGCGATGGCCTGGACGGGGGCCTGATCGCCACACTCGGCTGGTATGCGCCGTCGCTGACGTCGAACAGCGAGGCCGGCCTGGGCGGCTGGGATCGTGAACACATCGTGGAACTGCTCGGCACCGGCATTTCTCCGCGCGGCTCGGCCACCGGTCCGATGGCCGAGGTGGTGGCGCGCAGCCTGCAGCACCTGACGCCGCAGGACCTGGGCGCGATGGCGGGCTATCTGAAGTCGCTGCCCGCCACGCAAGCCGCTCCGCCCGATCCCGGTCCGCCGCTGGGCGAACAGGTGCTGGCCGAGGGCCGCCGCATCTACGAAACGCGCTGCGCCGACTGCCACGGCCTCGATGGCAAGGGCTGGGCGCCGGCCTATCCGCCGCTGGCCGGCAACCGCGCGGTGACCATGACGCCGGCCGTGAACGCGATCCGGATGACGATCAACGGCGGCTTCCCGCCCGGCACGCGCGGCAATCCACGGCCGTACGGCATGCCGCCCTTCGGCCACGAACTCGATGATGCGCAAGTAGCGGCGGTCCTGAGCTGGATCCGGCGCAGCTGGGGCAATGCCGCGCCGGCCGTATCGAGCACGGAAGTCAACCGCCACCGCGCGCCGCCGGTGGACTAGCCGTCAAAGGCCTGCATCCGCCGTTTGCTTGTCGGCCGCGTCGATGACTTTTGCCACCGCCGCGACCACCAGTTCCGGTTCGTCGAGCTGGATATTGTGGCCGCTCCTGGCCGTCACTACCTGCGAACCGTGCGTGAACTGGCGCAGGAACTCCGCATGCAGCTCGCGCTTGATGGCGACCGCCGGCGCGGTCTCCAGGAAGAACATCGGCTTCTCGGCCTGCTGCACCGACGTCAGCACGACGGTCGGCACATCCGGCAGCTTCCCGGCCAGCGGCAGCACGCCGCTGTCGAGCACCGGCTGCAGCAGCTTGTATTCGGGCTGGAACTTGGCTGGCACGAAGCCGGCGAACTGGCGGTCATCCTGCGCCGCGCGCGCCGCGTCGAGTTGGCGCAAGGCCGGATTGAAGCGTTCGTTGGCCGGATCGACCAGCACCATGCCGGCCACCTGGTCCGGATGACGCGCGGCAAAGGACCGCATCAGCAAGCCGCCGTACGAGTGGCCGACCAGGATGAATGGCGGCGCCAGTTTCGCCGCCGCGATCAGCTGTTCGAGTTCCGCTGTGTTCTGCGCGATGGTGCGCGGCTCGGGACGCGGATCCGACGTGCCATGCCCGGCGCGTGAATACGCGAAGGTGTGTGCGACCTTGGCCACTTCCGGCGCCACCTTGCGCCAGGCGCGCAGGTCGGTGCCGAAGCCGGATTCGAAGATCACCGTGTAACGTCCGGCGCCGGCGCTCGCGACCTGCACCTGGTACGGCCTGGCGCCGACCGCCAGCTGCTCGGTGCTCATGGAAGCGGGGGCGCCCGACTGGGCCTGGGCGGCGCAGCAGACGATGGCGGCTGCGGCGATAAGGGATCGGGCGATGGTCTTCATGTGGCTTCTCCGTGTTATTCGCGTTGTTATTCGCTTGGTGAGTTCAAGGTAGCAGCACCCGGCTCGAGCGCCGCGGCCGATGCGATGAACTGCCGAAGCCGCATTGTGGAATGCACGATGCAACGATGGCCGGATCGGGCGCACCGTTTAGTAAAGCGCCTAAACTGCGCCGCTTTTACTCTCGGAGGCTCAACAGGAAAGCCTGAATGTGATTAACTCCGAAGCTCGCATGACTTCCTGAAGCATCCACCATGAAGACTATTTTCTCCCCGCTCGTTTTCGCCTCCGCCGTGCTGATTGGCACGCTGTGCACGCCCGCCGCCTCGGCCGCCCCGGATGCGGCGCCGATCAACGTCGCGAGCTACAACCTGCGCTACAACAATCCCGGCGACGGCGCGAATGCCTGGCCGAACCGCAAGGAGACGGTCAAGGCGCTGATCCGCTATCACGAGTTCGACATCGTCGGCACGCAGGAAGGCCTCGCGGACCAGGTCGCGGAACTGGGGAAGATGGAAGAATTCGACCACGTCGGCATCGGGCGCGACGACGGCAAGAACGCCGGCGAGCATTCGGCGATCTTCTACCGCAAGAGCCGCTTCACGCTACTGAACAAGGGCGACTTCTGGCTCAGCGAAACACCGGATAAACCATCGCTTGGATGGGACGCCACCTGCTGCAATCGCATCGCGTCCTGGGCACAGTTGAAAGACCGCAGCAGCGGCCGCACGCTGTATGTGTTCTCGGTCCACTTCGACCATGAGGGCAAGAAGGCGCGCTTGGCGTCGGCCGATCTGCTGCTGAAGAAGATGGCCGAGATCACGCGCGGCGAACCGGCGATCTGCGTGGGCGACTTCAATTCGACGCCGGAGACGGTACAGATCCAGACCATGTCGAAAGCGCTGCGCGATGCGCGCACTGCGAGCAAGGCGCCGCCGTATGGCCCGAGCGGAACCTACAATGGTTTCAAGCTGCACGCGCCGATGGCGGACCGCATCGACTACATCTTCGTCGACCGCCATTTCGACGTGCTCAAATATGCGACCCTGAGCGATTCACTCGGCGGGCGCTACCCGTCCGACCACCATCCGGTGACCGCACGGGTGCAGCTCAAGTAGATTGCGGCTTGTCGGGACCCGGTGCGATGGGTCCTGCTACGCGTGCGATGTAGCGCCGGTACTGGTCCTCGAACAGGTACCACGTCGCCAGGCCAGCCACGATCCCGCCTGCGGCAGCGCATAGCGGCAAATGAAGAAGAAGCGTTTGCACGCGGCTTTCAGGGTCTTTAATCAAGCCTGGGAGCAGGATGCCGGCCGACAGCGGCAGACCCAATCCCAGGGTCCAGCGCACCAGTATCCAGCGCACCAAGCCGCGCTCGCGGGTTTTTTTCCAGTCAATCGCCTGCGTCTCATTCATCCGTCCACTCTCCGGCAATCGCGATTCAGTTCAGGCGTTTTAGTCAAAGCGTTTAAGGCGCTGTCCGAGAATGCCCCAGCGGCACTCGGCGCCATCGACCTGGCCGCACAGCGCCCAGCCGGTCCCGATCTTTTCGACCGTGACTTCGGTCTCCAGCTCCCTGGCCAGCTTCTCGGCCCAGCCGCGCGCGGCGCCCTGGCCTTTGAACAGTTCCTTGCCTTCATAGATGACGGTGGCGTCGAACACGGGCATGGCAAATACGGTCATTTTCTTCTCCAGACTTCTCGACGAAGGCGACATCGTACCATCGCCCTCGTCGCTTCAAGCCCGACTTACCAGGTGTAGCCGGCCTTGACGTGGAAGTAGCGGCCGTTGAAGCCGTTCGGCGCCCACACGCTGTACGGCTGGGTGCCGTTCACGTTCAGATTCGAGAGCGAGGTCACCTGCGCCGGATAGCGGTTGGTGACGTTGTCGATGCCGGCCGTCAGGCGCCACTGGCTGGCGATGCGCACCGACGCGGCCAGGTCGAGCACCCATTGCGGATCGTAGTTCTGGTCCAGCGCCGGGTCGTTCTGCGGTACGGTGAATTCGCCGTAGCGGGTAACGACGGCGCGCGCATTCCAGATGCCCTTGGTGTAGTCACCGCTCAGGCTCAGTTTATCTTTCGGCGAACCGACGGTCAGGCGGTTCACGGTCTGGCGATCGACCAGCAGCAGTCCTTGTTCCGACAGCACCGCCGGCGAATCGGCCACGCGTTTGACTTCGTTGTCGTTGTGGTTGTAGGCCAGCGTCAGATCGGCGCGTGCGCCCTGCGCCAGGTTCAGGCGATAGGTACTGACCACGTCCACGCCCTTGGTGCGGGTGTCGACCGCGTTGGTGAAGTAGCGCGCGGCGCCGACGTACACGTTTTGCGCGGCCAGTGCGCTCACCAGGTCCGGCTTGTTGGCCAGCTGCAGATTCGACGAGAACACGATGCGGTCGTCGATATCGATGCGGTACAGGTCGACGGTGGTGGTCCAGTTGCGGATCGGCTGCCACTGCGCGCCGATGCTCAGGTTGCGCGCCTTTTCCGCCTTCAGCGGCTGGGCGCCGAGCAGCGAAGCCGCGGCGCTGCCAACCGGGAAGGTGCCGGTTTCGACCAGCGCGCTGGTGCCGTTCACCAGCAGCGTGTTGGTGGTGGTGATGGTGTAGAACGACTGCGCCAGCGACGGTGCGCGGAAGCCGTTCGAGACGGTGCCGCGCAGCGCGAACTGCGGCGAGAACGCGTAACGCGCCGAGGCCTTGGCCGAGTTGGTGGAGCCGAAATCGCTGTAGCGCTCATGGCGCACCGCCAGCGCGCCGGACAGGTCATCGGTGATGTCGCCTTCCAGGTTCAGGTACAGCGACTTGTTGTTGCGGCTGTTCTTGCCGGCGTCGCTGGCACGGAAGCCCGAGTAACCCTGGGCGCCGGTGCCGAAATACGAGTTGGCTTCTCCGGCGCCGATCTCGTAGGTCTCGCGGCGATACTCGGTGCCCAGCGCCACGGTCAGCGGTCCTTTCATGAACGAGACCGGGATGTCGCGCGCGACGTCGATGTTGGCCAGGCTCTGGGTCGAGGTCAGTTCGCCGGCATAGAAACTGGTCGGGCTGGTCGCGCCCAGGCTGTAGTTGGCGGTGTTGTTGACGTCGAGCTCGAAGCGGTTGCGGCCATGGTTCAGGCTCGCATCCCAGCGCCACTCGGCCAGGTTGCCGCGCAGGCCGGTCACGACCGATGCATCGGTCGAGGTGCTGTCGAGCAGCGGCATGAAGCCTTCCGGATACAGGGGCGTGCGCAGCGCGGTCTGCATGTCGTTGGTGAAGGCAGTGCGGAAGGTCGCCGCCGACGAGGTCTTGCGCTCACCGTAATTGGCGAAAGCGTACCAGTCGACGTTGTCGTTGACCCGCACCTGGCTGTTGACGAACAGCGTGCGTGGACGGCTGTCCGGGTCGCCGTAGCGCTGGGTGATGGTGCCCTGGCGCGGCCCGGCGGCTGGGCGTGGATCGGCGAAGGCGCGGTTGGTCGCATTGCGGTCCGCCGCTTCGACCGCCACGCGCAGCCAGCCGTCGTCGCCCAGTTTGAAGCCGGTCGAACCGCGCACGGTGACCTGCTCGCCGTCGCCCTTGTCGAACTGGCCGTAGCTCAATTCTGCTTCGCCGCCTTCGGCGCCGCGCTTGAGGATGATGTTGACCACGCCGGCGATCGCATCCGACCCGTATTGGGCGGCGGCGCCGTCGCGCAGCACTTCGATGCGTTCGATCGCGGCCAGCGGGATCGCGTTGAGGTCGACCGGGGCCGAGCCGCGTCCCAGCGTGCCGTTGACGTTGACCACGCTCGAGGCATGGCGGCGCTTGCCGTTGACCAGCACCAGCGTCTGGTCCGGCGACAGGCCGCGCAGCTGCGCCGGACGCACCGCGTCGCTGGCGTCGGCGCCGGTTGGGCGCGGGAAGTTCATCGACGGCAGCAGGCGCGACAGCACGGTGGCCAGCTCACTGGAACCGGTGCTCAGCAGCTCCTTGCTGCCGATGACGTCGACCGGCGACTCGGAATCGAGGGTGCGGCGGTTGAGCGAACGGGTGCCGGTGACGACGACGGTCTGCGCCTGATCGGCGGCGGCGTCCTGTTGCGCATTCTGTTGCACATCCTGGGCGAGCGCGACTGGCGGGGCCAGCGCAGCGATCAAGCCGAGGATAAGGACGGCGCGGGCCGGATTGGCGTGGGTGTGCTTGCAGCTCATGGTTTTCTCTCTGTTGTTCTTGCAGGAACGGCGGCGCTTGGGCGGCCGAAGGGGCTGCAAGCTTAGCAGGGGAAGCGTTGTCACTCCAATACCGATTCGCACTATGCTTATATGCGCGATGGGCAGAAACGACAGTCGGCGCAGCAATTGCTCCAGGATCGATGCCGAACTGGCAACAGGTCGGCTACACTGTTGGTCCATTCACCATTAGTGACCACGACCATGATCAAGCCACGCATCGCCACGATCTTCCTCAGCCTCGCCGCCGTCTGCGCGTCAACCGCGTTCGCGCAGCAAGTCGACATCAAGCCGGGACTATGGCAGCTCGACATGACGATGCCCGGCGCGAACATCAAAGGCAATCCGATGGCGGGCCTGGCCGAACAGATGAAACGCCAGATGGCGTCGATGCCGCCGGAGCAGCGCAAGGAAATGGAAAAAGCGCTGGCCGATCTCGACGCCAGCGGGACCGAATTTACCGATGGCGGCTTGCGCACCAAGATGTGCCTCACGAAAGAAGACATCGCGAAATTCGATCTGCTGGGCAAAAAGGGACCGGACGGCTGCACCAGGAAAGGCAACGCGGTTCCGGGCGGCGCGAATTTCAGCATGGTTTGCACCAAGCCGAAGATGAAGGTCGACGGCAGCGTCAAGTACGCGGGCGATAAGGCCTACACCTTCGAATCGACCGTCACCCAGACCGCGCCCGATGGCAGCACCACGACGCAGAAAAGCAGCGGCACCGGCAAATGGCTGAGCGGCGATTGCGGCAAGGTCAAGCCGCTTACCGTCAACGGATAAGCCGACACCGGATCGGGGGATTCACACCATATCGGCGAATCCCACCCGATCCGTAGTCGCATTACGCGCATCCTCGACCCGTACCTTGTGCGCTGCAAGCAATTCCTCGAGCGATGCGTTCATCGTGTGGCAGCCCGGATCCTGACCGCTGTTCATTTGGGTCCGGATCCCGCCCAGGTCGCCCGCCTCCAGCATCCGCATCACCGCCGCACTCGGCGTCAGGCACTCGGTGGCGAGGTAATAGCGATTGCCCTCCACCGACGGCAGCAAGGCCTGGCACAGCACCCCGCGCAGCGCATGCGCCAGCGCCTGTGCCTGCGCATCCGAATTGCCCAGCAGGCGCAGCATCTTCTGCAAGCCCAGCTCGGTCGAGCGCGCATGCAAGGTGGCCAGCACCAGCGGCCCCGACTCGGCCAGCGCCAGCGCCTCCTGCGCCGTCTGCGCATCGCGGATCTCGCCGATCACGATCACGTCCGGCCGCTCGCGCAGCGCGTCGAGCGCGCCCAGGTAATAGCTTTCGACGTCGCCGCCCTCGCCCACTTCGCGCTGGGTGATGATGCACTTGCGCTGCGGGATCAGGGTTTCGACCGGGTCTTCGATGGTGATGATGTGGCCCGAGCGCTGGCGGTTGATCTCGTCCAGGATCGAGGCGATGGTGGTGGACTTGCCCTGGCAGGTGTCGCCGATGATCAGGACCAGGCCGCTGGTCAGGCGCGCGAACTCGCGCTCGTCGTCCCACAGGCCCAGGTCGGACAGCGCAATCGGTTCTTTCGGGAAGCGCCGGATCACGCAGCCGAGGCGCTTGCCGCCCTGGAAGCGGAAGCAGTTGGCGCGGATGCGCGCGGTATGCAGGTCGATCGAGCGGTCGAAAGCGCGGGTCTGGATCCGGTCTTGCCAGTTGGGCTCGATCACGTCGAAGAATTCTTCCAGCTCTTCCTTGGTGATCGGCGAATCGGTCACCGCCACTAGACCCTTCGGCTGGCGCAGCATCAGCGGGCTGTTCTGGTGGATGATGATGTCCGAGAACACCAGCTTGGAATTGAGCAGATGCAGGATCTGCTGGACCAGCGTCTCGAACACCGGATGGTCTTCGTTTTCGATGTACGAGAGGGTGGGGATTTGCGAGGACTGGTGGTGTTCCATCGGGCCGGTACTGACAAAAAATCAAGACCGGACCATTATAAAACCAGAAATTGCTCCAAGAAAATTAATTGTTCAACGTGACATCGTTGCAACAATGCGGTCGCCGAACACCGTGATCGCCACCCCGGCCACCACCACCAGCGCGCCGACGATGCGTACCGTGGACAACTTGCGCGTCGCCATATTGATCAGTCCAAAGTGGTCGATCGTCATCGAGCTGAGCAGCTGACCGGCGATCACCAGCACTACCAAGCTGAGCAGCCCGATGCGCGGCGCCAGGAACACGCTGCCGAACACGAAGGCGGCGCCCAGGAAGCCGCCCGCGAACTTCCACAGCGGCTGCGACGGCAATGCCGCCAGCGATGCGCCGAGCGTGGCCGGGCCGCTCTTGAGCAAGGCCGCCAGCAGCAGCACCGCAGTGCCGCATCCAAACGACACCAGCGCCGCCGCCACCGAATTGGCACCCAGCGACTGGGCCAGCTGGCTGTTCACGGCCGCCTGCGCCGACATGGCGATGCCGATGCAGAACGCCAGCGCCAACAAAATCAGATTCATCGTACTTCCCTGAGATGCAAAAAGCGCACGATTTTAGTGCATCCGGGCCGAAACCGGGGACACGGTTCATCACGCGCCGGTGCAATCCAGTCGCATCTGGCTGCGTCCTGTCGCAAACCGCGCGCAGCAGAGGCGCCGCTTGCCTAGCATCGCAGCATCACTCAACCATGCCAGGAGACACTCATGCACCGCCATCCGTCATCGCTCCCGCCGTCGCCGGCCCGCCGCACCCTGCTGCTGGGCGCCCTGCTCGGCTGCGCTGCCGGTGCCAGCGCGCCTGCGCTCGCCTTCCCCTGGCCGTTCGGCGGCGAGACGGTCGAAGGCCGCGGCAATGTGTCGCGCCAGGAGCGCCGCGTGGCCAACTTCTCGGGCATTTCGTTCAGCCTGCCGGGCAAGCTCGAACTGCGTATCGGCGACCGGGAAGGCATCACGGTCGAGACCGAAGACAATCTGCAGGAACTGATCGAGACCGTGGTGGAAGACGGCATGCTGCGCATCCGCCCCGCGCGCCGCAACCTGAACCTGCGCACCCGCAACCTGCACATCGTGGTCAATGCGCGCCGCATCGAGCGCCTGGCGCTGGGCGGCAGCGGCTCGATCGAATCCGACCCGCTGCGCGGCAGCCGGCTGGACATCGATATCGGCGGCTCGGGCCGGATCGACCTGCGCGGCATCGAGGCCGAGCGCCTGTCGGCGAGCGTCGGCGGCAGCGGCGACTTGCGCTGCGGCGGCGGCAAGCTGCGCCGCTTGTCGGTGTCGGTGGCGGGATCGGGCAAGGTCGACCTGGGACGGGTCGAGGCGCGTGAAGCCAGCGTCAACATCGCCGGCTCGGGCGACGTGACGCTGTGGGCGCAACAGGAATTGAAAGCGTCGATCGCCGGATCGGGCGATATCGGCTACTACGGCGACCCGCGCGTGAGCCACTCGGCGGCGGGGTCGGGCCGGGTGCGCCAGCTAGGGTCTGCGCCGCGCTGACCGCGGCGCAGTCTGATCAAAACTTAGTGGCCGCTGTGGCCGGCGTGACCGGCATGGCCGCCGGCAGCCGGCTTGCCGCTATGCGACAGCGGCATCACCGGCAGCGCGGTCTTGATTTCCTGGCGCTTGCCGGCGGCGTCCTGCACCACCAGCGTCAGCTCGACGTTCTCGCCTTCCTTCAGCTGGCGCTTCAGGTCGAGCAGCATCACGTGGTAGCCGCCCGAGGCCAGGTTGACCGGTTTTCCGGCCGGCAGTTCGATCGACTGCACCTGACGCATGCGCATCACCTGCCCTTCCATTGCCATCTCGTGCAGCTCGGCGCGGCCGGCCACCGGCGTGCGCACCTCGACCAGGCGCGCCGCGGTCGGCGACTGCAGCTGCATGAAGGCGCCGGTGTTCTTCTGGGTCGGCACGGTGGCGCGCACCCATGGGTCGGTGATGCTCACCTGCGCCAGTGCGGGCAGGGAAACGGCGGCGGACAACAGGCCGGCGGCAAGCGCGGCGATAAGCTGGCGGGTCATGACGGTCCTCGCAGAAAGAATAATCGAAAACGGGTATCGCAAAATTATAGCCTCAAGCGTATGCATCGAGGCTGACGGGTTCACAGCGCGCCGCGCAGCGCTTCACGCTCGACCAGCACGGTCTCGACGCCGTCGGTCAGCCACACCTGGCCGTCCTGGATCGTGCACTGCAGGCTCATCGAGCGCTGCGCCATCTTCTCGAGCTGGGCGCTGGTCTCGGACGGGATGTTGATCACCGAGACGTTCTTGGCGCGCTCGATCTTGTTGGCGATGCCCTTGAACCAGATGCTGCTGGTGGCGCTGTAGCTGTACACCACCACCTTCTCGGCGCGGCCGGCGGCTTTGAGCAGGCGCTTTTCGTCCGGCTGGCCGACTTCGATCCACAGGTCGATGGCGCCGGTCAGGTCTTTCAGCCACAGGGCCGGCTCGTCGACGTCGAACAGGTCCTTGGTGAAGGCCAGCGCCGGATCCGCGTGCAGCGCGAAGGCCAGCACGCGGATCATCACGCGCTCGTCGGTTTCGGACGGGTGGCGCGCGATGGTGAGATTGTGTTCCTGGTAGTAGTTCCGGTCCATGTCGGCGATCGACAGGTCGGCCTTGTAGATGGTCGCTTTGAGAGCCATTGGTGCGTGAGGTTGTGCGTGCCTGGTTGAGAAAACCCGCTATTGTCGCATGGTGCGCACCTGCCGGCAGGGAGAAGCATGCTTCCTGTCGGCTTATCCCGACAACTTGCCATCACCACGGAGACCAAGATGACCAACGCCTTCCCGCCCAACCAGCAGTTCCTGCTCGCCGCCCGCCCCGTCGGCCTGCCGCAGGCGCACGACTGGCAATTCCACGAGCAGGCCGTGCCCGAGCCGCAGGAAGGCGAGATCGTGGTCAAGGTGCTGTACCTGTCGCTCGACCCCGCCATGCGCGGCTGGATGAACGAAGGCCGCTCCTACATCCGCCCGGTGGCGATCGGCGAAGTCATGCGCGCCGGCGGACTGGGCATCGTGATCGCCTCGCGCGCGCCGGGCTTCGCGGTCGGCGACTACGTGGTCGGCGGCACCGGCGTGCAGCGCTACTGGTCGGGCCCGGCCGACGACAAAAGCGCCGCCTTCAACCGCATCGGCTCGACCGTCGAGAATCCCACCGCCTGGCTCAACACGCTCGGCATGCCGGGCATGACCGCCTACTTCGGCCTGCGCGAAGTGGGCCAAGCCAAAGCCGGCGACACCGTGGTGATCTCGGGCGCGGCCGGCGCGGTGGGCATGACGGCGGGCCAGATCGCCAGACAGATGGGCTGCCGCGTGGTCGGCATCGCCGGCGGGCCGGACAAGTGCCGCTTCGTGGTCGAGCGGCTCGGTTTCGACGCCTGCATCGACTATAAAGCCGGCCCGGTGCAGGCCGGGCTCAAGCAGCATTGCCCGGACGGGGTCGACGTCTACTTCGACAACGTCGGCGGCGCGATCCTGGACGCGGTGCTGACCCGTATCCGGCTGCACGCGCGGATCGTGATCTGCGGCGCGATCTCGCAGTACAACGCCACCGAGAAAGTGGCGGGGCCGTCGAACTACCTGGCGCTGCTGGTGAACCGGGCGCGCATGGAAGGCATGGTGGTGTTCGACTACGCGGCGCGCTATCCGGAAGCGGTGGCCCAGCTGTCGCAGTGGCTACGCGAGGGTGCGATCCAGAGCGTTGAACACGTGGTGGACGGCTTCGAGGGCTTCCCGCAGGCGCTCCTGATGCTGTTCGAAGGGCGCAACCTGGGCAAGCTGGTACTCAAAGTGGCCGATGCCTGATGCCGCCGACATGGCATGCGCGTGGCAAGAACTTCGTGCTGCACATGCGGTCGTAGAGGATCGGGGCGACGCCCGCCTCTTCCCTTCATGGAGTCCGCCATGTTTCCTTATCCCGAGAATGCCAATGCCAATCCGGCGCTGCGCGCCCAGTTCGACGCCCAGGTCGGCTACCTGGCCACGCTGTCGCAGCGCAGCTGCGACCTGGTCGCGCGCGTGAGCGAACTGAACATGCAGCTGGCGCGCCAGACCATCGACGACATGATCGACAGCGGCCGCCAGCTGGCCGCCTGCAGCGACCCGTTCCAGCTCGGCGCCACCGCCATGCACGGCTGGCAGCGGGTGGGCGAGCACCTGCGCAGCTACCAGCAGAACCTGATGGGCGTGCTGGCCGACGCCGGCGCCGGCCTGGGCCAGGTAGCGGCGCAGGCACCGGCGGCGTTCGCGGCCAACAGCGTGGCCGCCGCCAACGCAGCCAATGCGGCCGCCAACGCGGCTGCCAGCAATATGGCGAATGCGGCCGCGACCGCCGCAAGGCGGGCGAGCTGATCTGCGAGTGGCATTGCGCGCACGGCCGGTCCGGCGGCATACAGACCATGCACCACGACACAGCGGTGGAAAGGTTGAACTAACAGTCCACTACGTTTCTCTAAACGCACGAGCGCGGTAATACTGCGCTCATCACAACCGGTACGGCCTCTACCACTGACAGCCCACGGGCACAAGGAGATCGACATGGCGACTAGCAAAGAGAACGGAAAAGGCACGAGCAGTCCAGGCAACGCCCAGAAGAGCGGGCAACCGGCCAAGCGCGGGTTCGCCGCGATGGACCAGAACCAGCAGCGCGAGATCGCGAGCAAGGGTGGCCAGGCGGCGCACCAGAAAGGCACGGCGCACGAATTCGATTCCGAAGAAGCGCGCCGCGCCGGACAGAAAGGCGGCGAGGCGGTGAGCCGCAACCGTGCGCACATGGCCGACATCGGCCGCAAGGGCGGCGAAAGCCGGCAGTCGGCCCAGCGCGCCGCGGCGGCTGCGGCCAAGGGCAACCGCCAGGGCGAAAAGGAGGGCTGACGCAGCGGCCATCGCATCCGACCGCGGTTTGACCGCATCAGCGTCCTGCAACTGCTTATCCTGCAAGCACATTCTGCAAGCACATTCTGCAAGCACATCCGCTTCGCGACCGGCGCCGCCGAGCGCGAAGCGGCATTCCCCACCGCGCCGGCTGTGGT
Organism: Massilia sp.; assembly: GCF_031995545.1. Taxonomy (GTDB): domain Bacteria; phylum Pseudomonadota; class Gammaproteobacteria; order Burkholderiales; family Burkholderiaceae_D; genus Telluria. Next base: position 147,641 of record NZ_DAMAGA010000001.1, read on the forward strand.
ACATTGCCGGCCCATGCATACCCTGAAATACCTGACCGCCTACCCGGAACCGCTGCGCGCCCAGGTGAGCCAGCTGATCGACCAGGACCGTCTCGGCGCCACCCTGCGCCGGCGCTATCCCGACGCCCACGGCATCCGCACCGACGGCGCGCTGTACGACTATGTGCAAGACCTCAAGGGCGAGTACCTGCGCCAGGCGGCGCCGGTCTCCAAGGTCGCGTTCGACAGCAAGATCAGTGTGGTCAAGCACGCGCTCGGCCTGCATACGGCGATCTCGCGGGTGCAGGGTTCGCGCCTGAAAGCCAAGCACGAGATCCGCATCGCCAGCATGTTCCGCGACGCGCCGCTGCCGTTCCTGCGCATGATCGCCGTGCACGAGCTGGCGCACCTGAAGGAAAAGGAGCACGACAAGGCGTTCTACAAGCTGTGCTGCTGGATGGAGCCGGAATATCACCAGCTCGAATTCGACGTACGCCTGTATCTGACCTGGCTCGATCTGTCGGGCGAACGCCTGTGGAACGCAACCTAAAGGTGAATATGTGAGAGAATGTTGCACTCGGACAACAACACTTTCTTGCTTTATACTGCTTGTGGGTGATGTACTCGACTTTAGACGGCCGCTCCGTTAGAGTTTGACAAGCAACATTTCCAGAAATTCCGTCGTCGCACCGACGACTCCCCGGCCCGCCGCAATTCGCGCCGCAACTCGACATCACATGCACCTGACATTCAATTCTGGCGCGCGTTTGCCTGCCGCTCCCGTTTCGTCGCCCGCCGCCGCAGCGCGTCCGCGGGCTTTGCTGGCCGCATCCCTGCTGGCCGGATCATTGGCCGCCGTCCCGCTTGCGGCCCAGGCCCAGACAGAGGCTGAAGGCACCTCCACGCCGACCTGGAAGCTGTCCGGCTTCGGCACGCTCGGCATGGTGCACTCGAACGGGCGCAGCGCCGACTTCACTGCTTCGGTATTGAGAAAAGACGGCGCCGGCGCCAGTCACGCCTGGAGCCCCGATGTCGACAGCCGCCTGGGCGCCCAGCTCGACCTCGGCATGGGGCCGTGGTCGGCCGTGTTGCAGGTGGTCAGCGAACAGCGTCTGGACGGCAGCTACCGGCCCGAAGTCGAATGGGCCAACGTCAAGTACCAACTCACGCCCGAGATCGCCGTACGCGCCGGGCGCATCGCGCTGCCGGTGTTCCTGGCCGCCGAATACCGCAAGGTCGGCTACGCCCTGCCCTGGGTGCGCACCCCGGTCGACGTCTACGGCACCCTGCCGATTTCCAGCAGCGACGGCATCGACGCCACCTGGCGCTGGAGCACCGGCGCGGTGCGCCACAACACGCAAGTGCTGGCCGGGCGCACCGACCGCGACCTGGCCAACGGCCTCAAGATCCGCGCCGGCAATGTCCGCGGCATTTCGCACAGCATCGAATACGGCGCCCTGAGCGGACGCGTGACGGCCTTCGGAGGGCGCCTGACCACCGGCATCGGGCGCGAACTGTTCGACGCCCTGCGCATGTTCGGCCCGCCAGGCAATGCCCTGGCCGATCGCTACGCGATCGAGGACAAGCGCGTGCGCATGCTCAGTGCCGGCGCCACCTACGATCCGGGCCCCTGGTTCGTCACAGCAGAATACGGCCAGACCCGCACCAGTTCCCTGCTCGGCGACGGTACCTCGATGTATGTCGGCGCCGGCTGGCGCCAGGGAGCATTCACGCCATATGCGGGATTTGCCAAGGTACGTGCGGACATGCCAACCCGCGACCCCGGTCTACCCACCACCGGCTTGCCGCCGCAGCTGGCGATTCCCGCCCAGCAGCTCAATGCCGGCCTGAATACCTTCCTGTCGACGATTCCGGTGCAATCGACCTGGAGCGCCGGTGTGCGCTGGGACGCCGCGCCCGACATTGCGCTCAAACTGCAATTCGACCGCGTGCGACCGGCGGACGGCTCGCGCGGCACCCTGATCAACCAGCAGCCGGACTTCCGTTCGGGGCGCGCGTTCGGCATTGCCAGTGTCGCGCTGGACTTCGTATTCTAAGGGGGACGCCATGAACAACTTCATCCGTACCCGCCTGCAGCGCGCCGTCCTGGCCTGCGCCGCCTGCACCCTGGCCCTGCCCGCCGCCAACGCCTCGGCCGAACTGGTGGTGATCGTCTCCAGCCGCAATCCGACCCCGGTCATGAGTGCCGACCAGGTGTCTGCCGTGTTCCTCGGCCAGTCGGCGCGCTTCCCCGACGGCGCCGTGGCGGTACCGCTCGACCAGCGCCTCGGCACCGACGCGCGCCAGCAGTTCTACCGCCAGGTGTCGGGTATGAGCCCGGCCCTGCTCAAGGCCCACTGGTCGAAGCTGGTGTTCACCGGCCGCGGCCAGCCGCCGCGCGAAGTCCTCGACGACGCCGGCGTGCGCCGCCAAGTAGCCGAGAACCCGTCGATGATCGGCTACATCGAGCGCAGCGCGCTCGACGCCAGCGTGCGTCCGGTGCTGGTGCTGCCGTGAGCGTGAAAAAATGAAGGCGCTCGCCGAGCCGGCCACGCCCGGCGCCGTCAGGATCGGCGCCGGCATGGCGCCGTCCGTACCACCGGGGCCGCCGGCGCGGCGCAGTGCGCCGATGCGCTGGCTGGTGCTGGCGCTGGAAACCCACATCGCGCTGCCGCTGTTCGCGCTGGTGCTGCTGGGCGCGATCTGGGGCGGTACCCTGCACGCGCTGGAAGCCGAGCGGCAGGGCGCCGGCAAGGCCGCGCACGACGCCACGCGCGAACTGCTCGACACCTACGAAGCGCAGATGGCACGCAGCCTGAGCAACATCGACCAGACCCTGCGCGTGCTGAAATACGCGGTCGAGCAGGACGGTCCCACCGGCGCCCTGCCGACGCTGGCTGCCAAGGGCCTGCTGCCGCCGGGCCTGGTGTTCCAGGTCGAGATCGCCGACAGCGGTGGACGCGTGGTGGCCAGCAACCCGGCCAGCGACACGCGCAACCTGAGCGGCGCCGATTATTTCGAATACCACCGCCGCACCAATGGCGACCAGCCCTTCGTCGGCCACACCGGTTTCCACGCCCGCAACGAAGAGCCGCATCTGCATTTCTCGCGCCGCATCAACGACGCCGCCGGCCACTTCGCCGGGGTCGCCGTGGTGGCAATCGACCCGGCCTATTTCACCAGTTCCTACGAGCGCTCGCGCCAGGGCGACCTGGGGCTGCTCGGCCTGGCCGGCCTTGACGGCGTGGTGCGCGCGCTGCGTATCGGCGAACGGGTGTCGTGGGGCCAGCGCTACGCGCCGCGCGCCGCCGACCGGGTGGCGCTGGGACGCGCCTTCGACGCCGAACCGCGCTACCTCAGCAGCCGGCCGCTGAACGGCTTCCCGCTGGTGGCCGTGGCCGGCCTGTCCGAAGCCGAACAGATGGCCGACTACCGCCAGCAGCGCCGTGCCTGGCTGCTGGGCGCGGGTGCCGGCAGCGCGCTGCTGGTGGCGGTGGTGATCCTGGTCAGCGCCTGGTCGTGGCAGCTGGCCAAGGCGCGCCGGCGCGAACGGATGGCGCAGGAAACCTACGCCGCCGCTTCCGAGGCCAGCCCGGACGCCTTCTTCGTGCTGCGCAGCGTGTTCGGCGCCCAGCGGCGCGTGGTGGATTTCAGCGTCGCCGCCGTCAACAGCCGCGCCGAGCAGCTCACCGGCCTCACGCGCGCCCACATGACGGGACAACCGATGTCGACCATGCTGCCGGCAGACCTGGGATCGGCCATCTTCGCCGACCTGGCCGCGGTGGCGCACGACGGCGTGGCACGCGAAGCCGAATGGCTGACCCGCGCCCTGCCCGGCGAACAGCGCTGGCTGCACCGCCAGGCGGTGGCGGTGGAAGGCGGCGTGGTCGTCATCGTGCGCGACATCACCGAGCGCAAGCTGGCCGAAGAGCGCATCCGCCACCTGGCCCACCACGACGACCTGACCGGCCTGCCCAACCGCAGCCTGCTGCGCGAGCGGCTCGATGCCGCCATCGTCGAGGCCGCGCGCGATGCAAGCGCGCTGGCGCTGGCCTTCATCGACCTGGACGGCTTCAAGCTGGTCAACGACGGCCTGGGCCACAATGCCGGCGACGAACTGCTGAAGGTGGTCGGCGCGCGCATGCGCCGCTGCCTCGGTCCGGGCGAAACCCTGGCGCGCTTCGGCGGCGACGAATTCGTGATCCTGCTGCCCGACCTGGCGGACGACGGCGCGGCACTGGGTGCAAGCGTGTTGCCGCTGCTGGAACGGGTGCGCGAAGCGGTGGCCGAGCCGGTGCTGGTCGAGGACCAGGAAGTGCAGGTCACCGCCAGCATCGGCGTCACCTTCTATCCGCGCGACGGCAGCGATGCCGACGCCCTCATGATGCACGCCGACATGGCGATGTACCGTGCCAAGGAACTGGGCTCCAACAACGTCCAGCTGTACGCCAGCGAGATGGACGCCAGCGTGGAAGAAAAGCTGATGCTGCTCGAAGGCCTGCGCGCCGCGATCGACAGTTGCGCCGAGGGCTTCCCCGGCGCCTGCCAGTTCGAGCTGCTGTACCAGCCCAAGGTCGACCTGAGAAGCGGCCGCCTGTTCGGGCTGGAAGCGCTGATCCGCTGGCACCATCCGGACCAGGGCATGGTGTCGCCGCTGCGCTTCATCGGCCTGGCCGAAGAGAGCGGCCTGATCGTGCCGATCGGCGAATGGGTGGTGCGCACCGCCTGCCGCCAGAGCATGGAATGGCGCCGCGCCGGCCTGGCGCCGCTGACGGTGTCGGTGAACGTCTCGGCGCGCCAGTTCGAAGAAAAGCGCCTGGTTGAGCGCATCGCCGGCGCCCTGCGCGACAGCGGCCTGCCGCCGGACGGCCTGGAGATCGAGGTCACCGAAAGCCTGATCATGCGCGACCTCGGGCGCTCGGTCGAAACCATGCGCGAGCTGGAGGCGATGGGCATGTCGCTCTCGGTCGACGACTTCGGCACCGGTTACTCGAGCCTGTCGGCGCTGAAATCGTTCCCGATCAGCCGCCTGAAGATCGACAAGTCGTTCGTGGCCGACCTGGCCCACAGCGCCGACGACCAGGCCATTGCCGCCGCGGTGATCTCGCTCGGCCACAAGCTCAATTTGCGCGTGATCGCCGAGGGCGTCGAGACCGAGCAGCAGCGCGACTTCCTGCGCGCCAACGACTGCGACGAGATGCAGGGCTACCTGTTCAGCCGTCCGGTGGCTGCGCACGAGATCGCGCGCATGCTGGCGCCTGACACAGCCGACACTGCGCAGGAACGTGCCGCGTGATGCCGGTGCGACGCTTTTCCGCACCGGCCGGCGACTCGCCCGCCTCCGTGACGGCGGAGGCGCTGTTCGGCGCCGAGCCGGCGCTGCGCCGCATGCTGCATTACTGGGCTGCCACCGCCCTGCTGTACCTGGCCGGCATCGCCCTGCTGGCGTGCCAGGTGGCATGGGGCCATTCGCCGGCCGCGCCGGCCACGCTGCTGGCCGGCGTCGCCGCCGGCGGCACCCTGTGCTTCTATGTCCTGATCCGTTTTTCCGGCAGGCTGCGCCTCGCGCCCGAGGGGCTGGCGGTGCTGCAGTCGCTGTTCGCGATCGGCTGCGGCATGGCGGCGTACGCGATCGCCGGCCCGATGCGCGCCGCGCTGCTGACCATGACGGTGGTGATCATCGCCTTCTGCGCCTTCGCCCTGCAGCCGCGCCAGACCCTGCTGCTGGCCACCGCCGCCCTGCTCGGCCTGGGCGGCACCATGTGGCGCCTGCAGGCGGGCGACCCACAGCGCTTCCCGCCCGAGGTCGAGGCGCTGACCTTCGGCTACCTGGCGGCGGCGCTGCTGTCGACGGCGGTGCTGACCGGTGAGATGACCAAGCTGCGCCGGCGCATGAAGCACAAGACGCTGGAACTGACCCAGGCGCTGGAGACCATCCGCACCCTGGCCACGGTCGACGAACTGACCGCGCTGGCCAACCGGCGCCACATGAACGAGGTGCTGCAGGCCGAGGAACGGCGCCAGCCGCAGAAGAACGGCGCCGGCAGCGGCAGCTGCGTGGCCCTGCTCGACATCGACTTCTTTAAGCAGGTGAACGACCAGCACGGCCACGCGCTGGGCGACGCGGTGCTGCGCGAATTCGCCGCCGCCGCGCGCGGCGCCCTGCGCGCACGCGACACGCTGGCGCGCTGGGGCGGCGAGGAATTCCTGCTGCTGCTGCCGGAAGCGGCGCCGCCGGACGCGCGCCAGGTGCTGGAGCGCATGCTCGAGCGCGTGCACGCGCTGCGCATCGAAGGGCTCGATCCGGAACGGCGCATCAGTTTCTCGGCCGGGCTGGCCGAGCGGCGAACGGGCGAACCGTTCACCGAAGCGATCAGCCGGGCCGACAAGGCCCTGTACCGGGCCAAGGCGGCGGGACGCGACCGGATCGAGATGGCGTAAAGCCGGCGGACTGTTCCGGCTCAGCCGCGCAGGCCCTTCGCCGCGGCGTCGGCTTCCACCGCCGCCTGCACCGCGGCCGCCGGCGATGCCGCGCGCAGCCTACGGATCAGGGCATCCGGATCGCTCTCGGCCATCATCAGGCCCTCGTGCTCGGGCCGCACGAAGCCCTGCGCGCACTGGTGCCGCACGAAGGCGCGCAGACCATCCCAGAAGCCGTTCACGTTGAGCAGCCCGATCGGCTTGGCGTGGATGCCGAGCTGGGCCCAGGTCACCATCTCGAACAGTTCTTCCAGCGTCCCCATCCCGCCCGGCATGGCGATGAAGCCTTCCGACAGGTCGGACATCATGGCTTTGCGCTCGTGCATGTCCTTCACCACGAACAGGCGCGTCAGGCCGGCGTGGCCGACTTCGCGTTCGACCAGCGCGCGCGGGATCACGCCGGTGGCTTCGCCGCCCAGGCGCAGCACTTCGTCGGCGATCACGCCCATCAGGCCGACCTTGCCGCCGCCGTAGACCAGGCCGATATTGTGTTCGACCAGGGCGCGCGCCAGCGCGCGTGCGGCGTCGGCGTAGACGGGATCGGCGCCGGAGGCGGCGCCACAGTAGACGGCAAGCGTTTTCATTGGTCGGTCTGAACAGGAAGTCACAGGAAGTCGGCGCCGGGACGGGCGTCGGCCGAGAGTTTTTCGAGGTAGTCGTCGGACAGCTTTTCGAACAGCACCCGCGTTTCGCCGCGCAGGTAGGGGCCGACCATCGACAGCACCTGGTAGCAGCCGCGCGCCAGCGCGTCGGCGATGGCCTGCTGCTCACTGTACTTGCGCGGATTGCGCACGTATTCGAACGACAGCCAGTAGGTCGCCACCACCACCATATTGGTCGCCATGGCGCCGATCTGCTGGTCCGACGCTTCCAGTGAACCTTCGCTGCGCAGGTCTTCGCACAGCTGGCGCGCGACCTTGATCTTGTGGGCGTGGATCGCCTTGAAGTGCAGTTCCAGCTTGCGGTTGCGCGACAGCAGGTCGTTCAGGTCGCGGTAGAAGAAGCGGTAGCGCCAGATCAGCTTGAACATGTGGTGCAGGTACAGCCACACGTCTTCCATGTTCGAACGGCGTCCGGCCGGCACCGTCAGGATGCGCTCGATCTCCGCCTCGAACTGGACGAAGATCGAATTGACGATGTCGTCCTTGTTGCGGAAATGGTAGTACAGATTGCCGGGCGAGATATTCATCTCCTCGGCGATGACGGTCGTCGTGATGTTGGGCTCGCCGAATTCGTTGAACAGCCTGAGCGAGAGCTCAAGGATGCGTTCACGGGTGCGGCGCGGAGCTTTTTGTTGCATGAAGGACGAGGTTAAAGTGCAATTGCTGCAAGGATAACATCGAACGGTCGTTCTAATCGACCTTTCCGCGCCCTTCGTGCGTCCGCCGCTTTGGACCGCGCATGCCCGCTCAGGCGGCTGCGCGCTCGCTGTGCAGGCGGAAGGCCGCGCCCAGGCGCTCGCGCAGCAGCGCCGCGCCGACCGGCTTGATGTAGTGGCCGTCGGCCACGCCGGCCGCGATCGCGGCTTCGATCTCGCTCAGGTCGGGCTGGCCGGACAGCATCAGGCGCACCGTCTTCGGATAGCGGCGCGCCGCTTCGGCCAGCACTTCGGTGCCGCGCATGCCGGGCATGGCCTGGTCGCACAGGATCACGTCGACCGGCTCGGCGGCGAGCAGCGCCAGCGCTTCCTCGCCCGACTGGGCGCTCAGTACGCGGTAGGGTTCATTCGTCAGCATGTCGTTCAGCACGCCCAGCATGAAGCGGTCGTCGTCGACCAGCAGCAGCGTGGGACGCTCCAGGGCGACGGTGCCTGGGCCGGTGTCGGGGGCATTGATCGCGGGGGCAATTGCCGCGGCCGGCGGCGTGACCGGCTCCGGTGCCGCGGCCGGCGCCGGGCTGGCCGAAGCGGCGGCCCCGGGCGTCCCGGCCAGGAAGGCTTCCAGCTCGGCGACGAAGCTTTCCGGCTCGATCGGCTTGCTGATGTAGCCGTCGAAGCCGGCCGCCAGCACCTTCTCGCGGTCGCCCGCCATCGCCAGCGCGGTGACGGCCAGGATCGGCACGCCGGCCAGTGCCGGCTCTTGCTTGAGCGCGGCCAGCACCTGGAAGCCGTCCATGCCGGGCAGGTTGACGTCGCAGGCGATCAGGTCGGGCAGCTCGCTGCGTGCGGCCGCCACGCCGCGTGCGCCGTCGGCTGCGCTCAGCGGCGTGTGGCCATAGGCGCCGAGCAGGAACGACATCAGTTCGATGTTCGCGGGATTGTCTTCGATGATCAGGATACGGGCCACGGTTGCGCTCCGGGAATGCGACGTTGATGTCACTTTACCACGCCCGGCGCCGCCTCGGGGCTGCTCTCTAGCGCGGGTGATGGCCGGATGCCACGGCCGTGCTATGCAGTGCGGCGGCGAGCTCGTCGCGGTGTGCCGATTGGCTCTGCCGCAGTCCGTCGAGTTCGGCCATCACCGCCGCCAGCGCGCGCCGGTTGCTGCCCAGCGCCACGTGGCCGACGCCGCCCAGTGCCAGGTTGCGTGCGCCTGCCAGTTCGCCGGTGGTCTGGGGCGAAACGATGTTGTCGTGGTGGGTATAGATCGAGGTGATCAAGGCGCGCTTGCTCGCGTCCTCGCTGGCGTCGAGTGCGCGCAGCCAGTCGCAGGCCGGGCCGTCCGGGCTTGCGCGCCCCATCTGGGCGGCGTTCAGGCCGACCCCGAAGGCGGCCAAGCAGGTGCCGTGGTGCGGCGAGCCGAGCGTGATCAGGCGCGCCAGGCGCGCGCTGCCGAAGGCGCGCATCCAGGCGCGCGCCGCCACGCCGCCCATGCTGTGGGCGACGATCGCGGCCTGCGCGGCGACGGCCTGGGCGCACAGCGCCTGCACGCCCTGTTCGATCTGCGCCGCGTAGCCGTCGATGTCGCCGGTGAGCGGTTCCAGGTCGAGCGTCGCGTGGCTGATGCGGGCCGCGTCCAGCAGCGGCACCAAGTGCGCCCAGTAACCGCTGTTGCAACCGTAGCCATGCAGCAGCAACACGGGTGGCAGCGCCGCATCCGGATAGATGCGGGTGTGCGGGCGGGCGCGCGGCACCTGCCACGAGGTCAGGCGCATGCTGGATATAAATTCTTCCGCCATCATGCGCAGTTGTCCGGACACGCCGAGCCGGAACGCCGGCGGCGTCGGACTGGCCACGCGCGCACTGAGCAGGAAGTTGTTGGCGTTGATCCCCAGCCGCACCAGCACCACGGCGGCAAGGCCGAGCAGGATGCCCTGCCAGGGGGCGGCGTCGAGCCATTGCACTGCCGCCAGGGCGATGCCGGCGGCGAACAGCGCCTGCACCAGCAGGATCAGTTGAAGGAGTTGGCGCGAGCTCATGGTCGGGGAATTAAAAGGGGCTTCTCAGTCGCGAGGCGGCGTGCGGCCGAGAATAGCACGCGCGATGCCGCGCAGGATATTTACCTCTTCGGTTTCCAGCCCGGTGCGCGCGAACAGGCGCTTCAGGCGCGGCATCAGCTTCTTCGGGTTGTCGGCATTCAGGAAGCCGACCGCCACCAGGGCCTGCTCGAGGTGCTCGTACATGCCGTCGATCTGGGTCACGCTGGCGGCGTCGCCATGGAAACCCACCGCGCCGGCATCGATGCCGTCGCCGAGCGCGGCCAGGCGCGCTTCATAGGCCAGCACCTGGGCTGCCTGCGACAGGTTCAGTGACGAGTAATCGGGATTGGCCGGGATATTGATCAGGACATTGCAGGCTTCGACGATATGGTTCGGCAAGCCGACCCGCTCGTTGCCGAACACCACCGCCGGCATCAGGGTAGCCTGGCCGGCGGCATGGGCGGAAAAGGCGCGCGGGGTCCACACCGGCGGCGAGAATTCGCGCAGGCGCGCCGAGACCGCGGCGGCGAAGTTGCAGCCGTCCAGCGCACTCTGGATGTCGGACACGATGCGCGCATTGCGCAGCACGTCGATGGCGCCGCTGGCGAAGGCCACCGCTTCCGGATCGTTCAGGGGATCTTCGCATTTCGGCGCCACCAGCACCAGCTCGCTGAACCCCATGGTTTTCATGGCGCGCGCCACCGATCCGACATTGCCGGCGCGGCTGGTTTCAACCAGCACGAAGCGCAGGCGCCTGAATAAAGAAATGTCGGGAGAAGTGACGGTTGCGGTCGGGATCATTTACAATAGCGCCATCGCGCGGTGCGAACAGCGTTGACAAGAGCGGAAAAATCGCGATTGTAACGGGTTCAGCACCGCTTTGCTCTTTTATCACTCTTCTATCAGCTGACCGTTCACGGCGCTTCGGGCGTTGGTGGGCGTTCGCGTTTTTCACGGATTAGCTCATGCACCCAATGCTCAACACGGCCATCAAGGCCGCCCGCCGCGCCGCCACCGTCATCAACCGTGCGTCCTTCGACATCGACCGGATCGTTGTCTCCGAGAAGCAACACAACGATTTCGTCACCGACGTCGACCAGGCGGCGGAGCAGGCGATCGTCGAAACGCTGCTGAAAGCCTATCCGGATCACGCGATCCTGGCCGAAGAAAGCGGCGCCTCCGGCAACCTGAACGACGAAAGCGAAAACGTGTGGATCATCGACCCGATCGATGGCACCACCAACTTCCTGCACGGCTACCCTAACTATTGCATCTCGATCGCCCTCAAGCAGCGCGGCGTGATCACCAACGGCCTGGTCTACGACCCGGTCCGCAACGACCTGTTCACCGCCACCAAGGGCGCCGGCGCCTACCTGAACGACAAGCGCATCCGCGTGCGCTCGACCGAACGCATCGGCCGCGCCCTGCTGTCGTCGGGCCACGGTCCGGATCCGCGCGCGCTGGCGGAATACCTGCGCATGTACGAAGTGGTCGCCTCGCGCAGCCACGGCGTGCGTAGTGGCGGTTCGGCCGCGCTGGAACTGGCCAACGTCGCCGCCGGCCGCATCGACGGCTACTTCGAAAAAGGCCTGAAGACCTGGGACATCGCTGCCGGCGCCCTCCTGGTGACCGAAGCGGGCGGTATCGTCGGCGAGTTCAACGGCGAATCCGAGTACCTGAACAAGGGTGACGTGATCGCCGCCGGCCCGAAGGTATTCGGCGCACTGGTCCCGCTGCTGGCGCCTTTCGCGTAAAATACTGTCGCGGTGCATGTCACAATTGTGGGAATGCCTGCGCTGGCAGGCATTTGCACATGGAGCATGGCGCGAGCTGTAACCGATTGTCGCCTTGTCATGCGCTAAGTACCGTCAAAAATACTTTCCATAGTGAAACCTAGTTCACTATAATCCCTGCTGACCGCCCTGCGGCAGCGTCGGGGCGCCGCGGTCATCGTCGCATTGCGTCGAACCGCGCGCCTGTATCGACCAACCCGATTCCCAGGACTGGCGCCACTGTGGCGACGGGCCGCTTTTTACTGAAAAAATTCTATGTCATTCTCCACCCTTGGCTTGTCCGACGCGATCGTCCGCGCGGTCTCCGAACAAGGTTATACCGCGCCGACCCCGATCCAGAGCCAGGCGATCCCCGCCGTGCTGAACGGCGGCGACTTGCTGGCCGGCGCCCAGACCGGCACCGGCAAGACCGCCGGCTTCACGCTGCCGATCCTGCACCGCCTGTCGACCGACGCCGTCGGCGCAGCGCAGCGCAACAAGACCACCCCGCGCGCGATCCGTGCTCTGGTGCTGACCCCGACCCGCGAGCTGGCAGCCCAGGTCGAGGAAAGCGTGCGCCTGTACGGCAAGTACACCAACCTGAATTCGGCCGTGATCTTCGGCGGCGTCGGCATCAACCCGCAGATCAAGCTGCTCAAGCACGGCGTCGACATCCTGGTCGCCACCCCTGGCCGCCTGCTGGACCACGCGGCGCAGGGCACCGTCGACCTGTCGAAGATCGAGATCCTGATCCTGGACGAAGCCGACCGCATGCTGGACATGGGCTTCATCCACGACATCCGTAAAGTGCTGGCGCTGCTGCCGCCGAAGCGCCAGAACCTGCTGTTCTCGGCCACCTTCTCGGACGAGATCAAGGCCCTGGCCGACCGCCTGCTGGACAACCCGCAATCGATCGAAGTGGCGCGCCGCAATTCGACCGTGGAAGTGATCGCGCAAAAGATCCACCCGGTCGACCGCGACAAGAAGCACCCGATGCTGTCGCACCTGATCAAGGAAAACAACTGGCACCAGGTGCTGGTCTTCACCCGCACCAAGCACGGCGCCAACAAGCTGGTCGAGCAGCTGGGCAAGGACGGCATCGGCGCGATGGCGATCCACGGCAACAAGAGCCAGTCGGCGCGTACCAAGGCGCTGGCCGAGTTCAAGGACGGCAGCCTGCAAGTGCTGGTGGCAACCGACATCGCAGCGCGCGGTATCGACATCGACCAGCTGCCGCACGTGGTGAACTACGACCTGCCGAACGTGCCGGAAGACTACGTGCACCGCATCGGCCGCACCGGCCGCGCCGGCGCGACGGGTGAAGCCGTGTCGCTGGTCTGCGTCGACGAGCACCAGATGCTGAAAGACATCGAGAAGCTGATCAAGCAAACGCTGCCGCGCCAGGTCATCCCCGGCTTCGAGCCGGACCTGAACGCCAAGCCGCAACCGATCCAGCTGCGCAGCGGCGCCCCGGGCCACGCCAACCGCGGCGGCCGTCCAGGCGGCGGCCGCGGCCACGGCAACGGCAACAACAAACCGCGCACCCCAGGGAACGGCCCCGGCGCAGGCGCCGCCAAGCGCAACGCCCCGCGCCCGCAATCCGCCGCCCGCCCCAGCCGCGACCGCTGATCCGCGCAACCACCTGGATCGATAATTAGGGTCAGAGTCGAATTATTGGGAAAGATTGTCACATCTTCCCGATATCGGCCCTGACCTTCGTATCAATTTCTCGGTGGCTCAAACCCAATAATTAGGGTCAGAGTCGAATTAAATGGCAACTTTAAAAGTTGTCAAACAATTCGACTCTGACCCTATTTATTTTCTTGCTTCAGCTTTATCGATTCGCTGACGATTTGGTATTTTCTTCTGCTCAGCAATAGCTGCCCAAGAACTCCCTGCAATCGGTTCATAAAACACCCGGTTGAAGATCAAAAATAATGAGGGTCAGAGTCAAATTGTTGGCCAATATTTCGTATTCCACTTACCCGACGACATTGTTTGAGCCGCCGATGCTGTGAGGCTCTTTCAAAATAATTAGGGTCAGAGTCGAATTGTTTGACAACTTTTGAAGTTGCCCGATAATTCGACTCTGACCCTCATTGTTTTGAGAGGTGGACGTTATGCGATGGGTGCGGCAGGATGGTGATTTACTCGTGAGGAGCGGTCATGATTCAAGGTTTGCGGACGGTGATTTATCCGGTGGCTGAGCTGGCGGCGGCCAAGGCGTGGTACCAGCGGGTATTGGGCGTGGCCCCCTATTTTGATCAGCCGTTCTATGTCGGCTTCGAGGTCGGCGGCTTCGAGCTGGGGCTGATACCGGATGGGCAGCCCGGCAGTGCGGGCGCGACGGCGTATTGGGGGACTGCCGATGTCGAGGCCGAACTGACGCGCCTGGTCGAACTCGGCGCCGAGGTCGAGATGCCGGTGGAAGACGTCGGCGGCGGCATCCGTACCGCCGTCGTGCGCGATCCCGATGGCAATCTGTTCGGTGTGATCGAGAACCCACACTTCGACCGTGCCAAGGTCGCGTGATTGATGATGAGCAAGATCGACGCAGCATCGATTTGAAAGAATGGGACTTTTCGGGCCGCCCTGCCGCGCGCCCTGGGAGGTTCCACGATGCTGCATCGGATTGCTTGTCGCTTGGTGTTGCTGGTCAGCGTTGCTCTGGCCGGATGTGCTTCGCAGGGGCCGGTCAGTTTGCAGGAGGTGCGCGAGTTCGCGGATGCCTCGGCGCGGCTGGGTGGCTATTCGGAATTGTCGCGCCGCTATCGCGATACCTTCGAGCGCGAGCAGCCGTATTTGTCGCCGGCCGCCGAACGCCTGGCGCGCGAAAACGATGCGCGCCGGCGCGCCGTCTATGACGATTTCGTCGCGATCCAGAAGACGCTGGTGCTGTACATGCAGACCCTCAGCCTGCTGGCCGGCGATGCCCGCTACGACCTGTCCGAACGAATCGATGACCTGGGCAATGGGCTGAAGGCGAATACCGATTCGGGCTTGCAGCAGCGCCATATTGCGGCGTACACCGGCATGAGCCGGCTGCTGACGCGCGTGATCGCGTCCGGCTACCAGAACCGCAGCGTCGAAACCATGGTGCGCGATGGCGATCCCAACGTGCAGGTGCTGCTCGAGGCCATGATCTCGCTCACCCGGCTCTATTACAAGACCAACGAGAATGAAAAGAAGACGGTGCTCGGCATCTTCGATGTCGAAATCCCGTTCTCGAACCGCAATGCGGACCGCATGCTGGTGACCCTGGCCAAGGTCCATTACCTGAACAAGTCCACCGAATACAAGCTGATCGACCGCCGTTATGAACTGGCGCTGCAGGGTCTGACCAAGGTCGCGCTCGGGCACCAGAAGATGCGCGAAAACCTGAACAAGCTGCAGAACGAGGACGTGCGCCGCATGCTGCGAACCTATGGCCGCGACGTGCGCATCATCCGCGAAAACCTGAGCGGCGATTGAGGAGAGCGATCATGACCAAGCCCGAGCAAGCGCCTGCCGAGACCACTGCCACGCGCGACACGCAAAGCGACGCCGTTCCCGACGCGGCAGCAATGCCGCCCGCCGAGATCTTCGCGCCATCCCCTGCACCCACCAACCCGCAGGACCAGGCCCTGTCCGGCATGCCGCAGGTGATCGAACTCGCCGACGAATTGTCGACATTCGCCGACCACCTGCACGAACGCATCATGGCCGAGATCCGCAGCCAAGGCGGCCGCACCGTACCGGATCACGTCCAGGACGCCATGCGCGCCCTGCTCGACGACGAGATGATGCTGCGCCAGCGCGCCAACAGCCTGTACGCCGACGCGGCCGCCTTCGTCATCCGCGACCTGGGACAGCCGCAAAGCAAGCTGATCGGGCTGACCAAGGATGCCGCGCGCAAGATCCGCCGCATCGGCGTGATCGGCGAGGCGACCGGACTGGTCGGCGGCCTGCTGTCGCTGGCCGGCGCCGCGATGGCGGGCCAGCCGGCAGGCGTGGTGCTGGCGCTGGACAAGATCCGGCTGCACAACGACGCGCTGCAGGTGCTGTCGCCGACGCCACCGACAGCAGTCGCCTGATCCACACGCGCCAGACATCGGAGATACGTACCCGGCCTCGCGAACGGGCAGACATGAAGCCACGTCATCCACCCGCTATCGCTGCCAACCTCTGTCGCACGCCATCAAGACATGTGCTGACCGCCATTGATCGCGATATTCGCCCCGGTCACATACGCCCCCGCATCCGACGCCAGGAAGGCAACCAGTCCCGCCACTTCTTCCGGCTGGCCCAGCCGGCCGACCGGAATCTGCGGCAGGATACGGTCGCGCAGCACGTCCTGCGGCATGTGGCGCACCATGCTGGTGTCCAGGTAGCCGGGCGAGACCGTATTCACCGTCACCCCGTGGCGCGCCACCTCGAGCGCCAGCGACTTGGTGAAGCCATGCATGCCGGCCTTTGCGGCAGCGTAATTGCACTGCCCGAAAGCGCCTTGCTGGCCATTGACCGACGAGATATTGATGATGCGGCCCCAGCCGCGCCCGACCATCGGCTCCAGCACCGGGCGGGTCATATTGAACACGCTGTCCAGATTGGTCCCGAGCACGGCATGCCAGTCTTCGGCGCTCATCTTGCGCAGGCTGCGGTCGCGCGTGATGCCGGCATTGTTGACCAGCACGTCAATGACGCCGACCTCTTCCAGCAGCCGCCGCACCACAGCGTCGCAGGCAGTGCCGTTCGACACGTCCAGCTCGCACGCGCGCACCACGATGCCTTCGTCGCGCCGCGCCGCCAGCCAGCTTTCGCGCGTGGCGTTGCCCGGCGAATGCGTGGCAACCACCGTGAATCCATCCGCATGCAGGCGCCGGCATAGCGCCGTGCCCAGCCCGCCCATCGCGCCCGTGATCAGGGCCACCCGTTTGTCGTTCATGTCTCGCTCCCCCCTGTCTGATGACCGGTGCACGCGATGGCGCGCCCCGATCATCCGAGTTTAGGGAAACGATCAATACGGGCTATTGATGAGGATCAACGCCTTTTGGTAGCTCAGGCAATCACGTCGGGACGGCTACTGGGATCGAAATCGGCCCAGTCGCCGTCGACGATATTGCCTTGGGCGCGTTCGATATGATGGGCGCCGACGCTGCGCAGGGTGGCAATCGCATCTTGTTCACGCTGGACATCGTCAAAGGCGACCGCCACCAGCATCCCTGCCGGACGCGGCGGCACGGCATTCTCGCCGCCCTCTTCCGGCTCGCCCCGGTCCTTCATCTTGGAAAAGCTGAACAGCGATCCGACGTGGCCGCCAACCAGGCCGCCGACGACCGGGCCCAGCGGGCCGGTGACGGGGATGGTGGCTGCGCCCACCGCGGCGCCGACCGCGCCGCCGGTGGCCACGCCCTGCATCACGCCTTCGGGCGCTTCCTTGGCGCCCGGCGACTGGATGTGGTCGCCACCGATCGGTGTCATGTCGTGCTGGCCCGGCTGGGTCAGGTAAAAGCCGCTGATGCGGTCGACATCAAATCCGGCCTCGACCAGCGCAGTGCGTGCGCGGTCGACCTCGTCCTGAAGCTGGAAACGTCCTGCGATGATGGTGGACATAGCGAATCCTCCTGATTTGGTAGCTCAAGCATGCGCCTGCCCGGCCGAGCGCTCTGTACGCCGCCGCACGCCGTCTGCCGCCAGCTCAGCCGTAACAGCGGTCGGGTCGCCCGGCCCCTGCTGTCTCCCCCATTTAGCGCCACTGTCCGTAGACCATGCCGCCGCTGTACGGTTCCAGTACCGGCGCCTCCGGAACACTCTGCCATTGACGCGGATCGACCCGGTAATACTTGAGGAATTCGCCGTACAGTTCAGGATGCCTGGCCGCCAGCTGATGCGGCTGCTCGAAGAAGCTTTCGGTGGCCACGGCGAAGAATTCGGCCGGATTGGTGGCACCATAATGGTCGAGCACGCCGTGCAGGCCCCACATCGCGTCACGGCGCAGGTCGGCATAGTCGCGCGACAGCACTTCGGACCAGCTGCGGTAGCGCTCGCTGCTGCCGAGATACGGCGCGCCATTGGTATTGCCGGACTCGCTGTCGAGCTGGTGGGCGAATTCGTGCAGCACCACGTTGTGATTCGGACCGCCCGCGCTGCCGGCGCGGCGCACGTGCTCCCACGACAGGATCACGCGCCCGTCGCCCCAGGATTCGCCCAGCAGATCTTGGCGCTCTTCGGTCACCACGCCGGAGGCGTCGAGCTGGCGCCGCGGCACCAGGAAGGCGCCCGGGTACACCAGCACCATGTCCAGGGTCGGATACAGCGCCCCCTTGCCGTCTTCGCCGACCCGGCCCAGCAGCAGCAGGCAAGCCTGGGCCGCGATCGTCACCCGCATTTCGTCGGTGATGTCGAGGCCGGCGCAGCCGACAAATTTCTTTTCATGCAGGAAGCGCTGCACCATGCGCTGCAGGCGTGCGCGTTCGCCGTCCGCCATGCCGCTGTATTGGGCGACATTGCGCTCGAGAATGCGCACATGCTCCGGCGCCAGCGGCCGCGCCAGTGCCCGGCGCAGGCGCCACTTCGGCACCAGCCAGGCCCCCAGCAGGCCCGCACCAAGCAGGCCGAACAGCAAAGCTTCCATCAGATGCCCTGGCCGGCGCTGCGTTCGGCGAGCCAGTCCTGGACTTCGTCCGCTCCGCCGATCAGCTCGCCGCCGACGAAGACCTGGGGCCAGGTCATGCGTCCGGTCACGCCGCGCAGCACGATGGTATTGATGCGGCCGTCTTCCGGGATGTCGGTGAAATGAATGTCGTGTTCGCGCAGCGCTTTCTTGGCGCGCGCGCAGTGCGGGCAGCCGGGGCGCGAGAACATGACCACCGGTTCCGGCACCTCGGCGTCGGGCGCCAGGTAGGCCAGCATGGTGTCGGCATCGGACACTTCGAACGGATCGCCTTCGCGTTCGGGTTCGATGAAGATTTTCTCGATGATGCCGTCGCGTACCAGCATCGAATAGCGCCAGGAGCGGCGTCCGAAGCCAAGCTCGCGCTTGTCGACCAGCATGCCCATGCCTTCGGTGAAGTCGCCGTTGCCATCCGGGATGACGGTGATGTTGGCGGCATCCTGGCCGGCTTTCCACTGGTTCATGACGAAGGCGTCGTTGACCGAGATACAGAACACCTCATCGACACCGTGCGAACGCAGCACCGGCGCCAGTTCGTTGTAGCGCGGCAGGTGGGTAGAGGAACAGGTCGGGGTGAAGGCGCCGGGCAGCGAGAACACGACCACGGTCCTGTTCTTGAACAATTCGTCGGTGCGCAGGTCACGCCACTGGTCGTCAGGGCGGGCCTTGAAGGTCACGTTGGGAACAGGTTTGCCTTCCAGCGATTCGGCACTCGGTAACATCGTCACTCCTTGCGTTGGTAGAAGCCGGCAGGCCGGCACGATGGCAGGAAGGTGTGGATTATTGACCGGATTTCAACACGCCCGGTCGAAATAGTCGAGCGGCCGGGACGGCCATGCAATGCGCATGAGCGAAAACTATCGGAGAGCAAAAAAACAAAGCCGCGCTCAAGGCGCGGCGTAAATGACGACAGCGATCGTCTGACCAGCCCTGCCACGGGTCTCTACCGCGGCCTGACCGGGGCGCGCTACTAAGGCGCGCTACTGGAAAGCATTACTTGGCGGTCTGGCCCGGGGCCGGTCCGAACAGTGCGGCGACCAGCGGGTCGCGCGCCACCGGGCTGCGGTTCACGCGGATGGCGTAATGGGTGTCATCGGCCAGGATGTGGAAGTGACGACCGCTGCCGGCCATGTTCTGCTCGCGCAGGCCTGGACGTTCCTTGCGTGGGGCGGCGCCTTCGCGCTTCGGCTGGCAGATCGCTGCCAGGAAGGCCTTGACGCGCTCAGGATCAGGCGAGATCTGGTACACGGCCTTGCCCAGGTAAGTGGCGGTGCCCTCGATGTAGCGTGCCAGTTCGATCACGCCGGCTTCGCGCAGGTCGCGGATGTACTTGCGGGCGCCCGACGGCGAGAACTTGAGGAACCAGGCGATCTCGTCGGCCAGCATTTCGTGGTTCGAGAGCTCGTTGATCAGCTTTTGCATGTTTTCGATACGGCGCTGGGTGGCCGAGGTCGAACGCACACGCTCGATCGGTGCCAGTGAGATCGGGGCGCGCTCGGTCGGTTGCGGTGGGACGCGCTCGATCAGTGCCGAATTGCTGGAAGTGTGCACTGCGCCGGTTTCGCCAGATACCGCGTTGTGCTGAGTCGTTGCATGCATATTGGTGAGCTCCAAGATTTAGAGTGAGACTGTGTGGTCCGGGTCGCTGTGTGTCGTATGACACCCTGACAACATCTCGGTTCCGTTTAACTAGGCTCAATCTTGACCGCATCAAACAACGTGGTCTGTGCGCCATCCAACATTCAACAAGATTCCTGCAAGCATTTTTTAAGATGCCTGCAAGCGCCCCGGAAGGGCCGTTATATATGGTGGAAGCGCGGAGATATGCTGCAAGTAAGCATTATCCTACATGGCCGTTGGAATACTCGGCGCACGATACGACAGCCCGCGATTTACAGACGCATGACAATAATTTCCACGATGACAGGAAGATGACGCGTTATGTGAGTTTTGCCACATACGTAACATGACAATCCAGTTACAGTTCGTTTCACTAAGGAAACGTGGATTTTTCAGCACTGTTGTAAAATCACACATGCCGTTTCGTTGGGTGCGCTACCGCACCGAGATTATGGAACTTGCACTGTTATTCTTTATCCAACATCGCTGCTGACGTATGCGTTGTCATCAACTTTAACCTACGGGAGTTACCTGTGAATAATACGAAGAAGATCGCTCTGGCTGCTGCACTGCTGTGCGCATCCGGCGCCACCCTCGCCCAAGAGATCAACCCATCGTGGTACATCCAGCCAAGCGTTAACCACGTGAAGCCGGACGCCGACTTTGGTGTGGACGATCGCGACACGGGCGGCGGCCTGAAGTTCGGTAAAGCCGTGCACCAGAACTGGGATATCCAGGTTGGCGCCAGCCAGACCCGCTTCGAGCAAGGTCGTAACGAGTATCGCCAGACCCTGCTGGGCGTGGATGCTCTGCTGATGCTGAGCCGCGATCGCTTCCGTCCGTTCGTGCTGTTCGGTATCGGCGCAGAACGCGACAAGGTCAACAACCCAATCCGCAACGTCGAGAAAAACTCGCCATACGCTACCGTCGGTATCGGTTTCCAGGCCAGCCTGACCCCGCAATGGTCGCTGCAAGCCGACCTGCGCACCGTGCGCGGCTTCCTGCGTGACGACGAACTGTTCGGCTTCAAGCGCAGCAACAACAAGATGCTGACCGTCGGCCTGAACTACGCGTTCAACCCGCCGCCAGCACCGCCGGCACCGGCACCGATCGTCGAAGCACCAGCTCCGGCACCGGCTCCGGAACCAGTCGCTCCGCCGCCAGCACCGCAGCCACGCTTCCAGAAAGTGACCCTGGAAGCGACCAAGATGTTCGCCTTCGACAAGGCTGAAGTGATCACCCCGGCACCGAAGCTGGACGAAATCGCAGCTGCCCTGCAAGCCGACACCTCGGTGACCAACGTCGAAATCACCGGCTATACCGACCGTCTGGGTTCGGAAAGCTACAACCAGAAGCTGTCGGAGCGTCGCGCTCAGGCCGTACGTGAATACCTGGTCGGCAAGGGCATCGACGGCAACCGTCTGCGCGCTATCGGCAAGGGCGAAGCCAACCCGGTGGTCGAGTGCAACCAGAAGAAGCGTGCTGAGCTGATCGCTTGCCTGGAACCGAACCGTCGCGTGGAAGTCGACCAGATCGTGGTCGAAGTCCCGGTCCAGCAGTAATACCTGACGCGTCGGTGCGGCCGTATTGCTACGGCCGCCGCGCTGCAATCGAGGGGGCTTCGGCCCCCTTTTTCAATGGGAGGATGGGTTAATGGCAGTCAAGAAATGGTTCCCTTACTCACGCCAGATCATCTCGGTGCTGAAGTGCTCGGTGCTCGAATGGATCGAACATCGGGGCTCCAGCAAGGGCGCCGCACTGGCGTTCTATACCCTGTTCTCGATGGCGCCGATCCTGGTGCTGGTCATCGCTGTGGCCGGTTTCTTTTATGGCACTGAAGCCGCCCAGGGGCAATTACTGAACGAATTGCGCGGCCTGGTCGGCGAGCAAGGCGCCCAGACCATCCAGACGATCCTGGCCGGCGCCCAGAACAAGGAATCGGGCTTCTTCGCCACCGTGATCGCGACCGTGCTGCTGATCGTCGGTGCCACCACCGTGTTCTCGGAACTGAAGGACAGCCTCGACGAAATCTGGAGCATCCCGGCCCCGCCCGACGCCGGTATCTGGGGCATGATCCGTACCCGCCTGCTGTCGTTCGGCCTGATCCTGGGACTGGGTTTCCTGCTGATGGTGTCGCTGGTGGTCAGCGCCGCCCTGGGAGTGGTGGAGAAATTTATTGGTGGGATGTGGCAGGAAGCCGCGTTCATCATGGGCTGGGTGGCCTGGGCATTTAGCTTCCTGGTCATCGCCACGCTGTTCGGCGTGATCTACAAGCTGCTGCCGCGCGTGCGCCTGTCGTGGCATGACGTTACCATCGGCGCGCTCGGCACGGCGGCGATGTTCACGCTGGGCAAATTCGGGATCGGCCTGTATATCGGCAACAGCGGCGCGACCGACAGCTTCGGCGCCGCCGGTTCGCTGATCGCCCTGCTGCTGTGGGTATATTACTCGGCCCAGATCTTCTTCCTGGGTGCGGAGTTCGCACGCCAGTATGCGCTGAAGATGGGTAGCCTGCGCCACAAACCGAAGGAAATCACCGGCGTCGAGCCGCGCGCCAGCAACGCTTGATGCACTGGAGGTGTCTGCAATGACACCGGACCGGGCCGGGGCTTGACGCCCTGCCCGGTTTTTTTTGGCGCTGTCACCGTTTTCTGTTGAATCTTGCGAACTGCTGAGTGAGTCGATGGTCTGACCCATATCGACGCGACAGTGGGGAGCGATGAAAGCGCAGGCCTTCGAACGGTGGCTGGGATAGCTGGTGCAACTGAGCCGGGAGCAGCGCAGACGATTGCTGGCCATCTTGAGTCCGGCCGTCGAGCTGGACCGGGTCTGCGCGGTGATCGATGGTGCCAGGAAGCCGCACTGTTGCGTGCATTGCCGCGCGCCGGACCTCTATCGACACGGCCGCGACCACGGTCTGCAGCGCTACCGCTGCCGTAGCTGCGGCAAGACTTTTACGGCCTTGAGCGGCACGCCCCTGGCCCGGCTTCGTCATCGTGCCAAATTGCTCGATTACCTGGGCAAGATGCTCGATTCGACCCCGGTGCGGCGCGCCGCCGATGCCATCGGCGTGCATCGCAACACCAGCTTTCGCTGGCGCCACCGCTTTCTTTACCTCAGCAAGCACGACCGCCCGGCCAGCCTGAACGGCATCGCCGAGGCGGATGAGCTGTTCCTGCTCGAATCGCAAAAAGGTTCGCGCTGCCTGGATCGTCCTGCGCGCAAGCGCGGCGGCGTCGCCGGCAAGCGCGGCATTACGAAAGAGCACGACTGCGTCCTCGTGGCGCGCGACCGCGAGGGTCGCACATTCGATTTCGTCCCGGGGCGCGGGGCCGTCACCAAGGCGCAGTTGCACCAGCATCTGCTGCCCGTACTCGACCAGGACGTGCTGCTGGTCACGGATGCCCATGCGGCGTACCGGATCTTCGCGAAGGAAGCCTGCATCACGCACGAATCGGTCAACCTGCGCCAAGGCAAGCGGATGCATGGCGCCGTGCATGTGCAGAACGTGAATGGCTACCACCGGCGCTTCCGGCAATGGCTGGCCCGCTTCAATGGCGTCGCGTCGCACTATCTTCCGAACTACCTTGGATGGCGCTGGGCGCTCGATGGAGAGCGCATCGGCAAACTCGATGTCTTGCTCAGAGCGGCTGTTGGAGTTTTCAACGCAAAACGGTGACAGCGCCTTTTTTTTACGCCGTGACGACTGGAATTGGCGATGCGCGTTGTTCAGTGGTGAAAGGTTGCAAGGCTAGCCTCGGCGGCCACGCTTTTTCACATGCGAACGAACTCACCTTTGATCGGATGCGAGCGCGTCGACTGGAACAGCGCTGCGAAGGCACTACTGCCGCAGGAAGATCATTCGCCCAGCAACTCGGCGATAACTTCCATGCCCTCGACGCGTTCGGCCACCACTTTCAGCACCATCACCACCGGCACACCCAGCAGCAAGCCCCACACGCCCCACAGCCAGCCCCAGAACAGCAGGCTGACAAACACAGCGGCCGGATTCATGCGCGCGATCTTGCCGGTCATCCAGGTGGCGACCACCATGCCGACCAGGGTCGCGATCGCCAGCGAGGCACCGGCCACCAGCATCACCATGCTCATCGATTCGAATTGCAGGAAGGCGACGGTGCCGGTGGCGGCGGTGATCACCAGCGGGCCGAAATACGGCATCAGGTGCGCCACGCCGGAGAACGCGGCCCAGGCGCCGGCATTTTCCAGGCCGATGGCGCGCAGCGCGCCCCACATCAGCAGCGCCAGCAGGATATTGGTCACCAGCAGCATGAACATATAGCTCTGGATCGAGGTGTTGATGTCGTCCAGGATGTGGACCGTGATTTTCTTGCGCGACAGCGAAGGTCCGGTCAGCTTGACCAGCTTGCGCTTGAAGGTGTCCCCGGCAAGGAGCAGGAAGAACACCAGGAACACCACCATCGTACTTTGCGACAGGAAGGTGGCCAGACCCATCGAGCCGGCCAGCACCCAGTCCATGACCCGGATCGGCGAGCTCGATTCGGCCGCCGGCAGGTTCTGGCGCCGCGGCACGGCCTTGCGTACGTCGCTGCCGACATTGCTGGCGGCGCGCTCGATCTCGGCGGCGGCGGCCTGCATCTGCTGCAGGGTCGAGCGCTGGCCGCTGGTGTTGGTGAGGATGCGCGTGATCTTGTGGGTCAGCGTCGGCAGTTCGTCGATGATGTTGAAGAATTCGCCCTGCAGCCGGTACAGGGTGCCGGCCATGGCGCCGACGATGATGGCCGTGACCAGGGTGGCGCCGATGATACGGCGTACGTGCCAGCGTTCGAGCCAGCGCACGACGGGATTAAGGGTATAGGCGATCAGGATGCCGAGCAGCAGCGGTACGAAGAATTTTTGCGCCCATTGGAGCGCGAATACGAAAGCGATGGTGGCAAGGATGCCGAGAGAAAGGCCGCGCGCGTTGACGTGCAGCGGTACGCGCAGGCCGCCCATGTGCAGGGCGAGTTCGTCGCCTCCCGCGCGCGCCTCGGCATGCACGTCCAGGCCGGACGCGGCAGAAGCCGAAGACGAAGTGCGCGGGTCGGCGCCGTGGGATGGCGCTTCCGGGGCGGTCGGGTCAGGCAAATTGGCCGGCGATGCCGGATCGGATTGAGCTAGCTGCATGGATGTTGCCTGAACAAGTAACCGGGCCGCCCCGGCGATCCGTCTATTATTTCACACGGATGTCGTTTTTGACCGAGGTCACGCCTTTCACGCCACGAGCGATCTCAACGGCGCGCTGTGCGTCGCGTGGATCAGCCACGAAGCCCGACAGTTGGACGTCGCCCTTGAAGGTTTCGACGTTGACTTCACGTGCTTTCACGTTCGGGTCGTTGATCAGGGCAGCCTTGACCTTGGTGGTGATCACGGAGTCGTCGATGTATTCGCCGGTGCTCGACTGGCTGTTGGTCGACGAGCAACCGACAGCGGTGATGGCGATGGTGGCGACGAATGCGGCGGAGATGAGGTTTTTAGCGATTTTCATAATGGCTCCTGTTAGTGGTCATGGTGAAGCAAATTACCCTTGCGGGCGGGTTGCGCGGTGCCGGCAAGCCGGCCCGCAGGTTTCGTCATTTGCCGTAGGCCGTCCTGGCCGTGCTCACGCACTGGTCCTTGACGGCGCCGGCGAAGGCGTCGCATTTCTGCAATGCGACGCGGTATTCGGCAGTCAGTTTCTCTTCTCTGGCGTCGAGGCGCGCCTCGATCGCCTTGCGGTCGGCGCGGGCGTCGGCCTGGGCCGCGACCAGGGTCGCCTTGGCCTGCTGCAGGCAGACCTCGCGGTCGTTGCCGCCCAGCGCCGAACAGCGCGTCTTGTCGCGCTCGTGATACGCGGCGGCGATGCGGATGCGCGCCCTGGTGTACGCGGACAGCGTGTTCTTGTAAGCGGCGCCCGCTTCTTCTTCGCTGCGCACCCGCACTGCGTGCGCTTCGGCTTCGCAGATATCGTGCGGGGTGCCGGCCAGCGCGTCGCAACGCGCGCTGGCGGCCTCGTACACCGCTTTGGCGCGCTCGATTGCCTGGTCATGGGCCTCGCTGGCACCGGGCGCCACCTGCTGCGCGCCGGCCTGGCCCAGCCAGCCCATGGCGAGCGCAACGATCAGCGCCTTGCCCGACAATCCCTTGCACACTAGCCTCATGCGTCCTCTCCGTATCCGGTCATTCGATCTCGCGTTTTCCTTCTGCGATGGATGTCATCTTTACATGACACACGAACGAACTCTGTTCGATGCCGAACACAAGTAACGTAGTCAGCAATAACCGTCGCACGTCATGCTCCTCACACCCAGCAATGAGCCTTACGCCAGGAAAGGTGGGTGCGGCAACGCACAGACCCTCCTCCAGTGCACTCATAAGCTGGTTCCATACCTCTTATCAGGAGAACAACATGAAAGCTTCCCGTACCTTCATGGCCGCCATCCTGGCCACCAGCGCGATCCTCACCGGTTGCGCCAGCAACAGCAGCCAGCCGTATGGCGGCGGCTACAGCAGCAACTCCAGCTCGGTTTCGCAAGGTTATGGCGTGATCGAATCGATCCAGGTCGCGCAGGCCGACAACCGCACCAGCGGCGCCGGCGCCATCCTGGGTGGCCTGGTCGGCGCCGTGGCCGGCAGCCAGATCGGTAGCGGCGGCGGCCGCACCGCAGCCACCGTGGCCGGCGGTGTCGCCGGTGCCGCCGTGGGCAACCGAGTGGAATCTAACCGCAACGCCGGCGGCCAGGAGATGTACCAGATCAACGTGCGCATGGATAACGGCGAATACCGAGCCGTGACCCAGGACAGCGCCTACGACCTGCGCGTCGGCAATCGCGTGCGCATCGTCGACGGCCGCGTCTACCGCTACTGATCGAAAGCGACCGCCCGCTCGGCTGCAGCCGCGCGCTGCCGGCCGATCGTGACGGTTCGCATGTCTTGAGGCGGACGGCGCCAGGGACCATCCCGCTGCGCCCGTCCGCGTTCCCGCGCCGGCGTCCTGCCGGCGTCACTGAGGATGGAGGCAACCATGGACTATTCCACCCGTTCCACTCGTTTCTTTGATTCGCATCCGGCCGTGCGCGCTTGCGCGGCGGCGCTGCTGGCATTCGCGGCGGCATCGACATCGGCATCGGCATCGGCATCGGCGCAGGATGCCCAGTCCGGCGACCGCGTGGTCGATCCGACCGCCGCGCGCCAGCAGGCACAGGAAATCGCGAAAGGCGATCCGCCGCGCTGGTACCGCAACGACACCGAGCAACAGACCCTGCGCAAGGAAATCGGCGCCGCCCTGCAGGAAGCGCAGAACGCCTGCCGCCAGCAACCGGCGAGCGAGCGCAAGACCTGCATGCAGGAAGCCCGCGCCACCTGGCAGCGCGATATGGCGCAGCTGCGCACGCCGGGCCAGCAGTAAGCAGCGCTCGCCGGAGCACGCGACCGGATTGGACGCGTGATGAACCCGACGCTCGACCGGCCGGCGCGTGATGACACTGGCGTAACGCTATGCGGATGACTGGCGATCGTGCTCGCCAGTCATCCGCGCACCGCTCCTCGCCACGGCATCCGTTTCAGGGCGTTTCCCGGCCTGCCATCGCCAGCACTAGCTCCTCTCTACTTCCCCTCCTTCTTGCGCCGCGACGGCGGCAACGGATACACGTCGGCCACCAGCGTGCTTTCGCCGATCTGGCGGCTGGGCGAGGCCGCATCGTGCACCACCAGCAAACCTTGCGCGTCGCCATCGTCATGCGTGTACAGCGACATGCCTTCCGGATGGTCGACGCCGTGGCCGAACGGCAGATCGAGCACGCGCTCGAGCACCGCGGTCGGCACCAGCGTGTCGCGCTCCTGCGGCGCCCCGGCAGCACCCGGCCAGCGCCACACCGTCACCGGACCGTCCAGGTCCATCGTCGGCCCCGACAGGATCAACAGGTCGCGTCCATGCACGCACAGGTCGCGGATGCCCAGCCCCTGTAGATCGAGAAAGTGCTTGCGGTACAGTGCTCCTTCGGCGTCAAGCGGTGCCAGCCGCAGCCAGGCCGGATCGTGGTCCGGCTCCAGCGCGACCTCGATGATGGTGGCCCAGCCGCGCAGCACCGGGCCGCGCAGGCCGAGCAGGATACGTTTGCCGGCGATGGCGATACCTTCGATGTCGAAGCCGTTGTCCTTGCCGGGAATCGCCAGGAACGGCCCCAGGTGCTCGTCCGTGCGCAGCAGTGTCGTCAGTTCGTTGTCATGCTCGTCGCCGCGCAGCAGGGCCGCGCTGCGCCGCTTGCCCTTGTGCTTGACTTCCCTGACCAGGGTGTGCCCGCCCTCTTCCTCGACTACCGGAATGCGCGCCAGCAGGTAGCGGTTGCCGTCGGCGCTGACGCTGGCCAGGCGCTTGTGGGCGCGGCGGTTGCCGTCGCCCGGATCGGGCTGCTTGCGGCGCAGGCTGTGCGAGCCGGTCAGCCACAGGTATTTGCCGTCGCAGGCCAGGCCTTCGATGTCGGCTTCGTTGATGCGTTCGCTCGGACCATTGCGCGGCGGCAGCGGCAGCGACAGAAAATCGTGCAGGGCGAATTGGCGGTGATTTCCCGCGAAACTGCTGCGGCCGGTACTGTCTTCCGGCACCAGCGTCAGGCGCTCGATGCTGAGTGACTCGTCGTTGGCCAGCCATAACGTCGAGCCCATGCGCAGCGCCACCGACAGGCCGTCGCGCAGCTCCTTGCCGGGACTGAGTTCGTCATGTTCGGGATGAAATTCGAGCAGGACAATATTGCTCGGGTGCGTATGGAACGATTGCATGCGGCCTCGCGTGTCGACGTTTGCCACAGCTTACTGCATGTGTTCAGGATCCGTTCATGATCTGCGCGCGTCGTGTGGCCGGCGCGTGAAGAATTGCCTCGCCCTGCCAACCGCCCGGTTTTTCATGCGTTGGATGCGCAGTACGCGGCAAGGTGGTCCTGACGATGCACCGCGACAGCCATGGCCAGGACAAAAAAAGACGGCGTCCAATCCCCGATTGAGACGCCGCTCAAGCCCCACCATATTCTGTACAACGATGCGTCCTATCCTTTTCGTGGAAGCCACGACGACGGCAGGCGCATCAAGCCGGCCTTATCAAGCCGGCCTTCGGTGCCGGCACCTGCGATGCCGGCCCTGCCGCAGCCGGATTTATTCCGGCAATTGCTGCGACCGGCGGCGGTTGACGTACCAGCCCAGTGCGCCAAGCACCAGGGCCGCGCCGGCCGCCTGTTTGCCCATGCGCCGCTGGCGCACGAAATTGACCGCTGCCAATGCGTATGGCATCAGCACCGACACATTGGTGCCGGTCGGCTTCAGCAGGGCGTCGGCCCGTGCCCGCAGCGCCCAGGTGGCATGGTCGATCGCCGAGTGCAGCATGACTTCGGGCTTGGCCGCATGCTGGATGTGCGCCTTGGCATGCGCCACGCCTGCGCGGAAGAATTCGCCTTCGCGCAGCAGTTCCTGCTTGCGGGTCGCCGGATCCAGGCTGTGCTTGTGACCGGCCAAACCAGTCGTTCCGTCGTGATTGTGCATGGTTTCCCCTATCGGTGTCGCCGCTTACAGCAGCCGTTTGCTTGCAGCTCTTTCGAAGCAGCCGCTGTTACAGCAGCCGCTGTTACAGCAACATTTCGCGATCGTTCTTGAGTTCCTTCATCGTCGCCGGGAAGGCCAGCTTGTTCTGGCGCAGCAGCGCCATCCCCTTCGCCACCAGCACCGCCGTGGCGAGCGCGAACACCGCGAACATCACCAGCAGGATGGTCCAGCCCATCGAATCCCAGGCCAGCGCCACGATCGTCACGGTGCCGTAGGCGATGGCAAAGCACACCGCCAGCAGCGCCGCCGCGAAGATGGCGAGCAGCTCGATGATGTGATTGCGCACCTCGGTCAGCTCGAGCGCCGCCAGCTCCACACGCGATACCGCCAGGCCGAACAGGCTCTTGAACAGGCTCGAGACCCCGCCCATCAGGCCGGGGTTGTGCACGATTGTTTCGTTCTTGTCCACGGCAGCCCCCGGCATTATTGTTTACGGCTCAGCAGGATGCCGAGCGCGAGGCCGATGCCGGCCGCGATCGCCATCGTGCGCCAAGGGTTGTCCTTGACATAGACATCGGCCGTATGGGCCAGTTCCTTGCCCTTTTCCACGGCCTGGGTCGGCACCAGTTTGGCGTTGCCCAGGGCGCGGTCGAGCAGTTCCATGCCGCGCGCGCGCAGTTCCTCGGCCTTCTCGCCGGTCAGCGAGGCCGCCGCGGTCAGCATCGACTGGGCGTCGCGCACCAGTGCCTTGATGTCGGACTGGGTCGCATAGGTGCTGCCGCTGATCGGATGCAAGGAACTGCCGTGGTTGTTGCGGGAGGTGTCAAGCATGGTCTACTCCTGTGTGGATTTGAATGAAAAACCTGGCATCAAGCCAGCAGGTCGCTCATGTCGTCGGCGTGCTCTTCTTCGACGGCCATGATGTCGACCAGCAGCGCGCGCGTGGTCGGGTCCTTGTCGCCGATCGCCGCGATCATCTGGCGGTAGGACTCGATCGCCACCCGCTCGGCGATCAGGTCGGCGCGCACCATTGCCTGGACGTCGTTCGAGTCGTCGTACTCGGCGTGGCTGCGCGCGGTGAGCGTGGCCGGGTTGAAGTTCGGCGAGCCGTTCAGCTGCACGATGCGCTCGGCGATGCGGTCGGCGTGGTCCTGCTCCTGCTGGGCGTGCTCGAGGAACTCGTCCTTGATGTGGCCGGTGTTCGGGCCGCTCACCGTGTAGTAGTGGCGCTTGTAGCGCAGCACGCACAGCAGCTCGGTAGCGAGCGCGTCGTTGAGCATGGCGATGACCGCTTCGCGGTCGGCCTGGTAGCCCTCGGTGACGGCGCCGTCGTCGAGGTTGGCCGCCGCGCGGCGGATCGCTTCGACGTCGAAGCCATGCGCCAGGTTGTTGGTCTGTTCCATAGCAGTTCCTTGTTTCAGTGAGTCAATGAGTCGGTACTTCGTAAATCGGTACTTCGATAAAGCCGGGCCGATCGAACCGGATCAGCGCATCGCCGCGCGTGGCGGAATCTGCGCGCCCTCGTTGGACAGCACGATCTCTACCCGGCGGTTGAGCTGGCGATTGCTCGCCGTATCGTTGGACGCCACCGGAAACGCTTCGCCGTAGGCGCGCATCGCGATGCGGTCGCGCGCCACGCCCATCGAAGCGAGCGCGGTCGCTACCGCATTGGCGCGGCGCTGCGACAGTTCCTGGTTGTGGGTCGAGCTGCCGGTACTATCCGTAAACCCTTCGACCAGCACCGTACGGTTCGGGTTCTGTGCCATGACGTCGGCCAGCTTGCGCAAGGTCGAGGTTCCGTTCGGTGTCAGGGTGGCCTGGTCGGTTGCGAACAGCACGTCGCCGATCGTCACCACATAGCCGCGCTCGGTTTTCACCGCGTGCAGGTCGACCAGCAGCGCTTCGAGCTGGGCGGCGCGCTCGGCCAGCGCAGCGTTCTGCTGCTGGGCGGCATCGGCTTGCGCCTGGGCCGAAGCGGCCTGCGCCTGAGCCTGCTGGGCTTGCGCCGTTGCCGCTTCGGCTTCGCGCTTGGCGCGCTCGGCTTCAGCGGTGCGCGCTTCCAGGCGAACCTGGTCGCGCTGGCGGGTGGCGTCAGCGATGTTCGCTTCCGCGGCCTTGCCCTTGGCTACTTCTTGCGCGGTGGCGATGCGCTGCTTGGCGACATACGCCAGGCGGTCGATGTCTTCCAGGCTTTCGCGGCGCGCCGCGGCCTGGTTGGCCTGGTCCAGCGCCTCGCTGGCCTGCTTGAATTCGAGCGGCGCGTAGGTCGACACTTGCGGGTTGTTGTTGGCGGAGACGAAGTCGGCGCGCGCCGCGTCCAGGGTCGGCGTGGTCACCGGCGCGCTGGCGCAGGCGGCGGCCAGCACGGCGGCGGCCAGGATCGAGACGGCGGATTTGCGGTTTTTCATGTTCTTGTTCCTCTTCTTTTTTAAGCGCCCGAATGGCGCGGACTCATCACGCGACCCGACGGCGCGACCTTTGCAGCTGGCGCCGCGCCGGCGCAATGCCGATGCGGACGACCTCGAATCGTTGATACCGGCGCGACTGCGCCTTACTGGTTGTTGGCGCGGTCGACTTCCTCGCGCAGCACGCGCAGGTCTTCATTGAGCTGGGTCGAGGCGGTGGTCGCCTTGGCCGACACGGCTTTGCTTTGCGCCAGCTTGGCGTCGGCCTGCGCCTGGATCGCCAGTTCGCGCGCCAGCTTGTAGTCGCGCGCGGCCAGCGCCTGGTTGGCGCGCACCATCTTCTCGCGTGCGGCCGTGATTTCGGCCGGGGCCAGTTCGGCGGCGCCGGCGGACACGGCGTTTTCGACCGCATTGCGCGACACAGCCACGTCGGCGGTTGCCGGCGCCTGGTCCGGGCTGGCGCAAGCGGCCAGGCTTGCCAGCAGGGCGACGCAGCTGAGGCGTGCCAGTTGGGTCATCGATTGTTGTTTGCGCATCGCTTTTCTCCTGTTGAACGACGTAGATATGACAACGGTGGGTCTAGTGAACGTTATAGACCCGTAATTGAGCGTGATCAGTACGCTGACGCACATTGTCTCTTAGACCATATTGCCTTGCACGCCACAGGGTGAAACGGCGCACATTCGCTTCGCCGATCGAGCCAGCTGAATACCGCCTGTCGTCGTCGGCACGGCGCCGATGGAGGCCAAACGACGCCGCCGTGCACGACAGTGGAAACATGTCGTAACAACCTGGCACGCTCATTGTGTGTTGCCGAACAGAGCAGAACCCGGCACACGCTTAATCTGTCGCCAAGACATTGATAAATGAATATCGGAATGAGTGGAAAGCGCAGCGCAGGATGTTTTACGAGTGCAACTGTCCTGCTGGCTGTCCTGGCCGCCGCACCACTGGCCGGATGCGTTTCCAACGCAACTGACCGGAGTGCAACGGCGGTGGACGACGAGGCCATCACGGCAGGCGTCCTGGACGCGATGGCGCGCGATCCGCAATTGAAGATGTTCGATATCGGTGTCACGGCGTACCAAGGAATCGTCCGGTTGAGCGGCTTTGTCGGCTCGACGGATAGCGTAGGCGCCGCGGCCTCGGTCGCGCGCTCTGTAAAAGGCGTGAGATCGGTCAGGAATGACCTGCGCTTGAAATAACCCCACCAAGGAGATCACCATGAAAACCATCAAGAATCTGGTCGTAACCGCATCGCTGGCAGCTGTCGCTCTGGGCATGGCAGGCTGCTCGAACATGTCGAAGCAGGACCGTAACACCGCGATCGGCGCCGGCGCCGGCGCAGTGCTCGGCGGCGCCCTGACCGGCGGCAGCGCTGTCGGCACCGTGGGCGGCGCAGCCGTCGGCGGCGTGGTCGGCAACCAGGTCAAGACCACCAACTAAGCATTCGCTTAGCTTCCGGTCTTACCTAGCAAAAACGCCCGGCATGCCGGGCGTTTTGTCGTTGTGGCCGCGTGCTGGCGGCGTGCTTCGATGGAAACCGGAGCGCAGGATTGTTGTGTCAGGCCACGCCCTGCACCGGCAGCGCACCGGCTTCGCGCACGATCTCGTAGCAGGTGCAGGAAGCGGCGGCCAGGCCTTCGGGATCGAGGATCTCGATATTGCCGCGGCTGTAGTTGATCAGCCCCTGCTGCTGCAGCGCGCTGGCGGCCTTGGTGACGCCGACCCGGCGCACGCCGAGCGCGTGGGCCAGGAATTCATGGGTGAGATGGAACTTGTCGCTTTGCAGGCGGTCGCGCGTCACCAGCAGCGAGCGCGCCAGGCGCGCCTCGAGCACATGGAAACGGCTGCAGACGGCGATCTGGATCGCCTGCGCCAGCAGCGAATCGGTGTAGCGGTACAGCACCTGCTGCAGCGCCGGATTGCGCGCCACCTCGGCCTGGAAACGGGCGCCGTCCATGCGGCTGGCGCTGCCTGCGCGCTGGACCACGGCGCGCACCTGGGCCGTCTCGTGGCCCAGCGCCACGGTGGCGCCGAGCATGCCTTCACGCCCTACCTGCCCCACCTCGAGCGTCATGCGCCCTTCGGCCACGCCCAGCAGCGAGATCAGGCAATCGTGCGGAAAGTGGATATGCCGGATCGGGTCGCCCGGCTCGCACAGCACCTGGCCGGCCGCCACCGTCACCTGGTCGAGCTGCGGCAGCAGCTGGGCCAGTTCCTGGGGCGGCAGCGCGGCGAGCAGCAGATTGCTGCTGTGCTCGGCGACGGGCGGGTGTGCGGCGAAATTCATCGGGTCCTCGCAGGCGGGCGCTGAAAAGGCCGAGCACGGTCGTGCCGGGCCTGAGCAAGCTCGCCGATACATTTACAAACAATTTCGGCCAGCGTAACCGCCACCCTTGAGCGAGTATGTACGGTGACGCACGGAACCGCTTGTTGTTCCTATGGACAATCTTCGGACGAACAAAGGCCCAGCGCCGCACAAGAAAGGAACCCTTCATGAACACCCCTACCCCATCCGGAATGCCGCCCACTCCGCACAAAGGCCGCACCCATCCCCTGCTGCTCGCGGCCGCGGTTGCCGTGGTGCTGTTCTGCCTGGTCGGCACTGCAGCCATCCTCGGCTGGCTGCCGTCATCGGTAGGCGGCAATGCCGAACGCCAGCTGACCGAGGCCGAGCGCCAAGCGCTGGCCTCCACCCTGCCGCAGGACAGTGCACCGGCCTACGCGGTCGCGCCGGGCACGGCCCAGCCGGATGCCGGCTATGCCCCGGGCGTTGCCGCCGTGCCGGCGGCGCCGGCGCAGCAACTGGCGCCGGCGGTGCCGGCACCTGCGGCACCGGTCAAGGAAAGCAAACCGACCCAGGTCGCCTCGGCCGAGAGCGATCGCAACTGGTGCTCGAACTGCGGCAACGTCGAATCGGTGCGCACCATCACCAGCCGCGCCGAAGGCAGCGGCCTCGGTGCGGCGGGCGGTGCGGTGGTCGGCGGCCTGCTCGGCAACCAGATCGGCGGCGGCAGCGGCCGCCAGCTGGCGACGGTCGCCGGCGCCATCGGCGGCGCCGTGGCCGGCAACCAGATCGAAGGCAATATGAAGGCCACCACCAGCTATGAGATCCGGGTGCGCCTGGACGACGGCACCCTACGCACCTTCCGCCAGAACAGCCAGCCGCAATGGCGCAGCGGCGACCGGGTGCGCATCGTCAAGGGCCGCCTGCGCTCGGTGGCATAACGCGCCAACGCAACGTAATCAGGGCGCGGCGACGCGCCCGATATCGCTAGCACATGGCCGGGATCGCGCAAGCATCCCGGCCAAAGTTTTTCTCTGAGGCAATGTGCGACAACGCACGGACCAACTGATGAGCTCGACCGAAAATGGTTCCACGCTGAAACGTATAGCGGGCACATCAACTGTGGGGAGAGAAGCAAATGAATAGCCTGACATGGATCGGCATCATTGTTTGGGGACTCTTGCTAACCGGCTTCGGCCTGCTGTCGGCCGCGCCGACGCCCGACGCGCAAGGCCATCTGCAGGCGCACGACGTCGTGTTCCTGGTAGCGGGCGGCCTGCTCACCTGCCTGATCGGCTGCATCGGCCTGATGGGCCTGATGGGGTGGATCCCGGGGTTGCGCAAACAAAAAAGTTGCGTTTAATGTACGCCATCGAACGGTGTCATCCGGCGGCTCAGTACATACTGGATTCACAGCGCAACCAAGGCGCATTCTCTCAAGGAGATCCATCATGCTGTACACCATTGCTGTTGTCCTCGTCATTCTCTGGCTGCTCGGTCTGGTGACCTCGTACACCATCGGCGGCTTCATCCACATCCTGCTGGTCGTCGCCGTCATCATGATCCTGGTGCGCCTGATCAGCGGTCGGGGCATATAGAATAAGCACCGGTACGACCCGTAACATCCAATCCGTTTCGCGGTCGCGCCTGTCAAAGGCACGACAGCGAAACGGATTTTTCTTTTTTTAAGGAGATTCGCATGTACTCGAAACTGACCAAGTCGGCCGCGGCCGCAACCATCGTCCTGATGACCGCCACCGGTTGCGCCGACATGTCGGCCACCCAGCGCGGCACCGCCACCGGTGCCGGCATCGGCGCCGGCCTGGGCGGCCTGATCGGCGGCACCACCAGCGGCGGCGGCAGTGGCCGCGCCACCCGCGGCGCCGTGATCGGTGCTGCGGCCGGCGCCGTCATCGGCAACATCTGGTCCAAGCGCATGGAAGCGCAGAAGCAGCAAATGGAACAAGCTACCCAGGGTACCGGCGTGCAGGTGTCGCAGACCGCAGACAACCGCCTGAAGCTGGAAATCCCGAGCGACATCTCGTTCGATACCGGCCGCTCGGACATCAAGGGCAACTTCCAGCCGATCCTGCAACGCTTCGCCAGCACCCTGCAAGAGAACCCGAACACCAACGTGGTCATCATCGGCCACACCGACAGCACCGGCAGCGATGCCATCAACCAGCCGCTGTCGGTCGACCGCGCCTCGCGCACCCGCGACTACCTGGCCGGCCGTGGCGTGAACCCGAACCGCATCACCATCGAAGGCCGCGGCTCGCGCGAGCCGATCGCCTCGAATGCGGACGCCTCGGGCAAGGCGCGCAACCGCCGCGTCGAGATCTATGTCGCGGAGCCGGCGCAGGGTTAAGCGCTCCCGAAAGGGTAATGAAGGCCGGCCATGCCGGCCTTTTTTTCGCCTCAACGATTCGTGCACAGCCGACAACCATGCATGTCACATACCTTCGGCAAAACATTTGTCAATCCCTTCTTGTTTACTGTTGCGATTCCAAAACACTTCACCAATCCAATTTGACACTTGTTCAACCGAAATGCTTTGATGTCGCCCTCCGGCAGCTTTACATTATTTTTCACCGTGCCGGGGTATCAATTACAACAGCGGCAGCGCAGGCCTACCCGGCACGGCGCGTCTCAATAGCAGTTTCGGAGAACTTTTTTGATCAAGCAGCAACTCGTCATCAAGCGCAGCGTCATCGCTGTGTCCGTGGCCCTGGCATCGGCCAGCATCGCCCAAGCGCAAACCCAGTCTGCACAACCGGCTGCAGCCGCGCCACAGAAGGTCTTCGTGACCGGCTCCAACATCAAGCGCGCCGACAAGGAAGGCTCCTCGCCGGTCTCGACCCTGAACGCCAAGCAGATCGCCGCCACCGGCGCCAACACCGTAGCCGAACTGCTGTCGACCATCCCGGCCTTCGGCTCGGGTACCTCGGTCGACATCGTCGACGGCGGCTTCTCGGCCGGCGCCTCGACCGCGTCGCTGCGCGGCCTGGGTTCGTCCTCGACCCTGATCCTGCTCAACGGCCGCCGCATCACCGCCTCGGCCTACGCCGACCCGAACCAGGGCAAATCGGCCGTCTACGACCTGAACACCATCCCGGTGTCGGCGATCGAGCGCGTCGAGATCTTCAAGGATGGCGCCTCGGCCGTGTACGGCTCGGACGCGATCGCGGGCGTGATCAACTTCATCACCAAGACCAACTACCAGGGCACCGAGATCACCGCCTCGACCAGTGCCAACGATGACGGCGAGTTCGCGCGCCGCAACATCAGCGGCGTGACCGGCTTCGGCGACCTGCAAAATGACGGCTACAACGGCTTCCTGAGCTTCGACATCTCGTCGCGCGACCAGACCGGCATCCGCGATGCCAAGGACGTCAAACAAGAGATCTACGCCGACGTCAACCAGCGCCTGGGCGAATACGGCAGCTACCTGACCAACCAGCCGTTCTTCTTCCGCGAGCGCACCAGCGGCGCAAAGAACTTCTCGACCACCCTGGCCAACGGCGCCGGCATCATCAACCGCACCGGCTGCGACTCGTCGCAACTGGTCACCGGCAATCGCGACAAGCACAACCTGACCGCGACCTCGATGCTGAATGGCCGTACGTTCTGCAACTACGATACCTGGAACAACTACGAAGCGCAGAGCAAGGGCAACGACGCCAACCTGCTGGGCAAGTTCACCTACCAGCTGACCCCGGACATCACCGCCTTCACCGAGCTGGCCTACACCCGCACCGAGCGCGAATACCGCGGCAACTCGAAGACCATCCTGTCGACCTCGCCGACCACCGTGTTCCGCACCAACGGGCTGCCGAGCAACTACCAGCTGATCCTGCCGGTCGGCCATCCGGACAATCCGTTCCCGGATGCGCGTTCGGCCGTCGGCTACCGCTTCACCAACATCGATGGTGGCGCCAAGAACGTCAACGAATCGGGCCGTTTCCTGGCCGGCCTGCGCGGCACCACCGGCCAGTTTGACTGGGAAACCGGCCTGCTGCTGAACCGCAGCGAGCGTACCGAGACCAACCACGGCATGCTGTACCGTCCAACCGTCGACCGCATCGTCAGCGAAGGCCGCACCCTGGCCGAGACCGCTGCCGATCCGAGCGTGGCGCGTGACGTGATCAATACCGGCTTCGCCCAGGTGTCGCAGCTCGACGCCAAGGCCTCGACCACCCTCGGCCAGCTGGCCGGCGGCGACATCGGCCTGGCCTTCGGCGGCGAGATCCGTCAAGAGAAGCTGTCGATGAACCCGGACTACGAGACCCAGGTCGGCAACATCATCGGCCTGGCCAACACGCTGGTGGAAGGCCGCCGCATGGTCAAGTCGGCGTTCGTCGAACTGCGTACCCCGTTCACCAAGAACTTCGAGATGGACTTCGCCGGCCGTTGGGACAAGTACCCGACCGAGACCAGCTTCGTCCCGAAAGTCGGCGCCAAGTTCATCGCCAACGACAAGCTGACCTTCCGCGCGTCGTACGCCGAGGGCTTCCGTGCTCCGGCCCTGTCGCAGATCGCCGAAGGCGGCGTGCAGTCGTTCACCACCCTGACCGACACCGTGCGCTGCCCTGACGGCAAGAACCCGCTGCCGGGCGGCGACTCGTCGGACTGCTCGCGCGGCATCTCGTCGATGTCGGCGGCCAATCCGAACCTGAAGCCGGAAACCTCGAAGAGCTACTCGTTCGGCGCGATCTTCGCCCCGACCCGCAACCTCGACGTCCTGATCGACTACTACCGTATCCGCAAGGAAGACGAAACCGCGCTGCTGTCGGCCAGCTACGTGGTCTCGCACCCTGAGCTGTACCAGGACCTGGCGATCCGCGACACCAACCCGCTGAACGCGCTGGTCGATGGCAACGGCAACCCGATCCCGGGCACCGGCCCGCTCAACGCGGTCAACCGCTATTACGTGAACCAGGGCGCGACCGAAGTGTCGGGCATCGACCTCGAAGTGGCGCACCGCCTGTCGCTGGGCGATATGGGCCGCCTGAGCACCAAGTTCGACTGGAGCTACCAGCTGCGCTACAAGCGCGCCGAGCGTCCGGGCGAGCGTGAGGCCAACCTGGTCGGCACCAACGGCGGCCTGTCGGACTGGGCCACCTCGGTCGGCGATATCCCGCGCCACCGCGCCACCCTGTCGACCAACTGGACCCGCGACGTACACTCGGTCACCCTGACCGGCGAATTCGTCTCGCGCATCTCGATGCTGCGCCGTTCGGACGACTTCGACATCTATCCGGTGCCGTACTGCTACTACGGCAAGGGCCAGCCATCGAGCGCCTACAGCCTGGGCGGCCTGGAGAAGTTCAGCAACTGGGTAAGCGATTGCTCGGTGCCGTACTGGGCGACCATGCACGTGGCCTACTCGTACACCGGCTTCAAGAACTGGACCCTGTCGGCCAACATCCGCAACCTGCTGGACAAGGCCGCACCGTACGATCCACGTTATCCGGAACAGGGTTTCAACACCCAGCTGCACAACGGCCAGGGTCGTTACTTCCGCCTGACCGCGAACTACAAGTTCTGATTGAATAGGTAGTTTGATAAACAAAAAGCCGCCCGGTTCACACCGGGCGGCTTTTTGTTTTGTGTCGCGCGCGTATCAAGAGGCGTCGGTGAACGCCAGGTACAGTTCGCGCGCCTGGCGCGCCACCGGCCCGGCTTCCAGCGTGCGCTCTTCATAACGCGTGCACGGCGTGACCTTGCCGTAGTTACCGGTGCTGAAGATCTCGCGCGCCGTATTCAGCTCGGTCGCCTTGACGCTGCGCTCTTCCACCTTCACGCCGGCATCCGCCAGCAGCGCCATCACGCGCGCCCGGGTAATGCCGGCCAGGAAAGTGCCGTTCAGCGCCGGCGTCACCACAGCGCCATCCTCGGTCACCAGGAACAGGTTCGAGGCCGCGAACTCGGCCACGTGGCCTTCGGCGTCGAGCATGATCGCCTGGTCGAAACCGCGCTCTTTGGCTTCGCGCATGGCACGCGTCGAGTTGGCGTACAGGGCCGAGGCCTTGGCGTCGGTCGGCGCCATGTTCGGCTGCGGACGGCGCAGCGTCGACAGGCAGGCGCTGAAACCCGTGAACGGCGGCAGCGGCGCATCGAACAGGGTCAGTGCGAACTGGCTCTTTTCGGCCACCGGGATCAGGAAACCTTCCGAACCGAACACCAGCGGACGGATGTACAGCTCGGCATCCGCCGGAAACTTGGCCACGCCTTCGCGCACCAGCGCTTCCATCTCGTCCACGCTCAAGGGGCAGCGCAGGCCCAGCTTTTCGGCGGAGGTGATCACGCGCTCCAGGTGCGGGCGCAGGTCGGGCAGTTTGCCGCGCATGGCGCGTGCGCCGTCGAACACCGACGAACCCAGCCACAGGCTGTGGTCCATGGCGCCGTAGAGGGGAGTGTTGCCTTCGGCCCATTGGCCGTTGTAATAAGTCAGGTACATGATCGCTGAGGTGATAACAAAAAATGCTGAAAAGATTGGTACAAATGGGTCCAGTGTATCGGCTCCCCTACCCTACCGTCCAGTCACTTACTGTTCGTTGTTTAACCATCCTAACCGACCCCATCGCGTACACTAGGGCTTTCCAACAGAAGTTGTATTCATGCTAGCTACTCTCGAACGGATCGATCCCCACAG
The DNA here is from genome assembly GCF_031995545.1 of Massilia sp. Classification (GTDB taxonomy): domain Bacteria; phylum Pseudomonadota; class Gammaproteobacteria; order Burkholderiales; family Burkholderiaceae_D; genus Telluria. Next base: position 188,379 of record NZ_DAMAGA010000001.1, read on the forward strand.
CGACAACATCGACCTGCTGGTCGAGTTGGTCTGCCATCTGCGCCCGCGTCAGCGCTGGGTGTGGCAGGGACAGGACGATCCGGCGCAGGCGGTGCGCACCCTGACCCAGCTGCTCAAGGGGAATCCCGAGCAGGCCTGGGCCTTGCGCCGCTACATCACCACCCTGCTGGAAAAACGCCGTCATACCAGCCTGTACAGCGACATCGGCATCCTGTCCAACGACGGCTTCGTTACCGAACTCAAGAACCGCATCACCTACCGCTTCCTGCCGCCGGCGCTGGACGACCTGTACCTGTCCGACGCACTCGACCAGGTGCTGTACCGCGACGACGACTACGTCTGGATCCGCGCCGTCCCCGACGCCGACTGGATGGCCCTGTTCGACATCATCGCCGACGCCCCGCCGCCCGAGGACGCCACCGCCGGCCGCGCGCGCGTGGTGACGCTGGAAGGCTTGCTGGACGCGATCCGCACCCTGTCCTGCCGCGTGTGCGCGCTGGGCCTGGAGCCGCGCCTGGTGCACAGCTACAGCCAGATCGAGAATTTCGATTCGCCGTTCCTGATGCAGAACATCGAGACCAACCACTACCTCGACCAGTACGCGCGCTACCTGGCGGGCGATATCGAGCGTCCAGACGATGCCCGCCACCTCCTGGTGATGCTCGACCAGTGCGAAGACGTGGTGCTCAAGATCCGGCGCGGCGCGCTGTCGACCGGCACCAGCGTCGCCCTCACCTATCTGCTGGTCGCCCTGCAGCAAAGCATCGATCGCCTGCACAAGCTGCTGTTCCTGGTCGACGTGCATGACCAGGAAGCGGCCAGCGCGGCAGCGCCGGTGCCGGCCCCGGTCCTGGCGCCGGACGCCAACGGCGTGCTGCAGCTGGAAGCGCCGTCGCTGTCGCCGCAGCGCCTGGCCGCGATCGCGCTGGCCGAAGAACTGATCGAGGCCCACAACACCAAGTACCAGGTCAGCAACCTGGTGCGCGACAACGTCGACCTGCTGGCACGCAATGTCACCGAGAACGCCAGCCGCACCGGCGAGCACTACATCGCCGAGAGCCGCAAGGACTTGCGCGCCATGTTCGGCGCCGCCTCGGGCGCCGGCTTCATCGTCGGCTTCATGGCGCTGTTCAAGATCCTGCTGGGATACCTGCGCACGCCGCCGCTGGTCGAAGCCTTCCTGTTCAGCATGAACTATTCGCTCGGCTTCGTAGTGATCCACCTGATGCACTTCACGGTGGCGACCAAGCAGCCGGCCATGACGGCGCAGCGCATCGCCGCTTCGCTGCACCGCGCCGACAACGGACGCGGGCTGGACGTCGACCGCCTGGCCGAACTGGTGAATAAAGTGTTCCGCACCCAGATGGTGGCGGTGCTGGGCAATGTGCTGGTGGCTTTCCCGGTGGCGTGGGCCATCGCGGCCGGCTACAACGCGATCAGCGACAAGCACCTGGTCGATCCGATCAAGGCGCTGCACCTGCTCAACGACATCGATCCGCTCCATAGCCCGGCCCTGTTCTACGCAGCCGTGGCCGGCGTGTGGCTGTTCGTGGCCGGCCTGATCTCGGGCTACTACGACAACAAGGCGCTGTACACGCGCATGGGCCAGCGCATTCAGCAGCTGCGCGGCCTGCGCCGTCTGTTAGGAAAAGAAAGACTGGCACGCCTGGGCCAGTACATCGAGGACAACCTGGGGGGCCTGGCCGGTAACTTCTTCTTCGGCATCCTGCTTGGTACCACCGGCACCGTCGGCTTCCTGCTCGGTCTGCCGATCGACATCCGCCACATCACTTTCTCGGCCGCCAACTTCGCCACCGCACTGGTCGCACTCGACTACCAGATGACCTGGGCCCAGATCGCCAACGCCACCGCCGGCGTGTTCCTGATCGGTACCGTCAACCTCCTGGTCAGCTTCGGTCTCGCCCTGTGGGTGGCGCTGCGCGCACGCAAGATCCGCTTCAAGCGCGGCATCCTGCTGGTGCAGGCGCTGGGCCGGCGTTTCATCAGCGGGCCGGTCGACTTTTTCCTGGGACCCAAGCACCGGCAATTGCCGCCGCCCGATCCTACTACCATGAAGAGCTCAAAATGAACAACAAACGCGTCGCCGCCTGGATCGCTGTCCTTGCCCTGGTGGGCGTGGTGGCGTCGTGCAAGAGCCTGCCTGGTGCGGACACGATGGCGACCGGTGCGCCGCAGGCCGTGCCCACGGTAGCCACCCAAAAAGGCGAACTCAAGGAGCAGCAGGCCGCCGCCCTGCTCAAGCGGCGCTGGGCACGGGCCTCGCCCGACCTGAAGGCGCTGGCGGTGCTGGAAGAACAGGCCACCAGCGTGCCGCTGATCGCCGGCAACAAGGTGTCGCTGCTGTTCGACGGCCCGGCCACCATGCGCGCCATGATGGAAGCGGCGCGCGGCGCCACCAGTTCGATCAACCTGGAAACCTATATCTTCGACCACGACGAAATCGGCATGCAGTTCGCCGACATCCTGATCGCCCGGCGCCAGGCCGGCGTGGTGGTGAACGTGATGGTCGACGGCGTCGGCACCGTGGCCACGCCGCGCGAATTCTTCGACAAGCTGCGCGCCGGCGGCATCAATGTGCTGGTGTTCAACCCGGTCGATCCGACCAAGCGTCCCGGCAAATGGGCGGTCAACAACCGCGACCACCGCAAGATCATGGTAGTCGACGGCAAGGTCGCGTTCACGGGCGGCATCAACATCAGCAGCACCTATGCCAACAGCTCGCTGTTCCGCTCGAAGAAAAAGGCGAGCAAGGTCAACGAGGACGAGGTCGGCTGGCGTGACACCCACATCAAGATCGAAGGCCCGGCGGTGGCGGCACTGCAATGGGCGTTTGTCGACAACTGGGTGCACCAGGATGCGGGCGAGCTGCCGCAGATCGATTACTTCCCGCATTTAACGCCGGTCGGCGACAAGGTGGTGCGGGTGCTGGCCACCTCGCCTGACCGCGATTCGGAGATCTACAAATCGCTGGTGGTGGCGATCAACGAGGCCAAGAAATCGATCCACCTGACCGCGGCTTACTTTGTTCCCGACCGCCAGATCGTCGATGGCTTGATCGCCGCCGCCAGGCGCGGGGTCGACGTCCAGCTGGTGCTGCCGGGCGTGTCCGACCACAGCTTCATCAAGTCGGCCGGCGAATCGTTCTACGCCGAACTGCTCGAGGGCGGCGTGCGCATCCACCAGCTGCAGGTGGCGGTGCTGCATGCCAAGACCACGGTGATCGACGGCATGTGGTCGTCGATCGGATCGGCGAATATCGACCGCCGCAGTTTCATTCACAACTACGAGGTGAATGTGGTGGTGCTGGATCCGGCGTTCGGGAAGGATATGGAAGCGGCGTTCCGCGAGGATCTGCGCCACTCGAAAGAGGTGACGCTGGACGCGTGGAAGCACCGGCCGTGGATGGATCGCGTGCGCGAAGCAATGTCGCGCCTGACCGAGTATTGGATCTGAGCTCCCGCGCGGCGGGCTACAACCCCGCCGCCATCATCCCGTCGTCGTGCGGCGACCAGATATTCCCGGCGCGGATGAATTTCTCGGTGGATACCAGCGAGAACTGGCCGTGCACCACATCCCAGCCATAGCGGTCGATCTCGACCCGCAACGGCGCCACCCGCACCACATTGAATGAATTGACTTCCCCGCGCCCGCGGGTCGAGGTCGCGGTCCCGGCCTGGATCACCAGCGCCGCATACTTGTCGATCTGGTAGCGCGCCGCCGTACTTCCGGCGTGGCTGGCGTGCATGTGGCCCGCCATCAGGATATCGACGCCGGTTTCGGCAAATACCTCCATCGCCATCGGCGCGCGCACCACCAGGTCGCGTTTCTCGAAGCTGTCCGGCAGGTCGAACGGGTGATGGGTGACCACGATGCGTGTCACCTCGGGCTTGAGCCCGGCCAGGCGCTCGCGGATCGCCGCCACCTGCTCGTGGCTGACACGCCCGTCCTTGATGGTCAGCGAGCGCGCGGTATTCACGCCCACCACCGCGATCTCGTCGTCGATATACACCGGATCGAGGTCGTCGGTGATGTAGCGCTTGTAGCGCGCCAGCGGCTTGATGAAGCGGCGGAACACGTTGTATAGCGAGATGTCGTGGTTGCCCGGCACGATGATCTGCGGCCCCGGCAAACTGTCGAGGAAGGCGCGCGCCGCTTCGAATTCTTCTTCCTTGGCGCGCTGGGTCAGGTCGCCCGAGATCACCACCACGTCGGCGGCGATACGCTCGACCAGCTCGCGTAATGGCCCCAGCAGCGCTTGGTCGACGCGGCCGAAGTGCAGGTCGGATAGATGAACGAGGGTGCGCATTCGCAAGTCTCCTTTTAGATTTCCTGGGGTGGCGCGCTGCCGGCTTCACGCCGCTGCCGGGCCGCACGGCGCCGGTTGAGGGTGGCGGCGCCGCTGACGCACACTGCCAGCCAGCCGCAGCCTTCGGCCAGCGCGGCCAGGATGTCACTCAGATAATGGGCGCCGAGATACATGCGCGAGAACGCGATGGTGCCGATCATCAGCGCAGCCAGCAGGAACGGCAGCACGCGGCCCGTCCATGAGCGGGCGCGGCGTGCAAAGTAACAGGCCAGCAAGCCATACAGGACGGTAGCGGCCATCGTGTGCCCGCTCGGGAAACTGTAGGTCGTCAGCGTGAGGATCGGTTCTTCGAAATGCGGGCGCGCGCGCTCGAAGGTATGTTTCAGCGCCACGTTCAACAGCATCCCGCCCGGCACCGCCGCGACCAGCGCCATCGGCCAGTAGCGGTGTCCGCGTCTAGTCAGCCAGACCCCGACGCAAAAGGCGATCGCCAGCACGCCGGGCGTGCTGTGCAGGTGGGTCAGCAGCAGCAGACCGTCGCGCAGCAGGCCACCCTCACGCGCGTGCAGGTGCAGCCACATGGCGATCTCGGCGTCGAGCTGGATGATCGGCGCGCCGGCCACCACCGCCCCGGCCAGGCGCGCGAACACCGCCATCGCCCCCAGCAGGAAGACGACGCCGACAGTGAGGTGCAGGCCGAACTGCCCCTCCGGCGAGAAACGGGCGGCGGCGAAACGGTGCAGGCGTGGCAGGACATTGTTCATGGTGAAGCGATTATGACCGACTTGGCGAAAAAACCACACACGGCAAAAATCACTGTATATCTGCACAGTACCTGTAGATTTATACAGTAGTTGTGTTATTCTTTCCTCACTGCACAACTACTCGTTAAAAGGTAACGCACATGACCACTCTGAACAGCTCCTTCGGCCTGGAACACGCACCGATCCCTTTCATGGTCCGCATCGGCCGCCGCGAAATCCTCGTCACCCGTGATTTCCGCAAGCGCTTCTACGCCGTAAACCCGATCATCGAGTGCGATACCGGCGTCGAGGCAGGTCATCTCGAAATTCTGGTGTTCCGCCGCTGGCTGCTGATCCTGTCGAAGGCGCACTGATCTCTTCCATGGCGGTATGAGCAGGCGGCGGGCGCGCGTTGCGCCGCCACTTGTAAAAACCGCATATGGTTGCGCGAATTTATTCGTTCTCTTAGTCATGGTCGGGACCGTACGCTAGTGTTTCCCATCTATAGAAAGAGAAGAAATGCTGCGCAAAACTATCTTCCGTGCACTGACCAGTTCCGCTGCCGCCCTGGGCCTGCTGGCCCCGACGGCCGCCCTCACGAGCGCGTATGCCGCCGACGTCAGCCTGCTGAACGTCTCCTACGATCCGACCCGTGAGCTGTACCAGGACTTCGACGCCGCATTCGCCAAGCACTGGAAGGCCAAGACCGGCGACAACGTCACGGTCAAGCAATCGCACGGCGGCTCGGGCAAGCAGGCACGTTCGGTGATCGACGGCCTGCCGGCCGACGTCGTCACCCTGGCGCTGGCCTACGACATCGATGCGATTCGCGACCGCGGCCTGATCAACGCGGGCTGGGAAAACAAGCTGCAGTACCGCAGCTCGCCGTACACCTCGACCATCGTGTTCCTGGTGCGCAAGGGCAATCCGAAACAGATCCGCGACTGGGGCGACCTGGTCAAGCCGGGCGTGTCGGTGATCACGCCGAATCCGAAGACTTCGGGCGGCGCGCGCTGGAACCATCTGGCCGCCTACGGCTACGCCCTGCGCCAACCGGGCGGGAACGACAAGAGCGCACGCGACTACCTGGCGCGCCTGTACAAGAACGTGCCGGTGCTCGACTCCGGCGCACGCGGTGCCACCACCACCTTCGTCGAACGCGGCATCGGCGACGTGCTGCTGGCCTGGGAAAACGAAGCGCTGCTGGCGCTGCGCGAACTGGGTCCGGACAAGTTCGAGATCGTGGCACCGTCGATCAGCATCCTGGCCGAGCCGCCGGTGGCCGTGGTCGACAAGAACGTCGACAAGAAAGGCACGCGCAAGGTCGCCCAGGCGTATCTGGAATACCTGTACAGCGACGAAGGCCAGGACATCATCGCCAAGAACTACTATCGTCCGGCGGTGGACAAGTTCGCCAAGAAATACGCGTCGCAATTCCCGCAGATCAAGCTGTTCCAGATCAGCGAGCTGGGCGGCTGGACGCAGGCGCAAAAGGCGCACTTCGCGGATGGCGGCGTGTTCGATCAGATCTATACCAAGAAGTAAGCTGGACTTCGGGGGCGGCGCTCTGCTCGCCCTCACCCGCCTCATCCGCCGCCCACGCGTTCAACCAATACGTCCCAGACCGTAGGGTTGGCGGCTCTGCCGCCGACGCGTTCAGACCGTGTCCGCACGCCGCACGACCAAACGTGAGCCGGTTGAACGCGTCGGCGGCGAAGCCGCCAACCCTACGTGCTTCGGAATTCACGGGAATGTGTCCAACGCGGCCCCGCTCAAATTAACCCTTGAAATCCCGACAACGGCCACGAAGTGAACAATTCACTAATTCGTGGCCTGCCCGGCAACCCTCGCCTGCGGCAGTCCTTACCCCGACCCACCCCCTACGGAAAGGATCACGCTATGTCAGTCAAACTCCGGAAAATCAACGAGCAAGTCATGGTCATCACCGGCGCCACCAGCGGCATCGGCCTGTCGACCGCGCGCATGGCCGCGCGTGAAGGCGCGGCACTGGTGCTGGCGGCGCGCGCCGACGATGCGCTCGACGAACTGGCCAGCGAACTCAAGCGTGCCTATGGCACCGACGTCATCACCGTCACCGCCGACGTCGGCAAGATCGACGATGTCGAGCGCATTGGCGACGCCGCGATCGACCGCTTCGGCCGCATCGACACCTGGGTCAACAATGCGGGCATCTCGATCTACGGCCGCCTGGAAGACGTGTCGCCGGAAGACCACCACCGCCTGTTCCAGACCAACTTCTGGGGCGTGGTGAACGGCTCGCTGGAAGCGGTCAAGCGCATGAAGCAGCGCGGCGGCGGCGCCCTGATCAATGTAGGCAGCGAACTGTCGGACCACGGCATTCCGCTGCAGGGCATGTACGCGGCCTCGAAGCACGCGGTGAAAGGCTTCACCGATTCGCTGCGCCTGGAACTGGAAAAAGAAGAAGCGCCGATGTCGGTGACGCTGGTAAAACCGTCCGGCATCGACACCATGTTCGCGGTGCACGCCAAGAACTACATGGACAAGGAACCGAAGCTGCCGTCGCCGGTCTATGCGCCGGAGCTGGTGGCCGACGCCATCCTGTACGCGGCCCAGTATCCGAAGCGCGACGTGTTCGTCGGCGGCGCGGCGAAAATGAATTCGTCGGGTTCGCGCCTGATGCCGCGTGCCTTCGACAAGTTCGTCAAGGCGACCATGTTCGCCAACCAGAAGCAGGAACGCTCGACCGATCCGAGCCGGCGCGACGCGCTGTACAAGCCCGACCATACGCGCGAACTGCGCGAGCGCCAGGGCATCTATCAAACCCATGAGCGCAGCCCGTACACCTCGGCCAGCCTGCGCTCGGGTCCGGTCACCACCGCCCTGCTGGGCGGCGGCGCCCTGTTAGCGGCCTTCGCCCTCTCGCGGCGGCTGGCTCGATAAGAACTCGGTGTCCTCCTCGGTCAGCGGCAGATCGGGGATGGACTCGATGCGGTCGGTATCGATGTCGGCGCCATCCTTGGCGACGGCATCGCGTCCCGCGGCGGCGCGCTCACCGGTGCCGCCCATGTCGCTGTCGCCCGAGAAATCGGCGTCGCCCACGTCGGGGCCCGCGGTGTCCCCTGCATGGCTCGCTTCCAGGTCGGAAGTGGTGCCTTCGTCGAAGTCCAATACCTGATCGTCATCCAGATTGCCCGCGAAACCAGGGCCACCCACGACGTCGCTGCCGGTGTCGGAAATGTCGCTCGGGCCGAGCGCGTCGATGCCATGGCCTTTACCCAGGCTGCGGTCTGGGCGCTCCGGGAAGTTGTCCGGATCAAGTGTGCTGGTACCAGTCATGATGCCTCCTCAATAGTTGATTGACCATGGAGACAGGGTACTGTTTTTTGCCTTTCAACGTCGCAACGCTGGCCATGTGCGTGCGCGCACAAACCGCCGGCGGCGGCAGGCTCAGAAGGCGCGGCGCATGCCGACGTTGACCGCCGAACCGTTGCCCGGATTGACGCCCAGTTCCACGCCGTTCAGGTGCTGGATGCGCGAATAGGCGGCGTAGAAATCCATGCGGCGCGACACTGCATAGGTGGCGCCGATGGCCAGCTGGCGTGCGTCGCGGTTGGCAAGATCGCGGTCGTTCTTGCGGATGAACGAGGCCAGCAGCGTGGTCGAGCGCGTCACCGGCACCGCCACCCCGGCCAGCACATCGCGGCTGTTGGTCGAACGGGTCGAGGCGATGCCGGCGCCATAGGGATTGTCGGGATTGAACAGCGGAGAATTGTTCCAGCCGCGGCTGGCGCTGTAGGCTGCGTAGGCCGTGCCCCAGCCGAAGCGCATGTTGGCGGCCACGATCGAATTCTTGGCCGCCATCGTGATGCCGACCTGGTCGAAGCGGGTGACCTTGGCCACGTTGCGGTTCTGGTGCGCGGCGCGGATGGTGAGCGGACCGGCGTTGAAGCCGAGCGACATGCCCCAGGCGCGGCCGGACGGCGAGCCGTCGACATCGCCCTTGCCCCACTTGGCGCCGGTGTCGAAGCCAGCCACCCGGCCCTGGTAGGCGACGCTGTCGTCGGCGCGTTCGCCGCGTGGTTCGGCCTGGGCTGCCAGGCCGCCATGGAACGGGTCGCCGACGTCGTACAGCGTGGTGTAGTCGAGGGTGTACTGGCGCCCGACGGTAAGCGCGTCGCGCCGCTCGCGTTCGAGCTTGCGCTCGGAGTCGCTGGCGCTCTCCAGGGTGAAGATCGCGGGCGCGTCGGCGGCCGGCACCTGGCCGCCACGCGCCGCCAGATGCAGCTCGGCCAGGCAGGCTTCGGCACAGACGGCTTCCTTGAACGCACCGGTGCCGGTCGCCACACCCGGGGCGGCCGTATCGTTCTGCGCGTTCTGCGCCGCAGCAGATGCCGCGCTTGCACCGAGCACGGCCAATGCAACGATAGACATTCTCATGGCGTCATTCCTCTCTGACGCCTACTATCCGCCTGTCGGTACAGGCTGATCTGTCTAATACCTCACATAACTGGCGGTTTCTTTACAACCGTGATGCACCACAAACTGCTGAGTCGAGTTTGATATGTGGAGGATTCTGGTCTGGTGCCTGGGACCATCGTGATCAGTAGCGCGGCGCTGCAAATACTCCAGACCAGACTGGCACGCAATTCGTTCACCGTCCTGGCGCGCAACCAACTTTCATAAAAATGCTGGAGAATGACTAGCAGTTACGTTGTATTATTGTCTTAATCAAATTTAACAAAACCTGCTGTATTGAATAAGGTTACGTGCACTTGTCTGGAGACTGTTGTTATATGTCCGTATCGAAGCCACCTCCAAATCTTCCCTTCCAGCTTCCGTTCATGTCCAAAATTACCCAGGACACGCGTCTGCTCAATCTCAGCACAGTGCTGGGTGCCGATATCCTGGTCGCCGAGTGCGTGCGCGGAGAAGAAGGCCTCAGCCAGTGCTTTCAGTTCAGGATCGCCGCCCTGTCCACCGATGCTGCAATCGCACTGAAATCGCTGATCGGACAACCGGTGCTGCTGGAGCTCATGACAAGCGCAGGACGCGACGCGCTGCGTCCTTTCCACGGCCATGTCACGGCGGTCGAACTGACCGGCTCGAACGGCGGCCTGGCGCGTTACCAGCTGACGGTCGAACCATGGACGGCATTCCTGCAGCACGGACGCGACAGCCGAATCTTCCAGGACATGACCACAGCCGACATTCTGGAGGCGGTGTTTGCCGGGTACCGTGGCAAGGGCAAGCTGGCCCCGGCCTGGCGCTTCGATCTGCAGGACCGCGAGATCTATCCAAAGCGAAGCATCACCACGCAATACTGCGAGAGCGACCTGGCGTTCGTCGAACGGCTGATGCATGAGGAAGGGCTGTTCTATTATTTCGAACACACGGGCCAGGCCGACAGCCCGGCGCTGGGCACGCACACGATGGTCATCGCCGACCACAACGGCGCATTCGAGAGTGACCGGCAGGGCAGCATCGCCTTTTCGCAACCCGGTGCGACGATGCACCAGGATACGTTCGACCGCTGGCGCACCGAGCTGCGCCTGCAGACCAATGCCGTCGAGCTGAGCAGCTGGGATTACCGTTCGCTCGACAACCGTGTGGTCGGCACCGCCAGCACGGCCAATGCCTCCGGCATGCGTCAGCAAGTGTTGTCCAGCGCCGATATGCCGGGAGCCTACGCGTATGCGTCGCGCGCGCAGGGGCAGCGCATCGCCGAGCGCCAGTTGCAGGCCATCGAGGCAGGCAAGGAGATCCACGTCGGCGCGGGCACGGTACGCACGCTTCAGCCGGGCTCGGTCTTCACCTTGACCGGAGAGCCTTCCCTGGACACGGCCGCGGGCGACGATGCGCGCAGTTTCGTCGTGGTGCGCGTGGTGCACCTGATGCACAATAACCTGAGCGCCGAAATGCGCGCCAACGTCGACGGGCGGCTCGGCGTGGCCCCGCTCGCTGCCGCGATCGAACACGAGCAACGCCGTAGCCTTCACGCCGTAGGCAAGACGATCGGCCAGCGTCCGGTCTACCGCAACCGGATCGATGCCATCCGTAGCAAGGTACCTTATCGCAGCAGCGGTCTTGACGCGCATGGACAACTGCTGCATCCGCGTCCGACGGTCATGGGCCAGCAGACCGCCATTGTCGTCGGCCCGCCGGGCATCGAGATCCATAGCGACCGCGATCACCGAGTCAAGATCCAGTTCCACTGGCAGCGCGGTGTACAGAGCCACAGCAGGCTGCCCCATCCGCAGGCGGACGGCCATGCCGGTGCGCCGGGCGACGACAGTGCCGGCACCTGGGTCCGCGTAGCGACGCCGATCGCGCCGGTGGCCGGCGCCAACTGGGGCGGTAACGCCCTGCCCCGCGTCGGCCAGGAGGTACTGGTCGACTTCCTGGAAGGGAATATCGACCGGCCGGTGATTATCGGCGCACTCTACAACGGTCGGGGACAAACCGACGCCCAGCATAACCAGGTAGCTTCCGGTGCCGGGGCCGCGACCGGCAATGCGCCGGCCTGGTTCCCCGGCGAAGCGGGTGAGTGCGCGCATCCGGCAGTTCTGTCCGGCTTCAAGACACAGGCGCTCGCCGCGAGCCGGACCGGTAGCGGCGCCTATGGCCAGCTGGTACTGGACGACAGTCCGGGGCAAGCGAGGGTGTCCCTGCAGCGCCACGCCAATGCCCATCAAGGGACGGCCGAACTGAACCTGGGACATCTGGCGCATCAGACCGACAACCGGCGCCTGGCGGCGGCCGGCTTCGGCGCCGAGCTCAAGACCGAGCACAGCGTCTCCCTGCGCGCCGGGAAGGGTATGTTGCTGACGACCGATGCGCGCAGCGGCGCAGGAGGAAACCAGCTCGATTCGCGCGAAGCGATCACCCAGATCGAAGCCAGCCTGGCGCTCCAGACCGACCTGGCCGAGCTGGCGCAGAAGCACAACGCCACCGGATCGGCGCCCCCGAAGGCGGCAGGCAATGATAACAGTGCCGGTGCAGGTGCGAGCGCACTGCGCGCCAGCGAAGCGTTGGCGCGCAGCCGCGACGCCCTGCAGGGGAAGGCCGCCGCGGCCGCTGCAGCGCAGGCGCAGGCCGCACCGGGGACCGCGTCGGAAGCAGAAGCGGAACCAGGCTATGACCAACCGCAGTTGCAGCTGAGTTCGCCTGACGGCATCGTGGCATCGACACCGGTCCAGGCCGTATTCACCGCCGGCATGACGAGCTCCTTCAGTGCCGGACACGGCATCGACCTGGCATCGCAGGGCAACACGGTGGCCTCGGTCAAGGGCGGGATCAGCCTGTTCACTTACGGCAAGGCATCGAATGCCGACAAGCCGAACCAGGAAACCGGCATCCGGCTGCATGCCGCCAGCGGCAAGGTCAGCAGCATGAGCCAGTCGGCCGCGAGCGCACTGACTGCGGACAAGGCAATCACGGTCGCCAGCATTACGGCCTCGGTGAACGTCAAGGCCAAGCAGCACGTCCTGCTCAATGCCCAGGGCGCGCAGCTCAAGCTCGAGGGCGGGAATATCGAACTGTTCGGCCCGGGCAAGATCGAGTTCAAGGCCAGCATGAAGGAACTTACCGGACCGCATGACGCCAGTACCGGACTGCCCGCGATGCCGACGCCCACCGAGATCTTCAATGAAGCCTTCGTGGTGCGCAATGAAAAGACCGGCGAGATCATGGCGCACGTCCCTTATCGCATGGAATCGGCAAGCGGCGTCGTCGTCGAAGGCGTGACCGATGCGATGGGCCGCACCCAGCGCCTGTTCACATCGAAGCCCGAAGCCATCCAGTTGTTCCTGAAAGAGCAGGACTGAATTTTCTGTAGAAGCAGACACGATGACCGAAACCGCTACCGCCACGCCGCCGAAGCCGCATGCCGTCGCCACCACCACGCCAGCCGCAGACACCTTTGTCGAAGCCAAGCTCACGGAGGGCGGCGGCATATTGATCTACTGGCCGGAGAAGAACGCGTTCCTCGCCTGCTATGAGGACGAGCACCGCGCCCTGATGGCGGAGGCGGACGAGCACAATGCCAAGATCGCCGCCTTGCAGGAAGCGAACCGCGCCGTGACGGCCGCATCGTTGAAGCTGCGCGAGGCGCAGAAGTCGAACGTCAAGCCGGATATCGACGCGGCTGAAGCGGCGCTCAAGAAAGCGATCAGCGAGATGGCCGCCGCCAGCGACGCGGTCAAGAAGAAGCTCGAGCCGCTGCAAAGTCTGGATGCCAAGGAAGGTGTCAAGATGGTCGAGATGGTGGCGCTCAAGACCAGGAAATACGGCCAGAAACCCACGCCCATCTATGTGAAAAGCACCTCGCTCAAGAGGGTGTTGGCTGACAACCGGATCTATCTCGTCGAAGGAGAAAAGGCCAAGCGCAAGGAAGACAAGATCCTCAAGGACGGCAAGCTGAATGTGAAGGAAATCAAGCACCGGATCACCGAGAAAGTCCAGGACAAGACCAAGTTTTCCAAGGAATGGAAGCTCAAACCCGAGGATGCGGACGCGTATACCGGCGTGCTGTTCGCGTGGGCGCGTACCATGAACGGCGACATCGCTACCTTCATCGAACGCAACAAGGGCGAACTCGAGAAGTACCTGGAGCTGGACCCGGACAATCCGGAGCGGCGCGCGGACCTGTCGGCGGACGCGCAGCTGATGCGTTATTCGGCCGGCGCCGGGCTGGAGATCAATTTCAACCCGTTCACCGGCAATCTGCACGACGGACGTGACAGGACCTGGACCAAGCGCGCCCTGCGCGGCCTGAAGTCGGGCGAATTCGGCATCAAGGGCAACGCACATGCGTCGTTCGCGGTTGCCGAGGGCAAGGTTCGCACCGAGGTCTATTATCCGCATTTTGCCGGCTGGCACGTGCAGCCGACGATTGCAGGGCAGACGTTCGAAATGGGGTATATGCGGCTGTACGGCGACCTGGTGCTCTCCGGCGGTGTGGGCGCCAGCCTGGCGGTGGAAACCGATATCGGGATCAGTTACACCGGCGGCAAGCAGGGCATCCGTGGCGTACCGCCTGCAAACCGCAACAAGCGTGGGGTCAGGGCACGTGCCGGCGCCGACGCCGGCCTGGATGCCTTCATTGGTGGACGCGTGTCGATCGACATCCATGGCGAAGTGCAATGGCTCAACCCCGAAGGCGACGCCAGCGACGGCAAGCCGGCGACCGTCAAGCCGGGCGACGCCATCGGCGAATACAAGACGGTGGCCAAAGTCGGCGCCGGCGTGACGGGCAGCGCGGGCGCCGGCATCAAGGGCGCCTTCAAGATCGGAATCAATAAAGGCAAGTTCGTGATCAGTGCACGCGTGGGCGCATGCCTGGGGCTGGGCGGCGAGGCAGCGCTGACCGGTGAAGTCGGGTACGACACGATCCAGGAATTCTTCAAGTTCGTGTCGTATCAGTTGAAGCGGGCCGACTACCACAGGATTGGGGATTTCATGGAGGAGCAAGTCTATGAATACTACTGCAAGGTCTCCTATCTCGTCGTTGCCAAGGGGGCCAAGCTCGTTGACTACGCAGACAAGATTGGTCAAGCAATTGAAGACGAATATGACGACTTTAAAAACCGCCTCGACAACGCGATCGAGAACGGCGCTGCAGGTGCTGAGCAGTTCATGAATAATATCCGGAGCGAGCTTCTCAAAAAGACCGGCAGCTGGTTCAGCTATTCCCCTCCGGAAGTCACTGGCCAGATCAATCGCCAAATTGCCCTGATCGGCATAAGCGCACATCCCACCCTTGGCCAGGAGGCCTCGCGACTGATGGCATTGTCCTTGGGATCACCCCAGACCATGAATCAGCTTGCAACCATTGCCGAACGGATGACCCCCACCCTGGGCGACAAGCAGAATCAGGCAATGGGCTTTGCCATGATCGATAACTGCCTTCAGGGAACCCGATACGCGAGCGCGCGTATACAAGCGGAAGAAAGACTCGCAGGCGCACAAACGCTGGTGAGCAAACCGTATATCTGGAACACTGAACCGGAATTTGTTACCGCACGTATGGGCATCGACGATGCAATGTATTCGTGAGTATCATGTCAATGAGCGACATATACGGCGCTCGATGCCGCCTGACGCCAGCCTCCCACGAAGCCGCTGGAGGCTTCGGTGCAAATGCCGTGCAGCCGTGGGGCATATTCTGTCAGGCTAATTGACAACGCAACGGAATGCGATGTACTCCTTCCCTGAGAACTTTGTGTACGGAACCTCTTTTTCGGCACCACGTGGCTCATCGAGAAACAATGTCCAAGTATCGGTTCGTTCCACCGGCTCATAGCCATTTCGCTCCATGTTCATGACGAGCTGACCCAGGTTACCGCGAACCACTCGTTCCTTTCCCGACACCGGCCCCTTTGGATTATCAACAGGCGAGTTCGCATAATAGTCGGCTGCATACCAGTCATTGACCCATTCGCCGTTGACGCCGAAATCATGAAATCCAGCGGGATTGGGAGGGAATTTTCCAACACGAACGCGACCACCGTCTTCTTTGTTTTGGTCGTACGATGGGAAGTTTCTTCCCTTCTCCTCCTTCCCATTATCAGTAGGGAATAAATTCCGCTTGCCGCCACTACGCGCTGCATATTCCCATTGCGCTTCGGTTGGCAGATCCATGGCCAACCCAGCCTGTTTTCCGATCCACTGACAATATTCTTTCGCCCCCTGCCAACTCACCAGCGCAGCGTGATTGCCGGTTCGCGATTTCCGGGAAAATCGGCTCTGATTTGCACGTGGAAGCCTGTGTGCCGCTGAAAAGACATCAAATTCCGCATAGGTCACAGGATACTTGCTCATGGAGAAGCTTTTGAGCTTCACTTTGTGCAGTGGTTTCGACTGCGGATAGCCATCAAACGGCAAGCCCTGCGGATTGACTTCGGGACCCCAGTCGCCCATGTCGAATGTACCTGCCGGCAGTTTGACCAAATTCTTCTTTGTTTGCGCCACAAGGCTTGCGATCTGCTGCGAGGAGGGTGCCGGATCACGGACATTACCGTCTTCCAGAACTTCAATTCCGGGGTTTTCTTGAAATTTGGTATCGGCCTGAACACCAGCTTGCACGGCAAACAGGGAAACAAGAAGAACGAGATCAATTTTTTTCATAATCCACACAATGAATTAGAGTGTATTAACCATTCCGGGCATCCGGATTCTCACAGGCCATGAGAATACCTTTCCAGCGGCTCGATGATGCCGACAGACGTGGGGCGACCCAGTTGCCGTGTTAATTATACTGGCAGTATATGTGAGCACAGATGGTTGCCGGCGCGAGTGCGCAGGATAGCTGTCCGGTTTAACCGGTGACCGTTGCGCCATATGCCCGGGTCAGTGAATTACGCCAGACCCGCACAGCCAAACGCCGGGACGCCTCAGAGCGGCACAGCCGCCACTGCCACCGCGTTCTTGCCGCTGCGCTTGGCTGCATACATGGCATGATCGGCGCGTGCCAGCCAGCCGTCCAGATCATGACGATCGTCGGGAGCGAACACGGCCACGCCGATGCTGGCGCCGACATTGACCATGGTGGTGCGCAGCTTGAACGGCTGGCGCGCACGCTCGAGGAGTTTGCGCGCCGTGTCTTCAGCATGGCCGGCATCGGCCAGCATTTCCAGCACCACCACAAATTCGTCGCCCGCCAGGCGCGCCACCATGTCGGTCCTGCGCACCGTCTGCAGCAGGCGCGCGCCGAACTGGCGCAGCAGCTCGTCGCCCTCTTCGTGGCCATGGTTGTCGTTGACCGCCTTGAAGCCGTCCATGTCGATGAACAGCAGCGCGGCCGGACGCGCCACCCGTTGCGCGCGGGACATGGCTTCGGGCAGGGCCTCAAGCAGCGCGCGCCGGTTCGGCAAGCCGGTCAGCACGTCGCGCAGCAGCAGCGCCTGCAGCTCGGCGGTGCGCGCGGCCACTGCCGCTTCCAGGCGTTCGTTCATGGCCAGCAGCGCGCTGCGGTATTCCGCCTCGCTGCGCACCAGCTCGCGCATGGTGCGGGTCAGCATGCTCGCTTCCTGGAAGCCATTGATCTGCGGGATGGGCGGCAACTCCTTGCCCGCGGCAGTGGCCTCGGTAACGCGCTCGATCGCTTCGCCCAGCTGGTTCATCGGCCGCGTCAGGCGGCGTGCCAGCAGCGCGGCGGTGCCGGCCAGGATCAGGCCGAGCAAGGTGCTCCACATCAGCATCCGGCGCTTCAGTTCGCTTGCACCCTGCAGTGCTTTGTCTTCGTCCTGGCGCACCAGCACCGACCAGCGCAGCGTGGTGTCGTTACCGGCCTGTCCGGTCTGGCTGAAGCCGGTCAGATAGGCCTGGCCGTCAGGCCATTGCTCGCGCAGCGAGCCGGTGTCGCCGGCCTGTGCCTTGCGCAGGCTGACGGTATCGATCTTCTTCTCGACCAGTTCTTCGGGGCCGAGCATGACGGTGCCGTCGTCGCGCACCACCAGGATCTCGGCGCCGTATTCGCGCAGCACCGGGGTCAGCAGTTTGCGCGCCTGGCGCCGCGCCCAGTCCCAGCTCAGGTGCATGCCGAGCACGGCGAACAGCTCGCCGTCGTTGCTGAACACGGGCGTGGAGACGTCGACGAAGCGCCACGGATCGGGTGCATGCGGCAGCAATTTATCCAGCAATTTGGCCGGGTGGTAATCGGTAGCGCGCACGCCCTGCTGGCCGGTCTGGAACCACGGCCGCGCGCTGACGTTGGCGCCTTCCAGCAAGCCCTTGGTCGAGGCGATCACCTTGCCGTCGGTGCCGGCCAGGCCGATCCAGGCGTAATCGGGGAAAGTGTATTGCAGGGTTTCCAGCGCGGCGCGGGCCGATGCCGGATTGCGCGCCTGGCGCACCTGCGGCAGCGCGGCCAGTACACGTGCGTCGCCTGTGGCTTGCTCCACCACGCGGTTCAGGGAGTCGCGCATCTGCCAGGACAATTGCTGCAGCCGCAACTCGGCTTCGGCACCGGCCTGGCGCACCGCAAAATGGTTGACCACTGCCATCTGCAGGGCCACGGTCAGTGCCACCGTGGCGCACACGGCCAGGGTGATCAGGCTGGAGAGCCTAAATTTGCAGAGCAGACCGTTCATGGCAGATGGAGCGGGTGGCGTAAGAACCCGTCATGATACCGAAGGAACTGTGAGTTGTTATCAAACGATATGATGCAATGCGGAATTTTTCGTTTCCAACCTGCCATTTTGGACAAAATGCAACACTTACACGCATTATCACGCAGCGTATTTATGCTATATCCCGTCAAAATCGAGAAAATAAACGTTAGCCTTAGCGCTAACACACGAATCGTCCGCACCTGTTCAGGGCAATATCAGACTGAATCGTTGAACTCGACTATAACGCATTATCGATTGGATTGACTGCATGCCCACCCATATGGACCGCTTCCAGGAAATGCAGATCTTCGCCCGCATCGTCGAGCGCCGCAGCTTCACGACCGCGGCCGAAGAACTGCGCATGCCGCGCGCGACGGTGACGAATGCGATCAAGCGCCTGGAGACCCGCCTCGGCACGCGACTGCTGGAACGCACCACGCGGGTGGTGGCGCCGACGCTCGACGGCCAGGCCTATTACGAACGCTGCGTGCACCTGCTGGCCGACCTGGGCGAGATGGAAAGCGTGTTCTCGCGCGCCGCCCCGACCGGACTGCTGCGCGTGAACCTGCAGCCGACGCTGGCGCGGCGGGTGGTCATGCCGGCCTTGCCCGCCTTCCTGGCGCGCTACCCCGGCATTGAGCTGCAGATCGGCGAAGGCGACCGCCTGGTCGACCTGGTGCGTGAAGGCATCGATTGCGTGCTGCGCGTGGGCAATCTGCAGGACTCGTCGATGGTGGCGCAGCAAGTGGCACGGCTGGAACAGGTAACCGTCGCCAGCCCGGACTACCTGGCGCGCCATGGACGGCCGGAAACGCTGGATGAACTCGGGCGCCACTTGGCCGTCAACTACATCTCGTCGGCCACCCTGCGCCCGTATCCGCTCGAGTTCCTGGTCGACGGCGAACTGCGCCAACTGACGCTGCCCGGCGCGGTGTCGGTGACTGGCGCCGACATGTACATCGCCGGCGCCAGCGCCGGGCTCGGCATCGTGCAGGTGCCGCGCTACCGCGTCGAGGACCAATTGCAGTCCGGCGAGCTGTGCGTGCTGTTGCCGCACCTGACGCCGCCACCGTTGCCGGCCTGCGTGCTGTATCCGCAGAGCCGCCAGTTGTCGCCACGGGTGCGGGTGTTCGTCGACTGGCTGAAGGACATTTTCGCCGGCTTCGGCTGAGCACGCACGAAGCTAGACGTCACGTTATTATTACTGCACATAATCCATTCCACAGGAGACTCTCGATGCCACGTCCGACCCTCGCTCCCTTCTTGTACCTGGCCATGGCGCTTGCGGTGCCGCTCGCGCATGCCGCTTCAGGCGGCCCGGTCGTCGCCATCGACAGCGGCAAGGTGCAGGGCAAGGTGGACGATGGCGTGGCGAGCTGGAAAGGCATCCCCTTCGCCGCCCCACCAACGGGCAAGCTGCGCTGGCGCGCGCCGCAGCCGGCCGCCTCCTGGAGCGGCGTGCGCCAGACCGACAGCTACGGCGCCGATTGCATGCAACTGCCCTTCCCCAGCGACGCCGCCCCGCTCGGCACCGCCCCGGCCGAAGACTGCTTGAGCCTGAACGTGTGGAAGCCGGCCGGCGCCAAGGGCAAGCTGCCGGTGCTGGTCTGGATCTACGGCGGCGGCTTCGTCAACGGCGGTTCGTCGCCGCCAACCTATTCCGGCGCCGAGCTGGCGAAGCAGGATGTGCTGGTGGTCAGTTTCAACTATCGCATCGGGCGCTTCGGCTTCTTCGCGCATCCGCAGCTGACGCGCGAGAATGGCGACCAGGGCATGCTGGGTAACTACGGCTTCATGGACCAGATCGCGGCGCTGCAATGGATCAAGCGCAATATCTCGGCCTTCGGGGGCGATCCGAGCAATGTGACGATCACCGGCGAATCGGCGGGCGGGATGTCGGTGAATAATCTTCTGACCTCGCCAATGAGCGGCGGCCTGTTCGCCAAGGCGGTGGTGATGTCGGGCGGCGATGGCGGCACGCAGACAACGCCGTTGGAAGCGGTGGAAAAGATCGGCGTCAATTTCGCCACCGGCAAAGGCATCGCGGACGACGATCCGAAGGCGCTCGAGAAACTGCGCGCGCTGCCGCCGGACCAGGTGGTGGATGGCCTGAACCTGGCGACTTTCATGCGCCAAGGGATGCCGACCTATCACGGGCCGTTCGCCGACGGCAAGGTGGCGATCGATTCGCGCGCCGCGTTCGCAAACGGCCGCATGCACAAGGTGCCGGTGATGATCGGCGCGACCAGCGCCGATATCGGCGGCAAGACCGGGTTCATGGTGGCGGGTGCGCGCAGCCTGGCGGCGACCTTGGCCGTCCACGGAGTGCCGGTGTATGCCTACCGCTTCTCGTACGTGGCCGAGTCGATCGGCAAGCCGGGCGCGGGACATGCGACCGATATTCCCTACTTCTTCGACACGGTGAAGGTGAAGTACGGCGAGCAGGCGACGGCCAGGGATATCGGCGTCGGCAAGGCGATGAGCACGTATATGGTGAACTTCGCCAAGAACGGCGATCCGAACGGCGCGGGACTGCCGGCATGGCCGCGTTATGCGCGCGCCAGCGACCAGCTGATGGATTTCGCCGACAGCGGCAAACCGGTCGCGCTGAAGGATCCGTGGGCCGGCGAGATCGACGCTGCAGCCAAACAGGATCCTGCCACTAAGCGCTGAGGCGGCCGAGGTAACGCACCAGGCACAGGGACGACGCGATGCTCAATGTCATACAAGATCTGATGCGCCCTCCTCCCGGCCTGGAGTTCGACTTCAGCCAGCCGGCCGGCGAGCCGGCGCTGACGCCGCACGACGGCATTTCGTGGCAAGTATTCGCCAATCCGGTTGCGCTGTTCATCGGCGGCGTGACAGCCGTCCTGCTCGAACTGGCCGAACCCTCGGTGCGGTCCGGGGTCTGGGACCACAGCAGCTTTCAACGCGATCCACTGCTGCGCCTGCGGCGTACCGGCTTCGCGGCGATGATGACCGTGTATGGCCCGCGCCCGGCGGCCGAAGAGCTGATCGCACGGGTGGTACGAATGCACGGCCGGGTGAAGGGAACGACGCCGGGTGGCGTCCCGTATCACGCCAACGATCCGCGCCTGCTCGACTGGGTTCAAGCAACCGCGACGTTCGGCTTCACCGAGGCCTATCACGCCTACGTCCGGCACTTGTCCAGCGCCGAAAAGGATGCCGCTTTCGCGGAAGGCCAGGCTTCGTCCGTCCTGTACGGCGCAACCGGCGCGCCGCGCAGCTGGGACGAGTGGGAGACGCTGCTCGCGGCGACTGCGCCCGGACTGGAGGGGTCCGACATCCTGTCCGAGTTCATGCGGATCATGGCGCAAGCGGCGATTCTTCCTGCTCCCTTGCGCTGGGCCCAGCGCCTGCTGGTGCGCGCCGCCGTGGACATCACGCCGGAACCGGTCCGTTCGCTGCCGGAATTACGCGGACGCGGATTGCGGATGGGAGAAGCGACGCTGGTGCGTGCAATGGCGCGCGCGGCGACGCTGATCCCGATGGCGGACAGCCCCGCTTCGCAATCGGCGCGGCGGCTGGCAAAGGCCGGCAACTCGACATAACTCCTGGGCGTGCGCCCTCGCTCCTTGCCAGTCCGTCCAGATCTTTCTATAATTGAGAATGATTCTTATTTATATTCAGATCTAGACCTCTGCCGAGGACTAGTGTGACTCGCAAACGTTGCCTCTTCGCAGGCAACCCATCAGGATTATTCATGCCGTCTCTTCGTACGCCCTTCCGTTCGTCCGCTTTCCGTTCGTCCGCTCATCGCGCAAGCTTGCAGCACCAGCCCTCCGAACCGCGTCTGCTGCCGCTGGCCCTCGCCTGCGCCCTGTTCGCTGCCGGCCATGGCACGGCTGCCGCTGCCGAGCCGGACCTCGCGGCGGACGCCAACGTGCAGACCGTCAAGGTCACTGGCGAAACGACGAAGGACGGCTACAGCGTCCGCGACAGCGCATCCGCCACCCGGCTCGACCTGAGCCTGCGCGAAACCCCGCAATCGGTCTCGGTCGTGACGCGCGCCAAGCTCGATGACTTCAAGCTGAACTCGATCAGCGACATGCTCGCCACCGTCCCCGGCGTCACTGTCGAAGCGGTCGAGACTGACCGCGTCTACTACACGGCGCGCGGCTTCGACATCACCAACTTCCAGTACGACAGCGTCGGCCTTCCATTCGTGTTCGGCAACGTGACCGGCAATTTCGACACCGCGCTGTACGACCGGGTCGACATCGTGCGCGGCGCCAACGGCCTGCTGTCGTCGACCGGCAATCCGTCCGCCACCGTCAACTTCGTGCGCAAGCGTCCCGGCAACAAGCTGGCTGCCCAGGCCGGGCTCACCTTCGGCCGCTGGGGCAACAAGCGCCTCGACGTCGACGCCACCATCCCGCTGAGCGAGAACTGGGCCGCGCGCGTGGTGCTGGCGCGCGACCAGGGCGACTCCTACCTGGACCGCTACGCGCTGAAGAAAACGGTCGCCTCGGTGATCGTGCAAGGCAGCATCGACGCCAACAACAAGCTGGCGGCCGGACACACCTACCAGAAGAGCGCGGCCACCGGGAACATGTGGGGCGCACTGCCGCTGTACTACACCGACGGCACGCCCACCAGCTATCCGCGCTCGGCCAACGTCGGCACCGACTGGTCGTTCCAGGACGCCATCGTCAACAGCACCTTCGCCGAATGGACCCACGGCTTCGGCAACGGCTGGACCGGCACGGCGACGCTCACCTACAACCGCTCGCCGAACGAGTCCGAACTGTTCTTCGTCTCTGGCATCCAGGACCGCGCCACCGGGCTGGGCCTGACCAGCTACACCTCGGCCTACGACTCGATCTTCAAGCAAAAGCTGGCCGACGGCACGGTCAACGGCACCTTCGACCTCGGCGGGCGCCGCCACGACCTGAGCTTCGGCGCATCGTGGTCGGAATCGGAAATCGACAGCCGCTCGGCCTCCGGCCCGGACACCGGCACCAGCCTGCCCGGCAACGCGGCCGTCGACGGCAGCTACCCGCGTCCGGCGTTCGGTGCCGGAGTCGGCGCCGGCGGTTACACCGACAAGCGCAAGAACGCCTTCGTGGCGGCGCGCTGGAACCTGGCCGATGACTGGAAGCTGCTGACCGGCGCGAATACGGTCAAGGTCGATACCCGCGGCAGCAGCTATGGCACCAGCAGTTATCGCTCGGCCAGCAAGACTACGCCATATGCCGGGCTGGTCTATGACATCAACGAGACGCTGTCCGCGTACGCCAGCTACAGCTCGATCTTCAATGCGCAAAGCGAGATGGACTTCAACCGCCAGTTGCTGGCGCCGGTCGAAGGCAGAACCCGTGAAGTGGGCCTGAAGAGCGATCTGCTGGATGGAAGGGTGCAGCTGTCGGGCGCCGTTTTCAAGACCAAGCAGACCAATTCGCCCGAGCTGGCGGGCTATATCAATGGTCTCGACGCCTTCTATGTCGGCGTGGAAGCCGAGTCTCAGGGTGTCGAACTTGAGCTGGCCGGACAACTGAGCAAGAACTGGAATGCCAGCATCGGTTTCACGCAGATGTCCATGGAAGGCAATGAAGGCCAGGACGTGCGGACCTTCATCCCGCGCAAGACCTTGCGGACTGCGACGACCTATCGCTTCGCCTCGATGCCGCAGTTGAAGGTGGGTGCGAGCATCAACTGGCAGTCGCGGATTTACATCGAGGACGCGGTGGCAATGGTTCGTCAGGGCGGCTATGCGACGGTCGGCCTGATGGCGCAATACGAGATCAACCCGCATTTCCGGATCAGCGCCAACCTGAACAATGCGACCGACAAGACTTATCTGAAGAGCCTGTTCTGGAATCAAAGCTTCTACGCCGCGCCGAGGAATGCGTCGGTCAGCCTGAACTGGACGTACTGACCGGGCCCGCTCGTCACCCGGGCCGTCGTGGCGGCGCCTGGCCGGCGCGTCGTCTATAATGCGGCCTGGGTGATCGTGCCGCCAGGGCACGACAGGATTCGCGTATGGTCGGGCCGCCGCGCGGCCTGATTGCGACCATCATCCATGCAACGACTCGAACGCCGGCTCTCTTCCACCTTCCAGAACTTCATCGCATCCGGCAAGGCCGGCGGCGCCCTGCTGATCCTCTGCACCATCGTCTCGCTCGCCATCGCCAACTCGGCGTGGAGCGCGCCCTACCTCGGCTTCTGGCACGGGTACGTCGCCGGCCTGAGCATCGAACACTGGATCAACGACGCGCTGATGGCCGTGTTCTTCCTGCTGGTCGGGCTCGAACTCAAACGCGAGCTGGTCAGCGGCGAGCTGTCCGACCTGCGCAACGCCTTGCTGCCGGTCGTGGCCGCCGCCGGCGGCATCGCGGCTCCGGCCCTGATCCACTTCATGCTCAACGGCGGCACCCCGACCCAGGCCGGGGTCGGCATCCCGATGGCGACCGACATCGCCTTCGCGCTCGGCGTCCTGGCCCTGCTCGGCAGCCGCGTGCCGGCCTCGCTCAAGGTGTTCCTGACCGCACTCGCCGTGATGGATGACCTGGGCGCCATCATCGTCATCGCCCTGTTCTACACGGCCGAGCTGTCGGCGCTGTTCCTGGCCGCGGCGCTGGCCACCTTCGGCGCGCTGTGGCTGCTCAACCGCCGCCTGCGCGTGATCGCGCTCTGGCCCTACCTGCTGGGCGGCGCGCTGATGTGGTTCCTGATGCTGAAGTCAGGCGTGCACGCCACCATCGCCGGCGTGCTGCTGGCATTCGCGATTCCCGGCTCGGCGCGCCAGGACGACGCCGCCTCGCCTTCGCACCGTCTGGAACACGCGCTGCATACCCCGGTCACCTTCCTGATCCTGCCGATCTTCGCCCTGGCCAACACCGCCATCGTGATCGGTGCAGGCTGGACCGGCGAGCTGATGTCGGCCAACAGCCTGGGCATCCTGCTCGGCCTGACGCTGGGCAAACCGATCGGCATCGTGCTGTTCAGCTTTGCGGCGGTCGCGGCCGGCCTGTGCCGCCTGCCGCTCGACCTGGCCTGGCGCCATGTACTGGGCGCCGGCCTGCTGGGCGGCATCGGCTTCACCATGTCGATCTTCATCACGAACCTGGCGTTCGTCGGCCAAACGGATATCATCAACGCCTCGAGGATGGCGATCCTGCTCGCTTCGCTGGCGGCCGGCGTGCTCGGCTTCGTCTGGCTCAAGCTGATGGGCGCGCCGCTGGCTTCCGACACCGATCCCGACACCATGAATTTTGAACACCGGCCACACACCGATGCACGCTGACACACCCGTCCCGGACGCCCCGACCGCCCGATGCGCCCGATGAACAAGGTCATCCACCCGGCGCGGGCGGTAGCCCTCGGCTTCCTGCTGGCGATCGTCATCGGCACCGCACTCTTGATGCTGCCGCTGGCGCGCGCCGGCGACGCGGCGTCCACGGCGCCGCTGATGGTCGCCTTCTTCACCGCGGTGTCGGCGGTGTGCGTGACCGGCCTGACGGTGGTCGATACCGGCAGCTACTGGTCGGGCTTCGGCCAGTCGACCATCATGGCGCTGTTCCAGCTGGGCGGACTGGGCATGATGACCGCCGCCACCCTGCTCGGCCTGATGGTCAACCGCTCGCCGAAACTGCGCACCCGCCTCATGGCCCAGACCGAGACGCGCTCGATCGGCATGGGCGACATCGCCAGCGTCGGCCGCGTGGTGCTGGCGGTGTCGGTGCTGTTCCAGCTGGCGATCGCCGCCTTTCTCACGCTGCGGCTGGAATTCAACTACGGCATGGGATGGGCCGAAGCCTCCTGGGTCGGCCTGTTCCACGCCGCCTCCGCCTTCAACAACGCCGGCTTCTCGATCCACCCCGACAGCATGATCCGGTATGCCGGCGACGCCGGCATCCTGCTGCCGATGATGCTGGCGGCGATCATCGGCGGCATCGGCTTCCCGGTGCTGCACGACCTGCGCCACCGCTGGCGCGACCCGCGCCACTGGTCGCTGCACACCAAGCTGACGCTGAGCGGCACCCTGATCCTGCTGGTGGCGGGCTACCTGGTGGTGCTGCTGTTCGAGTGGAACAATGCGGCCACGCTCGGCTCGTTCGGCCTGATCGACAAGCTGATGAACGGACTGTTCATCTCGTCGGCCGCGCGCACGTCCGGCTTCAACACGGTGGACGTGGCGGCGCTCACGCGCGAAACCTGGGCCCTGCACTACTTTCTGATGTTTATCGGCGGCGGCAGCGCCGGCACCGCCGGGGGCGTGAAGGTGGGTACCGTAGCGGTGCTGGTGTTGCTGGTACTGGCCGAGGCCAAGGGCCACACCGACACCGAAGCGTTCGGCCGCCGGGTCGGCGCCTCGGCCCAGCGCCAGGCGATCACGGTGCTGGTGCTGGGCAGCGTTGTCGTAGCGATGGGCACGGTGGCGCTGCTGCGCATATCCCACTTCCCGACCGACCAGGTCATCTTCGAGGTGATCGCGGCGTTCGGCAGCGCCGGACTATCGACCGGCATCACCGCCGATCTGCCGGTCTCCGGCCAGCTGGTGCTGACGCTCTTGATGTTCGTCGGCCGCGTCGGCACCATCACATTCGCGACCTCGCTGGTACTGGGCGAGCGGCGCATGCCTTACCGTTATCCTGAGGAGCATCCAATTGTTGGGTAGGATTTTTACAGAGCAGTTCGCGTTTTCATCCAGCGACAGCGTGGTGGTGATCGGTCTCGGCCGTTTCGGCGGCGCGGTGGCGCAGTCGCTGATGCGGCTCGGGCACGACGTGATGGGCATCGACAAGCGCGAGGACCTGGTGCAGGTGTGGGGCGACCGCCTGACGCACGCGGTGCAGGCCGATTCGACCAACGAGAACGTCATGCTGCAGCTGGGCGTGGCCGACTTTTCGCATGCCATCGTCGGGATCGGGTCGGACCTGGCGGCCAGCCTGATGACGCTGATGGTGCTGACCGAGCTGGGGATCAAGGATATCTGGGTCAAGGCGATGACGCCGGAGCATGGACAGATTGCGCAGCGGATCGGCGCGCATCACGTGATCTATCCGGAGGCGGACATGGGGGCGCGCGTGGCGCACTTGATCACCGGGCGCATGATGGACTTCATCGAGTTCGAGGATGGGTTTGCGATTGCAAAGATCCATGCTCCGGTGGAGACGCATAACCGGACGCTGGCGGAGGCGCATGTGCGATCGCGTTTCGGAGTGACCGTGGTGGGGGTGAAGCGGGCGAATGAGGATTTTCAGCATGCGCTGGCGGAGACGGTGATTCGGCCGGCGGATATGTTGATTGTGTCGGGGCCAACCAAAAAGATCGAGATGTTTGCGGCTGGCGACAAGAAGCGCAGACCTGGCTGATGCAGTTAGTTTCGCCTGATCGAAGTTTTCAAGTCGACTGCTTGACTCGGATAAAGCCCTACCGCACCCGACCTGACCAACCTCCCTACGGTTGCAACTTATCCATTGCACAAAGGCAGCATAGTTCAGCATACAATTGATGAGTCGACACAGCATACCGAAGCTCACGTGCAGTCAATTCCTCACTACGATCAGAACGCCGAGCAATTTGTTTCACAGTACGAATCGCTGACCTTCGAGCATGTGCACTCTGTGCTACTGGATCTGCTGCCACCGCCTGGGGCGACGATACTTGACGTCGGCGCTGGTTCCGGAAGGGACGCCGCCTGGTTTGCAGCCAAAGGATATGATGTCGTCGCCGCCGAGCCCTCGGAGGGGATGCGCACGCTGGCGCGCCAGCGCCATACATCGCCACGCATTCACTGGGTGGCCGACAGCCTGCCGGATCTGGCCCAGGTCCGCCGTCTGGGACTTACCTTCGATCTGATCCTGCTGTCGGCGGTGTGGATGCACGTTCCACCGGCGGCACGCCAGCGCGCCCTGCGCAAGCTGGCGACCCTGTTGTCGCCGAACGGCCGCATCGCCATCAGCCTTCGCATTGGCCCGCCGGATACCGACCGCGCCATGTACGAGGTAACACTGCCGGAACTGACGGTGATGGCCCAGCAGTTGGGCCTGCGGCTGGTGCGGACCGATGACAGCCCCGACAGGCTGAACCGACCGGGGATTTCGTGGACCACTGCAGTTCTCGGGCTCCCCGACGATGGCCTGGGGGCACTCCCGCTGTTGCGCCATTTGATCCTCACGGACAGTAAGGCGTCGACCTACAAGATCGCGCTGCTGCGTATCCTCGCCAGGATCGCCGATACCGCGGCGGGTGCGGCGCGCCACGAAGCGGAGTCCGTCGTCCTGCCAATGGGCCTGGTCGCTCTCTTCTGGCTGCGCATGTACAAGCCGCTCATCGAGGGTGGGCTACTACAGATGCCGCCTAACCGTGTTGGGAATGCGCCCGGCTTCGTGACCGACAACTTCACCGCTTTGCGACTTCTACGCCCGGTTGACCTTCGTGCCGGAATGGACTTCCACGGCGACACCGCGCGCCACTTTCACGCAAGCTTGTGGGAGATATCAAGGCTGATCCGCGAGATGCCGGTGAAGTACCTGCGCTGGCCCGCGAGCGATGAAAACATCTTCCAGGTCAAGCACCAGCGCCGCACGTCGACACCGGCCAGCGTGCGGATCGACGATCCATTCCTCTGGAGCTTTGGCGAGTTCCACGTTCCCCTCCCGATCTGGGATGCGCTTCGCCACTACAACGTCTGGGTCGAACCGGTTCTCGTTGCGGAATGGGTGCGTCTGATGGAGTCCTATGCGGGCCAACTCGGCCCGGTCATCAGCCAGACCGCGTACTCGCTACTTGCATGGGCAGATCCAGAACGCGACACCAGGTTCGCACGGGCTGCCGTCGAACGACTTCGCGATCAGGGGAAGGCTATCTACTGCGTCTGGTCGGGCCAGCGCCTGAAGGACGACTACGACATCGACCATTGCTTCCCCTTCGCCGCCTGGCCGTGCGGGGACGCGTGGAATCTGATGCCTGCATCGAAGCGGATCAACAACGAGAAGTCGAACCGCCTGGTCACGCACAGTGCCCTGGAACAGGCCAGCGCGCGGATCACGGAATGGTGGGAGGAAGCGTTCCTGTCGGCGGGAAGCGATGCGCGGCACCGTTTCTTCCTCGAAGCCGAACAAACGCTTCCGATGCTGGACCCGGCCGCGTCAC
The DNA here is from genome assembly GCF_031995545.1 of Massilia sp. GTDB lineage: Bacteria > Pseudomonadota > Gammaproteobacteria > Burkholderiales > Burkholderiaceae_D > Telluria. The sequence goes on from NZ_DAMAGA010000001.1 coordinate 217,661, forward strand.
CGACAGACCTGATCGATGCAATGAAGGTGCAGCGCATCCGCCTCGCCAAGGATCAGGGTTTGCGACCATGGGAGCCAGTGGCAAGCAAGGAGCGATTTGTTCTGGCCCCGGGCTTTAGCTAGCCGGCATTCCAGCCGAGCGGCTTACGTCATGACGTAAGCCGTAACGAAGCCGGTTGCCTCAGAAGCGCTGCGCAAGAAGACGTCGCCTGCTGGCAGAAATCAGAAGCACAACTGGCAGCGGTTTCGGTGTCACGCCGCGCATATAGACCGGATGGCGATCAGTAAAAGATGCCATTGAGCTTGCCATTCACGACGCTAAGACGCAGTCTGCGACGTCAGCGAGTTCGGGAAAGCAATCTTCAATGAAAGAGTTGGCGAACTCGGAACCGATCTCAAGCGCATCGTCAGGGTCATAAAGACCGGTGAAGGACTTGGTGCTCTTGTGGACGACCTCGCTGGATCCTGGAGTCTGTTGAGACAGAATGGAAGAGCATTCCCATCCGCGGCTCGACTCGACGATGTTTGTTACTACCAAGGAACAGTTACTTACTTCGAAAGTTAGGATCTTCATCATCAATCGCCGGCTAATGCCCATAACTATACCCTGAGGCAACAAAAATCCATGCGATTTGGTTACTGGAAAACAACACCGTCATCAAATAAAAAACGCTGAATATATAACCGTTGGAGCAAGCATGGTCACCACCTCTACTGCATCCCCGACACTGCCGGAAGGTCGGCCATAAAGATCGGACAGCTCGTGATGCTGGTTGGTACCGACGGCTACACGCCGCCGATGGGAAGCGTTAGCGAGATCAGTGAGCGCTTCGTGCACGCCCGGGTTCCGGGCAATGGCCGCGCGGCGAAGACAGCATTTCACAGCACCGGCTACGCCGCGCTGGCAGCCAGCGCCATCGCAATCCTGCACCTACCGGACATGAAAAAAACGGTGGGCATGGCGCGCAGCACGATCCACAAGCGGATCAGCGCTGGCAGCTTCCCGGCCCGGTCCAACTCGGCCCGCGCGTGGTGGCATGGGAAGAAATCGCGATCGCAACATGGCAGGACGGACTAGCAACCGGAGTCAAAAGTCAGCAGCTTGGGATGGGGGTAAAGCTGATCAGCAAACCGATCTTCATTGCAGAAAATGGGTAGATGGCGGAAGCGGTGTCCTCCTAACTATCAATCCAAGTCAAACCACCATCATCCGGAAATCACTCCGCTCTCCTATGTAATCAACCAGTTATTTGTCTAAGCTCATCCATTCGGGTACACTCCAATCCACATCGAAAACGGGGGTAGAAACGTGGGTAAGCGAGAACTGGAACGATTGAGCGCATTGGCCGTAAAGAAGACAACTGAACCCGGCTACTATCCCGATGGCGGCGGATTGTACTTACAGGTATCGCCTACTGGCTCGAAATCGTGGGTTTATCGGTTCACACTCAACAAGAAGGAGCGGCACATGGGCCTTGGATCGTATCCCGACGTGCCGCTTGCGAAGGCACGAGAGTTAGCGACTGCCAGCCGCCTACTTGCGAAGAGTGGCACTGATCCAATCGCTGCCCGAGACAGCCAACGAGCCGCACTCCAGCACCAGCGTACTTTTGCAGAGTGCGCAGCCGAGTACCACCAGACACACCTTCACACTTGGAAGAACGAGAAGCACGCTTCCCAGTGGACGAACACGCTACAGACTTATGCTTATCCGGTGTTCGGCAACAAACCTGTCTCCGACGTGACGAAGGGCGACATCCTGGCCGCACTCACGCCGATCTGGACGACGAAAGCACCCACGGCATCACGAGTGAAGCAGCGCATCCACGCCGTACTCGACTGGGCAGCAGCAAAGGACTATAGGCAGAACCACGATGCAGGCATCTGGAACCAGATCGCACGAGCACTGCCAGCAAACCGAGGCACCAAGGGCAACTTCGCTGCCTGCCCATACAAGGACGTAGCCTCCACGATTGCAGCGGCTCACTTAACGGGCAGCGAGGATTCGGCCAAGCTGGCGCTGGAGTTCATTGTTCTTACAGCAGCCCGGACTGGCGAGGTTCGCCTTGCAGAGTGGTCGGAAATCGACTTCGAGGAAAAGCGTCGCATCATTCCGGGCGATAGGATGAAGTCCGGGAACGAGCACCGTGTACCGCTGTCACCCCGAGCGATGGCGATTCTCGAAGCGCAGAAGGGCAAGCACCCGAAACTGATCTTCCCGAACTCAAAGGGCAAGCCATACTCCGACATGGCCTTTACCGCGATCCTTCGGAGGCTGGGCCACGAGTTCACGGTGCATGGCTTCCGCTCCTCCTTCCGGGACTGGGCAGCAGAACAGACCAGCTATCCGCACGCGGTATGCGAAGCCGCACTGGCGCACGTACAGAAGGACAAGACCGAAGCAGCCTACTTCTGCTCCGATCTGTTCAACAAGCGCCGGGAATTAATGAACGACTGGGCGACATACTGCACGACAGCAGGCTAATCTCTGTTGCCAAGGACAGAGAAGCGGCGGTTTGCTAAGCAAATGTGTGCGCTTTATATGCGACAGCCGCGTAAAAATTAAGCAGAGCAAGCAGCATGGGAGCAGCCAGCACTCCACACTGGCTACCCAGAACCCTAGAATCGCTTTAGAAGGCACGGAAGGCACCTACAAGGCGTTTTACGGAAGAGTTGACCCTTACCCACACGGACGACTGAAAACGCCTTAAATCGCTTCCAATGGACTATTCAAGAAAGTTGTTGCAAACCCGGTTAAAGGCGTGCTACAGTGCAGGGTTGGCAATGGCTCATCTGGACGTTTTACACTCACATCCGTGTAAGCCCTCTTTCTCCGGCAAAACCCGCACTGGCTCTACGTCTCAGCCGGATGCACACTTGCCGCAGTATCCCTTCCGCCCTAGGAAGCACTCTCCGTTACTCTAGTAGCTATAGTAGTAAGCCCAAGTTGGCACTACCGAGCATTCCTATTGTCCATCGAGTTTGCTTGGGATCGCCAGCAACAAGGACGGTCATCCGACCATCCATTATTCATTCATCAATAACAGGGAATCAGTGCGCCTGTCCACGGATCAGGCCAAGGAGGACTATCGACCAAGAAAGGACAACACAACATGCCAAAGGCAACAACAACCTATCCCGATAACGTAGTGCACGGGAGAAGGCGCAAGAACGCAGGATGGCACCCGAAGGGGAAGCGTGCATATCGAGCAGCGAAGACCAAGATCATCCAGTGCCTTACTTACTACCGGGAACCCCGTCTGTATCACCTTATCTTGTCTGGCAACACTTACAGCAAGCACAAGACGATGCTCACGGCCCTATGCCAGCACCTAACTCGTGCCGGAGTGCCCCACGAATGGTTCTCTGCACGGGAATGCAGCGTGGAGCGAGGCGAACATCTGCACATCTTTATCTTGGTTGACGCGGATAACTCGCCACCACAGGCAATCCTGAATACCTTCAAGGATGGCTGGCTAACGAAAGAATGCCGCAACCAAGAGCTTAATGATCCGTGGATCGCGTCGCCATCGAACCAGATACACGGCGGGAACTATTACGCTCAACTCCCTTACCTCGGCCCCACTAACCGGGCCACGGAACAGGCAACCCAGCGATTGGTAGATGCACTGGAATGGTTGAGCTACATCCACAAGGCTCGGGACAAGTTGGACAAGGAGTGGGAGAAGCAAGGGCAAATTTTCTCCGCTTCGCGACCAACGCGAAACAAGGCAGTAGCCGCCATCGACTCCAGCCAACCCATCCTTATTGGCAATATCCCGATCAAGGTTAAGACTGGCGACAGCCTACTGGACAACATGATCGGGAAGATGCAGCACATCTACCAGCCATCCCAAGCGAACACCGGGACAGCCACGGCATAACGACAAGGGAGTGACAGGACAACCAATCCCAACACTCCCTGCGAACTAGCTGAGCTTCAAAATCCGACGTGCACCGTTAAGAACGACGATACCAATAATGGTGCCGATCACCAGATCAGGGTATGGCGAAGCAGTCCAAGCAACCAGCCCACCAGCAACGATCACACCGATGTTTGCGATTACGTCATTCGCCGAGAAGATGTAGCTGGCCTTCATGTGCACACCACTGTCTCGCTTCTTTGCAATCAGCACCAGACAGGCAGCATTCGCCACCAAGGCCACCAGACCGACACCCACCATCAAGGCAGACTCTGGCTCGCTACCGACCACAAACCTACGAACGACCTCCGCAAGAGCACCCAGCGCCAGCAGCAACTGGAGCCAACCAGCCAAGTGTGCCGCCCGTACTTTCATGCTTGCCGCCTTACCTACGGCGTACAGAGCAAGCCCGTACACAGCAGCATCTGCAAACATGTCAAGCGAGTCTGCTATCAGCCCGGTCGATTGCGCCCACAGACCAAGCGTTAGCTCGAAGACGAACATCACAGCATTGATTGCCAGCAGCAACCGCAGCGTCTTCGCCTCCCCGGCATCGTCAGTCTGGCTTTGAGCAGCCGCCTGCCCCGATACCACTGTAGGCGAGCCATTGAGCACAGCACCCAACCCTAGCGGCTGTAGGCGGCTCAAGATGCCCTCCACATCCCCTTGGTGAACCACTGCCAACTCCCGCTGGGACAGATCGAACGATAGCGAGCGAACATCCCCACGATCCTGCAATGCCATCCTGATTAAACGCTCTTCCGATGGGCAATCCATCTTAGGCACGGAGAACATGCTTCGGTACGTAACGCCACCAGCATCGGACTCCATCGGGACTGAATCCTTGATCCTGGCCCCAAGCCTCAATGGCTCCAGCAGAGCAACGACCGAAGCAGCCTCACCCGTGTGCACAACTCGGAGTTCACGACTAGACAAGTCGAAGGAAAGCGACTGCACATCAGGCTTGCCATCAAGCGCCATCCTGATTAACCGCTCCTCCGATGGGCAGTCCATCTTCGGGACTGAAAGCGTACTGTCGTATCTCTGCATTTCGTTTCACTTATCAAGGCAACAGGCCAGATGATAGCTCGTCATCGCTGAAACGGCAGCGGATACCCCGACAAGGCCTATGGATATTTCATTTTTGGCAACATTGTCAATACACCGGATGGCAATGTGCTAAGCCAGCCGCTGGACATTTAGCGATTTTGCACTTGCAGGAAATCAACAGCCCTGCCATAATTCGCGAATGGTAGCGAACTACTGGCGATTCTGCACGCCCATTGCAAACACACACATAGGAGGCTTCGGCTTTAACGAACTTAGAAGGAGGATTCACAATGACTCACAACGACCATCTCATCCCAGTTACCAAGGTAGCTAACATTCTCGGGATCGGGGTAAGCACCGCTTGGCTCTGGTGCACAACAAAGGCGGGGTTTCCTGCACCCATGCGCTTGTCAAAGAAATGCACCCGATGGTCACTGAACGAGGTGAACTCCTTCGCCGATAGCTTGAAGCTCGCACGCACTTGTGGGTAGGAACGTAGGTAGCACAACAGCAATTCAGAAAAACCCCTTAATAATCAACGATTTATGGGGTTATTCTGGCGGAAGCGGTGAGATTCGAACTCACGAACGGTTTCACCCGTCGGCAGTTTTCAAGACTGCTGCCTTCAACCACTCGGCCACGCTTCCTTGGAGGAACCGGCATTATACATAAATCATCTGTGCCGGTGAGGGTGTTTTGGCTCGGCGTAGACCGGCAGGCGGCTGCAGGCCCGCAGACCGACGAAGCGCCATCACCCGATCAACAACCAATTCTCCCGCAAACTCTGCTCGAACTCATACGCCGGCAACGGCGCCGCATACAAGTACCCTTGCACCTCGTCACACCCCGCCTGGCGCAGGAACTCCAGCTGATCCAACGTCTCCACCCCTTCCGCAATCACGCGCAGACACAGCTGCCGCGCCATGCTGATGATCGTCCCCGCGATCGCGCAATCGCTGGCATCACGCGGAATCCCGGTCGTGAACGAGCGGTCGATCTTGAGCGTATGAATCGGGAACCGCTTCAGGTACGACAGGCTCGAATACCCGGTCCCGAAGTCGTCCAGCGACAGCGCCACGCCCAGTGCCGTGATCCGGTCCATGATCCCGGTCACCCGCTCGAAGTCGTGCATCAGCGTGCTCTCGGTGATCTCCAGCTCCAGCCACGACGGATCGAGCCCGTAACGCTGCAGCGTATCGGCCACCCGCGAAGGCAGCGACGCCGTGAACTCGCGCGCCGACACGTTCACCGCCAGCCGGAACGGCGCCAGCCCCGCCCGCTGCCAGATCGCCGCCTGCGCGCACGCCTGCTCCAGCACCCACTCGCCCACCTGCACGATCAAGCCGGTGCTCTCGGCCAGCGGAATGAATTCGCCCGGCGGCACGATCCCGCGCTGCGGATGCACCCAGCGCACCAGCGCCTCGGTGCCGACCAGGCGCCCGCTGGCGATCTCGAACTTGGGCTGGTAATACAACATCAGCTCACCGTTGCCGAGCGCATGCCGCAGCCCCGACTCGATGCGCATGCGCTCCTGCATCCCCTGGTTCATGTCCTGGCTGTAGAACGCCACCGCGCGGTCCGGATTGGCGTCCGCCGTCTTGGCCCGCTCCATCGCGATATCGGCCAGCCCGAGCAGGGTCTCGGCGTCGCCGCCGTCCTGCGGAAACACGCTGATGCCGATGCTGGCGCCCACGCGCAGATCGTGGCCGCCGATCATGAACGGCGCGTCGAGCGCCGCCTGCAGCTTCTGCGCCACCGTGGTGGCTTCGAAGTGCTGGCGGATGTCGAACAGGCCGACCGCGAATTCGTCGCCGGAGAGCCGCGCCACCACGTCTTCTTCGCGCAGCGTGTCGCGGAAGCGCTGCGCGGCCTGGCGCAGCAGCTCGTCGCCGATGCGCCGGCCCAGCGTGTCGTTGATTCGCTTGAACCGATTCAGGTCGACGAACAGCACCGCGCCCGCGCCATCGTTGCGCTGGGCGACCGTCAGCCCTTGATCCACCAGACGCGAGAACAGCGTGCGGTTCGGCAGGCCGGTCAGCTCGTCGTAATAAGCCAGGTGGTGCAGCTGTTCCTCGGCCTGTTTGCGCTCGGTGATATCGGTGAGATAGGCAATCAGCCCGGTCGGTCGGTCGGCCAGGTCGCGCAGCGGTGACAGCGACAGGCTGGCCCAGAACACGTCGCCCGACTTCTTGCGGCGCCGGACTTCCATCATGCGGCCGCCCTGCTCCGCGAACGAGTCGCTCATCGACTCGTCTTCGTCGGCGTACAGGAACAGGATGTTGCGCCCAACCGCTTCCAGCGCGCTGTAGCCGAACAGCGCTTCGGCGCCGCGGTTCCAGCTGGTGATGTAGCCCATCTGGTCCATGGTCAGCACCGATTCGTGGATCTGGTCCAGGATCTGCGATTGCTGCGCCAGCTGCGCTTCCATCTGCGCATATGCATGGGTGGAGCGCTGCGCCAGCGAGTGCATCTGCATCAGGCTGGCCGTCAGGTGCGCCAGCGCGGACAGGCGGCGCTGGGCGTCGGCGTCGTACGTCGCGCAGCCGCTGACCTCGTACCAGCCGAACTGCTCGACGCCGGCCATCACCGCGTGACGCAGCACGCCGGCCGGCGACAGGCCCGGCTCCACCAGGCCGGGGCCGGGCACGTAGCGCCCTTCGGGACTGCCCAGCAGCTCGCGCGCCAGGCGGCCCAGTTCCAGCGCCAGCGCCTCGCCGCGCAGGCGCAGCACGGCGTCGCAGACGGCGGTGGTGCCGCCGACGAAGTCGACCGGCAAATCAGGCGCAGGATGTGCAGGATGTGCAGGATGCAGCGGCAGGTCGGGCGGCATCAGGTGGTCCAGGTCAGACATTGCGGCCCACCTGGATCGCCCAGTGGTAGGCGGCCAGCTGGCTGCGCCACCAGTCGTGCGCGGTGACCTGCGCCGCCGCCAGATCGTCCTCGCCCGGATCGGTTTCGGTCAGCCGCAGCCAGCTTCCGAGCTGGCCGGCGCGCTGCACCAGCGCCGCGGCGACGTCCGACGGCAGCTGCAGTTCCTGTGCGATCTCCGCCATCGGCATGCGCAGCAGGCGGTCGAGCAGCGAAAACACGCCGGTCATGAAGGCCAGGTCTTGCGCGTCGCGCTCGCCGCCGTGCTGGCGGCACAGCGCTTCGAGCTGGGCGCCGCGGCGCGCGGCCAGCGGCAGCAGCAGGTTCGGCAAGCCGTCCGGCTGCTGGCGCGCGTACAGCAGCAGTTGCAGCCAGCGCTGCAGCTGGCGCCGGCCGAGCACCGCGATCGCCTGGGCGAAGCTGGTGATCGGGGCGCTGACGGTGAACGCGGCCGAGTTCACGAGTTTCAGGAGGTGGTAGGCCAGCGCCGGGTCTTGCCGGATCTGCTGTTCCAGTTCATGCGCATCGGCGTCGCGCGCCAGCAGGCCGAGCAGGGTCAGGATGCGGCGGCGCGAACTGCCGTCGTCGTCCGGATGCGGATCGGAATACGGGTCGTACGCATAGTCGCCGCAGAACCAGTCGAAACCGGCGATCTCGCACTCGGAAAAGCGCCGGGTGCTGTCGACGCCGTGCGCCAGATGCGGCCCGAACAGGGCCAGCAGGCGGCCGGGCGGCGGCGCGTCGCGCGTGCAGTCGCGCGCCACGCAGCGCAGTGCGGGCGGCGCGTTGACGCCAGGCGGGATGTCGCCGTCGAGCCAGATGCGGTAGCCAGCGGTTTGCAACGCGCTCAACCGGCTTGGTGCGTCTTCCTGCGTCAGCGCGGTGGCCGGGAGCAGCAGGCCGATGCGGTTGGGCGGCAGCAGCGCCAGTACCGGCGGCGTCAGCGCTTCCACGCCCGCGAGCGCCAGCAGGCCGTCGATCGGGGCGATCGCCGCCAGCAGATCCGGCTCGCCGAACACTGCCTGCAAGCGCAGCGCCAGGTCCCCGCCGGGCGCCAGACGCAGGCGCAAGGCCACCCATTCGTTCTGCGCGTTGGCGACCGGATCGATTGCTACCAACGGATAAATGTCCTGCGCTGCCATGGAGGTGCTTTCAGTGATATTCAAACAATCTTATTGCACGGATTGTTTTAAAGCAACCACAATGTTTCCTAGTGGATATCACCGTTAAACCAGCGGTTACTTCCTCAGTCGGCGCCGGCGCGCTGCACTGCGAAACGGATCAGTTCGGCCTGCCCTTCGATACCCAGTTTGCGCTTGATGTTCAGGCGATGGGTTTCGACCGTACGCACCGACAGGTCGAGGTCGCGCGCGATCTGCTTGTTCGACTGGCCGGCCGCGATGTGCTTGAGCACTTCGTGCTCGCGCGCGGTCAACTGGTCGCTCGGCGCGGCCGGACTGGCCAGCTGGCGCGCCAGCGCGGCGCTGTAGTAGATGCCGCCGCCCATCACGGTTTCGATGGCCAGCACGATGTCCTTGCCCGGCGCGTCCTTGAGCACGTAGCCGCGCGCGCCGGCCTGCATCGCCTGGCTGACGTATTCCGGCTTGTCGTGCATCGACAGGATCAGCACGTTCACACCCGGATGCAGGGCGGTCAGGCGCGCGGTGGCTTCGATGCCGCTGCCGCCGCGCATGTTCACGTCCATCAGCACCAGGTCGGGCTGGCACTCGCCGGCCTGCTCGATCGCTTCCTCGCTCGATCCTGCCTCGGCCACCACGTGCAGGTGCGGCGACGCTTCCAGGCGCGCGCGCAGGCCGTCGCGCACCAGCGGGTGGTCGTCCACCAGCAGGATCCTGACCACCTTGGGTTCTTCGTTCATCGTATTAATCTTCTACTCCTTGACATCGATGCTGGCCACCACGCGGGTGCCGGCGGCGGACGAGACGATCGCCAGCCGGCCGCCGATCGCTTCCATCCGTTCCATCATATTGCGCAATCCGATTCCGCGCTTGGGATGCACGGCGACGCTGTCAGCATCGAAGCCGACGCCATCATCGACGATCGTCAGGACCACCGCGCCGCCCATGCGCTCGAGCAGCATCTCGATGCTGCGCGCGCCGGCGTGGCGCTCGGCATTGGTCAGCGCTTCCTGGGCAATGCGAAACAACACCGTGGCCGCCACTTCGCTCAGCACATCGACCGCGCCCACGGCGCGAAAGCGTACCGGGGTGCCGGCATGCTCGCCGAATTCGCTGGCCAGGTGGTCCAGCGCCGGCGCCAGGCCCAGGTCGTCCAGCAGGGTCGGACGCAGGTCGTGCGAGATGCGGCGCACGTCGCCCAGCACGGTCTTGATCTGCTCCACCGTACGCTCCAGGCCGGCACGCGCCTGCTGCCGCCGTGCCTCGTCGCCGTCGAGGCGGATGATGCCGGCCTCCAGCTGCAGCTTGACCGACACCAGCGCCTGGCTGATGCCGTCGTGCAGGTCGCGCGACAGGCGCGCCCGCTCTTCTTCCTGCGATTCCACCACGCGCTGGGCCAGCACTTTGAGCTTGGCGTCGGCCACCCGGTGCTCGCTGATGTTCAGCGCCAGCCCGCCCACCGCGACCCCAGTGGCGGCCAGGATCGCCAGGCCGGCGATCCACAGCAGCGTGTCCTGGATGTTGCGCGACTGCTGGTCGGCCACCTGGGCCAGCGCGGCCTCGACATCGTCGAGGTAGATGCCGGTGCCCATCACCCAGCCCCAGTTCGCCACCGGCACCACGTAGCCCAGCTTGGGCGCGGCGCGGTTGGTCGAGGGCTTGACCCAGTGATAGCGCTGGAAGCCGCCACCTTCCTTCGCGCGCCCGATCAATGCCTGGATCGATTTCGCACCCGCCGCGTCGACCCAGTTCCACATGTCGACGCCAACCAGTTCCGGCTGGCGCGGATGCATCAGGTTGTGGCCCTTCATGTCGTACAGGAAGAAGTAGCCGTCGCCGCCGTAGCTCAGCGTCGACAGGATGCGCTTGGCTTCTTCCAGCGTGGCCGGGTCGCTGCGCCCGGAACCGGTCAGGTGCGCGATCGAATGGGTGGCCAGCTGCACGTAGTGGCGCAGCTCGGCCTCCTTGCTGGCCAGGTAAGCACGCTCGATGGTGGCGCGCTGCTGCTGGGCCAGCGTCACCGCGCCCTGGCGCACGTAGAGCGCGATCGCGCACAGGGCCACGATCAGGGGCGCTACCGCCAGCACGATCACTTTTTGTCTGAGGCGCATATGCCGTCCGCATGAAAATAAATTGCAACCCTGCATTCTACGTCCGCGCGCCGCCAGCGGCCTGCGTACTACTACGTAGGCACTGCGTAATCTTGCGCTTGCGGTACTGACAATTGTGCAAGATACTCAAGCTGCACGTTATTAATAAATGCACCGGACACACCGGGGCGCACAAGCACCAATCCACATCGGAGGAGTCACAATGAAACGTTTATCCGGCATGCTCGGATGGATCGCGCTGTCCATCCTGGGCGCGTTCTCGCTCGGATTCATCGCGGTCAAGCGCGGCGAAACCATCAATGCCATCTGGATCGTCATGGCCGCGGTCTGCGTCTACCTGATCGCGTACCGCTTCTATTCGCTCTACATCGCCACCAAGGTGATGGGCCTCGACGCCACACGCCAGACCCCGGCCTACAAGTACAACGACGGCCTCGACTACGTCCCCACCAACAAGTACGTGCTGTTCGGCCACCACTTCGCCGCGATCGCCGGCGCCGGTCCCCTGGTCGGCCCGGTGCTGGCGGCCCAGATGGGCTACCTGCCGGGCATGATGTGGATCCTGGCCGGCGTCGTGTTCGCCGGCGCGGTGCAGGACTTCATGGTGCTGTTCATGTCGACGCGCCGCGACGGCCGCTCGCTGGGCGACCTGATCAAGTCCGAGATGGGCGAGATCCCCGGCATGATCGCCCTGCTCGGCACCTTCATGATCATGGTGATCATCCTGGCAGTGCTGGCGCTGATCGTGGTGAAGGCCCTGACCGGCTCGCCATGGGGCACCTTCACCGTGATGGCGACGATTCCGATCGCGCTGTTCATGGGCCTGTATTCGCGCTACGTGCGCGTTGGGCGCATCGGCGAAATCTCGATGATCGGCTTCGTGCTGCTGATGCTGGCCATCGTCGGCGGCCAGTGGGTCCACGATTCGCCGACCTTCGGCCCGATGTTCACCTTCACCGGCACCGAACTGACCTGGATGCTGATCGGCTACGGCTTCGTTGCCGCCACCATTCCCGTTTGGCTGCTGCTGGCGCCGCGCGACTACCTGTCCACCTTCCTCAAGATCGGCACCATCGTGGCCCTCGCCGTCGGCATCATCGTGGTCGCGCCGACCCTGCAGATGCCGGCCGTGACCAAGTTCATCGACGGCAGCGGCCCGGTGTGGTCGGGTAATGTGTTCCCGTTCCTGTTCATCACCATCGCCTGCGGCGCCGTGTCCGGCTTCCACGCGCTGATCTCGTCGGGCACCACGCCGAAGATGATCGAGAACGAATCGCACGCGCGCTTCATCGGCTACGGCGGCATGCTGATGGAATCGTTCGTGGCGATCATGGCGCTGGTGGCGGCATCGACCATCGACCCGGGCGTCTACTTCGCCATGAACAGCCCGGCCGCGCTGCTCGGCACCACCGCGCAGAGCGCCGCCGAAGCGGTGTCGAAGATGGGCTTCGTGATCACGCCGGAAGCGTTGGAACAGATGGCGCGCGACGTCGGCGAGCACACCATCATCTCGCGCGCCGGCGGCGCCCCGACCCTGGCCGTCGGCATGGCCCACATCCTGTCCAACGTGGTGGGTGGCCCGGCCATGATGGCGTTCTGGTACCACTTCGCGATCCTGTTCGAGGCACTGTTCATCCTGACCGCGGTCGATGCGGGTACCCGCGCCGGCCGCTTCATGCTGCAGGATCTGCTGGGCGCGTTTGCCCCATCGCTGAAGAAAACCGACTCGCTGCCGGCCAACCTCCTCGCCACCGCCCTGTGCGTGGCGGCCTGGGGCTACTTCCTGTACCAGGGCGTGGTCGATCCGCTGGGCGGCATCAACACCTTGTGGCCGCTGTTCGGCATCGCCAACCAGATGCTGGCCGGTATCGCGCTGATGCTGGGCACCTGTGTGCTGTTCAAGATGAAGCGCTCGCAGTATGCCTGGGTCACCGCGCTGCCGACCGTGTGGCTGCTGGCCTGTACCCTCACCGCCGGCTGGCAGAAGATCTTCCACAGCGATCCGAAGGTCGGCTTCGTGGCGCACGCCCAGAAGTACCAGGCGGCGCACGACGCCGGCACCATCCTGGCCCCGGCCAAGTCGATCGGCGACATGGAGCGCATCATCTTCAACGACTACGTCAACGCCACGCTGGCGGGCTTCTTCATCTTCGTGGTGCTGGCGGTGCTGCTGTACGGTATCCGCACCGTGCTGGCCGCGCGCGAGCAGGCCAAGCCGACTGCCAAGGAGTCGCCGTACGTGGCGATGCCGGGCGTGTCGGCCCAGGCGCAGGTGCACTGATGTTCGGCACCCTCGCCCAGGCCGGCAAGTACCTCGGGCAAAGCCTGCGGCTGATGGTCGGCCTGCCCGAGTACGACACGTATCTGGCGCACATGGAGAAAAACCATCCGGACCAGACGCCGATGAGCTACGAAGAGTTCTTCCGCGAGCGCCAGGAGGCACGGTACGGCGGGAGCCGGGCCTCGTGCTGTTGATGGGGTTTGATGATTGAATGAAGGGGACGCTGCGGCGTCCCTTTTTTTTCGTGAGGTGAATGGGATATCCGTCAATCCCACACTGCCACCAACCCTACTGTTGTATTGCCTGCCACTTTTGCGGTGCCGCAAAGTTCCTCCTCCCCCTCGGCCGTATATTTTTTTCCTGCGGGAAGTTGCCCGCAAGGAGGACCCGCGCCGTTGCCGGTCCGCTCCGCAGCCCCGCCGTATCCCCCAGCCGGAACCGCGATGCCGAACTTCGAGCGCTCGAGCCTGAACCAGAAACTCACCCTCATCTCGCTGCTCACCACGGCGACCACCTTGCTGTTCGTGTTCGTGGCCTTTGCCGTCACCTCGGTGGTCAACGGGCGCCAGGCCGAGGCCATGCAGCTGGCCTCGTTCGCGCGCGTGATCGGCGCCGCCAGCGCGGCCGACCTGATGCTGGTCGACCGCGACAAGGCCTCGAGCACGCTGGCCGCGCTCGGCACCCAGCGCTGCATCTCGGCGGCGGTGCTGTATGACCGCTTCGGCCGGCCGCTGGCAGCCTACGGCTCGCAGGCGCGCGCCGACGCCGCGCTGCAGGCGCTCGAGAGTGTGGAGCCGGACGCGCTGGCGCGCATCAACCGCGACGGCGCCAAGCTGCTGAAGCGCTACATGCGCGTGGTGCAGGAGGTGCGCCACGGCGACATCGCGGTGGGCGTGGTGATGATCGAAGCCGATTCGCTGCCGATGTGGATCGACATCCTCGCCAGCCTGTGCGTGATCGGGCTGGCGATGGGGGCGTCACTCCTGGTATCGCTCGGCCTGGCGGGAAGCCTGAAACGCAGCATCACCGAACCGGTGGCGCGCCTGATCCAGGCCGCGCAGAAGGTGTCGGCCAGCCAGAACTACGGCCTGCGCGTGCCGCACCAGCGCAGCGACGAACTGGGCGTGCTGATCGACAGCTTCAACACCATGCTGGCCCAGATCGAAGACCGCGGCGCCGCTCTGCTGCACCACCGCGACGAGCTGGAACGCCAGGTCGGCGTGCGCACCGAGCAGCTGGAAAAGGCCAAGAACGCGGCCGAAGCGGCCAGCCGCGCCAAGAGCGGCTTCCTGGCCACCATGAGCCACGAGATCCGCACCCCGATGAACGGCGTGCTGGGAATGACCGAGATGCTGCTCGCCACCGACCTCTCCGAAGCGCAGCGCAACTACACAACGCTGGTCAAGCGCTCGGGCGAGCACCTCCTGGTGATCATCAACGACATCCTCGATTTTTCCAAGATCGAGGCCGGCAAGCTGACCATCGAGTACATCAACTTCAACCTGTGGGACCTGCTGGACGACATCCACAACGTCTACACCCCGCAGGCCGCCGGCAAGGGCCTGGGCTTCGACTTCGACATCGCCAACGACATCCCGGTGGCGATCTGCGGCGACCCGAACCGCCTGCGCCAGATCCTGGCCAACCTGCTCGGCAACGCGATCAAGTTCACGGAGCAGGGACGCATCATGGCGCGCGTGCGCGTGGCAGGCGAAGACGCGCAAAAGGTCGAGCTGCGCTTCGAGGTGCACGACACCGGCATCGGCATCTCGCGCGAGGCCAGGGCGCGTATTTTCGACGCGTTCTCGCAGGCCGACGATTCGACCACCCGCAAGTTCGGCGGCACCGGCCTGGGGCTGGCGATCTCGAAGCAGCTGGTGGAACTCATGAAGGGCACGATCGGGGTCGAGAACGCGCCGCAGCGCGGCTCGATCTTCTGGTTTACCCTGGCTTTCGACAAGCGCCGCGTCGATCCCGACGCGCCCGGTCACCAGGAGCACAGCCTGCAAGGCCTGCGCGTGCTGGTGGTCGAAGAACAGGACGCCAGCCGCGACGACCTGGTGCACCAGCTGGAAGCCTGGAGCGCTGCCTGCGACGGCGTGGCCAGCGCCGGCAGCGCCTTCGAGCGCATCGTCGGCGCCGCGCGCATCGGCAAGCCGTACGACGCCGCCCTGCTCGACATGGAATTGAACCAGACCAGCGGCCTGGCGCTGGCGGCGGCGATCCGCGCCGAACCGCTGGCGCGCTCCACTCACCTGATCCTGCTCAGCCCCGAACGCCTGGCGGCCGATCCGGTACAGCGGCGCGAAGCCGGCGTGGCCTACCAGCTGGTCAAGCCGGCGCGTGCGGCCGACCTGTATGCCTGCCTGGCGGTGCGCGCGGCGCGCCTGCATGGAACCGCAGCGGCGCCACTCACCGCCAGCCCGGCCGGCTATCGCGCGCCGGAGGCCCCGGCGCCCAAACGGCGCGCGCGGCGCGTGCTGCTGGCCGAGGACAACCCGGTCAACGTCGAAGTGGCACGCGCCATGCTCGAAAGCCTGGGCCTGGAGACGCACTGCGCACGCAACGGCCGCGAAGCCTTGAGCGCGGTGCAGGACGGCGGCTGGGACGCGGTGCTGATGGATTGCCAGATGCCGGTGATGGACGGCTTCGCGGCCACCTCCGAAATCCGCCGCCACGAACGCGAGATGGGCCGCGCACGCACGCTGCCGGTGATCGCGATCACCGCCAACGCCCTGCAGGGCGACCGCGAAGCCTGCCTGGCGGCAGGGATGAACGATTATCTGTCCAAGCCGTTTACCCAGCAGCAGCTGGCGGCGGTGATGCGGCGCTGGGTGGCCTTGCCGCTGCCGGCGGCAGCGCCGGCCAGGAGCCCGATCGACGAGATTGCGGTCGAGGTGGCGCCGGCGATGCCGGTGTCTTCCTCCCCAGTCGCGGCGGCGCGTCCCCAGCCTGCGCCACCGTCGGCCACGCAAGCCGTGCAGCTAGACCCCGTCAACCGCAACGCCCTCGACAACATCCGCGCCCTGAGCCGCGACAGCGGCGACGCCCTGGTGCACAAGGTCGTCACTGCCTACATGGGCGACACCCCGCGCCACCTGCATGCGCTGCGCCAGGCGCTGGGCGGCATGGACCCCGAGAGCGTGCGCCGGGTCGCGCACAGCCTCAAGTCGAGCAGCGCCAACATCGGCGCGGCGCGCCTGGCCACCTTGTGCCGCGAGCTCGAACAGCTCGGGCGCGCCGGCAGCGTCGACGGCGCCGCTCCCCTCCTCTACGACATGGAACGCGAATTCGTCTCGGTGCGCCAGTCGCTGCATGCCCTGCTTGAAAAGGAAACCTGAAATGCCAGCTCCTTTGTTCACCCAGACGCCGCCGCGGCGCGGCACGGTCCTGGTCGCGGACGACGATCCGGTGATGCGGCTCCTGATGCTCGAGATGCTCGGCCAGGTCGGCCTCGACGCCATCGAGGCGGTCGACGGCATCGAAGCCGTGGCCCTGGCCGGCACGCGCAAGCCCGACCTGGTGCTGATGGACGTCGACATGCCGCGCATGGACGGCTTCGCCGCCTGCGGCGCGATCCGCAAGGCCGAACGCGACGGCGCCTGCGTGCCGATCGTGATGGTCACGGGCGGCGACGACATCGAAGCCGTCACCCACGCCTATGAGGTGGGCGCCACCGACTTCGTCTCGAAGCCGATCAACTGGCCGATCCTGGGCCACCGCGTGCTGTACGTGCTGCGCGCCAGCGACGCCATCGCGCGCCTGCGCATCGCCGACGCCCAGAACCGCGCGGTGCTGGAAGCGATCCCCGACACCTTCTTCCGGCTCGATGCCGACGGCTTCTATCTCGACTACGAACCGGGCCAGGACCGCCCGGGGCCGGGCTGCCCGACCGCACACGCCGGCGCCGCCGGCAGCGGCAACGACTACATCGGCAAGCACATCGCGGACGTGCTGCCGCCCGACATCGCCACCCGCATGCTGGAGCAGATGCGCACCGTGCTGGCGACCCAGCAGGTGCGCTCGGTCGAGTACGAACTGCTCGACTGCGGCGAAGTCCAGCATTTCGAGGCGCGCCTGGTGGCCACCGGCGCCTCGCAGGTGCTCGGTCTGGTGCGCGACATCAGCGAGCGCAAACGCGCGGAAGAACAGATCCGGCGCCTGGCCTATTGCGACAGCCTGACCGGCATTCCGAACCGCCAGGCCTTTCTCGAGACGCTCGAACGCGAACTGCAGCGCGCGAAGATCGGCAACAAGAAATTCGCGGTGCTGTTCATGGACCTCGACGCGTTCAAGCGCATCAACGACACGCTCGGCCACAACGCCGGCGACCAGTTGCTGAAGATGGTGTCGGAACGCCTGCGCGAGACCACGCGCCCGAGCGACCTGGTGTCGCGCGGCGACGCTCCCGGCGATGGCGGCGCCAGCAACCTCGCACGTCTGGGTGGCGACGAATTCACGATCCTGATCCCGGACCTGGAACGGGTCGAGCATGCGCTGAATGTCGCCACCCGGGTCAAGGAAGCGATGCGGCGTTCGTTCATCATCGAGGGCAACGAGATTTTTGTGACCGCCAGCATCGGCATTTCGCTGTTCCCCGAGGACGGCGACGACTGCGGCTCGCTGCTCAAGTTCGCCGACACCGCGATGTACCACGCCAAGAACTGCGGCAAGAACAACGCCAAGTTGTACAGCTCTTCGCTGACCATGCAGATCATGAGCCACGTGAAGCTCGAGGTCGGGTTGCGCAAGGCGCTGCAGAACGACGAGCTGTATCTGGTGTATCAGCCGCAGCGCGACGTGGCCAGTGCCGAAATCGTCGGTGTCGAAGCGCTGGTGCGCTGGCGCCATCCCGAGCGCGGACTGGTGCCGCCGACCGAATTCATTCCGCTGGCCGAGGAGACCGGCCTGATCGTCCCGATCGGCGAGTGGGTGCTGCGCACCGCCTGCCGCCAGGCCCGCACCTGGCAGCGCCTGACGCGGCGCATGCTGCGCGTCGCGGTCAACCTGTCGGCCAAGCAGTTCAAGGACGAGAACCTGTCGCAGATCGTGCTCTCGGCGCTGCACGACACCGGCCTGGAACCGCGCCTGCTGGAGCTGGAACTGACCGAGGGCACGCTGATGGACGACGCCCGCGCCACGCTGGCCACGCTGGAACAGCTGCGCGGTATCGGCGTACACCTGTCGATCGACGATTTCGGCACCGGCTATTCGTCGATGAACTATCTGAAGCGGTTCGACGTGCGCGCGCTGAAGATCGACCGCAGCTTCATCTCCGGGCTGCCGCAGGATTCCGAGAACGCGGCGATCACGCGTGCGATCATCGCCATGGCGCACGGCCTGAAGATGGTGGTGGTGGCGGAAGGCGTCGAGACCGGCGAGCAGCTGCTGATGCTCGAAGAGTATGGCTGCGATATGGTGCAGGGCTACTACCTGGGGCGGCCATCGAGCGCGGAAGCGATCACCGAGATGCTGCACAATGCGCAGCTGGCGTTGCCGGCGAAGTGAGCGCGCCGGGCGCCGCCGCCCGGCGCCCGCTTCACGGCACGAAGCGCAGGGTGTGCGCCGCCTTCCCCGGCAATAAAGGCACCGGCCTGCCCTCGACCCAGGCCGCGTGGTCGCCCAGGAAGAACGGCGACAGCGGGTGTCCGCTCTGCCCACCCGGCATGTTGTACAGCCCCTCTTCCTCACGCCCCGGCGACACGGTCAGGCGCTCCGATTGGCCGAACTTCGGCCCCGCCACGCGCGGCATGTGGGCGTCACCCGGCAGCGGATCGTTTGGCGCGGCCAGGAAGGGGCGCAGTGCCGGCACCGCCATGCTGATCGGATGCGCGACATTGGCCGTGTTCCTGCGCCCCCAGCTGGCGTCGGCCAGCGCAATGCCCTCTTCGTCCAGCGCCGCGATCACGCGATCGACCGCCGCCACCTGCAGCGCCTTCCAGTCGGCGTGACCGGCCGGCAGCCAGCCCTGCGGCTGCTCGTCCAGCAGGCGCGCCACGACCGCCGGCCAGCGTGGGCTGGCGGCGACCGCACTGGCTTTCGGATCGAGTTCCTTCATTGCCTCGTTGGCGCGGCCGTACAGCAGCTCATGGACGGCCCACATGAAGTCGCGTGCCAGGCGATAGCCGACTGCGTCGACGCTGGCGCGGCCGTCCCAGCTGGTGTCCAGCAGGCGCCGGAATTCGGCGCGGCGCGGGTGACCATTTAACGCTTGTGCATCGAGCGCCGCCAGCGCGCGTGCGCGCCAGGTTCCGATGAAGAGCGCGCGGTTGTCGAGCGCGGCGTCGAACACCTGGCGCACGCCGGCCTTGCCGCCCAAGGCCAGCAAGCCCTCGTGCAGCTGGCGGTTGCGCATGCCGAGGTCATAGCCGCCGTCGCCCAGCAGGGCGTAGTCGGCGCCCATCAGCTGGCGGCTGTTGGCGGTGGTGATCTGGCCGGCGCTTGGATTGAGCACGCGCGGATGGTCCGCGTACGGCAGCGCGCCGCTCCAGGTCGGCACGCCGCCGTCGAGCGCCAGCGGGAAGCTGGCCGCGAGCGGCGCCGTGGCGCGTCGCGGCAGCAGGCCGGCAATCGTCCAGCCGATGTTGCCGGCCGTGTCGCCGGCGACGAAGTTCTGCGCCGGGATGCCGTCCGAGGCGGCCGCCGCCAGCGCCTGTTCGGTGGTGGCCACGGTTTCCAGTTTCATGTGATCGAGGTTGAGCGCGGCCTCGTCGTGCGCGATCCAGCGCACCGCGTAGCTGCGCGCACCCACGGTGCGGATCGGGCCGAGCGAGGTCTCGCGCACCGTCATGCGCTCGGCCGCAGCGCCCTTCACCGCGACCAGTTCGAGGTGCTCGCGCGGCGTCTCCCAGCCGGCCGGCGTGCGCACCTGGCCCGGGCGCGCCGGGTCGGCGCCCAGTTCCACCAGGTCGAGCAGGTCGGCGTAGCTGTTGGTGAAGGCCCAGGCGACTTGTCCGTTGCTGCCGGCGATGACCGACGGCGGCGCGCCCGGCAAGGTCACGCCGGCCAGGTGCCGCTGGCCGCCGGGCGCGGCGGGGTCGGGGAAGCGCAGCGCCAGCCGGTACCAGATGTTCGGCAGCTGCAGGCCGAGGTGCATGTCGTCCGAGACGATCGCCGCGCCACTGGCGCTGCGGCTGCCGGCCAGCGCGTAGTTGTTGCTGCCGACCGAATCGGCGAAGTCGGCGCCGGCCAGCTTGAGCGGCGCGGCGGGCTGCGCACCCCACCATGCAGGCGCACGTTCGGGCAGTGGCGCGGTGGTTGGCGCGGCGCCGCCATCGAGCGTGAGGTCGATGGCGGTCGCTTCGGGCAGCAGGAAGGCCAGCTGGGCGGCGTCGCTGTGTTCGCGCAGCCAGCCGCGCGCCAGTTCGCGCGGCGCCTGCGCGCCCTGCAGGTCGATGTACATGGCCCAGATCACCAGCAGCGAATCGGGGCCGCGCCACGGCCGCGGCATGGTACCGGTGAGCGCGTATTCGAAGGGACGCGCGCGCAGCGCATTCACGCCTTCGTTGGCGCCGGCGGCGTAGCGGTCGAGCAGCGCCCGCTCGGGCGCCGGCAAGCGCAGGAAGGCGGCCTCGGCGCGGGCACGGAAGCGGTGCAGGCGGTTGGCGCGGTCGAGCGGGAGCGCCTTGGCGCCGAACAGCTCGGCCAGCTCGCCGGCCGCCGTGCGGCGCAGCAGGTCCATCTGGAAGAAGCGCTCCTGGGCGTGGACGAAGCCGGTGGCGTAGGCCACGTCGAGCCGGCTAGAGCCGCTGATCAAGGGGACGCCGTCGGCGTCGCGCTCGACCTTCACTTCGGCCGCTACCCCCGCCGTCTGGTGTTCGCCGTCGAGCTGGGCCAGGCTGGCGCGCAGGTAGAGCCAAGCACTCAGGGCCGCCAGCACGAGCAGCGCTAATAGGCTCGCCAAGCCGCGTACGGTCCATGTCCTCCATCCACGCTTGCGCATCGTGCCTCCTCTTGGTCTTGGGGGCGTATCTTGCCAGAGAAACCTTATTTTGTGGCGAGCCGACCTGCGGGGACACGCCGGGCGCACGATTGATCTAGCGCAGATTCGAGCCTGCCCTCGGGCCTATGCTGGCTCAGCGTCGTGCACAGCGACGGGAGGAGATCATGCGCAACGTCATCCACATCATCGGCGTGCTGGCCCTGGCCTTGCTGGCGACGGCCTGCACGACGCCGCAGGAACGCGCAGCGCGCATGCAGGCAGAGATGACGCAATTGATCGCCATCTATGGTCCGGCCTGCGCTCAGCTCGGTTATGCAGCCAACAGCGATCCATGGCGCCAGTGCGTACTGCACCTGAGCACGCGCGAAGAACTGCAGCGCATGGGCAATGCGAGCAGTTATTACGGAGGCTGGGGACCGGGCGGCTGGCGTGGCGGCGGGTATTGGGGGCCGTACTGGTGAGCCTGCATCGAGCCCGATATCGAGCCCGGTGGCGCGCCGGTGGCGCGCCGGTCCTAGCCGGTCATGCCGGCGGCTGTTGAAAGGACGGCGCTGCCGACATCAACTGCGACAGCGTATCTTCGCGCGGTCGTCGTTGATGGATGAAGCGGCACCAATAATCGGGGCATCGGCGGAGAGCACCGGGTCGCCCCGCTCCGCGTTTCGTGCCGCTATTCGTGACGCTGTTTGTGCCGCTATGCTTGCCAATGTTCGTGCCCCATTTCTTCCCGTTTCTTGCCCCGCTGTGAGTCCCACTCCATGCGCCGCGCTGTGCCCGCTGCCTACATGGTTTGCGAGCAGGTGCTCATAGCGCCCCATCAGATGCACGAACACCTGGTTCCAGTCGAAACAGCGTTCGACCTTGCGCCGGGCCTGCGCACCGAGTGCCGCCAGGTCACGCGCGCAGGCGTCGCGTATCGCACCGGCCAGGCTGTCGGCGCAGTTCGGCCGCGCCAGTACACCGCAGTCATCGTCGACCAGTTCCGAGACGCCGCCACCGGTAGTGACCACCACCGGCAAGCCGCAGCCCATCGCTTCGAGCACGATCAGGCCGAAGGTTTCGCAGTCGCCCGGATGCACCAGCAGGTCGCAGCTGGCCAGCATGCGCGCCAGTGCGCGCTGGTCGCGCTGGAATGGCATCAGCGTAGTGTTCGGCATCATCGGCAGCGGTTCGCCGGCGCCCACCAGCAGCAGGTGGTAGCCGGGGCCGAGTCGGCCAAGCGCATCCAGCAGGACGTCCAGCTTCTTGTCAGCGGTGAAGCGCCCGGCGTACACCAGCAGGCGCACGTCGGACTTCAGCCCGAGCCTCGCCTTGAAATCAGGGTCGCGCCGGCCTGGATGGAACACGGCGCTGTCGATGCCCAGCGGCTGGTGCAGCGCGCCGTGCACGCCCATCGCCTGCAGCTGTTCAACCAT
Organism: Massilia sp.; assembly: GCF_031995545.1. Lineage (GTDB taxonomy): Bacteria > Pseudomonadota > Gammaproteobacteria > Burkholderiales > Burkholderiaceae_D > Telluria. The sequence continues at coordinate 240,389 of NZ_DAMAGA010000001.1, forward strand.
GCGCCGGCTCGGCGCCAGCACCAGGTCGAAGCGCGCGTACAATCGCGTTAGGTAACGCGCGCTCACGCCGGCGGCGGCGTCACCGAAGCGGTTTTGCAGCAGGCGCGGCAGGTCGGAATGGTAGAAGGCGACGGCCGGCACGTCTAGCCGGTCGCGCGCGCGCAGCGCGGCCCAGGCGCAATGCCCCGCGTCGCCGACCTCGATCAGATCCGGTCGCAGGGCACGCAGGCGACGCGCGATCGCACTCACCGAGAGCGGCATGCGGTAGCCGTGGATGCCGGGCAGCGCCAGGCCGGGCACGCGCAGGCGCGCCGGTGCTTCGCCGCGGTCGACGTTGGGACTGAGGATGGTGTGCCGCATGCGGCCCTGGCGCGCCAGCCAGCGCGACTTGGCGTTCAGGTAGGTGCTGACGCCGCCTCCTTCGGCGGCGTAGAACATCGTGAGGTCGACGAGATGCATGGCCACGCGGTCCGCTGAAAAAACCACGATAGCAGCGCGATATGGATGGGGATTGAGCGCACGCACAGCATCGCGGTAGGCGACCCGGCGCGAGTGTGCTAGTGCGTGTGTGAAGGGAAGGCGAAGCGCCGGCAGCGACGGACCGGATGCGGGACGTGTCGCGCACGGTAAAGCATTAGATCGTTTGCACACGACTGTCGCGCGTGCCACCACGAACTACGGCGCGGCACCGCGGCGCAACAGCTTTCTCAGGCCGTACGCCGATCCAGCATCGCACGCGCGATCGTGCCCGCATCCACATACTCGAGCTCGCCACCAACCGGCACGCCGCGCGCCAACCGGCTGACCTTCAGCCCGCGCGCCTTCAGCATTTCGCTGATGTAGTGCGCAGTGGCTTCGCCTTCGTTGGTGAAATTGGTCGCCAGTACCACCTCGCCCACCACGCCATCGGTGGCGCGCGCGGTCAGCTTGTCGAGATGCAGGTCGCGTGGACCGATCCCGTCCAGCGGGGACAGCCGTCCCATCAGCACGAAGTAGAGTCCGCGCCAGGTCAGGGTCTGCTCGATCATGATCTGGTCGGCCGGCGTCTCGACCACGCACAGCAGCGTGTGGTCGCGCTCCTGGTCCGCGCACAGGTCGCAGACTTCGGTATCCGAGAAGGTGTTGCACCTGGCGCAGTGGTGCACCGTGTCGACCGCCTGGTAGAGCGCGCGCGACAGTTGCGCGGCGCCTTCGCGGTCGTGCTGCAGCAGGTGAAATGCCATGCGCTGGGCCGACTTGGGGCCGATGCCCGGCAGGCGCCGCAGCGATTCGATGAGAAATTCGAGCGATGTCGACATAAGGGGCGTCCCGCCACACGCAGCGGCGGGACCGTGGCCTCGGTTAGAAAGGCATCTTGAAGCCTGGCGGCAGGCCAGGCATGCCGGCGGTCAGGCCGCTCATTTTTTCGGCGGCGGTGGCTTCGGCCTTGCGCACGGCGTCGTTGAACGCTGCGGCGACCAGGTCTTCCAGCATGTCGCGGTCGTCGCCCAGCAGCGACGGATCGATGGTGACGCGCTTGACGTCGTTCTTGCAGGTCATGACGACCTTCACCAGGCCGGCGCCGGACTGGCCTTCGACCTCGATCGAAGCCAGCTGCTCCTGCGCCTTCTTCATATTGTCCTGCATGGCCTGGGCTTGCTTCATCAGGCCTGCGAGCTGGTTTTTCATCATGGTGCGATTCTCCAATAGTCGAATGAGTTGATAATCTAGCGGATTGCGTCGGGTGCCAGCGTCAGGCGACCTTCACCGAGCCAGGCACGACGAAGGCGTCGAAGCGCCGCTCGAGTTCCTGCACGAAGGGGTCGGCCGCCACGATCGATTCGGCCAGGCGCTGGCGCTCTTCGCGCGCCGCCTTCTGCTCGGCACTGGCGGTGTACCACACCGGACCGATCTCGGATTCGACGCTGACGCGCAGTTCGGGGAAATGTTCCTGCAGCGCGGCCGTCAGTTTCTCGGTGTTGCCGCTCGCGCGCAGCGTATCGACCGGCACGCGCAGGCGGAAGGTGACGGCGCGATCCTGCGCCACGCAGCCGATCAGTTCAGTCTGCAGCGCCAGCTGCTGGGCCACGCCGCGCAGCGGCAGGCTGCCGGCCAAGGCCGGCCAGTTGCCGTCCCAGCCGATTTCCGGCACCGGCGTGACGACGTAGGCATGCGGCGCCCTGGCCGGTGCGCGCACGGGCGCCGCCGGCACCGGCGCCACCACGGCCGGCGCCTCGGAGGCGACAGCGGTGTCGTCGGAAAATTCAGTGACCCACGACGGCGGTTCGTCGTCCGCCGGCTGGGCACGCATGGCCGGCTGCGGACGCGCCATCGCCTGCGGCTGCCCGTTGTCCCACGGCGGCGTGCCTGTTGGACCGACGGCGGGACCAACAGCCGGTGCCGCTTGGCGCATCTGCGGCGCCGACGGCATCGATGCGGACGGGCCGGGAGCAGCTGGTGGTGGAGGCGGCGGCGCGCTCGGCATCAGTGCCGGTGCCGCGGCGGCGGACGCATCCGCGCCCGGACGCTTCGGCGCCTGGCGCATGCCCGAGGCGGCGCGCGCCGCTTCCAGCGCGGCATTGATCGCGGCGCGGGCCGAGGTCATTGCCGGTGCGCCCGGTGCCGCAGCGGCGGTCGGCGCCGATCCACCTTGCGCGGATGGATTCGGTGCAGCGCCCGATGCCGGGCGGGCCGGCGCCGCAGCGGGAGCTGCCGCGGACGGACGCGGCGTCACCGCGGCGTGGCTGGCGCTCGCCGCCGCAGCGGCGCGCGCACCCGGCGCCGCCATCGGCGCGGCGGCCGGCGGCGCAGCGGATGCTTCGGCCCCGCCCTGCCCCGGACGGAATGCCAGCATGCGCAGCAGCGTCATGGTGAAGCCCGCGTATTCGTCCGGCGCCAGGCCGATCTCGTTGCGGCCGTGCACCGCGATCTGGTAATACAGCTGCACTTCCTGCGGATCGAACAGCGTGGCCAGGCGCATGATGTCGGCCAGTTCCGGCAGGTCTTGCGGCACCGCACCCGGCACCGACTGCGCCAGCGCCACGCGGTGCAGCAGCGTGCCCAGGTCTTGCAGCGCGCCGTTGTACGACAGGCTGCGGCTGGCCATTTCGTCGGCCACTGCCATCAGGTCGGCGCCGTCCTGCTTGGCGAGCGCGTCGAGCAGGCGCACCAGGTAGGACTGGTCGAGCGCGCCGAGCATGCCCTGCACCGCGTCCAGCGTCACCTGGCCGGCGGCATAGGCGATCGCCTGGTCGGTGAGCGACAGCGCGTCGCGCATCGAGCCGTGCGCGCCCTGCGCCAGCAGGCGCAGGGCGGGCTGCTCGAAGGTTACGCCTTCCTGGCCCAGGATGTTCTCGAGGTGGCCGACGATATGGCCCGGCGGCATCTGCTTGAGGTTGAACTGCAGGCAGCGCGACAGGACCGTCACGGGAATCTTTTGCGGGTCGGTGGTCGCCAGGATGAACTTGACGTGCGGCGGCGGCTCTTCCAGCGTCTTGAGCATCGCGTTGAACGCGTGGTTGGTGAGCATGTGCACCTCGTCGATCATGTAGACCTTGAAGCGCGCATTGCTCGGCGCGTACACGGCTTGCTCAAGCAGCTGGGCCATCTCGTCGACGCCGCGGTTCGAGGCCGCATCCATCTCGATGTAGTCGACGAAGCGGCCGGCATCGATCGCACGGCAGGCCTCGCACACGCCGCACGGCTCGGCCGTGATATCGCCCTGCCCGTCCGGGCCGGTGCAATTCAGGGACTTGGCCAGGATACGCGACAGCGTGGTCTTGCCGACCCCGCGCGTGCCCGTGAACAGATAGGCGTGGTGCAGCCGTCCGGTGCGAAGCGCATGGGTCAGCGCACGAACCACGTGCTCCTGGCCGACCAGCGTTTCGAAGTTCTTGGGACGGTATTTGCGGGCGAGGACTTGATAGGACATACAGCGATTTTACCGCAGTTGGCGTCAGCCGCGAACAATCCGCAGGCGACCTCGGGTGCGGCAGGCGTAATCGGACACGCTTCGTCGCGACATGGGCGCCGACGCTGGGACAGTGTTGGAATGGTACGACTAAGGAAGAGCTGGGACTGTGAAGCCGGGAATGTGCAACTGAACTGCGACGCTGGAAGCGAAAGGAAGAGGCGAGCCTGATCTGCGGCACTTGCGGTTAACGGCTTTGGCTGCTTCGTTCCCGACCTGACCAGGTAAACCATGCCACAATGCGCAGGGGCCCGCCGAGGTGAATTATACCTGACGGTGTGAAGTTTGGGGAAATTGGCCGCCAGCGGCTGCTTCACGGACCTGCGTTATCGGCCAATCCCCTGGAAGGCGCACATTTCGTGGCCGGCGTCTGCCGGCCATTTCCTGCTTTCTCAGATCCCCAACTGATCCCAGATCGAATCGATCTTCGCTTTCACCCCCGGCTCCATCACGATCGGCGTCCCCCACTCACGATTGGTCTCGCCCGGCCATTTATTAGTGGCATCGATCCCCATCTTGCTGCCCAGCCCGCTGATCGGCGAGGCGAAGTCGAGATAATCGATCGGCGTGTTGTCCACCATGACCGTGTCGCGGGTCGGATCGACCCGGGTCGTGATGGCCCAGATCACCTCTTTCCAGTCGCGCACATTGACGTCCTCGTCCACCACCACGATGAACTTGGTATACATGAACTGGCGCAGGAAGCTCCACACCCCGAACATCACGCGCTTGGCATGGCCGGCATACTGCTTCTTCATCTGCACCACCGCCATGCGGTAGCTGCAGCCCTCGGGCGGCAGATAGAAATCGGTGATCTCGCTGAACTGCTTCTGCAGCAGCGGAATGAAGACCTCGTTCAACGCCACGCCCAGCACCGCCGGCTCGTCCGGCGGTTTGCCGGTGTAGGTCGAGTGATAGATCGGGTCGCGCCGCATGGTGATGCGGTCGATGGTGAACACCGGGAAGCTGTCCTGCTCATTGTAATAGCCGGTGTGGTCGCCATACGGCCCTTCGAGCGCGTGCTCGAAGCCGGACGGGTGGTTCACATCCGGGTAGATATGCCCTTCCAGCACGATCTCGGCGGAAGCCGGCACCCGCAGTTCACTGCCGATGGCCTTGGTCAGCGCGGTGCGGCTGCCGCGCAGCAGGCCGGCGAACTGGTATTCGGACAGGCTGTCCGGCACCGGCGTCACCGCGCCCAGGATGGTGGCCGGGTCGGCGCCCAGTGCCACCGCGATCGGGTACGGCTTGCCCGGATTGGCCAGTGCATGCTCGCGGAAATCGAGCGCGCCGCCGCGGTGCGCCAGCCAGCGCATGATGACCTTGTTCGGCCCCAGTACCTGCTGGCGGTAGATGCCCAGATTCTGGCGCTTCTTGTTCGGTCCCTTGGTGATCACCAGGCCCCAGGTAATGAGGGGCGCGATGTCGCCCGGCCAGCAATGCTGGATCGGCAGGCGGCCGAGGTCGACATCGGCGCCCTCCCACACGATTTCCTGGCACGGTGCGCCCTTCACTTCCTTCGGCGCCATGTCCCACACCGCTTTCACGAGCGAGCCCATGCCCATGATGTCCTTGACACCCTTGGGCGGCTCCGGTTCCTTGAGGCGGGCCAGCACGTGGCCGATGCGGCGCAATTCGCCCACGTCGTCCGCGCCCATGCCCAGCGCCACCCGTTTCGGCGTGCCGAACAGGTTGGCCAGCACCGGGATCGTGTGACCGGTCGGTTTGTTGAACAGCAGCGCCGGACCGCCTGCGCGCAGGGTACGGTCGGCAATTTCGGTCATTTCCAAGTTGGGCGATACTGGAATGTCGATACGTTTGAGGTCGCCCATACGGTCGAGTTGGGCCAGGAAATCTCGCAAATCTGTATATTTCATCAAGTTTTGATCATTTCTTCTAGTCTTGGAAGTTAGTTAAAAGTCAACTCCAAGTGATTGATTCGTCAAGTGATTCCGTTCGCAGACCAAGCCTATCAGAACTAAAAGTAATAAGGCGCGGACGTGCTAGGGTTGACTTGATATAAGCTCGCCCATACAATCCGTCCTACTTGATGAGACAGGCAAGTCTTTTTGACATGATTTTAGCTGTTCTCATGCATTCACGGGGTCGGGGCCCCACATGACATTTTAAGGAGTGTTTTTTCAACGGGCGTCTGCCCACTCCCCCGAGACAGTTGTTGAGCCACTGGTCCCCGACTTACGGTCGGCAGCCAGCTGAAGCAAAGCAATGACGGCGTTAGTCGGCCGCGTGACGGCGACAGACGATATTTCTGATGCACGGCAATAGTCCGCCCAACGACATGCTTAGAGCGTGCCGCCGGGATCGCTTTTGCCGCGACAAAGGGGAATTCGATGTTTCATCGTTTCATCATGAGCGCAAGGCTCATGCAATCCATGGCCAGCCAGCCAATCACGTGGTCTTCCGTGATGAAAGCGGCACGCGGTGTGATGAACACCGCACGTTATACCGTGACCGTATTCGGTCTCACCGCCATCGCGATGCTCGCGATGCTTTATACAAACGAAGGTTTCGCCAAGCGCGTCTCCGAAATGCTGCATCCGAAGCCGGCCATCGTGGCCAGCGCTCCCGCAGTTGCTACCCCGGTCGCGGCGATCAACGCCGAAGCCGTGGCCGAAGAAACCACGAGCGTCATGCATGCCACCGAGCCGCATCCGACGCTGGGCAATGCCAAGCAGCAGCAATGGGTCACCAACTGGCTGTCGAAGCGTTATCGCGTCGCCAGCGATGCCGCCAACATGCTGGTGTCCACCGCCTACATCACGGCGCACGAGGTCAAGCTCGATCCGCTCCTGATCCTGGCGGTGATGGCGATCGAATCGGGCCTGAACCCGTTCGCCGAAAGCCCGATGGGCGCCAAGGGCCTGATGCAGGTCATGGCCAAGGTCCACCACGACAAGTTCGCGGAAGTCGGCGGCCAGCAGGCTGCCCTGAATCCGGTCGCCAACATCCGTGTCGGCGCCCTGATCCTGAAGGATTACGTCAAGCGTACCGGTTCGGTCGAAGGCGGCCTGAAGACCTACGTCGGCGCCGCCGACCTGGAAACCGATTCGGGCTACGGCTCGAAAGTGCTGGCCGAGTACCGTCGCCTGAAGCAAGTGGCCAAAGGCCAGAACGTGCCGACCTTCACCCGTCCAACGCCGGCGACCGTGGTCGCCAGCAAGCCGGCCGAGCCGCAGGCGACCAAGCCGGAAGCCAAGCCGGCGCCGGCAGCGAACACCGCTGAAACCCACGCTTCGACCCCTGAGCTGGCTGGTCTGTAAGTAACGATTGAAGTTGCCCTTGGATGCCACCGCCTTGCGCGGTGGCTTTTTTGCTTTGGTAACTGAATTGCTCAGGGAATCACGCGCACATTGCGGATACCGGGCGCTTCGCCGCTGTGATTCTGCAACCCGTACACCAGCGATACCAGCGCCAGCGTTTGCAGGCTGCGGTCTTCGCCCGAACCTTCGTTATCCTTCGGCCGCACCGGATCGATGCGGTAGTGCTTCGACCGGTACGCCACCGACACCGCGGCGTCCGGCGCCTGCTCGCAGCATTTCGCCACGAACAGCGTGGCGGCGGGACTGGCGCGCACGGGAATGGTCAGCAAGCGCTGGTTTTCCGCGTAGTCCCGGCTGAGTTCACCGAGGAAGTACAGCATCGACTGCGTCGAGCGCATCACGAAGCGGACCTGCATCTCGGGCTTGTCCGGTCCGGCTGGCTTGACCGGCCTGCCCTGCGACTTTTCCAGCCGCTGTGTATTCTGCGTGCGAAATGCGCCCATCAGCGCCTGCACCACCGGCCATTTCTCGGCGTCGATGCCGACGTCGCACGGTGCCGCCGTCAACTCTTGCGCGACCAGCTTCGGCGTGGCGCCGGTGAATAACAAGGCCGATTCCCTGGAGATCGAGGCATAGCGGATCAACCCGGTCTTCGCTTCCTTGGCACCGAGAGCCGCACCGGCCTGATTGACCTGCACCGGGACCAGACCGACGCTTTTCAGCGCGGCCACGTCGTCCAGACCGGTCCTGCCGGCGCTCTCGGATAAGACTGGCGTGTGAAAGGTGTAATCGGATTCTTCCTGCAAAGTCGGCCGGCATGTTGCCAGCGCCTCCACCACCTCTTTAAATATGGGGAAGGTTTCCGAAAAAGGGCTGTTATGCACGCTGTAGATGACGCGCCCGCTGCCGTCGATCACTTCCATGCTGCCAATGAACAGGTGCAGCACCATGGCCTGCGGCCATCCCTGGTTGGCAAAGTACACCATCAGGCGTGAATCGACCGGAGTCGTGATCCCGCGCATGAATTCCTGGGACACCAGGCTGGCAGTGTCGACGCTGGACGCCATCTCGACCGAGGGTGACAGCGTATAGGCCGGCGTGGCGGCGCCTCCGAACGGCAGTGCCAGCGCCACTGACGGCTTGCCGATGCCGAGTCCACCCGGCGCGGCGCGCACCACGTTCACCTGCGTAAAATGCATCGGCATGCGCTCCTGCGCGCGCACGATATTCAACAGCAGGTAAGCGTTGTGTGCGTCCTCCTGCACCACATTCGAGGTGAGCGCGCTCTTTACCAGCGGCGCCGAGCATCCGGCGAGAGTGGCGAAGATGGCGATGAGCGCTCCGCGCCCGGCTGCTGTCCTGATACGAAACGGTGCCACGGAACGACGCATATTTGCTCTCCCAGTGATTGACAGCCATTGATCGATTTTGATGGTGTACAGCAGAGTCAATCTATTGCCGCGCTAAGCTCACTGTCAATTTCTCAAGATCCGTAGCCAGCCCATCTGCGCAACTCGTTGTAAATACGCGAATAAAAAAAAAGCCACCCGAAGGTGGCTTTCTCACTCATACAGAACGGATCAGCGACGACCGTCCGCCGTCACTTCATCCGGCCGCATCTTTGACGCCAGCTTGTCCAGCACGCCATTGACGTACTTGTGGCCATCGATACCGCCGAACGACTTGGTCAGCTCGACCGCCTCGTTGATCACTACTCGATACGGAATCTCCGGATGGTTCTTCAGTTCATACGCGCCCAGCAGCAGCACGGCGTGTTCGATCGGCGACAGTTCGGTCAGCGCACGGTCGATCAGCGGCGCGATGGCTTCGCGCAGCTCGACCGAGGTGCTGATGGTGCCGTTCAGCAGCGCCGAAAAGAATTCGCCGTCGGCCTTGTCGAAACCATGGGCGCCGCGGATGTTGGTGGACACCGTGCGTGCCGATTCATTGTTCAGCAGCCACTGGTACAGGCCCTGGAGCGCGAACTCGCGCGCGCGGTGGCGCGGGGTGCGGTTCTTGCTCGGGTTGGCGTGCGTGCTCTTGTCAGTCATTGTTCTCTTGCCTTTTCTGTTTACTCGTCTTCAGGCACCAGCTCGTCGAGCGCGATCAGCAGGTTCGACATCTCGACCGCCACGCGCGCCGCGTCGGCACCCTTTTCTGCCATGCGGGCTTCGGCCTGCTCGTCGTTTTCGGTGGTCAGGATCGCGTTGGCGATCGGCATGCCGTAGTCCAGGCCAATGCGGGTGATGCCGGCGCCCGACTCGTTCGAGACCAGCTCGAAGTGGTAAGTTTCGCCGCGGATCACCGCGCCCAGCGCGATCAGCGCGTCGAACTGCTCGGTGACGGCCATGCGCTGCAGCGCCAGCGGCACTTCCAGCGCGCCCGGCACGGTCACGTGCAGGATGTCTTCGTCAGCCACGCCCAGGCGCTTGAGCTCGGCCAGGCAGGACGACAGCAGGCCATGGCCGACGTCGGCGTTGAAACGGGCCTGCACGATACCGATACGCAGGCCTTCGCCCTGCAGATTGCTTTCGAAAGTTCCTACCGTCATGGCTGACCTCTTCTTTGTCTGATGTGTATTAAATGAATGTGTTTCAGGCTTCCGGGCGCGGCACGTAACCGGTGACTTCCAGATCAAACCCGGTCATCGACGGCATCTTGCGCGGATTGGCCAGCAGCTGCATCTTGCCCACGCCCAGCGCGCGCAGGATCTGGGCGCCGATGCCGTAGGTGCGCAGGTCCATCGAGGCGGCGCGTGCGCCGGCCTTGGCGGCCTTGCCGTCGTTCGGGGCGAACTGCGCGAACAGTTCGTCGGCGCTTTCGCCGCAGTTGAGCAGCACGATCACGCCGGCGTCGCTGGCTTTGATGGTGCGCATCGCCGAGGCCATGTCCCACGAGTGGGTGGTGGCACGGTTTTCCAGCAGGTCGAGGATCGAGACCGGCTGGTGCACGCGCACCAGCGCTTCCTTCTCGGGCGACAATTGGCCATGCACCAGCGCCAGGTGCGCCGCGCCGCTCGGACCGTCGCGGAAGGCGACCAGCTTGAATTCGCCGTGCTCGGTCGACAGCTGGCGCTCGGCCACGCGCTCGACCAGGCATTCGTTCTGGCTGCGGTAATGGATCAGGTCGGCGATGGTGCCGATCTTCAAATTGTGTTCTTTCGCGAACTCGATCAGGTCCGGCAGGCGCGCCATGGTGCCGTCTTCCTTGATGATCTCGCAGATCACCGAGGCCGGGGTCAGGCCCGCCATCTGGGTCAGGTCGCAGCCGGCTTCGGTATGGCCCGCGCGCATCAGCACGCCGCCCTTCTGGGCGCGCAGCGGGAAGATGTGGCCCGGCTGCACCAGGTCGTCGGGCGAAGCGCCCTTGGCCACCGCCACCTGGATGGTGCGCGCGCGGTCGGCCGCCGAGATGCCGGTGGTGACGCCTTCGGCCGCTTCGATCGAGACGGTGAAATTGGTGCCGAACGAGGTGCCGTTACGCGAAGTCATCATCGGCAGTGCCAGCTGGTCGCAGATTTCTTCGGACAGGGTCAGGCACACCAGGCCGCGCGCGTGGCGGATCATGAAGTTGATCGCCTCGGGGGTGACGAAGTCGGCTGCAAGCACGAGGTCGCCTTCGTTCTCGCGATCTTCTTCGTCGACCAGAATGACCATGCGGCCTGCGCGAAGTTCGGCAACGATTTCCTCGGTGCTGGAGATAGACATACGATTCCTTGATACGGGGGTTGTGCGTAATCCGCTATTTTAAAGGATTTGCAGGCTTTCAACCGCATCGGGAGGCCCGCCGCCGCCAAAACCACGGGCTCAACCAGACCCGATCGGTAGCGAGCCGTTGCCATCGCGCAACCGTTCTCGCGAAAAACCGTTAATTGTTAAGTGAAAGCTTCTTACGATGCAACATCCTACCGTGCCGAGGCCGGAGTCGATTATGATTAAAACATCGTCGCCGCACCCATCCGAAACGTGCGGAGGTCTTTATTTTTCGGAGTTGCCATGCCGGTAGTTCTCGATATTCATTGCAAGCACTCCGCCTCCCGGAACAGGCGGTGCTGATGGCTACCATCCTGATCGTCGACGACCGGCCGAGCAACCGCACCTATCTCACCGCCCTGCTCGGCTATACCGAGCACCGCCTGCTGCAGGCCGCCGACGGCGCCGAGGCGCTGGCCGTGACCCGCGCCGAGCATCCCGACCTGATCATCACCGACATCCTGATGCCGACCATGGACGGCTACGAGTTCGTCCAGCAAGTACGCGCCGACCCGCAGCTGCACGCTACGCGCGTGATCTTCATGTCGGCGGTCTATTCTGAACGCGAAACCATCGCCATGGCGGCGCGCTGCGGCGTGACCACGGTACTTGGAAAGCCGGCCGACGCCAGCCAGGTGCTGGGTGCCGTCAACGCCGAGCTGGCCGCGGCCCGCGGCGGCCCGGCGCCGACCCTGCCCGAGCGGCGCCGGCTGACCGGTGCCGACGACGCGCAAGACAATGAACACGACAGCGAACGCGCACTGCCGTTCGACCTGTGCGCGCGTCTGTCCGAGCTCGAACGCATGTGCCTGGCGCTGGTGGGCGAACGCCGGGTCGAGGCCCTGGCCGATGCCTTCGTCGACGCCGCGCGGCGCGTGCTGAGCGCCGATTGCGTCGCCCTGTGCCTGCTCGACAGCACCGAACGCAAGGTCTGCCACCTGAGCGCCTGGGGTGTCGACGGCGCCCTGCTGAACGATTACGCGCTGACCGGCGACGACCTGCCGGCCATGCTGCTGCAGGCGCGTGCGCCGGTACGCCTGTCCGGCGACGACGCCCTGCTGGCCACCCTGCCCGCCGGCCATCCGCCGGTCGGCTACCTGCTCGGTCTGCAGGTGCACGACCTGCACCATCCGCACGGCTGGCTGTATTGCGCGCGCAGCCCGGACGCCGCGCCGTTCTCGGACGAAGAAGAACGCTGGGCGACCGCGCTGGCGGCGCAGCTGGCGGTGGCCCACGAAAACCAGAACCTGTACGACGTGGTGCAGCGCCATGCCGCCCAATTGCAGCTGGAAGCGCTGGCGCGCGCCGATGCCGACGCCGCATTGAAGAGCAGCGAACACCGTCTGCAGCTGGCGCGCCAGGTGTTCGACAGCACCCAGGAAGCGATCGTCATGACCGATGCCGACGCCACCATCGTCGCCGTCAACCCGGCCTTCGAAGAGATCACCGGCTACCGCGAAGCCGAGGTGATGGGCCTGAATCCGAGCATGATGAAGTCCGGCCAGCACGACGCCTGCTTCTATGCCGGCATGTGGAATTGCCTGGAAAAGGACGGCAAATGGCGCGGCGAGATCTGGAACCGCCGTAAAAATGGCGAGATCTATCCGGCCAGCATGAGCATCAGCGCGGTGCGCGACGAGCGCGGCGAATTGACCGCCTATGTCGGCGTGGCGACCGACCTGTCGGCGCTGAAGGCGGCGCACTACAAGCTCGACTTTTTGTCGAACCACGACGTCCTGACCCAGCTGCCGAACCGCTCGCTGTTCAACGACCGCATGCAGCAGGCGCTGGCGGCGGCGCGCCAGGATGCCAGCCAGCTGGCGCTGCTTTTATTTAACGTCGACCGCCTGTCGCGCATCAACGACAGCCTCGGCCACGGCGCCGGCGACGCCGTGCTGCGCGAAGTGGCGCGCCGCGCCGGCGAGGTGGCCGGCCCGACCGACACCGTGGCGCGCCTGTCGGGCGACGAATTCGTCATGCTGTTGACCGATTTCGAAGACACCGACGACGTCATCTACCGCGCCCAGCGCCTGATCGATGCCGTGGCCCAGCCGCACTCGGTCGGCGGGCACGACCTGGTGGTCACCGGCAGCGTCGGCATCAGCATCTACCCGCGCGACGGCGACGCCGCCGGCGACCTGCTCAAGGCGGCCGACGCCGCCCTGACCCACATGAAGGAAGCCGGGCGCAACGGTTTCCGCTTCTTCAAGGGCGAGATGAATGCCGAGGCGCTGCGCTGGCTGGCGCTGGAAACCCGGCTGCGGCGCGCCATCGAGCGCGACGAGCTGGCCCTGCACTACCAGCCGCAGGTCTCGCGCATCGACGGCCGCCTGGTCGGCATGGAAGCGCTGCTGCGCTGGCGTAGCGACGAGGTCGGCATGGTGTCGCCGGGCGACTTCATCCCGCTGGCCGAAGACACCGGCCTGATCCATCCGATCGGCGAATGGGTCATCCGCCAGGCGTGTTTCCAGAACAAGGCCTGGCAGCATGCCGGCCTGGCGCCGGTGCGGGTGGCGGTGAACGTTTCGGCCAGCCAGTTCAAGGCCGGCAGCGTACCGCGCGTGGTGCGCGCGGCGCTGGAAGACAGCGGCCTGGCGCCGCACTGGCTCGAAGTCGAGATCACCGAAAGCGTGATGCTGGGCGACAGCAGCGCCGCCGAAGCGCAGCTGGCCGAACTGCGCGCGATGGGCGTCTCGCTGTCGCTGGACGACTTTGGCACCGGCTACTCCTCGCTCGGCTACCTGTCGCGCTTCCCGCTGGATAAACTCAAGATCGACCAGACCTTCGTGCGCAATATCGCCACCGAGCAGCGCAGCGCCGCCATTGCCCAGGCCACCATCGCGCTGGCCCAGGGCCTGTCGCTGGCGGTGGTGGCCGAAGGGGTGGAAACGGTGGGCCAGCGCGACTTTCTGGGCAGCCTCGGTTGCGACGTGCTGCAGGGCTATCTGTATGGACGGCCGGTGCCGGCGTTCGAAATAGCACAGCTGCTGGCGCGCGGCAAGGTGACGCTGTGAACCTTGCCCGGGGCCCAGTCCCGACCGCGGTCGGTCAACCACCGCGCTGGTCGTCCTGAGCGACCGCAAAACGACCCGTTTGCTCAACCGTGCGACGCCGGTGACGCGGCCGCCAACGGAGTAGAATGCTGCTGAGCATATCAACGGACATCGCCCCAATGAGCAACAATTTCGTACGCGGCCTGTGCCTGGCCGCGGCGCTGTGCATGCAGTCGCTGATCCAGATGCCGGCGCACGCCGCGCTGCAGCTGGACGCCCCGATCCCGGTCGGTCCGCAAGTCAAGGTCGGCAAGCTGCCGAACGGCCTCACCTATTACATCCAGCGCAATGCGCGCCCGGACCGCAAGCTCGAGCTGCGCCTGGTGGTCAAGGCCGGCTCGATCCTGGAAGACGAAGACCAGCGCGGCCTGGCGCACTTCGTGGAGCACATGGCCTTCAACGGCACCACCAATTTCCGCAAGCACGAGCTGGTCTCCTACCTGCAGTCGATCGGCGTCGGCTTCGGCGCCGACCTCAACGCCTATACCTCGTTCGACGAGACCGTGTACATCCTGCCGATCCCGACCGACAAGCCGCAGAACGTGAGCAAGGCGTTCCAGGTGCTGGAAGACTGGGCCCACGGCGTGCGTTTCGATGCCGATGCGATCGACAAGGAACGCGGCATCATCCTGGAAGAACTGCGGCTGGGCAAAGGCGCCTCGGACCGCATGGGCAAGCAGATCTATCCCAAGATCTTCAACGGTTCCAAATATGCCGAGCGGCTGCCGATCGGCCAGGAAGACGTGCTGCGCAACTTCAAGCCGGACGCCCTGCGCCGCTTCTACCGCGACTGGTACCGCCCTGACCTGATGGCCGTGGTGGTGGTCGGCGATGTCGATCCGGCCCGCGCCGAACAATTGGTCAAGCAGCACTTTTCGCGCCTGAAGAATCCAGCCAGGCCGCGTCCGCGCGAGTACGCTGCGATTCCCGCGCGCACCAATACCGAAGCCATGGTGGTCACCGATCCTGAAGCCAGCGGCAACGCGGTGCTGATCCGCTATCCGGTGCAGCCGGTGCGCGAAGCCGGCACCGTGCGCGCCTACCGCGAAGACCTGGTGCAGGGACTGTTCGGCGCCATGCTCAGCCAGCGCCTGGCCGAACTGGCGCAGTTGCCGGATGCACCCTACCTGGGCGCGAGCAGCTCGCTCGGCAAGCTGACCCCGCGCTATCATTCGTACAACGCCTCGGCCGCGCTCGGTCCGCGCGGCGCCGCGCCGGCGATCGCCGCCCTGGTGCAGGAAAACGAACGCGCACGCCAGCACGGCTTCGGTGCCCAGGAACTGGAACGGGCCAAGAAAAACCTGATGCGCAGCTACGAGCAGGCCTGGAACGAGCGCGCCAAGAGCGATTCGAGCACCTACGCCGCCGAGTACATCCGCAACTTCCTGCAGGATGAAGCGATCCCCGGCATCGATACCGAATACAAGTACGTACAGGAGCTGGTGCCCGGCATCACGCTCGACGAGATGAACGCCTACGCGCGCCGCACCATCCCGGCGGACTCGGGCAAGCTGGTGCTGTACACCGGCGTCGACAAGCCGGATGCGCCGAGCGGCGAGCAATTGCTGGCGGCGGTGGCCGAGGCGGCGCGTGCGCCGGTTACCCCGCACGACGAGAAGACGCTGGCGGCGCGCCTGATGGACAAGCCGCCGCAGCCGGGCAAGATTGTCGCCGAAAGCCATGACAAGGCACTCGGGCTGACCAATCTGACGCTGTCGAACGGCGTCAAGGTGATCCTGAAGCCGACCGACTTCCGCAACGACCAGGTGGTGCTGAGCGCGGCGCGCTTCGGCGGCCAGAGCCTGTTCAGCGACCGCGACATCCTGAATGCGCGCTATTCGAACGCCATCGTGGCCAGCATGGGTACCAAGGATTTCAGCCCGCTCGACCTGAACAAGATTTTGGCCGGCAAGGCGGCCGGCGTGACGGTGGGCCTGGGCGCCTACACCGACGTGGTCGGCGGTGCCTCGGGCGCGTCGGATGTCGAGACCATGCTGCAACTGCTGTGGCTGAAGTTCGCCGGCGTGCGCCGCGACGAAGACCTGTTCCGCGCCTACGTCGACAAGCAGACCGAGGTGGCACGCAACCAGCTCACCCTGCCTGGTCGACGCTTCGGCGACGCCGTGATCGCGGCGCTGTACAACGGCCACCCGCGTGCGCCGCGCGCGCTGCAGCCGGAAGAGTTCGGCAAGATCGAGCTCGACCGCAGCATCGACATCTTCCGCCAGCGCTTCTCGAGCGCCAAGGACCTGACCTTCATCCTGGCCGGCAGTTTCGACGAAAAAGCGATCCGGCCGCTGCTGGCGACCTACCTCGGCAGCCTGCCGACGCCGGACATTCCGGTGGCCTACCGCGACGTCGGCCTGCGTCCGGTGACCGGCGTGGTCAAGCGCGAAGTACGCGGCGGCACCGAACCGAAAAGCACGATCTCGCTCAACTTCACCGGCCCGGCCGAGTTCTCCGAAGCCGAGCAGCTGCGCCTGTCGGCGCTGATCGAAGTCACCAACCTGCGCATCATCGAAACCCTGCGCGAGAAGATGGCGATGATTTATGGCGGCGGCGCCAGCGGCTCGCTGAGCAAGATCCCATACGGGAATTATGCGATCGGCATCAACCTGCCGACCGGCCCCGAGAACGTGGACAAGGTGATCGCCGCGACCTTCGCCGAGATCGCGCGCCTGCAGGAGCAAGGCCCTGATGCGGCCGAGCTGGACAAGGTCAAGACCAACTGGATCCAGAACCACCGCCGCTCGCTGCGCGAAAACGGCTACTGGGTCGCCAACCTGCAGTCGGCGCTGACCGAAGGCACCGATCCGACGTCGATCCTGAAGGTCGAGCAGCAGGTGCAGGCCCTGACGGCGCAGGACGTGCAGGCCGCGGCGAAACGGTATTTCGACACCCGCAACTATGTGCAGGTGGTGCTCAATCCCGAGGTGCAGGCTGCTGCGGCCAGTGTTGCCAAGGCGGCGGCGGCGGCGCCGGCTGCAGCGCCCGGGAGCTGAAAGAGGCTGGCTGCACCGCATCCGCGTCATACGCCCGGACCAGGGTATGCGGCGTTGGTGAATCTGAGATAGAAAAGAGGCCGGGAAACCGGCCTCTTCTACTTTCTGTTATTGCGGCGCTTAACGCGCGGCCGACAGCATGCGCTCGACGTAGCGCGCGATCAGGTCGATTTCCAGGTTCACGCGCGAACCCGCCCGCAGATGCTTGAGCGTGGTGACCTCGATCGTATGCGGGATCAGGTTGATCGAGAAGCGGCACACCTTCTGGCCATTGGCTTCGATGTCCTCGACCCGATTGACGGTCAGCGACACGCCATTGACCACCACCGAACCTTTATACGCCAGGAACTTGCCCAGCTCGTGAGGCGCGTCGACGATCAGCTCGCGCGATTCGCCCACCGGCTCGAAGCTGTGCACGGTGCCCAGGCCATCCACGTGGCCCGACACCAGGTGGCCGCCCAGGCGCTCGGCCAGGGTCAGTGCTTTTTCCAGGTTGACTTCGCCCGTCGTCTCCAGACCCACGGTCTTGTTCAGGCTTTCGCGCGAGACGTCGACGGTGAAGCTTTGTCCGGTCTTTTCGACCACGGTCATGCAGGCGCCGTTGATGGCGATCGAGTCGCCCAGGCCGACGTCGCCCAGTGGCAGCGGGCCGGCGTCGATTGCCAGGCGCACGCCGGCGTCCAGGCCGCCTGCCAGTGGGGTGACGGAAGTGATGTTGCCGACTGCGGCGACGATTCCAGTAAACATACGGCTTTATTCCTCGGGTTTGGTTTCGGTTTCGGTTTCGGTAAATCTGGCCAGGATGCGCAGGTCGTCGCCGACGCGCGCCACGTCGTGGAAGCGCAGTTGACGGCGCTCGGCCAGCTGCGCCAGCGGCGGCAGGTCGAACATGCCCTGCCCTGGTCCGATCAGGCTCGGCGCCAGGTACACCAGCAGCTCGTCGACACAGCCTTCGCGCACCAGCGACGCGTTCAGCTTGGCGCCGGCTTCGACGTGCACTTCGTTGATTTCGCGCCGGCCGAGCTCGCGCATCAGCGCCGGCAGGTCGACTTTGCCGTGGGCGTTCGGCAGGTACAGCACTTCATGCCCGGCGGCGCGCAGTGCGGCCGCTTTCTCTTCGTGCGCGCCGGCGGCCACGATCCAGCATGGTTCGCCCTGCAGGATACGCGCGTCGAGGTCGATGTCCAGGCGGCTGTCGACGATCACGCGTCGCGGCGGCAGCGGCGTGTCGATGCCGCGTACCGTCAGCTGTGGGTTGTCGGCCTTGACCGTGCCGATGCCGGTCAGGATCACTTGCGTACGTGCGCGCCAGGCGTGGCCGTCGGCACGTGCTGCGGGGCCGGTAATCCACTGGCTTTCGCCATTCTCCAGCGCGGTGGCGCCGTCCAGGCTGGCTGCGACTTTCAGCCGCACCCAAGGCAAACCGCGCCGCATGCGTGACAGGAAGCCGATGTTCAGTTCGTGCGCCGCATCAGCCAGCAAGCCGGAACTGACGGCGATGCCGGCCGCTTCCAGCTGCGCCATGCCACGTCCGGCGACCAGCGGGTTCGGATCGCCCATCGCGGCCACCACACGGCCCAGGCCGGCCTCTATCAGCGCGTTCGAGCATGGCGGCGTACGGCCGTAGTGGCTGCACGGCTCCAGCGTCACATAGGCAGTGGCGCCACGCACGTCGTTGCCGCGTTCAAGCGCGTCGCGCAGTGCCTGGATCTCGGCGTGGGCCTGCCCCGCCGGTTGGGTATGGCCGGCGCCGATCACCACGCCATCCTTGACGATCACGCAGCCGACGCGCGGGTTCGGGGCCGTGATATACATGCCGCGCGCCGCCCATTCGAGGGCGAGCGTCATGCCTTCGGTATCGTTGAGAACTGTTCGACTGTCCTTCGTCACGTTGACCTTTCCTTCAGGACGGCGCATCGACGCCGTCGCATCCGCGCTCGCGCGCGGGGTTGCACAGGCGTGCACGCCCGAGCATATTGATTTTAATGCGGCGGATCTGGCCGCCGTGAAACAGCGACAGCGTACCCAGCCGCGACGCGGCGCTGTTGGTGTCGCTGCAACTGCGTCCCGCGCCATTGTAGGCGATGTATTGCGGCGGCGCTGGGCTGGTGAAGGAATAGCCGACCTGCAGCCCAGTGGGCAGTGGCGGACGCACGGCAAGGATGGCGTCGCCGCCGTCCGGCCGGCGGTTGTCGTTGCGATCGACGAATACGGCCCAGCCGCGCGACCAGTCGAAGCCGGCGGGATCGTTCGGCGACAGCATCACGCGCTCGTTGCGCGCGATGGCCTGCGAGCGGGTCAGCTGGATCGCTCCGTACAGCTCGCCCGATGCGGTGCGCAATTGCTGGATGCGGATCAGGTCGCGCAGGTTCGGGGCCGCCGTTGCTGTCGTCACCGCGACGATGCCGAGTACGACGACGAGCTCGGTAAGCGACATGCCGGCGCGATACCGGCAAGCCATGACGCGCTTGCCGCGCCGGCCTGGAGCGCCGCTTGGTGCTCGTATCATGGCCAGCATTTCTCCGATGGACCGCTGGCCGCCTGCTCGCCGTTGCTGCTGAACGTGAGCGCGCCGCAATTGGGATCGCGAAAGCGAGGGTCAACCCTTGCCGTACCCGGCCGGGCGCGCACCACGACGCATTGGGCGATGTCCTGACCAGGGCAGGTATAAGCGTCGAGCTCATATGCGCTGGAGGATGGACTGGCGCCGACCCACCACCGGAAGCGGCCATCGGGCGCGGCGGCGGACGCGCTCGAGAAGGCCGCATACGAATGATGCAAGGCGCGATATTGCTCCTGGCGCTGCATCGTTTCCAACAGCGCCAGCTGGGCTTCCGTCCGCCGCGTTTTGACCATCTGGCGCTGGTACGATGGATACGCCACCGCAGCCAGGATGCCGAGCACCGCCAGCACCATCAGCATTTCAATCAGCGTGAATCCGGCGCGACGTCGCCGCATTGCCCCTGCCCTCCTTTCACTCGGATGCATACAGTTCGCTCCAGTTGCCCAGTTCGCGCCATCCGATGCGCCGGCCGGGGGTGCCATCGGGCGGCTTGAGGTAGTAGGCCTGCAGTGCTGCATGGGTGTGCGGCATAGTGCCGGCGCCACGCGTGGTAATCCGGTACAGATGACCGTCGGCGCCGGCCGGCATCAATTCAATCAGGTAACGCGGCGCTTCCGACGGCAAGCCGGCCTCGCCCTCCGGCATGACGTTGCCGGTGAACGTGCCGAATACCACTGCCGGGCCTTCGTCTTCGGCCAGGATCGACATCTGATGCTGCGGATCGGGATCGTGCGCGCACAGACCGTTGTACGGTGTGCCGCCACGGCATCCGTTGTCGAACGCACCCGGCTGGCCCCCTGCGAAAGCCGCTGCGCGCGCCGATCCGGGCGCATTACCACCCTCGATATCGCGCTCGGCATCGGTCAAGGCGGCGTCGGCCATCTGGACCGCCAGCACGCGGTCGCGCTCGTACTCGGCCGCGCGCGCGTTCTGCAGTGCGCTGCGGGTCGATGCGATGCCGGTCATCAAGACGGCCAGCATCAGGATCAGCGCTGTCAACAGCGCGGCGCCGCGCTCGCGCCTGCGCCATCGCGTGAAGAATCGTTGTCGCATGGATGACCTCATCGTGTTGCGAGCATCGATTTCGACGATGCTTCCGGGGATGTCCGCCACGGCGTTTCGCGGGGAACGCGCAGCGGTTGAACTCGCGGCTGCGGTTGTTGAGGTCGTTCCGATGTCGCCGGCGGATCCGCAGGCTCCCCCGGTTCCGAGGGCTCCGGCACTTCCGGCGTGCCAGGGGGCGCCGGCGGCGGCAACATCGCCGGCAGCGCAACAGTGACCTCGTACACCTTGCGCATGCGGACGTACCTGGCCCTTCCCGCAAGTTCCATTTCGGTCAGGCGCGTGCCATGATCGGCATTCGAAAACGCCGCGCCGTAGTCCGACCCGAACAGGTCATGCACGATGTTCCGGCCAAGCCCTACCTCCGCCTTCGGACCATGCAGCAGCAGTGCGACCCGCACCGTCGCCACCCGCTTCCAGTGCGTCCGCCTGCGTAGCTCGGCCGCGCGCTCGTCCGGCGTGGCACCGCTCAACAGCAAGCCGGCGTCGAGCGCCTGCAGCGCGCTTGCGTTCACATACCGGTTCGGCGTGCCGTCATCGTCGGTGTCGAGTCCGTACAGCACCTGGAAGCTATCCACGCCGCCGGCCACCGCATCCGACGACCAGTTGGTGTGGCCGCGGTACTTGCAACGCAATTCGACCGCACCTTGCGCATTGCGCGCGACATAGAAAATGCTCCAGCCTTCCTCGTCCCGGTTGACCGGAAAGCCGGCACAGTCGAGCGTGGCGCCGTCGCCGTCGGGTGCATTGCCGCTACCGGGAAAGCGCAGCGCCAGCACGTCACTGCCGTTGGCGGCATCCGGCAACAGCATGTCGATGCCGGGGTCGGTGCGCGACAACGATGTCGCGTCGAAGCCGGCGATGCGCGCCGGCGCTTCCGGATCGGGTTCGGGATGGCGTTCCCAGTCAACGTGCGCCGCCATGCGCACCGCACGTGCCAGCGCGTCCATGGCGTAGCGACCGCTGTCGTCCATTTCGGATGCCTCGACCAGCGCCGCATGTGCGCGGGTGCTGCTGATCAGGAGCGAACCGGTGGCCAGCAACACCATCAGCCCGAGCGCTATCGCCACCATCAGCTCGATGACAGTCAGGCCGCGCTGCCTCGAACCCACACCGAGAACACGAGGCTTCATCGCGCCACCATCGACACGAAGGCCGGACCGTCACCGCCACCATGCCAGCCGATCTTGATCGCCACCGGCGCTTGCGGATCGTCGCTGCATTCCCAGCGATAGCGCTGGCCGGCTGCATCCCATGGCGCGCCATCGCGGCACACAGCGATGCGCCCACCGGGAAAGCGGCCGAGCACCGCCAACCGCGTTTCATGTAGATCGAACGCTGCCAGTCCCTGTGGATCGCACGCACCGGCGCCGAAGCAGGAAGTGCCGCCCGCAGGAGGTCCCGCCCCGTCCGCGGCATAGTCGAATCCAATGTAGGGATTGCCACCTGCCGGCAGCGTGCTGACCGACGCATTGGCCTGCATGCGCGCCGCTATTGACGCCGCGAGCTGGGCCGCCTCCGACGCCAGCGCTGCATGCTGGCGCGTACGCTGAGCCGCCAGCTGCGCCGCACCGGCACCCACAACGCCGACCGCGAGCACGAACAGCGCCACCAGCACTTCGATGAGCGTGAAACCGCCATGTCGATGCATCCGCACACGCCTCTCCCGATAACGATGACAATGCGCCGCCCTGCGGCGAGCTGTGAAGTTATCAGGCGGGTGTCATGCCTCCGTGCGTCGGCGCAAGCGTGCGCAAGCAGGAAACGGGAACTGCTGAAGGGGAAAATGGTCGAGCCGATTGGCCGTGTCGAACGGCCGGCTCACTGGAGCAAATTACTCGCCTGACTGTCGCTGATGCCCGACTTCGGCCAGCGCTTTCTGGAACTCGTCCAGGTCTTCGAAATTCTTGTAGACCGATGCGAAGCGGATGTACGCGATCTTGTCCAGCCGCTTGAGCTCGGCCATCACCAGCTCGCCCACGTAGCCGGACTCGACTTCGCGGCGGCCGCTGGTAAGCAGCTTCTCTTCGATCGACGCCACCGCGCGGTCGATCGCCTCGGCCGCAACGGGCCGCTTCCTCAACGCCAGCATCAGGCTGCCGCGCAATTTGGAAGACGCGAATTCGGTACGGCTGCCGTTCTTCTTGACGATGATCGGCATCGACAGTTCGATGCGCTCGTACGTCGTGAAACGCTTGTCGCACTTGCCGCAACGGCGCCGGCGCCGGATGGCGTCCCCTTCCTCGGATACGCGGGTATCGAGGACCTGGGTTTCTTCACACTGACAGAAGGGACATTTCATGGCGCCGGGCGGTTGGAACTAAAAACAATGGGCCGGCGAACCGGCCCGGGACATCAAGCCGCGTAGACCGGATACTTGTCGGTCAGGACCTTGACTTCAGCCTTGACGCGTTCGATGGTCGCTGCATCGTGTGGATTGTCCAGCACGTCGGCGATCAGGTGGCCGACCTTGACCGCGTCTTCTTCCTTGAAGCCACGGGTGGTGAAGGCCGGGCTACCCAGGCGGATGCCCGAGGTCACGAACGGCTTCTGTGGGTCGTTCGGGATGCCGTTCTTGTTGCAGGTCATGTGCGCCTGGCCCAGGATCGCTTCCGCTTCCTTGCCGGTCAGGTTTTTCGAGCGCAGGTCGACCAGCATCACGTGCGATTCGGTACGGCCCGAGACGATGCGCAGACCACGTGCAATCAGGGTCTCGGCCAGTGCCTTGGCGTTCTTGACGACCTGCTTCTGGTACGTCTTGAACTCCGGCGACAGCGCTTCCTTGAAGGCGACGGCCTTGCCGGCGATCACGTGCATCAGCGGACCGCCCTGGATGCCAGGGAAGATCGCCGAATTGATGGCCTTTTCGTGCTCGGCCTTCATGAGGATGATGCCGCCGCGCGGGCCGCGCAGCGATTTGTGGGTGGTCGAGGTGACGAAGTCGGCGAACGGCACCGGGTTCGGGTATTCGCCTGCGGCGATCAGGCCGGCGTAGTGGGCCATATCGACCATGAACCAGGCGCCGACATCCTTGGCGACCCTGGCGATGCGCTCGAAGTCGATGCGCAGGGCGAATGCCGATGCGCCGGCGATGATCATCTTAGGCTTGTGCTCGTGCGCCTGCTTTTCCAGCGCGTCGTAGTCGATGTCTTCTTCGGCGGTCAGGCCGTACGAGACGACGTTGAACCATTTGCCCGACATGTTCAGTGCCATGCCGTGGGTCAGGTGGCCGCCTTCGGCCAGCGACATGCCCATGATGGTGTCGCCTGGTTTGAGCATGGCGAAGAACACGCCCTGGTTGGCTTGCGAGCCCGAGTTCGGCTGGACGTTGGCGGCTTCGGCGCCGAACAGTTGTTTGACGCGGTCGATCGCCAGCTGCTCGGCGATGTCGACGTATTCGCAGCCGCCGTAGTAGCGCTTGCCTGGATAGCCTTCGGCGTACTTGTTGGTCAGCTGCGAACCCTGCGCCTGCATCACGGCCGGCGAGGTGTAGTTTTCAGACGCGATCAGCTCGATGTGATCCTGCTGGCGAACGTTTTCCTTCTGGATGGCACTCCACAGTTCCGGGTCGACATTGGCGAGCGTATGGTCTTTTGCAAACATGTAAAACTCCAATCGAATGAAATCCAGGCAACGGGTTCGAATCATGCGCGGAGCGCTCGGCGGACAGTCGCCAGGAGGCGACCGCGGGCAAGCGCGATCCAACGCGAGTCAACGCAAACCGGTTGATGGCTGCCCAGGCGAACGGCGTAATGGCATCTCACGTTCCCCGGTGGGTGTCCACCTTCAACCGCGCCGCCATCGTTCAGAAAGCGCGCACGGTGTTTCGCCAGTCACGTGAGACTTAGGGACGCCAGATTGTAACGAAGTCCCCATTTTAGGGCAAGGAAACTGCTGACACCGCACCAGGCCGGCACCCGCCAGCGGGGTCGCGGCGGGGCGCCAGCGGGACCGTGATCGTTTCGGCTACAATTTTCCGTTTCGGCCTCAGTGTCAGCCTCAGTTTCAACGCTACGCAAAGTCGACGCAGTTTCGTAACCCAACCGCACCATCAAGGATAGCTTCATGATCGTTTTCATCACCGGCGCCTCGGCCGGCTTCGGCGCCGAAATGGCGCGCACCTTCGCCGCCAACGGCCACCGCGTCATCCTGGCCGCGCGCCGCACCGACCGCCTCGAAGGCCTGGCGCAGGAATTGGGCGAGTCCGCGCTGGCAGTCACGCTGGACGTCACCAGCCAGGCCTCGATCGACGCCGCCCTGGCCGGCCTGCCGCCGGAGTGGCGCCCGATCGACGTGCTGATCAATAACGCCGGCCTGGCCCTGAACACGCTGCCGGCACAACAAGTGCCGCTGGCCGACTGGCACACCATGATCGCCACCAACTGCCAGGGCCTGGTCAGCATGACCCACGCCGTGCTGCCAGAGATGGTCAAGCGCGGCAGCGGCCTGGTGATCAATATCGGCTCGGTTGCCGGCCACTACCCTTACCCGGGCGGCAATGTATACGGCGCCACCAAGGCCTTCGTCGAACAGTTCACGCTCAATCTGCGCGCCGACCTGATCGGCACCGGCGTGCGCGCCACCAATATCGCGCCGGGCCTGTGCGGCGGCACCGAGTTCTCGAACGTGCGCCTGAAAGGTGACGACGCGGCCGCGGCCAAGGTGTATGAAGGCACCACCCCACTCACCGCCAAGGACATCGCCGACACCGCGTTCTGGATCGCCAGCCTGCCGCCGCATGTCAACGTCAACAGCATCGAGCTGATGCCGACGTGCCAGGGCTTCTCGCCATTCAGTATCAAGCGCGCATCCTGATCAATCGCCTCAACATAGGGTTGGCAGCTTCGCTGCCGACGCGTTCAAATCACGCGGTTCGCACACACAACGTGTGATTGAACGCGTCGGCGGGGAACCCGCCAAGCCTACGTCGTGATCGTTTAGTCTGTTTCCACGAAACATGTCCCACATACCTAGCGGCAACGCCACCCATTTGTGAGAAAGTGTTACAGTGATTGGCGTTTTGACAGCATTTCACGTCTACTACAATGGATCAGCATGTCTTTATGCACCATCTGTGTAGAAATTTGCATCATTAGTGTTCGTCAGCGTACATATACGCAGGCGAATTCGCGTAGAATGTTTCCCGTTTTCACTTAAAAGCAGCAAACATGCCTTCCGTTTTCAACTGGCCAGTCAGGGTGTATTACGAGGATACCGACGCCGGCGGCATTGTTTTCTATGCGAATTACCTGAAGTTTTTCGAGCGTGCCCGCACCGAATGGCTGCGCGCACTGGGTGTGCAGCAGCAAGCCCTGCTCGACGGCGAAGGCGCTGCCTTCGTCGTCAAGAATGTCACCCTGGATTATCACGGCGCCGCCCGCCTTGACGACGAGCTGACCATCCGCACCCGCGTCGACAAGCTCGGCCGTGCATCGGTCCAGTTCGCCCAGGAAGCCTGGCGCGGCGACACGCTGCTCAACAGTGCCAGCGTCAAGGTCGGCTGCGTCGACGTCGCCACCATGCGTCCCCGTTCCCTGCCCGAGCATGTCGCTGCTAAAATGCGTGCCGCCTGAGCAATCTTAAGTTTACGCAACCACTTACTGCCAACCTCACCGTCCATCACGATGACCGCGACCCAAGACCTTTCGTTTATCTCCCTGATCAGCAATGCCCACGTGCTCGTGCAGCTGATCATGGCCTTGCTGCTGCTGCTGTCGATCGTGAGCTGGACCTACATCTTCCGCAAGGTGTTCGCGATCCGCGCCGCGCGCGCGCAGACCGAGCAGTTCGAGCGCAGCTTCTGGGCCGGCGGCAACCTGCACACGCTGCATCAGAGCGCCAGCAGCCAGCGCGACCAGAGCGGCGCTCTGGCCCGCATCTTCGAAGCCGGCATGGGTGAATTCATCAAGGGCAAGCAGGCTTCACGCGACGCGCTCGACATGAACTCGGTGCTGGACGGCGCCCGTCGCGCAATGCGCGCTTCGTTCCAGCGCGAACTGGACGCCCTCGACACCCACCTGAACTTCCTGGCCTCGGTCGGCTCGGTTTCGCCGTACATCGGCCTGCTGGGCACCGTGTGGGGCATCATGAACGCCTTCCGCGGCCTGGCCAGCGTCGAGCAAGCCACGCTGGCGATCGTCGCACCCGGCATCGCCGAAGCGCTGATCGCCACCGCGATCGGCCTGTTCGCCGCAATCCCTGCCGTGGTCGCCTACAACCGCTTCACCCACGACATCGACCGCCTGGCCAACCGCTTCGAGAGCTTCGTCGAAGAATTCTCGAACATCCTGCAGCGCCAGTCGCGCTGATCCGGAACGACAAGGGAGACCGGCATGGCCTTTTCCAGCAGCATGCGCGGCGGACGCCGCCGCAAGTTCAAGTCCGAGATCAACGTCGTGCCTTACATCGACGTGATGCTGGTGCTGCTCATCATCTTCATGGCGGTGCCGGCCAATGAAGCGCCGAGCGTGGTCAACCTGCCGCGCGCCGAAAAGTCCGCGCTGCCGCCGGACAGCTACATCCAGATTTCGGTCCAGCCCGAGAACCGCCTGTCGATCGGCGTGCACGGCAAGAACCGCACCGGCATGGACGACGTGGCCGATCGCTCGGCCCTGCTGCAGCGCCTGCAGGCCCTGCACGACGAGAATCCGGAGTATCCGGTCCTGATCGCGGGCGACCGCGACAGCAAGTACGAAGACGTGATCCTCCTGATTTCGGAAGCCAAGAAGATGGGCATCAACCGCGTCGGCCTGGCCACCAAGTGATCCACGAGACCATCCTGCAAACCCAGCAATGTCAGCCATGAAGCAAGCCCCTGCCGGCGCGCCCTACCGTGTGCCGCCCGAACCGAGCCGCCTGCCAGCTTTCCTGCTGGCAGTAGCCGTGCACGCCGTTCTGCTGGGCTTCCTGTGGATCGGCATCAGCTGGCAGACCAAGACTCCGGTCGCGGTCGAGGCCGAAGTATGGGACATGTCGGTGCAGAGCGCCGCCGCGCCGGAATTGCCGCCGGAGCCGGCGCCTGAGCCCGAGCCGGAACCTGAACCGGCGCCTGCTCCGCCTCCTCCCCCGCCACCGGCGCCGGAGCCCGAGGTAGAGCGTCCTGCACCGACGCCGCCGGACATCGCCCTGCAGCGCGAAAAGCAGCGCAAGGAAGAGGAAGCCAAGAAACTCGCAGAGAAGCGCGAGGCCGAGAAACGCGAGCGCGAGGAAGAGCGCAAGCGCGAGCTGGCCGAGCAGAAAAAGCGCGACGAAGCCGAACGCAAGCAGAAGGAACTGGCGGACAAAAAGGCCGAAGACGCCAAGAAGAAAGAAGCCGAGAAGCTGGCCGAGGCGAAGAAGAAGGAAGCCGAGAAGAAGGAAGCCGACAAGCTCGCCGCCGCCGAGAAGAAAAAGGCCGACGCCGCCAAGGCAAAAGCAGCCGCAGCCGAAGCCGCCAAGCTGGAGAAATTCCGCCAGGACGAACTGAAACGCATGGCCGGCGCCATGGGCAGCAGCGGCACCGCCGCCAAATCGACCGGACCGAAATCCGACGGCGGCTACATCGCCGCGATCACGGCCGCGATCAAGAGCAATACCGCGTATCCGGGCAACACCGACGTGCCGGGCAATCCGAAGGCGGTATTCCGCGTAGAGCAGTTGCCGACCGGCGAAATCATGTCGGTGCGCCTGGTGAAGTCCAGCGGTGTGCCGGAATTTGACAGAGCAGTGGAAAATGGTATCAAGAAAGCATCGCCACTGCCCAAGAAGAAGGACGGTACGGTGGAACGAACGCTTGACGTGAATTTCTCGATGAAAGACTACGATTGATTCCTGTGAATTAATTTAGACAGACTAGAACCATGAAAAAACTCCATCTCTTGCTGTTCAGTGTTTCCCTGGCCATGGGAACGGCAGCCAATGCACAGCTCCAGATCGAAATCGCCGGTGTCGGCAGCAGCCAGATCCCGGTCGCGGTCGCGGCCTTCGCCGACGAATCGGTGGCACCGGACAAGGTGTCGGAAATCATCCGCGCCGACCTGCAGCGCAGCGGCGTGTTCAAGGTGATCGATGCCGGCCAGGCGATCAGCGACCGCGACGCCGGCGCCATCAACCTTGCCGCCTTCAAGTCGAGCGGCGCCGATGCGCTGGTGATCGGCAGCGTGGCGCGCCAACCGGACGGCCGTTTCGCCGTGCGTTATAAACTGATGGACACCGTCAAGGGCGGCGAGATCTCGCAGCTCGGCGGCGAAGTGCAGCCGCGCTACACCCGTCTGCAGGCACACCGCATCGCCGACGACGTCTACGAAAAGCTGACCGGCATCCGCGGCATCTTCTCGACCCGCATCGCCTACGTGAAAGAAGACCGCGCCGCCAACCGCTACGCACTGGCCGTGGCCGACGCCGACGGCGAAAACGAAATCATCGCCACCCAGGGCAAGGAACCGATCATCTCGCCATCCTGGTCGCCGGACGGCAGCAAGGTCGCCTACGTCTCGATGGAAAACCGCAAGCCGGTGGTCTACCTGCAAGACCTGATGACCGGTCGCCGCAACGTGATCTCGAACGAAAAGGGCAACAACTCGGCCCCGTCGTGGTCGCCTGACGGCAGCACCCTGGCCGTGGCCCTGTCGAAGGACGGCAATACCGAGATCTACTCGGTGCGCTCGGACGGCAGCGGCCACCGCCGCCTGACCAACAGCCCGGCGATCGACACCGAGCCGCAGTTTTCAAGCGACGGCAAGACCATTTACTTCACCAGCGACCGCAGCGGCGGCCCGCAGATCTACAAGATGAGCGCTTCGGGCGGCAATGCCACCCGCGTGACGTTCAACGGCAACTACAACATCAGCCCGCGCGTGTCATCCGACGGCAAGACGCTGGCCTGGATTTCGCAGCGCGGCGGCGCTTTCTCCTTATACGCGATGGACCTGGCGAGCGGCCAGGAACTTCGCCTGGCCGATGGGGCCACCGAACCGAGTTTTTCGCCTAACGGCAAGTACATCATGTATGCGACCAAGGGCGGCGGGCGTGTCTCGCTTGCAGTGGTATCTGTAGATGGACGCGTCAAGCAACGCTTGACGACCAAAGCGGGAAACATTCGGGAGCCCAGCTGGGGTCCCTTCATGAAGTAAGAAGTAAAACCTTAACCAGAACAGGAGAAAATCCATGCGCAACTTCAAGAGTGTCGCTTTCATCGCTTCCGCAGCAACCCTGCTCGCCGCTTGCTCGTCGCCGACCAAGCTGAACGAGACCCCAGTCGTCGAAAAGTCGCCTGAACCGGCAGCCGCCGCACCGGCCGACACCCGTGACATCCGTCCGGTCGAAACCGGCAGCGTCGATCCGCTGAACGATCCAAAAGGCGTGCTGGCCAACCGTAGCGTCTACTTCGACTACGACAGCTTCGTGGTCCGCGCCGACGGCCAGCCAGTGGTGCAGAACCACTCGGGTTACCTGACCAAGAACACCTCGCGTAAAGTCCTGATCCAGGGCAACACCGACGAACGCGGCGGCACCGAGTACAACCTGGCCCTGGGCCAGAAGCGTGCCGAAGCCGTCCGTCGCTCGATGGCGTCGCTGGGCGTGTCGGAAGGCCAGATGGAAGCCGTCTCGCTGGGCGAAGAAAAGCCGAAGGCAACCGGTAGCGACGAAGCTGCCTGGGCAGAAAACCGCCGCGCCGACATCGTCTATCAGTAATCCATTGCTGACACCAATCGGCCGATTCGGCCGATTGACACGGGGCGGGACGCAGTGCAGACTGCTACCCGCCCTGTTTTTTATCTCTGCAACGGTTTAGTAACGAAAGAGCAACCATGATCAAACTGTCCCCGTCCCGCCTCGCCTGCCTGTTCCTGGCGGCCTGGATGCCGCTGCAGGCATCGGCCGGCCTGCTCGACGATGAGGAAGCGCGCCGCGCGATTCTCGATCTGCGCACGAAGGTCGACAACATCGCCCGCGACCTGAACGGACGCGTCGACGCCAAGGCGGACAAGTCGGTCACCATCGACATGCTGAACCAGCACGAGCAGACCATGCAGGAACTGGCGCGCCTGCGCGGCCAGATCGAGGTGCTGGCCAACGAAGTGGCCAAGGCGCAGAACAGCCAGAAGCAGCTGTACGCTGACCTCGACGCGCGCCTGAAGAAGGTCGAGCCGCAGCAGGAAACCATCGACGGCCAGACCGCCGCCGTGCTGCCGACCGAAAAGACCGCCTATGAGGCCGCCACCGCCCTGTTCCAGTCGGGCGACTACAAGGGCGCCGCCGGCGCGCTGCAGGAATTCGTGCGCCGCTACCCGGATTCGGCCTACGCCTCGAATGCGCAATACTGGCTGGGCAACACCTATTACGCGCTGGGCGACTACAAGAAGGCCATCGCGGCCCAGGAAGTGGTCACCAGCACCTATAACTCCAGCGCCAAGGCGCCGGACGCGATGCTGAACATCGCCAGCAGCTACGCCCTGCTGAAGGACAACAAGAACGCCAAGAAGGCGCTGCAGCAGCTGGTGTCCAAGTATCCGAGCTCGAGCGCAGCGCAGACTGCGCGCGACCGGTTGGCGTCGCTGAAGTAAACCATCGTCGCGTTGCGCTGGATCGGCGTGACAATTGACAAGGGTGCGGTCGCACCCTATAATCTTGCTTCTTCGGGTCGTTAGCTCAGCTGGTAGAGCAGCGGACTTTTAATCCGTTGGTCGCAGGTTCGAATCCCGCACGGCCTACCAAGAATTTGTTGTAGCAATGAAGGCATCATGAGAAATCATGGTGCCTTTTTTGTTTTCCGCTGCCCTCTTCGTAACACTTCTCCAGCGTTTCGCGCCTTTACAACCATTTGTCTCTCGCTTATGCGAGAAAATTCGTTATCGCCAGCCTAACGGCGTGCTACGATAAATGTGTTGCCTTGGATAAACTCGCATTACGGCAATCGTGCGCGCCTTGTTCAGGGCTGGTGTAGATGTAAAATAAATAATGCACCGGACACAGCCGCCGCCCCCGGCCTGCTGTAGTCGCGGATCTTCGATGTCGAAGCTCGAACTGGCGCCCGCATGTCACGTATTCACCGTTTGCACTACCAATGCCCGCCGTTTGCCATGGCTGCGCTTGCCTGTTGCCGGCGCCATGCCAGCGACACACGACACGAATTGTGCAGCTGAGCGAACCAACCGCTCGCTTGCCCGCTCTACCCCAGTCATTTCTATATCATTTTTAGCCAGTCTCCGGCGGAGACGGCACGGAGAATCCATCATGAACACCGAACATACCCAGCGCCACCACTCCTCGATCCACGCCGCCACCGCGCTCGACCGCAGCAATCCGCGTGCGCCACGCCGCAGCATTGCCAAGCACATCGTGGCCAATGGTCGCCGCCTGCGCCAGCGCATCGGCGTGGTCGCCGGCCTGTGCATCGGCCTGACCGCGCTGCTGATCGCTTTCGAATAAGCTATTCCGGCCATGACCTGGCCAACCCGCCACCCGATTACGTCACTGCCACGGCGTCGGATGCACCAGGCGGGCTACCATGCGGTGGCGGGCGATGTGGCACAGTATCGTGCCAGCCTGCGTGCACTTGAGGAATGAACGGACTTGCGTCCCCGCCTGCGCGGGGATGACGTTCAAAAGCTAACTAATTTGGTCGGGCAAATGGCTGCTCGATCGATCAGAACTCTTCCCAGCCCTCGCCCACATCGGCCGTCTCGGCCTTCTTCGACTTCGCTGCCGCCGGCGCACTCTCCGCCTTCGGCTGCGCCGCCGGCTTGACCGGCTCGGCCGCAGCCGCCTTCACAGGCGCCTTGGCCACCATCGCCGGCAGCGTGGTCGTCACACGCGGCGCGGCAACCGCCGCCCGCGCGCCAACCGCCACATTCAGCTTGAACGCGCCAACCGTATGCGCCAGCGCCGACGCCTCGTCCTGCAGCGAGGCCGCTGCTGCCGACGCCTCTTCCACCAGCGCCGCATTCTGCTGCGTCACCTGGTCCATCTGCGCCACCGCGCCGTTGATCTGCTCGATGCCGGCGGTCTGTTCCTGGCTGGCGGCGGTGATCTCGGCCATGATATCGGTCACGCGGTTCACGCTTTGCACGATCTCGGCCATGGTCGAACCGGCGCGGTCCACCAGTTCCGAGCCGTGGTGCACCTTCTCGACCGAGTCGTCGATCAGGAGCTTGATCTCTTTCGCTGCCGCCGCCGAACGCTGTGCCAGGCTGCGCACTTCGCCGGCCACCACCGCGAAGCCGCGACCCTGCTCGCCCGCACGGGCCGCTTCCACCGCCGCATTCAGCGCCAGGATGTTGGTCTGGAAGGCGATGCCGTCGATCACGCCGATGATGTCCACGATGCGGGTGGCCGAGGCGTTGATCGCGCCCATGGTCTGCACCACCTGCGCCACCACGTCGCCGCCCTTGCCCGCCACTTCCGAAGCCGAGGTGGCCAGGGCGTTGGCCTGGCGTGCGTTGTCCGCGTTCTGCTTGACGGTCGAGGTCAGTTCTTCCATCGACGACGCGGTTTCTTCCAGCGAGCCGGCCTGCTGCTCGGTGCGCGACGACAGGTCGAGGTTGCCGGCCGCGATTTCGCTCGAGGCGGTGGCGATGTTGTCGGTGCCGGTCCGCACCTGGCTGACGATGCGCACCAGCGAATCGTTCATGTCCTTCAGCGCCTGCAGCAGGCGGCCGGTCTCGTCGTGCGAGGTGACGTCGATGGTCTGGGTCAGGTCGCCCTTGGCCACGGCGCCGGCCACTGCCACGGCTTTTTCCAGCGGACGCACGATGGCGCGCACCAGCACCCAGCCCACGAAGGCCGCCATCGCCAGGCCGAACACCAGGCCGGCCAGGCACACCGCGCGCACGGTCTCGAAGGTGGACTGCGAATGCTGGTATTCCTGCAGCGCGGCGTCCTGCTGCTCCTTGATCAGCTTACCGCCCAGGTCGTTGAGCGGCGCATACAGGCGCGTCATCGGACCGTTCAGCAGCACCACCGCGGCGGCATTGTCGTTGGCGCGGATCGCGGCCACGGCCGGCGCCAGGCCCTGATCGAGGAAGGCCTTGCGGGCGGCGGTGAACTGTTCCACCAGCGCGCGCTCGTTGTCGTTCAGGTCCATCGCCTTGTAGTCGGCCCACAGCTTGTCGATGGCCGCGATATTGGTGTCGATCGCCATCATCGCGGCACCGCGCTGGCCCGCATCTTCCAAGCTCACCGCCTTGGCCACGGCCAGCTGGTTGGCCGTGATCAGCTGGGTCACCTGGCCCACCTGGTTCAGGCCCACCAGGCGGTGGTCGTACATTTGCTTGAGTTCGGCGTTGGCGACACCGAGGTTGTAGATGCCGATGACCGCGCCGGCGACCAGTTCGACGGCGAGGAAGGCGATGACGAAGACGAGGCGTGACTTGATGCTGAGGTGTTTGAACATGGTCCGCTGGCCGAAGGCCGAAGTAATGAAGGAGGTTTTATTGGATTATAGAAACAATACTCGCTGTGTGGGAAATATTGGACAAGCCCTTTGCGCTATCCGGCCATTCCGTCGCCGTGAAGCAACAGCTTTTTATGAAGCCAACAATATATCTAGACAACTTTAAAATCTAATGATGGCTCAGCGGCAATGTCACATTGCCTATAGAATGGCGTGATCCCTTGTTTGCCCAATAGTGTGTCGCAATGCTGCCAAGGCCCTGCCGCCACCACAGACCCTATGACCTTTCCCGTAATCGTTAATCTGGCCATCGCGCTGGCCGTCTGCATCCTGCTGTACCGCATGCAGGCCAGCCACATGTCGTTCACCAAGCGCGTGTTCGCCGGCCTCGGCCTGGGCGTGGTGCTGGGCGCCGGCCTGCAGGCAATGTACGGCGCCACCTCGCCCGAAGTCGCGGCCACCAACGCCTGGCTGGACGTGGTCGGCAGCGGCTACGTCAAGCTGCTGCAGATGATCGTGATCCCCCTGATCATGGTCTCGATCGTGCAGGCCATCCTCAAACTGCGCGACGCCGCCTCGCTCGGCAAGATCAGCACCCTGACCATCGGCATCCTGATCGCCACCACCATCGTCGCGGCCACGATCGGCATCGCCATGGCCAAGCTGTTCGGCCTGTCCGCGGTCGGCCTGGTGCCGGACGCGGCCGAAGCGGCGCGCGGCGTCTACCTGCAGGGCAACCAGGCGACGGCGCAGGAAATCACGCTGCCGTCGATGCTGCTCTCGTTCATCCCGGCCAACCCCTTCCTCGACATGACCGGCGCGCGCAAGACCTCGACCATCGCGGTGGTGGTGTTCGCGATCTTCATCGGCATTTCGGCGGTCGGCATCGCCGCCAAGAAGCCGGACGTGTTCCAGCAGTTCAGCAGCTTCGTGCACGTGGCGCACGTGATCGTGATGCGCATGGTGACCCTGGTGCTGCGCCTGACCCCGTTCGGCGTGTTCGCGCTGATGGCCAAGGTGGTGGCCGGTTCGAGCATCCACGACATCCTGTCGCTGCTGAGCTTTGTGGTGGCTTCGTACTGCGCGCTGGCCCTGATGTTCTGCGTGCACCTGGCGATGGTCAGCGGCGCCGGCCTGAATCCATGGCGCTACGTGAAGAAGATCTTCCCGGTGCTGGCCTTCGCCTTCACCTCGCGCACCAGCGCCGGCTCGATCCCGATGAGCGTGGCGACGCAAACCTCGCGCCTGGGCACGCCGGAAGGCATCGCCAACTTCGCCGCCTCGTTCGGCGCCACCATCGGCCAGAACGGCTGCGCCGGTATCTACCCGGCCATGCTGGCGGTGATGATCGCGCCCACGGTCGGCATCGATCCGTTCACGGCCAGTTTCCTGTTGCCCCTGTTGGCGATCGTCGCCTTCGGCTCGATCGGCGTGGCCGGCGTGGGCGGCGGCGCCACCTTCGCGGCGCTGATCGTGCTGTCGGCGCTGGACTTGCCGGTGGCGCTGGCCGGCCTCTTGATCTCGGTCGAACCGCTGATCGACATGGGCCGCACCGCACTGAATGTGAGCGGCTCGATCGCCGCCGGTTCGGTCACCAGCCGGGTGCTGGGCGAGACCGATATGCGCGTGTTCGACAGCGATGCCGAAGTCAATCTGGACAGCGAAGAACAGGCGGTATAAAGCATGCCGTAAGCCGTTTGCGACGGCGCCAGCGGGCAGCAGCGGGCATTAGCGCCGAGCTGCAATCGTGCGCTGACGCTGTGGCAAATCCGTCTATGATGTCGCCAAGTTAACAAATTTGACAAACTCGGCGATGACAACGGAACAGAAGTGGCCGCATGAAATCTGGGTGGTCCGGCATGGGCAAAGCGCGGGCAATGTCGCGCGCGACCTGGCGGAGGCCGCCAACGGTCACCGCATCGATATCGCCGAACGCGACGTCGACGTGCCGCTGTCCGAGCTCGGCATGCGCCAGTCCGAGGCGCTCGGCGCCTGGTTCGCCGCCCTGTCCCCCGAGCAGCGCCCGACCGTGGTGCTGCACTCGCCCTACGTCCGCGCTGCCGAGACCGCCAACATCCTGATGCGGCAGCTCGACCGCGAGCAGCTCACGGTGCGGGTCGACGAGCGCCTGCGCGAAAAGGAATTCGGTGTGCTCGACCGCCTCACCACGCACGGCATCGCGCATCTGTTCCCCGACCTGTACGAACAGCGCCACCACGTGGGCAAGTTCTACTTCCGCCCACCCGGCGGCGAGAGCTGGTGCGACGTCATCCTGCGCCTGCGCAGCGTGATGGACACGCTCGAGCGCGAGTTCTGCCACGAGCGCGTGCTGATCGTGGCGCATCAGGTCACCGTCAATTGCTTCCGCTACCTGTTTGAGCACCTGACCGAAGCCCAGATCCTCGATTTCGACCGCGCCGGCGACGTGCCGAACTGCTCGGTCACGTCCTACGAATACGATCCCGACCTGGGCAAGCACGGCGACCTGGCGCTGCGCCTGGTCAACTTCGTGGCGCCGCTGGAAGCGAGCGGCACCCCGGTCACCGCCGCCAAGGACCTGCCCGTCGCGCCCAACGCCTGAGGCCCACCATCCATGGATGCCAACCAGCGCACCGCTCAGGTGCAATCCCGCGTGCAAGACGGCATGTCCGCCGGCCTGCACGATATCGACGCCGCGTTCCTGGCCGGCTGGCCGCTGCCGCAACCGAACGCCGGCGGCGACAAGGAATTGCGCGGCCACGTCCTGATCCTGGGCGGCTCGCGCGAGATGCCGGGCGCCGTGATCCTGGCCGCCACCGCCGCCATGCGCGCTGGCGCCGGCAAGCTGACGATCGCCACCGGCGCCAGCGTGGCGCAGCTGGTGGCGATGGCGATTCCCGAAGCGCGCGTGATCGGCCTCGAAGAACATGAAACCGACGGCTTCAAGCTCGATGCGCTGTCCGCGCTCGATCCGCTCACCGACCGCGTCAACGCCATGCTGGTCGGTCCCGGCATGCGCGACCCGGCCTCCACCGCGCGCCTGGTGCATGCGCTGCTGCCGGGCATCTACGAAGCCGAAGTCAACCTGGTGCTGGACGCCTGCGGCATGGACGCACTGCTGCATCCGCCGCACGACTGGCCCGAAGGCCGGCCGCTGCGCTTCGAGCGTCCCGTGATCCTGACCCCGCACTGCGGCGAGATGGCGCACCTGACCGGGCGCGAGAAGGACACGCTGGTCGATGCGCCCGACGGCCCGGCGCAGGAGGCGGCGCAGGCGTGGAACGCGGTGGTGGCGCTCAAGGGCCGCCGCACCGTGATCGCGGCGCCGGACGGCATGCTGTGGCAGCACCAGGGCGCCGGCAACGTCGGCCTGGCGGCATCCGGCTCGGGCGACGTCCTGGCCGGCATCATCGCCGGCCTGGCTGCGCGCGGCGCACCGCCGGCCCAGGCCGCGTGCTGGGGCGTGGCATTGCATGCGCGCGCCGGCGACCGCCTGGCCGCACGCATGGGAACACTTGGTTACCTGGCGCGGGAACTCCCGGGGGAGATTCCCGCTCTACTCGAACAGCTCGCCGGCCCGGACGGCGGCGAGGCAACGACCATCCGGCCCGTGCCGGGGGAGCAATAACCGGGCGTTCGCGTCCGGCGCAGCGTGCTTTACATGTAGCAATTTCACTAAGTTTTTTCGTGAAATAGTAGTTAGAGGTGCGCCAACTAACGAACCGCTGATTTTAGTTGCGGTCTAATCAGCACCGTTGGATCGATGCACCAAACGGGACCGCGCGTTGCGTCGGTACCCTGGAAGTTCCACCGCCGGCCTGGAGTCAGGTCGATCGGGGAACCGCACTGGCGCCGTTGACCCTCCAGCGCCTCACCTGGAGACTTCGGCACAAGATAGACGTGACGTAAACGAGGAGTTAAAAATGAAAGCACTGACCAAGGCACCAAAAATCCTGCTGACCGCCGCCTTCATGGCTTCGCTGCTCGGCGCCTGCAAGAAGAACGAAACCACCGAGACCACCGTCCCGGCCGACACCTCGGCGACGACCCCGAGCAGCACTTCGGGCGCCACCGGCACCACCGGTGACACCGGCACCGGCATGACCGGCACCGGCACCACCGGCACCACCAGCGACATGGGCGGCGCAACCGGCGGCACCAACACCGGCGCAACCGGCACCACCGGCGACATGGGCACCGGCGCGACCGGCACCGGCACCGGCACTTCGGGCACCACCGGCACCACCGGCACCACCGGCGCCGGCACTGCAGAAGGCGCCACCGGCACCCAGAGCACCGACCCGCAAAGCACCACCGGCACCACCGGCACCGGCACCACCGGCCGCTAATCGGTTGCCAGCATCACCCGACGCCGCCTGCCTGCAGGCACGTTCGGGGGCAAACAGCGCGCCCGGCGCATCGCGTCGGGCCGCACTTCCCTCCAGGCCTGCCACCTGTCGTCGTTATTTCCCCTCTTGTCTTTCCCTTCGCTCGCACGTCGCCACCGTTCATTGGCGCCCATGAGTGACCCTGCTTGCATTCAGTTTCCGTAGAGCCGCGTGATTGAACATGCCCTGCTTTCCACTTGCTGAAGCTGCCAGGCCTTGGCCGCTAGCTGTGGAAAATCGTTTGCAATCCGGAATTACTCAAGCCTAGCCGGGGTCAGGTCCGAAAAGCGGACACGGCCTCAGCAAGAACACGGGTCAGCACCCGAACGTATGGCCAGATAGCTGCAAAGATCTCGCCACCAGCGTCGAGCCCGTGTCTCACTTTCGGATCTGACCCCATCGTGTGACCCATCGTGCTCTGCTGAAGAGCTCTACTTCGCCGCCACGTCGGCAATCAAACGCTCGACGGTATCGAAGTCGGCCGGCTTGGTCAGGTGATGATTGAACCCGGCGCGGCGCGAGCGCTGGCGGTCCTGCTCGGCGCCCCAGCCGGTCAGCGCCACCAGGGTGGCATGCGCCATGCCGTCGATCAGGCGCATCTCGGCCGCCGCTTCGTAGCCGCTCATGTCGGGCAGGCCGATGTCGAGGAACACCACCTGCGGCAGGTGGGCCGCGGCCTGGCGCAGCGCCGAGGCGCCGTCGGCGGCCAGCATAACCGCATGGCCATTCATCTCGAGCAGCGCCTGCAGGATCTCGGCGGCGTCGACGTTGTCGTCGACCACCAGGATGCGCAGCGATCCGGACGCGGCGGGAGCAGCCGGTTGCTCTGCGGCCACCACTGCTTCAGGCGCCGCGTCCCCGCCTGCTGGCAACGGCAGGCACACTGTGAAGCAGCTGCCACGCCCGGCCCCTTCGCTGGCGGCGCACACCCGGCCGCCGTGCAGCTGCACTAGGCGCTGCACCAGGTTCAGGCCGACACCGAGGCCGCCCTGGGCCATGCCGGCCGCATCCTTGACTTGGGCATACATGTCGAACACCGTCTGCAGCATGTCGGGCGCGATACCAATGCCATTGTCGGATACCGAGATCGCCACTTCCTCCCTGCCGCCGTCCGTGCGCCTGACCTCGGCCGCGACCTCGATCGCGCCGCCCTGCGGCGTGTACTTGGCGGCGTTGTTGATCAGGTTGCTGAGGATCTGGGCCAGGCGGTGGCGGTCAGCCTGCAGCGCCACCGGCGCCTCGGGCAGACGCAGGGTCAAGACGTGGCGCCCGGCTTCGATCTGCGGTGCGCACATCTCCACCGCCTGGCGCACCACCGCGTCCAGCATCACCGTCTCCAGGCGCAGCGTCACCTTGCCTTCGGCCAGGCGCGCCATGTCGAGCAGGTCGTCGACCAGGTGCACCATGTGGTCGACCTGGCGCTGCATGATGCCTTGCACATTGGTCGCCGCGGCGCCGATACGCATCAGTTCCAGGCCGGACCGGATCGGCGCCAGCGGGTTGCGCAGCTCGTGCGCAAGGGTGAACAGGAATTCGCTTTGCAGCCGGTTCTTCTCGGTCAGCTCGCTGGCCAGCCGCTTGAGCTCCTGCTCGGCCAGCTTGTGGCGGTCGATGTCGAGCGTGACGCCGTCGAAGCGCGCCGGCCGGCCGCTGTCGTCCAGGCCGCACCAGCCGATCGCGCGCAGCCAGCGCGGCGCCAGGCCATCGCGCGCGCCCGGGGCGATGCTGCGGAACTCGATGTCGAGCCGCGCGCCGTGCCGCAGCGCGTGCGCGATGCCGTCCTCGAGGCGCACGCGGTCGCCCTGCTCGACCGCGTCGAGCAGGGTCGCCAGCGGCGCCTGCACCGGCGTGGCGCGCCCACCAGCCAGGCCGAAGTGGCCCGCCATCTCGGCATTGAGCTGGAAGCCCGTGAACGGCGCGTCGGCGTACCAGACGCCGATGTCACCGGCTTCGGACACGCGCTCGAAGCGCTCCTGCAGCAGCTTTCGTTCATGGACGTCGATCACGGTGCCGACGTAGCCGTCCGGGGCGCCGCTGGCGTCCAGGCGCGGCATGCCGGCGTCGATGAACCAGCGGTAGCTGCCGTCATGGCGGCGCAGCCGGTAATCGAGCGAGAACGGCTGGCGCGCGGCGTTCGCCGCCAGGAATATCTCGCCCGAACGCGCCATGTCTTCCGGATGCACATTCTGCAGCCAACCCATGCCCAGGTCCTGCTCCGGGGTGCGGCCGGTGTAGTCGTACCAGCGCTGGCTCAGGTAAGTGCACTGCCCGTCGTTGTCGGTGGTCCACAGGGTCGCCGGCGAGGCATCGATCAGCGCATGCACTTCGGCTTCGCGCTGGGCCGCTTCGCGCGCCGCCTGCAGCCGCTCGCGCCCTTGCGTGACCTGGGTACGCACCCGCGCCAGCAGTTCGTTGGCCGAGAACGGCTTCACCAGGTAGTCGTCGGCGCCGGCCTGCAAGCCTTCGACCTTGGCTTCTTCGCCGGCGCGCGCCGACAGCAGCATCACCGGCAGGTGGCGCAGCGTCTCGCTGGCGCGGATGCGCGCGATCAGGCCGAAGCCGTCCAGGCGCGGCATCATCACGTCGCTCAGCAGCAGGTCGTGCGGGTCGTTCAGCAGCGCCTCGAACGCGGCTTCGCCGTCGGCGCAGGCGCGCACCTCGGCGTGCGGTTCGAGCAGCGACTTGAGATAGGCGCGCATGTCGTTGTTGTCGTCGGCAATCAGGATGCGCGGACGCTGCGCCGCGGCGTCATCGGACGTCGTCGCCAGGTCGGCCGCTGCGGCCGGCGCACGCACCGTTTCTTCGTCGGGCAGCCAGCGCAGCGCTTCCTCCACAAAGGCGGCGCCCATGCGCTGGCTGGCGGCGCCGTCGTCCGGCGCCTGCGCGATGCGCTCCTGCGGCAGGTGGGCGCTGCCGAACGGCAGGTCGACGTCGAAGCGCGTGCCTTCGCCATACACGCTGGACACGGCGATGCTGCCGCCGTGCAGGCGCACCAGCTCCTGGATCAGGGCCAGGCCGATGCCGGTGCCTTCATAGGTGCGCCCGGGGGCGCCTTCGATGCGGTGGAAGCGCTCGAACATGCGCGGCAGTTCATGCTCCGGGATGCCGGTGCCGCTGTCCTGCACCGACAGCCGCGCCATGCCGCCGTGTTCGCGCAGCGTCACCGTGACGCTGCCCTGCAGGGTGAACTTGAAGGCGTTGGACAGCAGGTTGAAGACGATCTTTTCCCACATATCGCGGTCGACGTACACCGCCTGGCCCAGGTCGTCGAGCTCGACCCGGTAGTCCAGGCCGCCCTTGGCCATGGCCGACTCGAACACGCCGGCCAGGTCGAGCGTCACCTGTGCCAGGTCGACCGGCACATAGCTGGCCTGCACCCGCCCGGCTTCGATGCGCGAGAAGTCGAGCAGCGAATTGACCAGTTTCAGGAGGCGCAGCGCGTTGCGGTGCGTGACGTCAACGCGCTTGCGCTGGACCGGTTCCAGCGGCTCACTGGTGTCGGCCAGGGCGTCCTCGAGCGGCCCCAGGATCAGCGTCAGCGGGGTGCGGAATTCGTGCGAGACGTTGGAAAAGAACGCGGTCTTGGCGCGGTCGATCACGGCCAACTCTTCGGCGCGCTTCTGCTCCTGCTCGTAGGCGACCACGTTGCCGACCGCGGTGTTCACGGCCGCCGCCAGCAGTTCGTAGAAGTTGCGGTACTCGGCGTCGAGCGCGCGCCGCACGCTGACGCCGGCCACGATGAAGCCGAACGGCTGCTGCTGGCCCGGCAGCGTGACCGGCAGCACCAGCGCCGAGCGCGGCGGATCTTCGTAGGGACCGCAGGCGGCGCCTTCCAGGCGCTCGACGACGTCGTCGACCTGCTCGGCCGCGTGCGCGGCGCCGCTCTTCGCGAACGGAAGAAGATTGTCATCGAAGGCCAGCGTCGATGGCGCCAGCACGCAGCCCTCGGGCAGGCCTGCATTCGCGCGCAGCTGCAGCTGGCCGCCGTCGGCATCGAGCTGGTAGAACAGCACGAACGGAACGTCGGGCGCCAGGCGCGCATGATGGCGCTCGATCTGCCGGCCGATCTCGTCGACCGTGCGGGTGCCGGCCAGGTCGGCGCTCAGGTCGCGCAGCGACTGGGTGCGGCGCGCCCCAAGCACCACGGCGGTGGTTTCGGTGATCGGGTGGAATACGCCGCCCACCGCCCCCGACTCGTCGCGGATCGGCGAGAACGAGAACGTCATGTTGGCTTCTTCCAGGTAGCCGCTGCGATCGAGGAACATCTGCTGGTCCTTGATGTAGGCGCCCTGGCCCTGGTGCGCGCGCTCGAAGGCGTCGCCCACCACCGGCAAGGCCGAGGCCCAGATCACCTTGAATGGCGCCCCCATCGAGGCCGGGT
Organism: Massilia sp.; assembly: GCF_031995545.1. Taxonomy (GTDB): domain Bacteria; phylum Pseudomonadota; class Gammaproteobacteria; order Burkholderiales; family Burkholderiaceae_D; genus Telluria. The sequence goes on from NZ_DAMAGA010000001.1 coordinate 283,171, forward strand.
GCAGGTCGCCGCAGATTGGACGATAGGCGTCGTTGTAGATCTGGATGTCGTCGGGGCCCCAGCACACCAGGATCGGGAAGGTCGAGGACAGACACAGGCTGACCGAGGTGCGCAGACTCTGCGGCCATTCGGACAGCGGACCCAGCGGCGTCTTCGACCAGTCCATGCTGCGGATCAGTTCGCCCATCTCTCCGCCGCCCGCCAGCCAGTTGAGGTCGGTATCAAGGCTGGCAAGGGACAATTCGGATTCGGACATGGCGGGCGCTTTACAGGTGGGTCTCGGTCGACAGGCAAGGCTATTAACCAAGCTCAGCAGGACATTCTACGGCATCGGACAATCCCCCATTGTAAAAGCTTTAAAAACTTCCAGTATTCAACTGTGCCGAAAAGAATCACTTCCCCGACGAAATGCAATGTTTGCGTGGGAATCTCGCACATGCAGCGTGCATGAAAAAACGGCCGGCATCGCTGCCGGCCGTACTGTCTGATATCAGCTAACCTTGCCTGACAAGCAAGACTGACCCGTGCGCGTCTGCCTCATACAGGCTGCGCCTTGCCGCGTCCGCGGCCGCTCACGTACCGCACCCCACGCATGATGGCGCGGTACAGCAGGCGCACCATGGTCAGGGTCAGGATCGCTTCCACCAGCGTCAGACCGAACGCCGCCAGCGAGCCCCAGCGTTCATTGCGGCGGCCGAACTTGGCGGCCATGCGGTCGCGTGCGATCTCGATGCTGTCGTAGAAAGTCGGCACCACCAGCAGCGTCAGCAGGGTCGAGGTGATGGTGCCGCCGATGATGGCGATCGCCAGCGGCTGGAAGAACTGGCCGGCGTCGCCCAGGGCCAGCGCCACCGGCAGCATGCCCGCGATCAGCGCGAAGGTGGTCATCAGGATCGGGCGCAGGCGCTTGCGGCCGGCGGCCATCAGCGCTTCTTCGCGGTCCATGCCTTCGCGTTCTAGGTCGCGCGCCGCGTCCAGCAGCAGGATCGCGTTCTTGGCCACCAGGCCCATCAGCATGATGATGCCGATCATGCTCATCATGTTGAGGGTGTTCTTGGTCAGGATCAGGGCCAGCACCACGCCGATCAGGGACAGCGGCAGCGACAGCATCACGCCCAGCGGCGCGGTGAACGAGCCGAACTGCATCACCAGGATCAGGTACATCAGGGCGATGCCAGACAGCAGCGCGATCTGCATCGCCTGCATCAGTTCCTGCTGGTCTTCGCCGGCGCCGCCCAGCGACAGGCCGTAGCCCGGCGGGAAGTCGAAGGTGCGTGCCAGCGCCATCGCATCCTTGGTGACTTCGCCGGCCGCGCGGCCCTGGACGTTGGCCGAGACCGTGATCAGGCGCTCGCCATCCTTGTGGCGGATGCCGGACGGGCCCTTGCCCATGGTGATGGTGGCGATCTGCTCGAGCGGCACCATCATGCCGGTGCCGGCCACCGAGATCGGCAGGCGCTCGATGCTTTCGGTATTCACGCGGTCGTCCGGATGCAGGCGCACCGCCACGTCGCGGGTTTCGCTGGTCGGGTCGACCCAGTCGCCGACCTCGATGCCGGCGAAGGCCACGCGCAGCGACTGGGCGGCATCGTTGACCGAGATGCCCATGGCGTTGGCCAGGCCGCGGTCGAGCACAATCTGCAGCTCGTTCTTTGGATCCTGCTCCGACAGCGAGACGTCGACCGCACCCGGCACTTCACGCAGCTTGGCCATGTAGGCGGTGGTCAGTTCCATCAGTTTGCGCGAATCGGGACCGGTGAACTCGATCTGGACCGGCTTGCCGCCGCCGTTCAGGTCGTCGATGACGGTGTATTCGGCGCCGACCAGGGGAGCCAGCTTCTGGCGCAGCTCGATCGCGATCTCGGCGGCGGTGCGGTTGCGCTCGCTGCGGCGGCCGATGTCGACCGTGACGCGGCCGCCGTTGAGGTCGATCCTGCTGTTGGTGTCCTTGGTCTCGGGAATCTTGCGCGCCAGTTCGGCCGCGGCTTCCACCTTGCGCCGGGCATACTCGATGCTCGACGACGCCGGGGTGCGCACCTCGACCTGGACGTTGCCCGAGTCCATCTTCGGCTGGAAGCTGGTGCCGCCGAAGTTGGCCTGCAGCGCGATCGCGGCGACGAAGCTGGCGAACGCGATCACGCTCATCCAGCGGCGGTGGTGCAGCGCCCAGGCGATCACGTGGCCGTAGCGGTCGGCCTGGTGGTCGAACCAGTGATTGAAGCGGTCGAGCACGCGGCCCAGGCCCTTCTTCGGCGCATTGTGGTGGCCCGGCGGGTCGCCCCAGTAGGCCGACAGCATCGGGTCGAGCGTGAACGAGATCAGCAGCGAGACGATCACCGAGCAGGTCACGGTCAGGGCGAACGGACGGAACCATTCGCCGGCCAGGCCCGGCATGAAGGCCACCGGCACGAACACCGCCATGATCGAGAAGGTGGTGGCGGCCACCGCCAGGCCGATCTCGGCCGTGCCTTCCAGGGCCGCGGTGCGGCGGTCGGAACCCATTTCCATGTGACGCACGATGTTCTCGCGCACCACGATCGCATCGTCGATCAGGACGCCGATCGCCAGCGACAGGCCGAGCAGGGTCATGAAATTCAGGGTGAAGCCGCACAGCCAGACCGCGATGAAGGCCGCCAGCACCGAGGTCGGCAGCGCCAGCGCGGTGATCAGGGTCGAGCGCCAGGAGTTGAGGAAGGCGTACACCACGAATACGGTCAGCACCGCGCCCAGCACCAGCGATTCGATCACGTTGTTCAGGCTCAGCTGCGCTTCGCGGCCGCCGTCGCGCGTGACTTCCAGCTTGGTGCCTTCGGGCAGTTCCTTGTTGACTTCCTCGACCACCGCGTGCACCTTCTTGGCCAGCGCTACGGTGGAGGCGTCGCGCGAGCGCGAGATGTACAGGCCGACGTTCGGCTTGCCGCTGCGGATCGAGAGCGAGTTGATGTCGGCGAAGCCGTCCTCGATCTCGGCCACCTGGCTCAGGCGCACGATCTGGTCGCCGTTACGCTTGACCACGATCTGCGAAAAGTCTTCGGGACGCTCGATGCGGCCGATCAGGCGGATGCCCTTCTCGTCCAGTTCGTCGCGCAGCTTGCCGACCGGGGCGTTGGTGTTGCCGCTGCGCAGGGCGTTGGTGACCTCGGTCACCGAGACATTGAATTCGCGCAGCTTCTCCGAGCGCAGCAGCACCGACAGTTCACGGCGCAGGGCGCCGCCGACGTTCACGATCGAGACGCCTTCGATGCCGCGGAAGCGGTCGGCCAGCACGTCTTCGGCATAACGCGAGATGTCGGCGTGGGTCTGGCTGGTCGAGGACAGGGCCAGTTGCATGATCGGGTCGGCCGCCGGATCGACCCGGCGCAGCACCGGCTCGCGCATCTCGAGCGGCAGCTTGTAGCGCACTGCGGAAATCGCGTTGCGCACGTCGTCCGAGGCTTCGATCAGGTCGCGGTCGAAGTCGAACCACAGCAGAATGCTGACCCCGCCTTCGTATGAATTCGAGGTGAGCTCGTCCACGCCCTGGATCGCCTGCAACTGCTTTTCGATGCGGTTGGTGACTTCGCGCTCGGCGGTCTCGGGCGAGGCGCCCGGATACGGGATGTCGACCACGATCAGCGGCAGGTCGACGTCCGGGTTCTGGTTGACCTTCAGCTTGGACAGGGCCAGCAGGCCCATGGCCATCATCGCCACGATGATCACGATCGTGGCGATCGGTTTCTTGACACTAAAATTGGACAGAAACATCTTGTTTTCCTGGTTATAGTTCTGTTTCGGCGTATTGCTTCAGCTGCTTATTCAGCTGCTTGTTCAGTTGCTTTGTCCCTTGCCCTGCCCCTGGGCCGGCGCCGCTGCCGCCGCCGGAGCTGCGCTGGCCACACGCGCGGTGGCCATGTCGACCTTCTGCCCGTCCTTCAGGTTCGAAGTCGGGGCGCGCAGCACGATGTCGCCGGCCGCCAGGCCCTGCTTGACCTCGAAGTTGCCGGTACGCGGGTCGCGCGCGCCGATCACCAGGTTCACGCGCGCCAGGGTCTTGTCCTTGATGCGCCAGGTGTAGTTGCTGTCGCCCTGGCGCACCAGCGCGCTCTCAGGCAGCATCAGGGCGTCGCTGCTGGCGGCATCGACCCGCCCTTCGGCGTACAGGCCGGCCACACGTGGCTGGGCGTTGTCGGCGAAGGCCACCAGCACCTCGACCTGGCGCGTGACCGGATTCGCGGCCGGGTCGATGCGGCGCACCGTGCCGGCGAACAGCTGGTCGCCGTAGCCGTTGACGCGGAATTTCACCGGCTGGCCGATCTTGACGGTGCTGACCGAATCGGCCGACACCGCGCCTTCGAAGCGCATGCTGGACGGATCGATCACCTTCACCAGTTCCTTGCCGATGGTGGCGGTGTCGCCGTTCGAAACCTTGCGCTCGGAGACGATGCCGTCGAACGGCGCGCGCACCGTGGTGCGGGCCAGCTGCTGGCGCGCGGTGGCGACGCGGCTCTTGGAGGCCGACAGTTCGCTCAGCGCGTTGTTGCGCGCCATCTCGGCGTCGTCCAGCGCCTTCATCGAGGTCATGCCGGACGCGCTCAGGGTCTTCAGGCGCTCGACCTGGCGGTTGGCCTGGTCCAGCGCCAGGCCGGCGGCGCGCTGCGCATCCTCGGCCGAGGTCAGGGTGTCGCGGATCGAGGTTTCATCGAGGCGCACCAGCACGTCGCCGCGCCGGACCGGTTCGCCGTTCTCCTTGAGCACCTGCAGCACGATGGCCGAGACTTCGGCGCGCAAGTCGGCGCGGCGCTCGGGCTGGATCGAGCCGGTGATCACCGGGCCGGAGGCGATCGCACCGCTGCTCACGGTCAGCACGTCTTCCGGCGCCACCGACAGCTGCGTCGGCTTGTTGTCCTTGGCCTGTTCGGGCCCCTTGGCGGAATCCTTGCCGCAGGCGGCGAGGCTGGCGGCGATGGCGAGGACGAGAAGGGTTTTGCGCAGCATTGTGGATCTCCGGAGAATGGACTTCGTGTCTTTGTAAGTATGAAAAATTTTGTAGTGCGTATGCTTCTTGCGAGCGATTCTTAGAACGCGAACAGATACGGTCAGCAGGCAGTATTCAGGAGGGGCCCATCGGCGTCAATCGAGGAAACTGTGGTCTGCGGGATTCGATGGATGAACTGCGGATTTTGGCGATGAGCTGCGTTGCAGCCCGGATGGAATGCCCGGGTCCGGCGGACGGTTGGACGTCCGCCGGACGCTCTGTGGCTGGCGGCGCGTACACATGAGTAACGTACATACGCGCCATACGATGGTCAGAATCCGCCGAGCACGGCGTTGATCAGGAAGCCCATGCCGATGCCGGTCAATACCCCGCCGGCGATCTCGATCTTGGTGTGGCCCATGCGCTCGCGCAGTACTACGTACTCGGTCTTGCCATCGTGCAGGCGGTTCAGCGCCACCGCGTGGCGGCCGACGTGCTGGCGCAGGCTGTTGGCGTCGATCATGACGATGAAGGCCAGCGTCACCGCGACCCCGAAGGCTGGATGGTCCATGCCCTCGCGCAGGGCGATCAGGGTCGCCATGCTGGTCACCACGGCGCTGTGGTTGCTGGGGAAGCCGCCGTTGCCGACCAGGTCGAAGGCCCAGCGCCGCAGGCGGATGCTGGAAATGAGGAATTTGATCGGGCCGACCACCATCCAGGTCAACACCGGTGTCACGAGATAAATAAGGTCCATGAGATTATAAGAATGAAAAATGCGGAGTGAAAAATGCTGGCCAGAATTATCTCAGAAGCAAGCTTCGCCGGGCGACTTTCCGAACGGCCCCAAGCTTTCAAGAACCGGTAATATTCCTCCAACCCGTACTGACAGACAAGGAGAAGACATGCAGCATTTCCGCTGGTCGTTCATCGTCACCGTCGTCCTGATGGCCCTGGCCGGCTGGTGGGGCTACGAGCATCGCGGCATGGCCGGCCTGCTGCAGGCGCTGTGGATCACCGCCATCCTCGGCGTGCTGGAAGTGTCGCTTTCTTTCGACAATGCGGTCGTCAACGCCTCGGTGCTGAAGCACTGGAACGAATTCTGGCGCAAGCTGTTCCTCACCGTCGGCATCCTGGTGGCGGTGTTCGGCATGCGCCTGCTGTTCCCGCTGGTGATCGTCGCGGTGGCTACCGGCCTCGGTCTGGTGGACGTCTGGCACATGGCGATCGAGAATCCGAACGAATATTCGCGCCACCTGACCGAGCACCACGCCGAAGTGGCGGCTTTCGGCGGCGCCTTCCTGGCGCTGGTGTTCCTCAACTTTTTGTTTGACGAAGAGAAGGAACTGCACTGGCTGGGCTGGATCGAGGAAAAGATGGGCCAGTACGGCACCGGCGGCCTGGCGGTATTGATCACCCTGCTCGGCGTGCTGGCCTCGATGAGCCTGATGCCGCCGGAACGTAAACTGGCGGTGCTGCTGGCCGGCGTGGTCGGGGTGCTGGTGTATATCGGCGTCCAGTGGCTCAGCGGCCTGCTGGAAGAGAAGGAAGAAGACCCGTCGGTCGGGGCCATGATCTCGCAGGGCAGCATCGGCGGTTTCCTGTACCTGGAAGTGCTGGACGCCTCGTTCTCTTTCGACGGCGTGATCGGCGCGTTCGCGATCACCAACGACGTGGTCATCATCATGCTGGGCCTGGCGATCGGCGCCATGTTCGTGCGCTCGATGACGGTGTTCCTGGTCTACAAGGGCACGCTGCAGCAGTTCGTCTATCTCGAGCATGGGGCGCACTACGCGATCGGGATCCTGGCGCTGATCATGTTCCTCGGCGTGCACTATCACATCCCGGAGTGGTTCACTGGACTGTCGGGGCTGGCCTTCATCCTGGTATCGCTGTGGTCGTCGGTGCGCTACCGGCGGCGCATGGAGGCCGAGGAAGCGGCGGGCGGCGTCAAGACGATGACGTAAAGGGGACGCGGGCCGCCGCACCGGAGCGGATCGGGATATCCGACGCGGCGGTTTGCGATCCGGGCCGGGCATGGCAGAATGGGCGCGCACCGCTACAGCGCTGCCATTTCGATCATTCATTAGGAACCATCGCCCTACCATGCCGACCACTTCGCCCAAGCGCGTCACCGCCCTCCTGCTCGCCGTCATCGTCATCGTTGCCGTCCTGGGCAGCCTGTACACCTGGTTCACGCTGAACTGGTCGTATTCCGAAGGCGACCGCGCCGGTTACCTGCAATCGTTCTCGAAGAAGGGCTGGCTGTGCAAGACCTGGGAAGGTGAGATCCTGCTGTCGAGCATGCCGGGGGCGATTCCGGAACGCTTCGCCTTCACCGTACGTGACGATGAGGTGGCCAAGCAGCTCAATACCAATATCGGGCGCCGGGTGCAGGTGTCGTACGAGCAGCACAAGGGTGTGCCGACCTCGTGCTTCGGGGATACCGAGTATTTCGTGAAGGGCGTGGTGATGGGGCCGGTGAATCCGGTGTCGCCAAGCGATGCGCCAGCCCGGTAGGGTTGGCGAAACGGTTTATTGATCCAGCTTGCGCTGGTTCGCCACGACTTCGGCCAGCCGGGCCGCGGCCTGCGCGGCCGACGATTCGGCCGCCCTCGCCTGCGACTGCTTGAAGCGGCCCAGCACTTCGCGCGTCAGGTCGGCCGAGACCGAGCGCTGACCCGCCTCCTGGCGCCGTTCGCCGATCGCGCGTTCGGTGGCCGCCAGTTCCGCCGCCTGTTCGTCCTGGCGCTTGCTTTCCAGGTTCACCAGGTGCTTGCGCGCGTCGGCCATCTGCTGGGTGGCGTAGGCCGACTTGCGCTGCATCTCGGCGTGGGCCTGGGCGTGTTCGAGCAGCACGCGCTGGGCTTCACGCTTGTCGATCGCGGCCTGCATCGCGGCCTGTTCCACCAGTTCGCGCTCGCGCGCCAGCTGCGCCTGTTCTTCCTCGGCTTCGGCGCGCGCCTGCGCCGCCTGGGCGGCCGCCTGTTCGGATGCCAGGCGCGCCGCCGCCGCTTCGTTGGCGCGGGCGTCGGCCGCGGCCTGCTGGCGCTGGGCGGCCAGCTTGCGCTCGACCAGGGCCAGCGATTCGCGCGCGGCCTGGGTCGCTTCGCGCTCGGCGGCGATGGCCTGCTCGGTCAGCTGCACCTGCTGGCGCTCGACCGAGACCCGCTCGGCCTGGGCTTCGGCCAGTTCGGCCGCGCGCCGGGTCTGGGCCTGCTGGGCCTCGGCGGCCGCTTCGGCTTGCGCCGCTTCTTCGATCGCGGCGTCGGCCTGGGCCTGCTGTGCTTCCCAGGCTGCGCGCTGCGCGGCTTCCAGACGTTGTTCGGCTTCGGCCTGCTGGCGTAGCGCCGCTGCTGCCGCTTCCTCGGCTTCGGCGCGTGCCTGCGCGGCCAGCGTCAGGGAGCGCTCGGCCGCCTGCTTTTGTTCCAGCGTCGCCAATGCCGCGGCCTCCGCCTCCAGCCGTTCGCGCTCGGCCCGGGCCAGCGCTTCGGCCTCCTGCCGGTTGCGCTCGGCCAGCTCGGCTGCCTGGCGCTGCAACTCGGCGCGTTCGGTCTCAAACGCCAGCGCCGCCGCTTCGGCATCGTTCTGCGCCGCCAGGGCGTCGGCCGCGATCCGGGCCTGCTCGGCGCGCTCGCGCGCCAGCGCCTGTTCGCGGATATGTTCTTCCTGCTCGCGCCGCGCCGCTTCCTGCGCCGCTTCGTCGGCCGCCTTGCGTTCGCGGGCGGCGAGCGCCGCCTCGGCCTCGGCCTCGAGCCGCGCCTGGCTCTGCATGCCGGCTTCTTCCTCGGCGCGCGCGCGATCTTCCGACACGTCCAGCAGGCGGCGGTCGGCTTCGATGCGCGCTTCGGTGGCGGCCAGGATGCGCAGTTCGGCTTCGCGCCGTGCGTCGGCGCTGCTGGCGGCCATCTGCTCCATGCGCTCGCGGTGGGTGGCGGCGTCACGCAATTCCTTCTCGGTCTGCAGGCGCATGCGCAGCGATTGCGCGGCCACCCGCTCGGATTCGGCCTGGGCCAGCGCGATCGCTTCGCGCTCCTGTTCGATGTGGGCAAAGGCGCGCGCTTCTTCCAGCGCGCGCGCTTCGGCCGCCGCGCGCTGGAATGCGGAGCTCAGCGCCACCTGGTCGGCGCGTTCGCGCTGCAGCGTCAGTTCCAGCGCTTCGGCTTCGGCCTGGGCCAGCTTCTCGGCGGTCTGGCGCGCGGCCTTTTCGGCGCGTTCGCGCTCGCGCGCAAGGATCGCGATGCGGGCGTCGGCGCTGGCGTTGTGCAGCACTTCTTCCTTGGCCGCGGCCACCGCCGCCATCCGCTCGGCCGCCTGCAGGCGTGCCTGCTCGGTCTGCAGCACCAGCTCGTCGGCGGCACGCGCGGCCTTGGCGGCCAGTTCCGCTTCGGCCTCGATCTGCACCGTGGCGCGGCGGCGCGCTTCTTCCTCGCTGCGCACGCGCGCCTCGGCCGCCAGGCGCACCTCGGTCTCGGTCTTGACGCGGGCGCGCAGCTCGGCGGTTTCCTGGCGGATCGCTTCCAGACGCTCGCTCGAGGCCTGGGCCGCCGCGCGCAGCGAGTCCAGGCGGTCGCGGTTGGCGGCGATCGCTTCTTCGGATGCCTGGGAATTAGCCAGCGCGGCCGCAGCGGCGGCGGCATCCAGCGCGGCGCGTTCTTCGGCCAGTGCGCGCGCCTGGGCTTCGGCGTGGGCGCGGCTTTCGGCGGCGACGTTGGCCTTGGCCTCGGCTTCGACGCGCGCGATCGCTTCCTGGATCTCGCGCATTTCGAGCGGCTTGCGCTCGGCCGGCGCCGCAGCCTCCGCTGGAGCGGGACCGGCGGCCTGTGCCTGTGCCGCCTCGCGCGCGCTCGCGTCTGCGGGCGCATCCGGCGGCGGCGCGTCCATCTGCGACAGGTCGATCATGAAGTCGGCATCGTCTGGCTTGGCTTGGTTCGGTTCCATGAAAGCTCTCGTTAGCGGCGATCCCGAGGATGGGATGTGTCGTGTCGATTATCCGGCAAAATTGCAAGACGTGCCACGCCGAACAGCGGGCGGCATCCCTGTCAGCTCATCGGTTTGCGCTGCGTATTTACTGATGTGTCATACCGGCCACAGCGGAGGCTCATCCATGAGCGCGACCTGTTCACGTAGCTCGAGAATGCGATCCTGCCAGTAGCGCTGGGTATTGAACCAGGGGAAAGCGGCCGGGAACGCCGGATCGTCCCAGCGCATCGCCAGCCACGCCGCATAATGGATCAGGCGCAGCGTGCGCAGCGCCTCGACCAGGTACAGCTGGCGCGGGTGGAACTCGCAGAAATCCTCGTAGCCGGCCAGCACGTCGCCCATTTGGCGCACCATGTCCTGGCGCTCGCCCGACAGCAGCATCCACAGGTCCTGCACCGCCGGCCCCATGCGGCTGTCGTCGAAGTCGACGAAGTGCGGCCCGTCGGGCGTCCACAGCACGTTGCTGCCGTGGCAGTCGCCGTGCAGGCGCAGCAGGGGCAATTCGCCGGCGCGCTCGTAGCAGCGCTGCACGCCATCGAGCGCCTGCTCGACCACGCTAGTCCAGGCCGGCAACAGCTCGGGAGGGACGAAGCCGTTGCTGCGCAGGTAGTCGAACGGTACGCGGCCGAAGGTGTGCGGGTCGAGTGCCGGCCGATGCTGGTACGGCCTGGCTGCGCCGACCGCGTGGATGCGGCCGATGAAGCGCCCGATCCATTCCAGCACCTCGGGCCGGTCGAGCTCGGGAGCGCGGCCGCCGCGGCTGGGGAACACGGCGAAGCTGAAGCCGGCATGCCGGTGCAGCGTGCGGCCGTCGATCGTCATGGCCGGCACCGCCGGCACTTCCTGTTCCACCAGTTCGGCCACGAAGCCGTGCTCTTCGAGGATGGCGGCATCGCTCCAGCGCTCGGGCCGGTAAAACTTGACCACCACCGGCGCGCCCTCGTCCAGGCCGGCCCGGTAGACCCGGTTTTCATAGCTGTTCAGCGCCAGCAGGCGCCCATCCGCGTGCAGGCCGACACTGTCGAGCGCGTCGAGCACGGTGGCGGGGTCGAGCCGGGCAAACGGGTGCTGCGGGGTGTCGTCGTCGATGTCCATGCGCGCATTGTACGGTGGCGCACGCGAAACCGCGAATGACCCGATTTTCGTAAGGCTGGGTTCGCTCACGCACCGAGCGCGGGCCGCTAACGAGGTCTGATGTCATAAACGTAACCCGACGCAGTCGCGTGCGGTACGAAACACCGAAAGGAAGAACATGAAGAAGTCGTTGACCCTGACCGTCGCCGCGGTTGCCGCCGGCCTGCTGTGCGGCGTCGCCATCGCCCAGAACGCGCAGCCGCCGAAGGCCGAGCCGAACATGCAGAAAGTGCTGGACGCGATGGCATCCTTGAAACCAAAGCCGATCGAGACCCTGTCGCCGGAAGAAGCGCGCAAGCAGCCGACGCCTGCCGACGCGGTCAAGACGCTGATGGCGGATATGGGCAAGAGCACCGCACCGGAACCGGGCGTGACCATGAAGACCATGAACGTCCAGGGCAAAGGCGGCAGCTTCCCGGTCCACGTCTTCACCCCTGAAGGCAAGGGCCCGTTCCCGATCGTGGTCTACTACCACGGCGGCGGCTTCGTGATCGCCGACACCAAGGTGTATGAATCGTCGGTGCGCGCACTGGCCAAAGGCGCGAAAGCGGTCGTGGTCTCGGCCGACTACCGCCGCGCCCCGGAGCACAAGTTCCCGACCCAGACCGAGGATGCACTGGCCGCCTACCAGTGGGCGATCGCGCACGCCAAGGAAATCAACGGCGACCCGATGCGCGTGGCGGTGGCCGGCGAGTCGGCCGGCGGCAACCTGGCGACCGTGGTGTCGATGATGGCGCGCGACCAGAAGATCCAGATGCCGGTGCACCAGCTGCTGGTCTACCCGGTGGTCAACGACGACATGAACAACGAGTCGTACAAGAAGAACGCCAACGCCAAGCCGCTCAACAAGCCGATGATGGAATGGTTCTTCAAGCACTACGGCGCCGATCCGAAGAACCCGTACGCGCTGCCGATGAAGGCGACTTCGCTGAAAGGCCTGCCGCCGGCGACCGTGATCACGGCCGAGATCGACCCGCTGATGACCGAGGGCAAGGCCTACGCCGACCGCCTGAAGAAGGAAGGCGTGGCGGTCAACTACAAGCACTACACGGGCGTGACCCACGAATTCTTCGGCATGGGCGCGGTGGTGCCGAAGGCCAAGGAAGCGAACGATTTCGCGACCGGCGAGCTGACCAAGGCATTCAACGCCAAGCGTTGATTCAAAGTTGACAACAGGTTGATGGCAGCGTGAAGACGCCGGCAAGTCCGGCGTCTTTTTTTTGCACGATCTTTTTCGTGCTCGCCGGCGGCGCAGGCGTTACACTGAGCGCCTTCAACGCAACAAGCCCACCTTTACAGATTCCCATGCATCTCGAACAGCCCCTTTCCGAAAAAGAATTCGACGACCTCGACCAGTTCCTGCTCTCCGACCGTTGCTCCGACGACGCGATGACGATGGACACCCTGCACGGCTACCTGACCGCGATCGCGATCGGCCCGGAAACCATCATGCCGGCCGAGTGGCTGCCGCTGGTCTGGGGCGAGGACGAAGCCGCCGCGCCGAAGTGGAAGAACAAGAAAGAAGAAGAAAAGATCATCAACCTGATCATGCGCTTCATGAACGAAGTGCTGATCACCTTCGAAGTCTCGCCCAAGGAATTCGAGCCGCTCTACTGCGAGCACGAATACGAAGGCAAGACCCTGATCGACCCGGAAGCCTGGTGCTGGGGTTTCTGGGAAGGCGTCGAACTGCGCGCCGAGGCCTGGGAACGGATCTGGGATTCGGAAGTCGCGGAACTGATCCGCCCGATCTACCTGCTCGGTGCCGATGAGATCGAGGAAGAAGAGCTGAAGGAAGTCGACGACCCGGTCAAGGTGCACGCGCTGGCGCTGGAAATCGAAGCCAACGTGCCGGCCATCTACCGCTACTGGCTGCCGCTGCGCAAGGGCGCGGTCGAGACGGTCAAGCGCGAAGAGCCGAAGGTCGGGCGTAACGACGACTGCCCTTGCGGCAGCGGCAAGAAGTACAAGAAGTGCTGCGGGGCCGACGCGGCGTAAAGCAAGCGGGCGGCAGACTGCCGCCGACGTTTAATCGGTAGGATGGCGCCACCGATGCATCACCTGGGGTTGCCGGCGTGGATGTTTCATGCGCCGCGCTCCACCGCGTGCAGCGCCACCAGTACTTCCACCGGCCCGGCCATGCCGGCCAGCTTGCCCGACCCGTCCACCACCGGCACCCGCGCCAATCCATGGCGCGCGGCCAGCGTCGCCACCACGGACGCCGGTTGCCCTGCGTCCACCGCAATCCCCGTCGTCATCAGATCGGCCACCTGCACCGGCCCCTTGCGCCGTGCCAGCGCATGCAGCGTACGCGTTCCCAGCGTGCGCGCCTCCTGCTCGGCCGCCGCCTGCAGCAGGCTGGCCTGGGTCAGCACGCCAAGCAGGCGACCTTCCCCGTCCACCACCGGCAGCGACGCGATCCGGTGCTTGAGCAGCTGGGCGCGCGCCGCCGCCAGCGGCATGTCGGGCGTCAGCCGCGCCAGCGGCGCCACCGCGACGTCGCCGGCATGCATGCGCAGTGCGCGCCGTTCGGCGGCGTGGTGCTCGGCGTCGTGCACGATGGCCGCCAGGTCGGCGCGCGACACGTCCAGCGCCTCGCCGAATTCGGCCAGCGCGGCGTCGATGTCTTCATCGTCGACCACATTGTCCAGCGGCGCCGCAGCGGGCACCGGCTTGTGCGGATGGCGCGCCCCGGTCAGGCGGTTGTAGGCCAGCGCGGCCAGCACCAGCAGCACCGAATTCAGGCCCACCGGCGCGATCGCGAAGCCCAGCCCCAGTTCGTGCACGGCCGGCCCGCCCAGCACCGCCGTCATCGCCGCCGCCCCGCCCGGCGGGTGCAGGCAGCGCAGCAGGAACATCATGGCGATCGCCAACCCGCCGGCCAGCGGCGCGGCGAACATCGGATCGGGAACCAGCTGGGCACAGACGGCGCCGGTCAGGGCCGACACCACGTTGCCGCCGATGACCGGCCACGGCTGCGCCAGCGGACTGGCGGGGACGCAGAACAGCAGCACGGCGGACGCAGCCATCGGGGCCACCAGCCAGGCGATGTGGGCGTCGGGCGCGGTCCAGGACAGTACGACCTGGCTGAGCACCCCGGACAGCATCAGGCCGACCAGGGCGCCAAAAGCAGCCCGGGCCTGGCTGGACAGGGGCAAGGCGACCGGATGCGGCCGCCTTAGCAGAGTATGAAGAATGGGTGGCATTGCACCAATGTCGAGCGCAAAGAATGCCATTACAACACATCTGCACGGTCGAGGTGCGAGCGAGGTCGATTTCGGTGCAGCTTATGCACACCTGATGTGCACTGTTGCGATATCGGTACGGTATCGCGTACTACCCTGCCGTCACCGGCTGGCCAGACCTGCCGTGCGCACCGGCCGCCGCCCGCCGCACGTCGTCGAGCAGTTCCAGCAAACGCTCGAAATCGACCGGCTTGACCAGGTGATGCGCAAACCCCGCCGCCAGCGCCGCCTCGCGGTCCTGCTGCTGCCCGTAACCGGTGATCGCGATCAGGGTCGCGTGCGCGGTGAGCGGCTCGGCGCGCAGGCGGCGCGCCAGTTCGCGGCCGTCGATCTCGGGCAGGCCGATGTCGAGCAGGCACACGTCGGGGCGGATGCTGCGGGCACGTTCGAGCGCACGCAGCGAGTCGTGTTCGACCACCACTTCGTGCCCTTCGCTGGCCAGCAGCAGGCCGAGCGTTTCGGCGGCGTCGACGTTATCGTCCACCACCAGCACGCGCAGGCGCGCAGCCGGGCGCGCGGACGCGGCCAACGCCGGGGCGCCGCCGTGCGGCTCGGCCGTAACCGGCTCGTCCAGCAGCGGCAGCGTGATCACGAAGGTGCTGCCCTTGCCCGGTCCGGGACTGGAACAGGCGACCGTGCCGCCGTGCAGCTCGACCAGGTGCTTGACCAGCGCCAGCCCCAGCCCGAGCCCGCCCTGGGCGCGGTCGGACGAGCGCTCGGCCTGGGCGAACAGGTCGAACACGCGCTTGGTGAGCTCGCGTTCCATGCCGATGCCCTCGTCGCGTACGCTCAGCATCAGGCGCGTGCCCACCACTTCGGCGCGCAGGTCGATGCCGCGGCCGGCCGGAGTGTACTTGGCGGCGTTGCCCAGCACGTTGGCCACCACCTGCACCAGGCGCGCCTTGTCGCCGCGCACGCTGGCCCCCGGCGGCGGCAGGCGCAGCGTCAGGCGCTGGGCGCGTTCCTCGATCGACGGCCGCACCTGTTCCACCGCATCCTCGACCACGGTCCTGGCCGACACGCTCGCCTGCCCAAGCGTGATCAGGCCGCGCGTCACGCGCGATACGTCCAGCAAATCGTCCACCAGGCGCGTCATGTGGCGCACCTGGCGCCCGATGATGCCGCTGCTCTGGCGCACCCGCGTTTCGTCGAGCGCGCCGACGCGCAGCAGTTCGGCGGCGGCGCTGATCGGCGCCAGCGGGTTGCGCAGCTCGTGCGCCAGCATCGCCAGGAATTCGTCCTTGCGGCGGTCGGCATCCATCAGCTTTTCCTCGGCAAGCTTGCGGTCGGTGATGTCGCGGAAGAAGGCCGCCACGCCGCCGTCCTGGGTGGCGTAGGCGCGGATGTCGGACCAGACCCGGCGCCCGTCCGCGAACACGCGGCAGTATTCGGCGCTGCCGGCCTGGCGCTCCTGCATCACCTTGCGGTACATGCGCCCGGCCGCGGTGTCGATCGACTCGGGGAATGCGTCCCAGTGGTTGCGCCCCAGGATCTCCTCGCGCGCCACGCCGCAGATGCGCTGGCCTTCGGTGTTCATGCGCTGGATCACCCAGTTGCGGTCGAACAGCGCGAAGCCTTCCGAGATGTTGTCGAAGATGTCGCGCCCGCGGTCGCGCTCGTCGCGCAGCAGGGCCTGGGCGCGCGCGGTTTCGGCGGCCGACCAGGTGCGCTCGGCCACGTCGCGCGCCAGTGCGATGTCGTGCGCGGTCCACGAGCGCGGGGTCGGGCTGTCCACGCCGAGGCAGGCGATCAGGCGCCCGGACTTCACCAGCGGCACCACCAGCAGCGCGCCGATGCGCTCGTCGACCCAGGCGGCGCGCAGATCGGCCGCGCGCGGGTCGTTGGCGGCGTCGTGGATGCGCACCACCGCGCCGCTGCGCAGCTCGGCCACGATGGCGGGACTGAAGTCGTTCAGGGGAAAGCGCGCGTGGTGGGTACCGGGATGCGCGGCGTCGTCGCTGCCGCGCGTCCACAGGCGCGGCCAGGCCAGCCGGCCGCTGAGCGGATCGATCTCGGCGTACAGCACCCGCGCCGCGCCCAGCTCCGCGCCCAGCAGCGCGCTCGAGGTGCGGATCACGTCATCCGGCGCTTCGATCGGGCTCAGCGCATCCGACACCTTCAGCTCGAAGGCGGCGCGGCGCTCGGCCAGCACGCGCGAACTGGTTTCCATGCAGGTGCAGAACAGGCCGGCGCTGGCGCCGTCGGCGTCGTGCAGCGGCGCATACGAAAAAGTGAACCAGGCCTGCTCGGGAAAGCCGTGGCGCGCGATCGTCAGTTCAAGGTCTTCGAAATACACCGCCTTGCCGCCCAGGGTACGTTCGACCATGGGCCGCAACTCCGGCCAGACTTCGGACCAGACCTCGGAAAACGGACGTCCGAGCGCGGCCGGGTAATGCTCGCCGAGGATCGGGATGTAGGCGTCGTTATAGAGAAAGCCCAGCTGCGGTCCCCACGCGATGAACATGGGGAAGGAGGAATGCAGCATCATGTCGACCGCCGTGCGCAGCGACGGCGGCCAGCCCTGGGGGTCGCCGAGGGGGGAGCGGCGCCAGTCGTGGCTGCGCATCTGCGCGGCCATCATGCTGTCGCCTGCGAATCCAGTGTGCTGAAGAGGGGCCATGCCACCGATTGTCGCACACCTGCTTGTCCATATCGGCTTTTTTTACCGGTTCTGCCGGTTAGGCAGTCCCAGCGTTACAGGCGGATGAAGTGCTCGCGGTAATACTTGAGTTCTTCGATCGACTCGATGATGTCGGCCAGCGCGGTGTGCTTCTGCGCTTTCTTGAAGCCGCTCGCCAGTTCCGGCTTCCAGCGCTTGCACAGTTCCTTCAGCGTCGACACATCCAGGTTACGGTAGTGGAAGAAGGCTTCCAGCTTGGGCATGCCGCGCGCCATGAAGCGGCGGTCCTGGCAGATCGAGTTGCCGCACATCGGCGACTTGTTGGCCGGGACGTACTGTTTCAGGAAAGCGATCAGCTCCTGCTCGGCCTGGGCTTCGCTAACGCTTGAAGCTCGTACGCGGTCGATCAGGCCCGACTTGCCGTGAGTGCCCTTGTTCCAGTTGTCCATCTTGTCCAGCGTCTCGTCCGACTGGTGGATGGCGAACACCGGGCCTTCGGCGATCACGTTCAGGTCTGGATCGGTAACCACCACCGCCACCTCGATGATGCGGTCGTTGTCCGGGTCCAGGCCGGTCATCTCCATGTCCAGCCAGACCAGGTTGAATTCGTTCGGACGCTGCGCTGCAGCAGTAGTTTGTGTAGCTTGTGACATAATTCTCTCTTAGCCTTGTTTCGCCAAATTGTAATCCTGCATTTTCTCACAGGCACCGCATGTCTTCACTCGCGTTTTCGGTTTTGTTCGTCGTGTTTCTGCTGCTGACGCTCGGTCTGCGCTTCTGGCTGGCCACGCGCCATATCCGCCACATCGGGCGCCACCGCGCCAGCGTGCCGGCCGAGTTTGCGCCAAAGGTGCCGCTGGCGGCGCACCAGAAGGCGGCCGATTATACCGTCGCCAAGACCCGCTTCGGCCTGGCCTCGATGCTGTGGGGCGCCGTGGTGCTGGTCGGCTTCACGCTGCTCGGCGGCCTGCAGTGGCTGTCCCTGACGCTGGTGCAGTTCGTCGGACCGGGCCTGCCGCACCAGATGGCGCTGGTGGTGGCGTTCGCCGTGATCTCGGGTTTGCTCGACCTGCCGTTCGACTGGTACCGCCAGTTCGCGCTCGAGCAGCGCTTCGGCTTCAACAAGATGACGCCCGGCCTGTGGCTGTCAGACCAGCTCAAGGGCGCGCTGGTCGGCGCCGTGATCGGCCTGCCGCTGCTGTGGGTGGTGCTCACGCTGATGGAAAAAAGCGGCGACCTGTGGTGGCTGTACACCTGGTTCGTCTGGAGCGGCTTCCAATTGCTGATGCTGGCGCTGTATCCGAGCCTGATCGCGCCGCTGTTCAACAAGTTCACGCCGCTCGAAGACGCCACGCTCAAACAGCGCATCGAAGGCCTGATGACGCGCGTCGGCTTCGCTTCGCGCGGCCTGTTCGTGATGGACGGCAGCAAGCGCAGCGCACACGGCAACGCCTACTTCTCGGGCTTCGGCCGCGCCAAACGCATCGTGTTCTTCGACACCCTGCTCTCGCGCCTTGAGCCGCAGGAGATCGAAGCGGTGCTGGCGCACGAACTGGGTCACTTCAAGCTGCGCCACATCGTCAAGCGCGTGAGCGTGATGTTCGCGATGTCGCTGGCCTTCCTGGCGCTGCTCGGCTTCCTGAAAGGCCAGGCCTGGTTCTACACCGGCCTGGGCGTGCTGCCGTTCATGAACGCGTCCAACGACGGCATGGCGCTGATCCTGTTCGTGCTGGTGCTGCCGGTATTCACCTTCGTGTTCGCGCCGTTGACGTCGATCACCTCGCGCAAGCACGAATTCGAGGCCGACGCTTTTGCGGCCAAGCATACCGACTACCGCGACCTGGTGTCGGCGCTGGTCAAGATGTACGAGGACAACGCCTCGACCCTGACGCCGGACCCGCTGCACTCGGCCTTCTACGATTCGCACCCGCCAGCCTCGGTGCGCGTGAAACACCTGACCATGGCGGCCGCATGAGACTCGAAAAACGCACCTGCATCGCCGGCGCCAAGGGCCTCGACCCATGGGCGATCGACGCCCTGCTGCTCGACGTTCCCGGCTGGACCGCGATCGACGGCGTGCTGTTCCGCGAATTCAAGCTGCCCAACTACCGCGCCACCATCGCCTTCGCCAACGCGGTGGCCGATATCGCGGAGACCCAGAACCACCATCCCGAGATGACGATCGACTATTCGACCTGCCGCGTCATCTGGAGCACCCACTCGGCCGGCGGCGCGCTGACCGAAAACGACTTTATCTGCGCCGCGAAAGTGAATGCGCTTTACCCAGGACAGGCCAGCGCATGAGCGACCCGAAAAAAGACGAACTGACCGGCACCATCATCGCGGCCCACGGCCGCCACTACCTGGCCGACATCGGCGGCGAGAAGATCCAGTGCGTCACGCGCGGCAAGAAGACCAATGTCGCCGTGGGCGACGTGGTGCACGTCAAGAAGACCTCGAACGACCAGGCCGTGATCGAGCGCATCGCCGAGCGCACCACCCTGCTGTACCGCTCGGACCAATATAAATCGAAGCTGCTGGCGGCAAACATCTCGCGCCTGTTCATCGTCGTCGCCACCGAACCAGGCTTCGCCGACGACCTGGTCTCGCGCGCGCTGGTGGCGTGCGAAGCGGCCGGCATCGAGGCCCACATCATCCTGAACAAGACCGACGTCCAGGAGCTGCTGCCGCGCGCGCGCGAACGCGCCGCCGTGTATGGGGCGCTGGGCTACCCGGTGCACGAAGTGTCGGCGCGCGCGCATCCGGATGACACGGTCGCGCTGTTGAAGCCATTGCTGGCGGGACAGTCGTCGATCTTCATCGGCCAGTCGGGCATGGGCAAGTCTTCCCTGATCAACCTCCTGGTGCCGGACGCCGACATCGCCGTGCGCGAGATCTCGGCGGCGCTCGATACCGGCAAGCACACCACGACTTTCACGCGCCTGTACTGGCTCGACGAGGATGAGGACAGTCGCGCATCCATCATCGACTCGCCCGGCTTCCAGGAATTCGGCCTGTACCATCTGACCGAAGGCATGCTGGAACGCGCCTTCGTCGAGTTCAAGCCTTATCTGGGCGGCTGCAAGTACTACAACTGCCGCCACCTGGCCGAACCGCAGTGCGCCGTGCTCGACGCCGTCGCTGAAGGCAAGATCGCGCGCATGCGCCACGAGCTGTATGGCCAGCTGCTGCACGAGTCGGCCCAGACGCTGTATTGAACGATGCGCTTACTTTCCCTAAGTTTCCCTAACGGAAAGAGAAAGCCCTTATAATCCGAGGGATAACCGAAAGCAGAAACCGATTATGCCAGGCACCACTCCGATCAAGCACTTCCTGCAATTCTCCGACTTCACGCTCGACGAGTTCGAGCACGTGATCCAGCGCGCGGCGATCATCAAGCGCAAGTTCAAGGCCTACGAGGTCTATCACCCGCTGGTCGACCGCACCCTGGTGATGGTGTTCGAGAAAAGCTCGACCCGTACCCGCCTGAGTTTTGAGGCCGGCATGCACCAGCTGGGCGGCGCCGCGATCTACCTGAACACCCGCGACAGCCAGCTGGGCCGTGGCGAGCCGGTGGAAGACGCCGGCCAGGTGATGAGCCGCATGTGCGACATCATCATGGTGCGCACCTTCGGCCAGGATATCATCGAGCGCTTCGCCGCCAATTCGCGCGTGCCGGTGATTAACGGCCTGACCAACGAGCACCACCCGTGCCAAGTGCTGGCGGACGTGTTCACCTACTACGAGCACCGCGGTTCGATCAGCGGCAAGACCGTGGCCTGGATCGGCGACGCCAACAACATGCTGTACTCGTGGCTGCAGGCGGCCGAGGTGTTCGGCTTCCACCTGAACGTGTCGACGCCGAAGGGCTACGAGCTCGATCCTTCGCTGGTGTCGACCAGCCGCTACACCCTGTTTGACAACCCGCTTGATGCCTGCGAAGGCGCGCACCTGGTCACGACCGACGTCTGGACCAGCATGGGCTTCGAGAAGGAAAACGCAGAACGCCTGAAAGCCTTCGACGGCTTCATCGTCGACGGCGCCAAGATGGCGCGCGCATCCGACGACGCATTGTTCATGCACTGCCTGCCGGCGCACCGCGGCGAGGAAGTCGCGGCCGAGGTCATCGACGGCCCGCAATCGGTCGTCTGGGACGAGGCCGAGAACCGCCTGCACGTGCAGAAGGCGCTGATCGAGTACCTGCTGCTCGGCCGCGTCGAAGGTAACTGAAGTAACTGAGATTTCGTATCACGCTAACGTTTTAACCCACCAACCCTGAGTTTGATCGTCGGCCCGTCATATCGTTTATATCGTTAAACGGTGCGCGGGCCGGCTGACCATCATCCCCTCTCCTCCATCACTGGAACTCCCATGAGCGACATCAAAAAAGTAGTACTCGCCTATTCCGGCGGCCTCGACACCTCCGTCATCCTGAAATGGCTGCAGGATCACTACGGCTGCGAAATCGTCACCTTCACCGCCGACCTCGGCCAGGGCGAAGAACTGGAACCGGCCCGCGCCAAGGCCATCAAATTCGGCATCAAGCCGGAAAACATCTACATCGACGATGTGCGCGAGGAGTTCGTGCGCGACTTCGTGTTCCCGATGTTCCGCGCTAACACCGTGTATGAAGGCGAATACCTGCTGGGCACCTCGATCGCGCGTCCGCTGATCGCCAAGCGCCTGATCGAGATCGCCAACGAAACCGGCGCCGACGCGGTGTCGCACGGCGCCACCGGCAAGGGCAACGACCAGGTGCGCTTCGAGCTGGGCGCCTACGCCCTGAAGCCGGACGTCAAGATCATCGCCCCATGGCGCGAATGGGACCTGCTGTCGCGCGAGAAGCTGCTGAAGTACGCGGAAGATGCCGGCATCGAGATCGACATGAAGCACAAGAACGGTGGCGCGCCGTACTCGATGGACGCCAACCTGCTGCACATTAGTTTTGAGGGCCGTCACCTGGAAAACCCGAGCGCCGAAGCCGAGGAATCGATGTGGCGCTGGACCGTGTCGCCGGAGCAGGCACCGAACGAAGCCGAGTACCTCGACATCGAATTCGAAAAAGGCGACATCGTCGGCCTGAACGGCGTGCGCCTGTCGCCGGCCGCGGTCCTGACCGAACTGAATCGCCTGGGCGGCAAGCACGGCATCGGCCGGCTGGACCTGGTGGAAAACCGCTACGTCGGCATGAAGTCGCGCGGTTGCTACGAAACCCCGGGCGGCACCATCATGCTGCGCGCCCACCGTGCGATCGAATCGATCACGCTGGACCGCGAAGTGGCGCACCTGAAGGACGACCTGATGCCGCGTTACGCCTCGTTGATCTATAACGGCTACTGGTGGGCACCGGAGCGCGTCGCGCTGCAGACCCTGATCGACCATACCCAGGCCGGCGTGAACGGCTGGGTGCGCGTCAAGCTGTACAAGGGCAATGTGATCGTGGTGTCGCGCGATTCGAAGACCGATTCGCTGTTCGACATGAACATCGCGACCTTCGACGAAGACGGCGGAGCCTACAACCAGGCGGATGCGGGCGGCTTCATCAAGCTTAACGCACTGCGCATGCGCATTGCTGCTAAAGCCCGCGCGAAACGCGGTCAGTAAGCTGATCTGAGCGGGCCCTCGCGGGCCGGTTCAGATGGTCAGGAGAGCCGCCTTTGGGCGGCTTTTTTTTTGTCTCGACGGCGCTCGGCCGATACGATCGCTCGATCAGAGCAAGCCCAGTTCCCGTAATGCCGCCTTGGCAAGCGACACCCGCTTGTCCTGCGCCCCATCCGGCAAATCCATATTCAGCGCAAACGCATACAGCTTGCCGTCCTTTTTGAGCCACCCCACCCACCAGCCGATATCCGCTTCGCCCGGCCTGCCGCCCCAGCCGGTCTTGGCATACAGCTCGGCGGCGCCGTCCTGGCGGCTGATCTCGCGCACCGCCGCCATCGCCGTGTTCGTATAAGGCAGCGTGCCCTGCGCCAGCTTGGTCAGGAATTCGGTCTGCTCCACCGCGCTGATCTTCAATGGCCCGTCCAGCCAGAACCGGTCCACAACCGTCCCGACCTGCATGTTCCCGTACTTCATCCTGACCAGCTCCGAGCGCATCCGGTCCAGACCGACCCGCCGTGCCACTTCCTGGTACACAGGCACGTTCGAGATCCGGATCGCCTCGCGCAGCCCCATGTCGCGCGCCCACTCCGGCCGCGCCACCGGCTTGCCGCCGTATGGCACCACCTCGTCGACGCTGGCCACGGCGCCATGCGCCAGCGCGATCAGGGAATTCGGGATCTTGAAGGTCGACGCCGGAATGAAGCGCGTGTTGGCGCGCTTGCGATCGTGCACGGTATAGGTGTCGGCGGCCACGTCGTAGACGACGAAGGTGCCCACCACACCTTCCTGCTTGAACAGGCGCGCCACTTGCGCGCTTTCCTTCCATTCGGCCGCCTGCGCCAACAGCGGACTTGCCAGCAGCAGCGCGGCCAGACATTGCTTGATCATGGATACTCCTCCTCGGTCGATGGTGGTCATGGCTTCGCACGCTCTTCGTCCAGCCGCTGCTGCAGCCGGGTGCGCGCATTATCGGCATACGTACGGCAGGCATTGGTGTCGATGAACGCCGCAGTACCCAGCTGCACACGGCGCGCGTAGCGCATCCACAAGTTGCTCACCTCCGGATGCGCCGACACCAGCACGTCGCACGGCAACGCCGCCACTGTCCCGATCGAGCGTTCGAGGTCGGCAAGCGCGGTCGGATACGCAGGGTCGCCGCTGTACCGGAACGTTTTGTTGCCGTTGGCATTCAAGCTGTCTGCATACACCATGTTCGCCGTGCGCCCGCCCTCACTCGATTGCCAGGTCCAGCTAGCGCCGCCCTGGGTATGGCCCGGCGTGGCATGCATCGTCACCGCCAGCGGTCCGAGTTTGACTACCTCGCCATCGCGCACGGCGCGCACCCGCGCCACCGGCGCCATCTTCGGCAGGCTGCCGTACTGAGGATCGTTGCGCCCCGCTTCGCCGCTGCGCAACACCGGCACCGCGGCGGCACCGGTCAGCACCTCGGCGTTCGACAGCTGCTGCAATTCGGCGACGCCGCCCGCATGGTCGATGTGCTCGTGCGACACCAGGATGAACCGGATGTCTTCGGGCTTGAAGCCGAGCTGGCGGATGTGCGCGACGATCTGCTTGGGCGACTTGTCGCTGCCGCCGTCGATCAGGATGTGGCCCTCCTTCGACGTGATCAGCACCGAGGCCACGCCGTGCGGACCGACGTAATAGCTGTTGCCGAACAAGGCGAACGGTTCCTGCGGTGCGTCCCAGTCAGAGCCGATGGACGGCATGGCCGCGACCAGGCCCGCCAACGCAAGTGCGAGGCGAATGTGCTTCATGATGTCTCCTGTTTCAGGTGGTTGTAGAAAATCAGAGCCTGTCGAGCGTGGCCGGCAGTGCGCGCAGGAAGGCCTGCTTCAACGCCGGCCCAGCGGCGCGTTCGGGGTCGCGCGGCTGCAGCACCATGCGCGCGAAGACGACCGTGCGGCCATCCTTGCTGGCCCAGCCCACGAACCAGCCATAGGCACGCGTGGCGTCTTCGCTGCCGTCTGGCAGTGCGCCCTGGGCGGTGCCGGTCTTGCCGTACACCTGCCAGCCGTTGGAGAGCGCCGGTAACCGCAGCAGCTGCGCCGACGTGTCATACGCATGCGGCGTCAAACCCAGTTCGCGCCGGACCACCTTGCGCAGGAAGGCGGCCTGCTCCAGCGGCGAAATCCGCAGCGAACCGTTGAACCATGAACTCATCTCGCCATCGGGCGCGTCGGCGTCGCCGCTCAGATCGCGGTTGCCGTAATCGAAGCGCGCCACGTAATCGCGCACGCCGCCGGCGCCGATGCGCGCCGCCACCTGCTGCGCGTACCACACCGTCGAGTTGCGGATCCAGCCCGTGGGATCGGTGGTGGTGCGCCAGGACTCGATCCAGTCGGCGTAGCCGGGCTTGAACGGCAGCACCGGCGCATGCGCGTCGCGCAGGACGCCGCTGTCGTAGCCCATCAGGCTGACCACGATGTTGAAGGTGGAGGCCGGCGTCACGCGCGTGGCGCAGTCGCCCTGCTCGACCAGGTGTTCGCCGCTGGCGGCATCGATCATCACGGTGCAGTCGAGCGCACGGCGGGAAGCGGCGGCGTCATGCCAGGCCAGTGCCGGCTGCAGCATGAGGTTGGCCGCGAACGCCGCTCCCAGCCCGGCCAGCCCTAGGCAGCGAGTCCAGCCCGCGCGCCCTGCCGGCGTGCGGATCAGGGCCAGCCGCGCCGCCACCGTATCGGCGCCGACACCGCCGAACGCCAGCGCCTGTCCCATGCCGGCGCGGCCCAGCCGCAACTGCGCCACCAGCGCCGCCGCATACGCCTTGCGCTGCGCTGCCGGCCGGCCGCGCAGCACGTCGCGGTCGCAGCCGAGTTCCTGGGCCCAGGCCAGGCGGGCGCGCAGCATGCGCAGCGCAGGGTTGAACCAGAACAGCTCCGACAGCAGCGACGCGGCGACCAGCCACCACAGGTCATGGCGGCGCCAGTGCGTCAGCTCGTGTTCGACGATCAGCTGCTGCTGCAGCGGATCGAAATCATTCAGGGAGCGCGGCAACAACAGGCGCGGGCGCAGCAGGCCAAGCAGCATCGGCGACACCGGCGCGTCGATTTCGAGGATGCGCGGCCCGGGCTGCCGGCGTGCTATCGGAGTCGCAAGCCGCGCCAGGTGCGTGACGCTGCGCTGGCCCTGCCAGAGCCGCAGCAAGGCAATCATCAGCCCCGCCACGTACGCCGCCAGCCAGATCCACGCCACCGTGGCCAGCCACGAGCGCCCGCTGTCGCCCGTCTTCACGGCCTGGCCGGGCGTTTCGTTCGCCGCCGCGATGCTGCGCGCCTGCAGCACATCGGCCGCATCGACCTCGAACACCGGCGTCACCTGCAGGCGCTGCGCCTGCGGCAGCATCAGCACGACGAACGTGATCGCGATCGCCAGCTGCGCCAGCAGCCAGATCGAGCGCTGCGCGGCCAGCGCCGGCAGGTAACGGCGCAGCAGCAGCGTCATGCCCCACACGCCCAATCCGGCCGCGAGACAGCCGGCGCTGGCGAACAGGAAGCGGACGGCCAGCAGGTCGGCGTTCATGCCGCGCCGCCCTCTTCATCTGGCCAGTCCTTGAGCATCTGCTCGAGCCGCGCCAGTTCGGCATCGTCGACCAGTTTGCTGCCGGTGAACATGGCGACCGGCAGCGGCGCGTCGATCTCCATCACGCGCCGTCCGAAGTCATGGGCGAAGGCGGCCAGCGTGCCGACTTTTTCCGACACCGCCTCATACACCTGCACGCCGTGCCGAAGCTCCTGGCGCACCATGCCTTTTTCGAGCATGCGTTCGAGCGTCTTGCGCGTGGACGAATACGACCAGCCGAGTTCCTCGACCACCTCGTCGTGGATTTCGCGCGCGCTCAGCGGCTGCCGGCGCCACAGCGCCTTGAGCAGACTCAGTTCGGAAATGGAAGGGACGGCCATGACGACTCCACGTTGATGTGACTATGGACGCAATGATGCGACATATGTCGCACAACTGTCAACGAATAATCGTGGACGTCGCCTGGCGATCAGTTACGCAGATCGTCCACCGGCTCGACGCCGAAGCGCGCCGCCAGCAGATAGTCGACCAGCGCCCGCGCGCAATCCGCGGGCGCGACCAGCGTGCCAGTCTCCTTCATGTCGGCGAAGCGTTGACGCAGCGGGAAGTCGGCGTCCGGAGTGGCGCGGATGGTCGCCTGCATGTCGGTATCGATCACGCCCGGTGCCAGGCTGCATGCCTTCACCTGCGCGTCGCCATCAAGCTGGAGAGCGCGCGCATGCAGGTCGAGCGCCGCCTTGGTCGCGCAGTACACGCTCCAGCCGGGATAGGCGCTGCGCCCCGCCCCGCTCGAGACGTGCAGGATGCGGCGCTCGGCTTGTGGCGCCGCCTGCACGAAGGCCGCCGCCAGCGCCAGCGGCGCCGCGACGTTGAGCGGTACCGCGCGCAGTACGGCCGCCGGGTCTTGCGCCGCCAGCGGACCGACCGGCGTCACCACGCCGGCATTGTTGACCAGCAGCGCCTGCGTGGCGTCGCCGAGAAAATCGCGCAGCGTATCCCCCGCCAGCCAGGCCTGCAATGCGTCCGGATCGGACATGTCGAGTTCGGCCTGCCCGATGCCTTGCACATTGGCGCGGCTGCGCGCCAGTCCCAGCACGGCCACGCCGCGCCGGGACAGTTCGGCCGCGATCGCGGCGCCCAGGCCACGGGTGTGGCCGGTGACGATTGCCTTCATCATGATGCTGCTCCTCGAATCAAATGAATACCGGTTCGGGCTCCAGCGCCACGCCGTAGCGTGCCGCCACGTCGGACTGGATCGCCTCGGCCAGCCGCACCACGTCCAGGCCGGTGGCACCGCCCAGGTTGACCAGCACCAGCGCCTGCTTCGGATAGACGCCGGCCTGGCCCAGGCTCTGCCCCTTCCAGCCGCACTGGTCGATCAGCCAGCCGGCGGCCAGCTTTTCGCTGCCGTCGGGCTGCTTGTGGTGCACCAGGTTCGGGTAATGCTCCAGCAGGCGCGCGCACTCGTCAGCGCTCACCACCGGGTTCTTGAAGAAACTGCCGGCGTTGCCGATCTCTTTCGGATCGGGCAGCTTGCGGCGGCGGATGTCTTCGACCAGGCGCCCGACCTGGGCCGGGGTCGGCGACGCCAGGCCGGCGTCGCGCGCGGCATTGGCCAGTTCGGCGTAGCGCAGGTTCGGCTGCCAGTCGGCCGGCAGCGCGAAGGTCACGTCCAGCACCACCAGTTCGCGTCCCTCGGCGTGCTTGAAGATGCTGTCGCGGTAGCCGAAGCGGCAGGCGGCGGCATCCAGCGTGAGCAACTCGCCGCTGGCGAAGTCGAACGCCGTCAGGCTGTGAAACACATCCTTGGTTTCGATGCCATACGCCCCCACGTTCTGGATTGGCGCGGCGCCGACGGTGCCTGGGATCAGGGACAGGTTCTCCAGCCCGCCCAGGCCCTGCTCCAGCGTGTATTGCACGAACGCGTGCCAGTTTTCGCCGGCGCCGGCGCGCACCAGGATCTTGCCGTCCTGCCGGCCCAGCACTTCGCGCCCGGTATTGGCCATGTGCAGCACGATGCCGTCGACGTCGCGCGTGAACAGCAGGTTGCTGCCGCCACCCAGCACCAGGCGTGGCAGGCTGGACAATGCCGGGTCGGCGCGCACCGCGGCCAGGTCGCCGGCGCCGCGCACCTGCAGGTAATGGCGGGCGCGGGCCGGGATGCCGAACGTGTTCAGGGATTCGAGGGACTGGTCGAGGACGATGGGCAGGTCTGGATGCATGGCTGAACGGTTCAAAAATGTCGCCTCATTATAGTGGCAAGCCTTTCCTGACCTTTCCAGTCGGGCAAATTGGTCGCGGTTTGGGCGCTTGTTCGCTAAAATAGAGGGATTCAACTAATTGCAATATCGAAAAAGGAAACTCCATGCCATCGTTTGATGTGGTCTGCGAAGCAGACATGGTCGAAGTAAAGAACGCGGTCGAACAGTCGAACAAGGAAATCACCACCCGCTTCGACTTCAAGGGCAGCTCGGCCAATGTCGAACAGAAGGACAAAGAACTGACCCTGTTCGCCGACTCCGACTTCCAGCTCGGCCAGGTGCGCGATGTGCTCGTCAACAAGATGTCGAAGCGTAAGGTCGATGTGCGCTTCCTCGATGAAGGCAAGGTCGAGAAGATCGGCGGCGACAAGGTCAAGCAGGTGATCAAGGTGCGCAACGGCATCGAGACCGAGGACGCCAAGAAGATCACCAAGCTGATCAAGGAAAGCAAGATGAAGGTGCAGGCCAGCATCCAGGGCGAAGCCGTGCGCGTCACCGGCGCCAAGCGCGACGACCTGCAGACCGCGATGGCGATGCTGCGCAAGGACGTGCAGGAGCTGCCCCTGGCCTTCAACAACTTCCGCGACTAAGCCCGTAACCGAGTCGCCCTGGCCCGGCCGTACCGGCCAGACAACAGCGCTTCCCTGGCATACAATCATCCGGGGAAGCTTGACGCGCTTGGAGTAAAATGCGCAGCGTGCCCGCTGCCGCAACCTCCACGCAGCTTTGGTAGTCTAAGGATAGCAATGAAACGTGTTGATGATTTCCGCCTGCGCATGGGCAACAAGGAATATGTGCCCATCATGATCGGCGGAATGGGTGTGGACATTTCGACCTCGGAACTGGCGCTGGAAGCAGCCCGGCTGGGCGGGATCGGCCATATCTCCGATGCGATGTCGCAAGACGTGTCCGACCGCAAGTTCGACACCACCTTCGTCAAAGACAAGACGAAGATGTACAAGTTCAACATCAACAACATGAACAAGGCGGTGGTCCAGTTCGACCTGGACCAGCTGGCCGAAGCGACCCGGCGCCACGTCGGCTCGACCATGGAAGCGAAAAAAGGCGACGGTCTGGTGTACGTCAACTGCATGGAAAAGCTGACCATGAACGCGCCGAAAGAAACCCTGCGCACGCGCCTGTCGGCGGCGCTGGACGCGGGCATCGACGGCATCACGCTGTCGGCCGGCCTGCACCTGGGTTCGTTCGAACTGATCAAGGACCACCCGCGCTTCCGCCACGCCCACCTGGGCATTATCGTGTCGTCGGTGCGCGCGCTGCAGCTGTTCCTGAAAAAGGTCTCGCGCCTGGACCGCCTGCCCGACTTCGTGATCGTCGAAGGCCCGCTGGCCGGCGGCCACCTGGGCTTCGGCATCGATGACTGGCAGAAGTACGACCTGCACACCATCATGGACGAGATCCACGCGTTCATGAAGGCCGAAGAGCTGGGC
Organism: Massilia sp.; assembly: GCF_031995545.1. Taxonomy (GTDB): domain Bacteria; phylum Pseudomonadota; class Gammaproteobacteria; order Burkholderiales; family Burkholderiaceae_D; genus Telluria. Next base: position 312,957 of record NZ_DAMAGA010000001.1, read on the forward strand.
ATTCCGGTGATCGCGGCCGGCGGCGTGTTCACCGGTTCGGACGCAGCGAGCTTCCTGGAAAAAGGCGCCGGCGGCGTGCAGGTGGCGACCCGCTTTACCGTGACCCACGAGTGCGGCCTGCCGGACAACGTCAAGCAGGAATACTTCCGCGCCAGCGAAGAGGACATCGAAGTCAACGGCGTGTCGCCGACCGGCTATCCGATGCGCATGCTCAAGAATACGCCGGCGATCGGCTCGGGGATTCGTCCGGGCTGCGAGTCGTACGGCTACCTGCTGGACGCCACCGGCAACTGCGCCTACATCAACTCGTACAACCGCGAGGTGCAGGCCAATCCGGATGTCAAGAAGGTGTCGGTGATGGACAAGACCTGCCTGTGCACGCACATGCGCAATTTCAATTGCTGGACCTGCGGCCACTACACCTATCGTCTGAAGGACACCACGCATCGGCTGGCGGATGGCAATTACCAGATCCTGAGCGCGGAACACGTGTTCAAGGATTACCAGTTCAGCGTCAACAACGAGATCGCGTTGCCGCCGAAACAGGACATCGTGGCGGCGTAAGCGGCCAGCCCTGTCGTCCCGAAAGCCACGGCCTGAGCCGTGGCTTTTTTCATGACCTCTGTGCGTTGGCCGGTCAGCGCCCTTCGAACCAGCGGATGATGGCGTCGTACTCCTGCTGCACCTGCTCGCGCCCACCCGCCTCCGTCAGCAGGTCGTGGCTTCCTCCCGGCACCCGCACCATCGTCACATCCCGTCCTCGCATGCGCAGCTGCGCGTACATCGCCTCGCTCGACAGGATCGGCACACTCTTGTCCTGCATCCCGCTGGCGATATACACGCGCGCCTTCGATTGCAGCAGGTTGTCCGCCGGCGACTGTGACAGGAAACTGCTCCAGCGACGGTAGGTGTGGCCCCAGGCGAACTTGCTGACGCTGTCCGGCTCGGCCATGATCTGCTGCACCGTGGCCTCGATCGACTGCAGTTCCTTGAGCTTGTCGGCATCGCTGCCGCTGCTCTGGTAGGTACTCGCGATCATGTCGTACAGCTGGGTCGTCCCCGACGATCCCACCAGCGCTACCGCGCCGACCTCGGGCATGGCGCGCGCCAGTCCGGACGCCAGCACGCCGCCTTCCGACATGCCGACCACCAGCACCCGGCGCGGATCGACGTCGGGCCGCGCCAGCGCATGCTGCAAGGCCTGGCGCAGCGTGGCCAGCCAGCTGTCGTAGGAATAGTGTTTGTTGAAGTCGGCGCTGCACTCGAGGGCGCCGTTCGGCGGCGTGTCCTGGCGCTCGGTCAGCTGATACGGCTTGTCGACCGCCATTACCGCAAAGCGCCCGCTCATGGCCAGGCCGACATACGGGAAGATCGAGGCGCTGCGGTTCGCCGTGCCGAGTCCGGAGAACGGCGCGGTGCAGCCAGATCCCTGCACGAACAGCACCAGCGGCGAGCGCTTCTTCGGCGGCGACAGGTAGTAGCTGACGGCCGGCGCGCCGGCGCGCGGCAAGGTGACGCGCTGGATGCTCCAGGTCTTGAAGTCGAACGTTTCGCGCTGTTCGGCGGGCGCCGCATGCGCTGTCAGGGGAACGGAAGCGGCCAGCATCAGGCCAAGGAAGACACTTGAAATACAGCGATTGGCGAACCGGCTCACGCAGACTCCTTTCAACGATGAAGTCCTGCATCTTGCCAGTTCGCCAACCGCTGGGCAATGCCCTGCGGGTAAGCGGGCATCTGATTCAACCATGCCCGCCCTGCCCTTACTCCTTCAACGCCGCAGCCAGCATCTCGATGCGCTTGGCGTCGCCACCGACCGCCTTGACCAGGCGCTTGCCGTAGTCGGCATCGGCCTTCCAGAAGTGCGACAGCATGGTCTCGCGGGTCTCGACGTTCTGCACGCGCTTGAGGTCGCCCGACAGGTTGACGATCAGGTCGTCGCGGTCTTGCGCGTTCAGCGAGCGGTAGAACTCGCCGGCCTGGCGGAAGTTCAGCGTCTTGGCGATGCGCTGCTGCTGGGTGGTGCCGCTCAAAGGCAGGTTGCTGGAACGTGCGTTCGGGTCTTCGCTAAGGGGTGCCAGGCGGCTCGGCTGGTAGTTCACCGAACCCTTGCGGCCGTCGATATTGCCCTGGCCATCTTGCTGGTGGTTCTTCACCGGGACCAGCGGCCGGTTGATCGGCAGCGACTGGAAGTTGGCGCCCAGGCGGTGGTGCTGGGTGTCGATGTACGAGAACAGACGGCCCTGCAGCATGCGGTCTTCCGACGGCTCGATGCCCGGCACCAGGTTACCCGGCGCCATCGCGACTTGTTCGGTCGCTTCGAAGAAGTTGTCCGGCACGCGGTTCAAGGTCATGGTGCCGACCTTGCGCTCCGGGATGCCCGGCCAGATCTTGGTCGCGTCGAGCGGATCGAAGTCGAACTTGTCCAGGTCTTGCGGTTTGAGCACCTGCACGGTCAGGTCCCACATCGGGAACCTGCCGGCCTTGATCGACTCATACAGGTCGACCGTGGCGTGCGCGGTGCTCCTGGCCTGCACCGCAGCAACTTCTTGCGGACGCAGGTTGCGCTCGCCCTGCTTCGACTTCCACGCGAATTTGGCGTACACATACTCGCCCTTGGCGTTAATCAGTTTCAGCGCGTGCACGCTGCTGCCGTCCATCTGGCGGTAGCTTGCGGGAGTGCCGTAGTTCGAATACACGCGGGTCAGCATCGCGGTCGCTTCCGGGATGTGCGAGAAGAAGTCGAACACGCGCTCCGGCTCCTGCACATTGGTCACCGGGTCCGGCTTCAGCGCGTGGATCATGTCCGGGAACTTGATCGCGTCGCGGATGAAGAAGATCGGCAGGTTGTTGCCGACCAGGTCCCAGTTGCCTTCCTGGGTATAGAACTTGGTGGCGAAGCCGCGCGGGTCGCGCGTGGTCTCGGCGCCGGAACGGCTCGGGATCACGGTCGAGAAGCGCACGAACACCGGGGTCACGGTATCGCGCTTGAACAGCTTGGCCCTGGTCAAATCGGACAAATCGTCGGTGGCGACGAAGCTGCCGTGGGCGCCGGTGCCGGTCGCGTGCACCACGCGCTCCGGGATGCGTTCGCGGTCGAAACGCTGCAGCTTCTGCACCAGGTGCACGTCCTGCAGCAGGGTCGGGCCGCCGGGGCCGGCGGTCTGGCTGTTCTGGTTGTCACCCACCGTAGCGCCGTTATCCTTGGTGAGGATCGGGGCCGTAGTTTGCGCATAAGCGCCCTGGGCCAGGGCCATGGCGCCGGCCGACAGGGTCAGGGCGCACAGGACGATGCGTCCCGACGAAATAGCAAAGCTCATATGTAAAACCTATCGTGTTTCAGAAAGAGATAGGAATAATACGGACGAGCGTGCTATTTAAGAAATTAATTATCCCTATCCAAATGATAGCCATTTCGTTATTGTTGCATTCAGATTAATTCCCCGCAGCAGTCGCCGAGACCGTGAATGACCCGTATTCCGTCCTCGATCGCTAATCTATGTGCGGGGACGCACCGAGCCTTGCACCACCACGACGTTACGGTAGACCTTCCACCAGCAGGGAGTGTCAAATGAGCAAAGAAACCAAGGTCCACGTCGAACCCGCCACCATGCCCGCCGGCGGCTGGGGCTCTGTCAGCGACGTTACCACCGCCCTCACCGGCCAGCGCGTGACGCTGAAGGACACCCGCCTGCTGCTCAAGCAGAACAAGCCCGACGGCTACGCCTGCGTCAGCTGCGCCTGGGCCAAGCCGGCCGATCCGCACCCATTCGAATTCTGTTCCAGCGGCGCCAAGGCCACCGCCTGGGAAACCACCAGCAAGACCATCGGCGCCGACTTCTTCGAGCGCCACACGCTGACCGAACTGGAAGCCTGGGGCGACCATGAACTGGAAGACCAGGGCCGCCTGACCGTGCCGCTGCGCTACGACGCCGCCAGCGACAAGTACCGCCCGGTCGAATGGGACACCGCCTTCGCCGAAATCGGCGCCCACCTGCGCGCCTGCCAGCGCGACAAGGTGGTGTTCTACGCGTCGGGCCGCGCTTCGCTCGAAACCTCGTACATGTACCAGCTGCTGGCGCGCATGTACGGCAACAACAACCTGCCGGACAGCTCGAACATGTGCCACGAAAGCACCTCGGTCGGCCTGCAGAAGACCCTCGGCGTCGGCGTCGGCACCGTGCACCTGAACGACTTCAAGCACACCGACTGCATCCTGTTCTTCGGCCAGAACGTGGGCGTGAACAGCCCACGCATGCTGCATCAGCTGCAGGAAGTGCGCGAACGCGACGTGCCGATCATCACCTTCAATCCGCTGCGCGAGCGCGGCCTGGTGAGCTTCACCAATCCGCAATCGCCGCTCGAGATGCTCACCGGCCACGAAACCCCGATCAGCACCCAGTACCACCAGGTCAAGCCGGGCGGCGACACCGCCGCCATCATGGGCATGTGCAAGGCCGTGTTCGCCCTCGACGACGCCGCGCGCGCAAAAGGCGAGCAGCGCGTGATCGACACTGCCTTCATCATGGAGCACACCCGTGGCTTCGACGAATTCGAAGCGGCCGTGCGACGCGCCGACTGGGGCCGCATCGAACACCTGTCGGGTCTTCCACGCGCCGACATCGAAGCGGCGGCCGATGTGTACGCCAAGGCCGGCGCCGCCATGGGCGTGTACGGCATGGGCCTGACCCAGCACCGCAACGGCGTGCAGAACGTGACGATGCTGGTCAATCTGCTGCTCCTGCGCGGCAATATCGGCAAGCCCGGCGCCGGCATCTGCCCGGTGCGCGGCCACTCCAATGTGCAGGGCCAGCGTACGGTCGGCATCACCGAAAAGCCGAAGCTCGCGCCGCTGGATAAGCTCAAGGAACAGTACGGCTTCGAGCCGCCGCGCGAGGAAGGCTTGACCACGGTCGACGCCTGCGAAGCCATCATCAAGCGCGAGCTGCAGGCCTTTATCGGCCTGGGCGGCAACTTCCTGCGCGCGGTACCGGAAACGGTGCTGATGGAAGCGGCCTGGCGCGAGCTGCCGCTGTCGGTCCAAGTCGCCACCAAACTCAACCGCAACCACGTCATCCACGGCAAGGCCGCCTACCTGCTGCCCTGCCTGGGCCGCATCGAAGTCGACCGCCAGCGCTCGGGCGAGCAGGCCGTCACGGTCGAGGACAGCACCTCGTGCATGCACGGCTCGCGCGGGATGACCGAGCCGGCCGCACCGAATCTGTTGTCGGAACCGGCGATCGTGGCCGGCATCGCCAAGGCCGTGCTCGATCCGAACCCGCGCGTCGACTGGGACGGCTGGGTGGCCGACTACGCCACCATCCGCGATTCGATCGAAGAAACTTTCCCGTCGATCTTCCACGAATTCAACGAACGGATGTGGACGCCAGGCGGCTTCCGCAAGCCGCTCGGCGCCGCCGAGCGGGTGTGGAACACCGAAAGCGGCAAGGCCGAGTTCACCACGCCCGAAGAACTCGAAGGCAACCCGGACATGGACGGCGGCACCGACGTGCTGCGCCTGTTCACGATCAGGAGCGACGGCCAGTTCAACACCACCATCTACAGCTACGACGACCGCTTCCGCGGCGTCAGCGGCAGCCGCATGGTGCTGTTCATGGCACCAATCGACATCGAGCGCTACGGCCTGGCGCAGGGCGACGTGGTCACGCTGCGCACCGCCACCGACGATGGCGTCGAGCGCCGTGTCGACGGCCTCGCGGTCGTGCCGTACGACGTGCCGCAGGGCTGCGTCGCCGGCTACTACCCCGAGTGCAATCCTTTGATTCCGCTGTGGCACCACGCCAAGGAAAGCAAGGTGCCGGCGGCCAAGTCGATCGACGTCAAACTGGAGCGCACGGGACGATCGGGCGCAGTGGTCGGCGAAACGACGGCTACGCTAAACTAGGGCGCATGAACGCACCACACCCCTTCCCGCACCCCGAACCGGCCGCGTCTGCAAGCGTGCCGGCCGCCTGCTGGCACGATGGCGTGCTCGAGCCTGGCGACGAAGTCCTGGCCGAGGAAGTGCCGGTGGCGATGGTCTACAACGGCATCAGCCACGCCGTGATGCTGGCCTCGCCGCAAGACCTGGAAGACTTCGCGGTCGGCTTTTCGCTGGCCGAACGCATCGTGCGCAATGCGCGCGACATCCACGACATCGAGGTCGAGGAAAGCGCACACGGCATTACGCTGTCGATGCAGATCGCGGCCGGCGCCATGGTGCGCTTCAAGGAAACGCGGCGCGCCCGCACCGGCAAGACCGGCTGCGGCCTGTGCGGAGTGGACAGCCTGGCCTGGTTCGAGCGCGAAGCGAGCCTGCTCGATCCGCGCGACGGCGGCGCCCACGATGTCGACGGCCGCCTGGAGCCCGCCGCGCTGCACCGCGCCATGACCGCCCTGTCGGCGCATCAGCAACTGCACCGCGCCACCGGCGCCGCGCACGCCGCCGGCTGGGCCGGCTGGGACGGCAGCATCGCCTGCGTGCGCGAAGATGTCGGCCGCCACAACGCGCTCGACAAGCTGATCGGTGCGCTGGCGCGCGACGGCATCGGCGGCGACGCCGGCTTCGTGGTCGTCACCAGCCGCGCCAGCTTCGAGATGGTGCAGAAGGCGGCGCGCGCCGGCATCGCGATCCTTGCGGCGGTCTCGGCCCCAACCGCGATGGCGGTGCGCAGCGCCGAGCGCGCCGGCGTGACGCTGGCCGGTTTCGTGCGCGGCGAGCGGCACGTGGTCTACAGCCATCCGCAGCGCCTGCTGCCTGCGGACTGAAGCGGCGCCCGGGCGTTCCTGGCGCCAAGCTTGCCGCACGCATATCGCATAATCCTTGACGCCCTGAATTGGAACAGGTGTAAGCTTGCCTGGACGCGATCCATATCGCGTGAAAGGTGGTCGATATGGCGACGTGCGACAGTTTCGAGCAAGTGACCTTCCTGGTGGACGACGATGGACAAGTCGCCAGCTGGAACCCGGCCTGCGCCGCGCTGTTCGGCTGCGAGGGCGACAGCGTCGTCGGGCAGCCGCTCGGGCGCCTGTTCGCCGCGCCGCCCTGGACCGACCTGGCCGCCGCCGGCGGTGGCCTGGCGCAGCTGGCGCAGCTGGCGCTGCAACCGGCGCAATCCGGACAGGTCCGGCTGACGGCGCAGCGCGACGGCGCCGGCGCACCGCGCGGCCACGTGCTCAACCTGGTGCCGGCGCCGCTGTCCGAGAGCGAACGGGTGGGACGTACCACCCTCGCCGACGTGGTCGACCTGTTCCCGGGCACCTTCTATGCGCTCGACCGCGAAGGCCGCTTCCTGCTGTGGAACCACAACCTCGAGCGCGTGGTCGAAATGATGCCCGACGAAGTCGCCGCCAGCAACGCGTTCGAGATGCTCGAGCCGCACGACCGCCAGCGCTTTGGCGAGCACATGCGGCAAGTGTATGAAGGCCATCCCAATATTCAGATGGAAATCGATTATGTCGCACGCAGCGGACGCGAAACGCCGATGCTGCTGTGCGGCGCGCGCATCGACTGCAACGGCGGCCAATATCTGTTCGGCATGGGGCTCGACATCTCCAAGCGGCGCGCGCACGAACGCCAGCTGAACCTGTACCAGCGCGCGCTGCACGCGGCCAGCAACGGCGTGGTCATCTGCCGCGACGGCGGCCCCGAGCATGCGATCGAATACGTCAATCCGGCATTCGAGCGCATCGCCGGCTATGACGCCGCCGAAGTGCTGGGCCGCGATCCGCGCTTCATGGCCGCGCCCGGCCTGGACGCCGACGAGCGACGCCGTGTCGGCCAGGCGCTCAGGGAACAGCGTTCGGTGCACGCGGTGCTGCGCAACCTGCGCAAGAACGGCGAGCTGTTCTGGAACGACCTGCACATCACGCCGGTGCACGACGACAACGGCAAGGTGACCCACTTCATCGGCATCCTGGTCGACGTCACCGCGTCCAAGCAGCGCAACGACCACCTCGAGCACGAAGTCAACCACGACAGCCTGACCGGACTGGCCAACCGCAACCTGCTGTGGGACCGGCTGGAACACGCGGTGCACCTGGCGCACCGCCACCAGACCATGGTGGCGGCCGCGCTGATCGACCTCGACGGCTTCAAGAGCATCAACGACACCTTCGGCCACGACGCCGGCGACGCCGTGCTGAAAGTGGTGGCGCGGCGCCTGCAGGCCACGGTGCGCGACAGCGACACGGTGGCGCGCCTCTCCGGCGACGAGTTCGTGCTGGTGCTGGTCGACCAGCCGTCGCTGCGCTTCACGCTGCGCATGGTGGAGCGGGTGTGGCGCGCGCTGGCGGCGCCGGTGGCGTTCAACGGCAACGAGATCCCGCTCGGCGCCAGCCTGGGGGTCTCGGTCTATCCGCACGACGGCGCCCAGGCCTCCGACCTGCTGCGCGCGGCCGACATGGCGATGTACCGCGCCAAGGGCAATGGCGGCGGCGTGCATTTCTTTTCCAGCGAGATGCGCTCGGCCAGCGAAGCGCGCGCCGCCCTGGCCGGCTGCATGCGCAGCGCGATCGAGGACGATGAACTGTTCCTGCTGTTCCAGCCGCGCATGGATGCGCGCAGCGGCAAGGTGCGCGGCTTCGAAGCCCTGATACGCTGGCGCCATCCGGAGCACGGTGTGATGCTGCCGGGCGCGTTCCTGGGCGAGGCCGAGGAAAGCGGCATGATCGTCGAGATCGGCAACTGGGTGCTGGACCAGGCCTGCGACTTCGTGCGCCAGCTGCGCCAGACCGGCTACACCGGGCTGCCGGTGGCGGTCAACGTGTCGCACCGCGAATACAGCCAGGCCGGCTTCATCCCCGGCATCGCCCAGCGCATGTCCGATTTCGGCCTGCCGCCGGGCAGCCTGGAGATCGAAATTCCCGAAGCCGACCTGATCCGCAACCCGGCGCTCGGGCGCGACCTGTCGGCCCAGCTGCGCGACGTCGGCGCCATGCTGTCGGTGGACGAATTCGGGCGCGGCATCTCGGACCTGTCGTTCCTGCAGCAGCTGTCGGTGCGCCAGATCAAGCTGTCCAAGGCGGCGGTGCACGGGATCGCCGATCACGGGCGCGGCAGCCTGCTGGCCAAGACCCTGATCGATATCGGGCACAACCTCGATATCGCGGTGATCGGCGAAGCGGTGGAAACCGAGGCGCAGGTGGAGTTCCTGCGCGCGCATGGCTGCGACCAGCTGCAGGGGCAGTGGTTCAGCGAACCGCTGTCGTCGGATGCGGCGCGGCATATGCTTGCGCAGCGCCAGCACATCCTGTAGGGCGCGTCGCGCCGCTTACCCTTCGCTGGTGATGCGCTGCACCAGTGCGCCCAGCACCTCTTCCGCCATGTCGTTCGACACCTGGCACGTGCCGGCATTCTCGTGCCCGCCGCCGCCATACTCCAGCATCAGCGCGCCGATATTCGTCTGCGAGCTGCGGTTCAGGATCGACTTGCCGGTGGCAAACACCGTGTTCTGCTGCTTGACGCCCCACAGCACGTGGATCGAGATATTTGTTTCGGGGAACAGCGCATAGATGATGAAGCGGTTGCCGGCATAGATCACCTCTTCGCCGCGCAGGTCGAGCACCACCAGGTTGCGTTCGACCCGGGCGCAGCGCCGGATCTGTTCCTTGCACAGCTCGCTGTGCTGCAGGTACAGCGCGGTACGCTCCTGCACGTCCGGCAGCGCCATGATCTGGTCGATGCGGTGGCTGGCGCAATAGCCGATCAGCTCCATCATGAGCTGGTAATTGGAGATGCGGAAGTCGTGGAAGCGGCCCAGCCCGGTACGTGCATCCATCAGGAAGTTGAGCAGGTTCCAGCCCTCCGGCGCCAGCACTTCGTCGCGCGAAAAGCGCGCGGCGTCGCCCTTGTCGACCGCCGCCATCATCTCGTCCCAGGCCGCCGGGAAGGTGCGCGCGCCGCCGTAGTGGTCGTACACAACCCGCGCCGCCGACGGCGCCTGCGGATGGATGATGTGGTACTCGCGCCGCTCCAGATTGCGCAGCGTTTCCGACAAATGGTGGTCGAACACCAGGTGGGCGCCGCTGACGTACGGCAGGTTGGTGGTGATGTCGCGGCTGGTGATCGCGATCTTCCCGTCTTGCATGTCCTTGGGGTGGACGAACAGGATGTCGTCGATCAGGTCGAGGTGGCGCAGCAGCACGGCGCAGACCAGGCCGTCGAAATCGCTGCGGGTGACGAGGCGGAATTTCTGATGAAGCTGGTTGGCAATCGCGGACATCGGCACACCCTTTCATCGACGGTGGGGACGCGGCCGGCAGGTTCCGGCCAAGCGGAAAGATCATCATACATTGCAATATTTCTAAATAACAGCGTTTGTGGCGAAACGTCATCACCCGCGTGTTGGCGCCGCATGCCGTCCATTCCCGCGATTCTGCAGGCTGTCGCACGGGGGCTGGCCGTGGCGCGCCGGGCGCGTTACAGTGATGCTGAGAGTTGCAACATCCCAACACCCGTCAAAGAGCGACAATAAACCGGGAGGATGTGCCGGCCGCGATGCGGTCCAAGAAAAACGCCGAGAAAACGATACCGCCATGCAAGCACGCAGCACGACCCAGCAGCATTTATCCAACACCCTGTCCTGGCTATACCGCTGCTTCGACGCGATCGCCACCTGGGTGACCCAGCTGTCGTGGTGGAAATTCCTGCTGTTTGCCTGCCTGACCCTGGCCGCCGCCGGCATCCTGCAGCAGGAACTGTTCAACCGCCCGGCCGAGGAAGAGATCGCGCGCGCCGAGCGCGAAGCCGGCCGCCGCAGCGACGCCAGCATCCTGATCGACGAGAGCGGCATCCACTTCAATCCGCGCAACCGGGCGCGCGCCGCCGCCGCGACCGAGCCGGCCGTGCCCGAAGTGCCGGATGGAACAGATGGCACCGATGCGCCGGCGCCACCGGCTCCGCCGGCGCCGCCCGTGCCCAGCCGCGGCGGCGGGGGCACCGGCACCGTCAACGTCAATCCCAACGGCGACTCGGTCCACATCGAACTGCCGCCGCAGATCGGCGAAGAGCTGTCGGACGCGATCGAAGCGGCGGTCGAGGACGCCGCAGAACAGAAAGTGTCGCGCTACCACAAGCAGGCCTCGACCTGGTTCATGAACTTCGTGCTGCTGCTGCTGCTCGCCCTGTTCGGCACCAAGGCCCTGGTCGGCGGCAAGAAACGCGCCGATGCCGAAGCCAAGGTCGCCAACGACGCCGCCGAGCGCGAAGCGATGCAGCGCCAGCTGTCCGAGACGAAAATGCAGATGATGCAGGCCCAGGTCGAGCCGCACTTCCTGTTCAACACCCTGGCCTCGGTCGAACACCTGATCCGGGTCGATCCGCCGCGCGCCTCGGCCATGCAGCGCAGCCTGATCCAGTACCTGCGCGCGGTGCTGCCGCAGATGCGCGACAACGCCGTGGTCACCGGCCTCGGGCGCGAAGTGGACATGGTGCGCGCCTACCTCGACCTGCTCAAGATGCGCATGGAAGAACGCCTGACGGTGGACCTGCAGATCCCCGACGGCCTGCGCAGCGCGGCCTTCCCGCCGATGATGCTGCAGTCGATGGTCGAGAACGCCATCAAGCACGGGCTCGAGTGCAAGTCCGAGGGCGGCACCCTGAAGATCGTGGCCGAGGTGGCCGACAGCCAGCTGCGCGTGACCGTCACCGACGACGGCGTGGGATTCGGCGTGATGCCGAGCGACGGCACCGGTCTCGGGCTGCAGACGATCCGCGACCGCCTGCGCATGCTGCACGGCGATGCCGGCCGGCTGCACATCGGCGCCAACAGCCCGAGCGGCGTGATCGCGACCATCGAAGTACCCTACCAGTTGTCGAAACCCGACCGTAACGACCGGCTTGCCTGAACACCGGAATCACGGAATAATCGCTCGATCATACGATTTCAATAACACGCATTCAAAAACAATTTCCCTGAAGAGACCGACATGACCACTGCTGCCCCGACCGCCATCATTGCCGACGACGAACGACTGATGCGCGACCAGTTGCGCATGCGCCTGGCAGAGGTGTGGCCCGAGCTGCAGATCGTGGGCGAAGCCAAGAACGGCGAAGAGGCGGTGCAGCTGGTCGGCGAACTGAAACCCGACCTGACCTTCCTCGACATCCGCATGCCGGGCAAGACCGGCATGGAAGCGGCGCGCGAGATCGGCGAGCGCAGCCAGATCGTGTTCGTCACCGCCTACGACCAGTACGCGGTGGAAGCATTCGAGCGCGGCGCGATCGACTACGTCCTCAAGCCGACCGAGCCGGAACGCCTGAAGATCACGATCGACCGCCTCAAGGAGCGGCTCGACAGCAGCTCGAACGGCGGCGGCAACGGCGCCGCCAGCGTGAACGACAGCGTCACGGCGATGCTGTCGCAGCTGGCCGAAAAGATCGCCGCGCCCAAGCCCAAGCACCTGCAGTGGATCCAGGCCAGCATCGGGCAAGACCTGCGCATGATCCCGGTCGAGGACATCCTGTTCTTCCGCTCGGACGAGAAATATACCTGCGTCCAGACGGCCGGCTTCGAGGCGCTGATCCGCAAACCGGTGCGCGACCTGGCCGAGGAGCTCGATCCATCGCTGTTCTGGCAGATCCACCGCGCAACGCTGGTCAACGTGAATGCGATCGAAGGCGTGACGCGCGATATTCGCGGGCGCCACCTGGTGCTGGTCAAGGGACGGCCGGAAAAGCTCGAGGTGAGCCGCAGCTTCCTGCATCTGTTCAAGCAGATGTAATCGCTCCTGCATCGGCGCGGGCGATTTTGTGACCCGTCAAAACGGGCGTACTATCCCACAGCTATGGTAGAGCACCCGGCCCGCGCCCTGCGGGCCTCTCTCGCCATTCCACATGACACATCAGCGCAGTTACCGCCGCGCCGGCGCGAACCGGGCGATGCTGCTGGCCGGCTTCCTGGGCGGTGTGTGCGCCAGTCGGATGGCGGCGACGTTGCACCCTGCCCGTTCGCACTCGAGCGGGACGCGCATCCTCGACAGCCGCCGCATCGTCGACAGCGCCAGCGACGCCATCCTGTCGGTCGACCAACATACCCGCATCCTGCTGGCCAACCCGGCGGCCGCCCAGATGTTCGGCACCCGCGTCGGTGTCATGAAGGGCAGCATGCTTGCGCGCTTCATCCAGCCGCCCGCCCAAACCCGCAGCGCCGGCGCAAGCAATGCCGCACTTACCCCGCTCCACTATTTTCCGACCGGCGGCGGACGTGCCGGGCGCCGTGCCACCGACTATGCCGTGACCGGAATCCGTGCCAACGGCCAGCTATTCCCGATCGAGGGCTCGATATCCAGCATCGGACACGACGATCGCAGTGTCTATACCGTGATCCTGCGCGACGTCTCCGAGCGCCACCTGGTGCAGCAAAAGCTGAGCCGCTCGCACGACCAGCTGCGCCAGCTTTCCTCAGCCCTGCAGAGCATTCGTGAAGAAGAACGCACCCACATCGCGCGCGAGCTGCATGACGATCTCGGCCAGCTGCTGGCTTCGCTACGCATGGACATGACCCTGCTGGTCCGGATCGATCACCTGCCCGATGCCAGTGTGCGCCTGATCGCCGGCATGGAAAACAATTTGCTGACGGCCATCGCCTCGCTGCGCCGCATCGCCACCAACCTTCGTCCGCGAGCGCTCGATGAAGGCGGCCTCTACTTCGCACTGCAAGGCCTGCGCGACGAATTCGTCGCGCGCCACGGCATCGCCTGCACCCTGCTCGCCGACGAAGCCGAGCTGCGGCTGGACGACGCCGCCAGCACCGCGGTGTTTCGCATCGTGCAGGAAGCGCTGACCAATATCGCGCGCCACGCCGGCGCCATCAGCGTCGTACTGCATCTGCACCGCCTCAATGGCGATCTGCTGCTCACGATCCGCGACGACGGCCGCGGCATTCGCGCCGAAGACATGGACAAGGCCGAGTCGCTCGGCCTTGTCGGGATGCGCGAGCGGGTCTGGGCCATGCGCGGCGAGATCACGATCGGCAGCGACGAGCCGCCCGGCACCCGCATCGATATCGTGCTGCCGATGGCCGGGCACCAAGCATGAATTGCGGCGCTGGATTGCGGCGCTAGATCTTGCCGAGCTGGCGGTCGATGCCGCGCCGCACGCGTTCGCTGCGCTCGCTGTAACGGTCGGTCAGGTAATCGCTGCGCCCACGCAGCAGCAACGTAAACTTCACCAGCTCTTCCATCACGTCCACCACCCGCTCGTAGTAGGCCGAGCGGCGCATGCGGCCGGCCTCGTCAAATTCCTGGTACGCCATCGGCACCGAGGACTGGTTCGGGATCGTGAACATGCGCATCCAGCGTCCCAGCAGACGCAGGCTGTTGACCACATTGAACGATTGCGAGCCGCCGCAGACCTGCATCAGCGCCAGCGTGCGCCCCTGGCTCGGCCGGATCGCGCCCTGCTCGAGCGGAATCCAGTCGATCTGGTTCTTCATCACCGCGGTCGGCGCGCCATGGCGCTCGGGGCTGCACCACACCTGCCCCTCCGACCACAGGCACAGTGCGCGCAGCTCGGCCACCTTCGGATGGCTGTCCGGCACGCTGTCCACGACCGGCAAGCCGGCCGGATCGAAGATCCTGACTTCGGCGCCGAGCGCTTCCAGGATGCGCGCCGCCTCCTGGGTCAGGAAACGGCTGTACGAGCGTTCGCGCAGCGAGCCGTACAGCATCAGGATGCGCGGCGGATGATCCGGCCCGGCGTCCGCGCCCAGACGGGCGGGATCGGGTAACTCCCAGCGCGCCGGGTCGATGTTCGGAAGGTTCGGGATCGGGTCCATGCGACGGTTCTCTCGGTCAGTGTTCGGTATTTCAGGAAAGGCGCAGCGCCAGCGCGCACAGCGTCACCAGCAGGATCGGCAGCGTCAGCACGATGCCGACACGGAAGTAGTCGCCCCAGGAAATGCGGATCCCCTTGGCCGACAGGACGTGCAGCCACAGCAGCGTGGCCAGGCTGCCGATCGGCGTGATCTTGGGGCCCAGGTCGCTGCCGATCACGTTGGCATACACCATCGCTTCGCGCACGGCGCCGGTGCTGCTGGTGGCGTCGATCGACAAGGCGCCGACCAGCACTGCCGGCATATTGTTCATGACCGAGGACAGCAGTGCGGCGATGAAGCCGGTCCCCAGGGCCGCGCCCCACACACCGTACCCGGCGCAACGCTCCAGTAGCGCCGTCAGCCAGGCCGTGAGGCCGGCATTGCGCAGGCCGTACACCACCAGGTACATGCCGAGCGAGAACACCACCACCTGCCACGGCGCGCCGCGCAGCACTTCTCGTGTCGGAATCGCGTGGCCGCGCGCCGCCACCGCCAGCAGCACGGCGGCGCCCACGGCCGCGACCGCGCTGATGGGCAGTCCGATGCGTTCCAGGCCAAAGAAACCCGCCAGCAGCAGCGCCAGCACCCACCAGCCGGCGAGGAAAGTCGCGCGGTCGCGGATCGCGTCCTGCGGGCGCTTGAGCTGCGCCAGATCGTAGCGTGCCGGGATGTCGCGGCCGAATTGCCAGCCGAGGGCGGCCAGCGTCGCCATCACCGCCACCAGGTTCACCGGCGCCATGACCGCCGCGTAGCGCGCGAAGCCGATGCGAAAATAGTCGGCCGACACGATGTTGACCAGATTGGACACCACCAGCGGCAGGCTGGCGGTGTCGGCGATGAAGCCGGCCGCCATCACATAGGCCAGCACGGCGCGCGGCGGAAAGCGCAGCGCCGCCAGCATCGCGACCACGATCGGCGTCAGGATCAGGGCGGCGCCGTCGTTGGCGAACACGGCGGCCACCACGGCACCCAGCAGGATCAGCAGCACGAACAGGCGCCGCCCGCTTCCCCCGCCCCAGTGCGCGACGTGCAGCGCCGCCCATTCGAACGCGCCGGCGCGGTCGAGCAGCAGGCTGATGACGATGATCGCGACGAAGGCGCCGGTGGCGTTCCAGACGATCTGCCACACGACCGGGATGTCCTCGACCCCGATCGCCCCGGCCAGCAGCGCCACGGCGGCGCCGGCGGCGGCGCTCCAGCCGATGCCGAGCCCGCGTGGCTGCCAGATAACGAGGATCAGCGTTCCCAGAAAAATGAGGATGGCGGTAAGCACGGAATTTCCTGTCAGATGATGGCGGCAATCACGAACCGGCCTGCCCGATCCGGTCGAGCGCGGCCTTGAATCCCGCGCGGTCGCTTTCCAGCCCCGCCAGCGGCAAGGCGAAAAACGCCTCGATGCGCGCGCGCAGGATGGCGTAGGCGTCATCGAAGGCGGCCGCAATTTCGGCCTGGCTTCCCTGGACATGGCTCGGATCGTCCACGCCCCAGTGCGTGCGCAGCACCGGGCCCAGGTAGGCCGGGCAGGTTTCGCCGGCGGCGCCGGCGCACACCGTGACCACGATGTCCGGCGTGACCGGCAAGGCGTCCCAGGATTTGCTGGTATAACCGCCGGTCGCGATGCCCTCGCGCGCCAGCAGCGCCAGTGCCCGCTCGTTGAGTTTGCCTGCTGGCTGGCTGCCCGCGCTCAGCGCACGCCAGCCGGCAGGCGCGAGATGGTTGAAGAGCGCCTCGGCGATCAGCGACCGGCACGAGTTGCCGGTGCACAGGAACAGGACGTGCTTCACGCGTCCTCCGCCAGGCTCAGCTGCCAATAGCCGACGTCGACCCAGCCGCCGAACTTGTAGCCGACGTCCGAGAAATGCGCGACCTTGCGGAACCCGAGCCGCTCGTGCAGGCCGACGCTGCGCGCGTTCGGCTGGGCGATGCCGGCGATGACGGTGCGGATCCCGCCGGCGCGAAGCTGGCCGATCAGCTGTCGGTACAGCAGCGCGCCCCAGCCGCGTCCGCACGCGCTGTCGTCCAGGTAGACGGTGCTCTCCACCGAAAACCGGTAAGCCGGACGCGCGCGCCATTTGGTGGCGTAAGCATAGCCGGCCAGTTCGCCCTGGTGCAAGGCGACCAGCCAGGGCAGGCCGGCGTCGGCGACATCGCGGATCCTGCCGGCCATCTCGGCCTCGGACACCGGCTGTTCCTCGAAGCTGATGGTGGTCTGCGCGACATAGCGGTTATAAATGGCGGCGATGCGCGCGGCGTCGGCGGCGCTGGCTGGACGGATGTCGATCTGCACGGTGGTCCTCGGTCGGATAGGTCGATTGGTGTTCAGGCAGGATTGCAGACGCCCTTGCCGGCCGGAGCGCAGGGAATTCCGGCGCAGCAGTTTTCGGTCAGGAAGCCCATCAGCGCGTTCATGTTGTCGTAGCGCGCCTCGTAGATGACAAAGCGGCCTTCGTGACGCGCCTTGACCAGCCCGGCATGCGTCAATTCCTTCAGGTGAAACGAGAGCGAGGACGGATTCAGGGCCAGCGCATCCGAAATCCTGCTTGCCGCCAGCCCTTCCGGCCCAGCTTGCACCAGCAGGCGAAACGCTGCCAGGCGCGATTCATGCGACAGCGCCGTCAGCGCGGCAGCAGCCTGTGAAATATCCATGATTAACCTTCCCCCTTCAACATGTCGCCAGCGCGGCAACCAGTCCCTCATAATTCAATAACTATTGAATTATAGTGAATGAAAACAGGGGTGACCATGCTGCGTCAAGCGGTTTCAAAAGCCAGTATTGCGGAAATACAACATGATCAGCCTGTCATCAAAGAGACATATTGGCTGAGTAACATTCGCCTCGATCTGAGTTGACTTGCTAACTCAACATCTTGTCGAAACCAAACTGGAGATCTTCATGAAGTATAAATGCCTGGCCGCCGCACTGCTGTCTTCCCTCCCGCTGTTCGCCCATGCGCAAACCAACGTCCAGATCTATGGCGTGATGGATGCTGCAATCGCGATCGAGGACACCGATGCGCCGGGCACCGACCGCCGCACCGTCGTCAACTCGGGCAACCAGTCGAGCAGCCGCCTCGGCTTCCGCGGCACCGAAGATCTGGGCAACGGCCTGAAAGCACTGTTCAACATCGAAAGCGGCGTGTCGCTCGACACCGGCGCTGCCGACTCGACCATGTGGGGCCGCCGCGCCGTGGTCGGCCTGCAAGGCGAATTCGGTACCCTGACCCTGGGCCGCGAGTACAGCCCGATCGCCGCAGTCGGCGCCGCTTCGGACATCCTGGGCCAGGGCATGTTCGGCAGCAACCTGTCGGCATTCGGCACCAACCGCATGACCCGTCGCCTGTCGAACTCGGTCAACTACAAATCGAACTCGCTGTCGGGCTTCACCGTCAACGCTGCCTACGCCACCGGCGAAAACAACGTCGACAGCGCACCGTCGGGCGACCTGCTGGGCGCATCGCTGGAATACAAGAACGGCGGCCTGTACCTGGGCGCCGGCTACCACCAGACCGAGCGTCTGAATTCGGGCGACGACAAGGAAATGGCGTTCGGCGCCGGCTTCACTTTCGGCGCGTTCGAAATCAAGGGTAACTGGCTGAAAGCCGAGCCGGAACTGCAGCCTGAGTACACCAACGCCAACATCGGCGCATCGTACGCCATGGGCGCCAACAAGTTCTTCCTGAACTTCCAGCAGCAGAAGTTCGACCTGAACGACGCCAAAGGCAACACCGTGTCGGTCGCCTACACCTACTCGCTGTCGAAGCGCACCAACATCTACACGACCTACGCCCAGCTGCGCAACAACGGCCGCGGCGCCTTCGGCATCAATTCGTCGTCGACCAACGTGACCCCGCCTGCAACCGCCCTGGGCGCCGATCCATCGGTGTTCACCGTCGGCCTGCGTCACTCGTTCTAAGCGAGCGACACCACCGCGCGCGGCTACGGCCACGCGCGGCACTGCTCCCGGCAACGGGGGGCTTCCGATGCCGGCCTGCGCCGGCATTGTGCGTTTCAGGCGTCAGGAATAGGCCGAACTCATGTTCAACACGCCATTCGCGCCGCGCGGGAAGAAGCCGCCCATGGTCACCGATTCCTTGCTCAGGTAGACGATGTTGAGCACGTCGCCCGGCGTGCGGCTGAAGGCGATGCCGTCCTTGTCGAGCGGAACGATGTTCGACACCGTGCTGTCCGCTGGGTCGACGATGCCCTGATCGACGTCGCTCGAACCATCGAGACTGTCGCGCGCATTCGAAATCGCCGTGGCTGCGGTGCGCAGTGTCGGCGCGGTCAGCCCTTTCGTGTACAGCACGGTGCGCACCAGACCGGCATGATATGCCTCGGCTGCCAGGATGCCGGCTGCAGCCTCCAGGAAGGTCTTGTTCTGGATCAGCGGCGACGCGCCCTTGTACGCCGTTACTCCGACGTCTTCGAAAATGAACGCGCCGAGCAGGAAGTTTTCATCGCTGGCATATGGGTCGAACGCGACCCCTGGTCCCACCAGCCCCGCTGCGCGCGCGGCGTTTGAAAAGGCGCCATTCGGATCGCTGCCGCCGATATCGATCGCCGGCTGCGCCACCGCCGCGGTGCCCAGCGCGGCGCGCAAAAAGCCGACGTGGGCAATTTCGTCGCGCGCGATCTCTTTCGCGTACTGGGCCACCAGCGGGTCCTTGAATGCGACCTGGCGCCCGCCGGTTACCGCCCCTTGCGTGCCGGTGCCGCCGACCAGGTTGGCGGCCAGGCCGACGCCGAATACCGCATACGAATAGAACTGCGCCTCCAGGTATTCCAGATTGAGGGCGAAATTGAGGATATCGACGTCGGTCGGCTGCGCCGCCTGGGCCACCGCATCCTTGACCGAGCTGCCGCAGGCGCTCAGGAAGGTGCCGCCTACCAGGCCGACGCTCATGCCTCCCACGTTCTTGAAAAACGAGCGCCGTTTTTCGAGTTTTTCCTTGCGTGATTCGAGTAGCGCCAACGTCACATTCGTGTCTGTCATGGTGATTCTCCTGTGAAAACAACGGTCTGGAAACTGAGGAACGCGCGCTCGACCGGGGTCCGATCGACGCTGGCGATGCGGCGTGTACAAACTTGTACGCACGCAGGCTGCGTTCGGTTTCAACTTTTTCCGGGCGATCGATACAAGGTTACGGCGCAAGGGTGGCAACCATGGCTGTTCAGTCGTGCACGCGATCCGCGCATGGCATGATATTGTCAATACGCCAAATTCTTGAATGCACCACTTACGAAAGTCCGCAGTGCCAGACACGCTTGCCATCGATCCCGAACAACTCAGCCGTTGGCTGCATGGCGTGGCCAAGGGCGACGCCGGCGCCTTTCGCAGCCTGTACGACGCTACTTCTCCGAAACTGTTTGGCTATGTGCTGCGTATATTGGGAAAGCGCGAACTGGCCGAGGAAGCCTTGCAGGACGGATTTTTTGCGGTCTGGCACGGCGCGCCGGGCTACCAGCGCCAGCTGGCCGCACCCATGACCTGGATGACGACCATCGTGCGCAACAAGGCGCTCGACCGCTTGCGCAGTCAAGTGCGCGATGCCGACCTGGACGGCCCCATTTTCGACCCCGAGATCATGCAGGCAATGGAAGATCCGCACGCCACCCCGATCGACGCCCTGCTCGTCAGCCGCGACGCGCGGGCGCTGACCGTGTGCATGGCAACGCTGGAGGGCCTGCACCGGCAGGCGGTCGGGCTGGCCTTCTTTCATGACCTGTCGCACAGCGAAGTGGCGCAGCAGTTGGCGGTGCCGATCGGCACCGTAAAAACCTGGATCCGGCGCAGCCTCGAGCGTCTCAAGACCTGCCTGTCCAAAGGGGATCGCGCATGAACATCCGTGGCAATCCCGCACTGTGCGACAAGCTGGCCGCCGAATACGTGCTGGGCACGCTCAAGGGAGGCGCACGGCGCCGCTTCGAGACGCTGCTGCACGATGACGCCGTGCTACGCATGCTGGTAGGCGAGTGGCAGACACGGCTGGTACCGATGGCCGAATTCGTGCCTGATCGCCAGCCACGCCCGCAAGTCTGGCGCGCGCTCGAGCGCCGCCTGGGCATCGGCCGCAGGCATGCTGCCTGGCAGTTCTGGCGCAGCGAATCGCTGCTGTTGTGGCGCACGCTCGGTGTCGGCGCGCTGGCGGCGACGCTGCTGCTGGCGCTGATGCTGCGCTCGGCGCTGGTGGACACGCCGCGTGTCGATCACCTCGCCACCCTTACCGACGACAAGGCCCGCACCGCCCTGGTGTTGACCGCCGACAGCCAGCGCGGCCGGCTCGAGGTGCGGCTGGTGGATGCGGCGCCAGTGGGCGCCGACCGTTCGCTACAACTGTGGGCCGTGCCGAAACAGGGCAATCCACGCTCGCTCGCGGTGCTGGCCGGGGGCGATGCGCAGGCGCTGGCGCTGACCCGCGATGCGCTCGGCGACGATGTCGCCATGCTGGCGGTATCGCTCGAGCCACGCGGCGGCTCGCCCAAGCCGGACGGGCCGAGCGGCCCGATCCTCTACAAGGGCAGCTGGGTAAGGCTGCAATAGCCATGACAGCGGCGGCCTCAGTCGTGCAGCGCCTGCACCGGACTCATTCGCATCGCCAGCCCGGTATGGCGCGCCACGGCCAGCAAAGCCGCCAGTGCTGCTACCGCCAGGCCCGCGACCAGCGGCCACTGGCCGAACGGCGCGTGTTCGACGAAGTCCGCCAGGTAATGCCGGTTCGCCAGCGCAGCCAGCGGCAGGCCGATCAGCGCGGCCACGCCGATGCTCAGGCCGAATTCGCGGCCCAGGCGCGCGGCAATGGCGCGGTTGCCGGCGCCGTACAGCTTGCGGATCACGATCCCGCGCCGCCCGCGCTGCACGGTGTAAGCCGACAGCACGTAGATGCCGAACGCCGACAAGGCCAGCGCCACGGTGCTGGCCGCGCCCAGCATCTGCGCCATGCGCAGGTCGGTACTGTAGTTTTCGGCGAATACGCTCGACGCGCTTTGCAGCTGCATCACCGCATCCGGATAATAGCGGCGCCAAGCAGGTTCGAGCAGAGTGTGCAATTGCTGCTGGTCGAGCTGCGAGCGCAGCGTGATCACCGATCCGAGTTCGGTCACCTGATAGATGATCGGCGCCGGCCGTTCGCGCAGCGACTGGTGGCGCAGGTCGGGCGCCACGCCGACGATGACGACGTCGGGGTGGCCCTCCTCGGTGACGAACGGCATCTGGCCGACCGCCTCGCGCGCGCTGCGATAGCCCAGGGCGCGCACCGCTTCCATGTTCAGCACCGCCAGCCCGCGCCGGGGCTGGTCTTGCCTGGCATCGAACAGCCGGCCGGCCAGCGGACGCACGCCATACAGATCGAAGAAGCTGGGCGACACCTGCTTGACCTCGACCCGGAAGCTGTCGCCCTTGCGGGTATCGAAGCCGGCGATCATCCTGGATTGGTCGCGTCCCACCGCTTCGGACACCACTGCCACGCCGCTTACCTGCGACAGGCGCTCGACCGCCTGCGACAATCCACGCACCTGCTCATCGTTTGAAGGCGGTAGCCGCAGCAGCGCCAGGTTGGCGGGATCGAAGCCCGGATCGGCATGGCTGGCGTACCAGGTCTGCCATCCCACTGCCACCGTGACCGCACTCAAGCCCATCGCCACCGCGAACTGCAGCACCGTCAGCAAGCGGCGCAACCACAGATTGGCGACCGTCTCGCTGCCGCTGTCGCGCCCGGCCAGCACCGTGGCCGGGTGCACCCGCAGCGCGGTCCAGGCCGGGTACAGGCCGGCCACCACGCCGGCGGCCACGCCGCACAGGAGCCCCAGCGCCAGCCTGCCCGGCGTGAAGAAATGCTCCAGCGGACGGTCGACCAGGCTGGCAAAGGTCGGCAGCATCAGCCAGGCCAGCAGCATGCCGGCGCCGGTGGCGATGACGGCCACCAGCACCGACTCGGCCACGAACTGGCCGGCGACGCGCATGGCGCCGGCGCCGAGCACCTTGCGCATGCCGATCTCGCGTTGACGCCGCAGCGCGCGCACGCTGGAGAGATTGATCCAGTTGGTCATGGCCAGGGCCAGGATCAGCAGCGCGACGCCGGCCAGCGCCAGGGTGCTGCCCTTGTTGCCGAAGTGACGGGTATTGGGTCCGCCGGCCAGGTCGGGATCGAAGTAGGCGTCCGGCAGCGCAACGAGTTTCACCTCGGTGCCCGGCCCGTTCCTGCCCGCGACCGACACCGAGCGCATCATCTGCTCCATCGGCGAAGCGTCGACCGCGGCCTGCATCGCCCGCGTCAGGGCCGCCGGATCCTGGCCGGGACGCAGCCTGACCAGCACGCCGCCGCGCTGCCGGTCGTCGGGGCGGGCCAGCCGCGCATCCGGCGTCCGGGCCAGGCTGAGCGGACCGGTCAACGCGTCCCAGCGCTGGGTCGCATTGGCAGGCACGTCCGGCAGCAGCGCCAGCACCTGCAGCACCTCGTCGCCGGCGCGCAGCGTCGCGCCCAGCACGTCGCGCCGCCCGAACAGGCGCAGCGCGGCGCCCTCGGTCAGCGCCACCCCGTCCGGCCGCGCCAGGGCCGCGCCCAGGTCGCCCTGCAGCGCCACCACCCCGAACATCTCGACGAAGGCCGGATCGACGGCAACCAGGCTCAGTTCATGCAACTGGTCGCCAACCCGCAGCGGACGTCCACTTTGCTGGGCGATGCTGGCCAGTTCGGCCAGGCCGCTGTCCAGCGCGGCGTTGCGCACCAGGAGCATCGAACCGGGGGTCCATGCCGGGCGCGGGAAATGGTGCATGCGCTCCTTGACCATGTACACGCGCTCGGCCTGCGGCACGTGGCTGTTGTAGCTCATGCACCAGGCGACGAAGCCGAACAGCAGGTAGCAGGCGGCGCATGCCAGCGCCAAGCCGAGTACCGTGACGGCGGAGTAGCCCGGCTCGCGCAGCAGCAGGCGCCAGCCGACCAGGAAGTCGCGCGCCCTGAACCAGCGGGTGCCGCCACGCGGTGCGGCGCCGGCGCCGGCGCCGGCCAGGGTAAGCGAAGGAGATTGTTTTTCGATGGATTGCACGATCTGCTCCAGATAATCGTCAGGCGCGCAGCGCCTGCACGGGACTCATGCGCAGCGCCAGCAAGGTATGGCGTGCGGTCGCCAGCAGCGCCGCGGCCAGCGCCAGTGCCAGCCCGATCGCCAGCGGCCAGCCGCCGAACGGCGCATGCTCGGTGAAGCCGCTCAGGTACCGGCGGATCGCCAGGGCCGCCAGCGGCAGGCCGACCAGCGCTGCGATGGCGAGGCTCCAGCCGAACTCGCGGCCGAGGCGCAGCGCGATGGCGCGGTGGCCGGCGCCATACAGCTTGCGGATCACGATCTCGCGCCGGCCGCGCTGCACGGTGTAGGCCGACAGGACGTAGATGCCGAACGCCGACAAGGCCAGCGCCACCAGCGCGGCCGCGCCCAGCATCTGCGCCATGCGCAGGTCGCTCGTGTAGTTCTGGGCGAAGACGCTGGATGCGCTCTGCATCTGCATGATCCCGTCCGGGTAGTAGCGGCGCCACACCGGCGCCAGCAGCCGCCCCAGGGCCTGCTGGTCGAGTGCCGAGCGCACCGCGATCACGGTGGCGACGTCGGTCACCCGATAGATCATCGGACCGGGACGCTCGCGCAGCGACTGGTAGCGCAGGTCGGGGGCCACGCCGACGATCACGGTGTCGGGTGAGCGCTGCTCCGGCGCGAACGGCATCTGTCCGATCGCATCGTGCGCGCTGCGGTAGCCCAGCGCCTGCACCGCGGCCATGTTGAGCACCACCAGGCCGCGTCCCGGCGCGTCGCGCTTCGGATCGAACAGGCGCCCTGCCAGCGGCTGCATGCCGTACAGGTTGAAGAAGCCGGGCGAAACGTCCTTGAGTTCGACTCGGAAGTCTTCGCCGTTGCGGGTCTCGAAGCCGCCGATGATCCGGATGTCGTCGCGGCCCACTGCTTCGGACTGCACCGTCACGCCTTCGATCTGCGGCAGGCGCTCGAGCGCGCGCACCAGGCCGCGCACCTGTTCGTCCTCGGACTCCGGCACCCGGATCAACGCCAGCTGCGACGGGTCGAACCCCGGATCGGCATTGGTGGCGTACCAGGTCTGCCAGCCGACGGCCACCGTGACGGCGGTGAGCGCCATCGCCACGCCGAACTGCAGCACCGTCAGGCCGCGCCGCAGCCACAGGTTGCCGGCCGTTTCGCTGGCGCTGTCGCGTCCCGCCAGCACCACGGCCGGACGCACCTGCAGCGCGGTCCACGCCGGGTACAGGCCGGCCGCCACGCCGACCAGCAAACCGCACACCAGCCCGGCCGCCAGCCGCGCCGGCGTGAACAGGCCATGCAACGGACGGTCCACCAGTGCGGCGAACGGCGGCAGCAACAGCCACGCCAGCACGATGCCGCCAACGGTGGCCACCAGCGCCACCAGCACCGACTCGGCCACGAACTGGCCGGCCACGCGCGCAGCGCCGGCACCCAATACCTTGCGCATGCCGATCTCGCGCTGGCGTCCCAGCGTGCGCACCGTGACCAGGTTGATCCAGTTGGTCATGGCCAGCGCCAGGATCAGGAGCGCGACCGCGCCCAGCGCCAGCACCGGCCCCTTCTGGCCGTAGCGCGCGGCCTCGCGCCCGCTCCCCAGGTCAGGGTCGAAATACGCATCCGGCAGCGCCACCAGCGCGGCCTCGGTGCCGGGCCGGCCGATCGTGCGCGTCAGCGCGCCGCCGCGCATGCGGCGTTCGAGCGGCGAATCGTCCAGGGCCTGCTGCATCAGGCGCTCCAGCGCCGCCGGGTCCTGGCCGGGATGGAGCTTGACGAAGACGCTGCCGCGCTGCTCGTCGGTGGGACGCAGTACGCGTGCAGCCGGCGGCCGCGCGCGGCTCAGCGGCCCGGTCAGCGCATCCCAGCGCTGGGTGGCATTCGACGGTACGTCGGGCAGGATCGCCAGCACCTGCAGCACCTCGTCGCCCAGGCGCACGGTGGCGTTCAGCGCAGGGCGCTCGCCGAACAGGCGCAGCGCCGTCTGCTGCGTCAGCGCCAGCCCGTCCGGCCGGCTCAAGGCCGCACCGAGGTCGCCGGCCAGCGGCACAATCGCGAAGATATCGGCGAAAGCGCGGTCGACTGCGAACATCTCGACTTCATGCAGATCGTCGCCGACGCGTAGCGGCTTGCCGTTCGGCTTGCCGAGCGGATCGGCGATGCTGGCATGCTCGGCCATCTTGCTGTCCAGCGCCGTGTCGCGCAGGAACAGCATGGCGCGCGTGTTCCAGTCAGGCCGCGGGAAATGGTTCACGCGCTGCTTGACCACATATACCCGCTCGGCGTGCGGCACGTGGCTGTTGTACTGCATGCACCAGGCGACAAAACCGAGCAGCAGGTAGCAGGCGGCGCATGCCACCGTCAGTCCCAGCACCGTCACGGCGGAATAAGCCGGCTCGCGCAGCAGCAGGCGCCAGCCGACGATGAAGTCACGTGCCCGGATCCATCTGGCGCCGGCAGCGATGGCGCTCACGCCGCCTTCTCCGCGTCGACCATGATGCGTCCGTCGAGCAGGTCGAGCGTGCGCGAGGCCTGGGCCGCGTGGCTTGGGGAGTGGGTGACCATCACCACCGTGGTGCCTTCGGCGTTTATCGTGCGCAGCATGCGCATCACCTCGTCGCCGTGCGCCGTGTCCAGGTTACCGGTCGGTTCGTCGGCCAGCAGTAACGCGGGGCCGGCCACCAGCGCGCGCGCGATCGCCACCCGCTGCTGCTGGCCCCCGGAGAGTTGCGATGGCTTGTGTCTGGCGCGGTGCGCCACGCCCAGGCGCTCGAGCATGGCCTGCACCCGCTCGCGCCGCTCGCGGCCCTTCAGGCCGGTGTATTCCAGCGCCAGCTCGACGTTCTCGAACACGTTCAGTTCGTCGATCAGGTTGAAGCTCTGGAAGATGAAACCGATGCGCCCGCGCCGCAGCCGGTTCAGGCGCGCTTCGCTCCAGCCGGAGACGTCCTGGCCGTCGAACAGGTACTGGCCCTGGCTCGGCACGTCGAGCAGGCCGAGAAGGCTGAGCAGCGTCGACTTGCCGCAGCCCGACGGGCCGGTGATGGCGACGTATTCGCCGGCTTCGATCTCCAGATCGATCTGGTCGAGGGCGCGGGTCTGGACTTCGCCGGCCTGGTGGATCTTGCTAACGCCTGACAGTTTGAGCATCGAGAATTCCTTTCGAGAGATTGCGAGTTTACTGCGTAAATAGTTTCAACCGTTTCATTGCGAGATAGCGAGCACCGCCGACTGACCGAAGGGCGCGTAACTCGACACCACCACCCGTTCTCCGGCCTGCAGGCCGTCCACCACTTCGACCTGGCCGTTGCTGCGCCGGCCGACCCGGATCGGGCGCCGCTGCGCTTCCTTGCCGTCGGCCGTCAGCACATAGGCCCAGGCGCCTCCGCTGTCGCCGAGGAAGGCGCCGGCCGGCAGCAGCAGCGCCGGCGCCGGCTGGCCCAGCGTGAGTTGCGTGTCCAGGCTCTGGCCCGGGCGCAGGTTGGCCGGCTGCTCTTTGGTGAACAGCAGCTCGGCGGCGAAGCGCCCTTCCCTGATCTGCGGGTAGACGCGCGCCACTTCGACCGCATAGCTGCGGCCCTCGTGCGACACCGCGCCGCCGCGGCTGACCGCGATCCGGTTCAGATAAAACTCGTCGATACGCGCGGCGAGCTTGAAGTGGCTCGGATCGTCGATGCGGCCGACGTTTTTGCCGGTGACGATCGACTCGCCCACCTGCAACCGGAAGTCGGTCAGGCGCCCGGCCACCGGCGCGCGCACCACCAGCGCTTCCACCGTCGCCTGCACCAGCTGCAGGCCGCCGTCGAGGGTGCCGATCGCACCCTCCAGCTGGTCCAGCGCTTTGCCGCGAACGGCGCCTTCGGCACTGGCGCGTTCCTGCTCCAGCGCCACCGCGCGCGCTTCCTTGTCGACCGCGTCGCGCACTTCTTCCAATGCCACGCTGGAGATGAAGCCGCGCGCGGCCAGTTGCTCGTTGCGCGCCAGTTTCTTCTTCGCCTGGCTCAGGGCGAAATCCAGTTCGTCCAGGCGCCGCTGGCGCGCGCTGCGGTCGCTCTCCTGGGCCAGGCGCAAATTCGAGAGGTTGTAGATCTGCTGCGCCTGTTCGGCCTGGCGCGCCAGCAGTTCCAGGTTGCGCTGCGGGTTCGAAATGCGAAACAGCAGCTGGCCCTTGCTCACCGCTTCGCCGTCGCGCGCATAGACTTCTTCGATGCGGCCCGACTCCACCGAATCGAGGATCACCGAGTCGCGCGCTTCGGCGCTGGCGCGCAGCACGATCTCATCGCGAAACACGCCGCGTTCGACCGCCGCGATATCGAGGTCGGCGCGCTTGACCTGCAGGCCGCGGGGCACCTGGCTCCAGGCCGCGGCGATGGCGGCAATCACCAGCGCGGCGATGGCGCAGCCGGTCAGGATCGCCTTGCCACGTTTGCGCGGCACGATGGTGTCCATGGCGCTGCCGGAGGCAGGCTGCGCTTGCGCTGGTTTCTGGCTGTGTAGTTGCATGGCGTGGCTCGCGGATGTCGACAAGCCCTTTATTGCAAGCGCCGTGCCATGCGGGTTTGGCCGCTTTTTCATCCGATGCGGGTAGAAAGTGTCCGCTTCCGGACAGGTCGGGTGTGCGCTACCGGACAGGTCGAAAAACGCTGTCCGCGGCGCCAGGCTTCGCTGCTAGAATGCCCCGGTTCACCGCACTGCCGAGCACCATGCAACCATCGACTGCCCGCATCTTGATCCTCGACGACGACGCCGACGTGGCGTTCGCGGCGCGCATGCTGCTGCGCCGCCGCCATGCCGACATCAAGGTGCTGCACGACCCGGCGCTGCTTGACGCGCAGCTGGCGCAGGCGAACGTGGACGTGGTGCTGCTCGACCTGAACTTCACGCCCGGCCGCACCGATGGCGCCGAAGGCATGGCCGCGCTCGACCTGCTACTGAGTCAACCGCGTCCCCCGGCCGTGATCGCCCTTACCGCCTATGCCGACGTGCCGCTGGCGGTGGAAGCGCTCAAGCGCGGCGCAAGCGACTTCATCACCAAGCCGTGGGACAACGCGCGCCTGCTGGCGGCGGTCGACGGCGCGCTGGCAAGGCGCACCTCTTCACCGCCGGCGCCGCAATCGACGTCCGCCACCTCGGCACTGATGGGCGATTCGCGCGCCATGGCCGCTGTGCGCGCGATGGTGTCCAGCGTCGGTCCGACCGAGGCCAATGTGATGGTGCTGGGCGAGAACGGCGTCGGCAAGGAACTGGTGGCGCACGCCATCCACCTGGCCTCGACCCGCGCCAGAGCCAGCTTCCTGGCGGTGGATATGGGCGCGCTGCCCGAAGCGACCTTCGAAAGCGAGTTGTTCGGCCACCGCAAGGGTTCGTTCACCGATGCCAAGCTTGATCGCGACGGCCGCTTCCAGGCCGCGCGCGGCGGCACGCTGTTCCTCGACGAAATCGGCAATACGCCATTGGCGGCGCAGGCCAAGCTCTTGGCCGCACTGGAGCGGCGCGCGGTGACGCCGCTCGGTGCCGACCGCCCGCAGGAAATCGACGTGCGCATCGTCAGCGCCACCAACCTCGATGAAGCGCAGCTGTTCGACCCGGCCGTGTTCCGTCCCGACCTGCTGTTTCGCCTGAACACGATCGTGATCCGCGTGCCGCCGCTGCGTGAGCGCAAGGAAGACATTCCTGGCTTGCTGCGTCACTATCTCGGCCACTACGAGCGTCAGTACAACCGCCCAGCGCGCGCGTTAGCCGAGTTGGCATCCCTGAGCGCATGGCACTGGCCGGGCAATGTGCGCGCGCTGCGCCATGCCTGCGAGCGTGCGGTGATCCTGGCCGGCGCGACGCATTACGAGCTCGCCGATTTCGGCCTGGTCGATCCGACGCCGCTGTCGGCGCCAGCATCGCCGCCGCCCACGCAAGCCGACGAGCGCACGCTGGGCGACCTGGAACGCGCCGCCATTGCCGCCGCCATGGACGGCGCCAAGGGCAATATCAGCGAGGCGGCACGCCGCCTGGGTCTGAGCCGCGCCGCCTTGTACCGCAAGCTGGAAAAGCATGGTCTCTAAGCGTTTATATGCGCTCGTGATCGTGCTGGCCCTGATGGCGCTGGCGGCCGGCGCGGTCGTGGTGCAGGATTCGCCGCGCCTGCTCGTGATCGCCGGCGCGGCAATGCTGGCGTTGGCCGGATTGCTGTGGCGCGTGCTGGGCCGCATGACCGCGCCCAGCCCCAGTACCGAGGCTCCGGCGCCGATGCCGCAGGCGCAGACCGACGCCGTGGCGCACGAAGCACGGCTCGAACATGCGCCGGTGGCGCTGTTTCACATCGACGGCGCCGGTGAAGCGGGCGACGTGTCGCCGCTCAACGTCAATGCGCGCCGCCTGGTGGCGCCGGGCCGGGTGGTCGACCCGACCGCGCTGTTCGCCAAGCTGACCGCGCAGCCGGCCGGCCGCTCGCTGATCTCGTTCGATTCCGAGCGCGGCGCGGAGCGCGCCATGGTCGCGGTGTCGATGTTGACCCTGCACGGCAAGGCGCAGCGCATCGTCGCCCTGCTCCCGGTCGAAACCGAGCTGGAATCCGAAACGCTCAACGCCTGGCGCGTACTGGTCCAGGTGCTGACCCACGAGATCATGAATTCGCTGACGCCGGTGGCGTCGCTGTCGGCCACCGCACAGGGATTGCTGGAAGAATTGCAGCTGGAAGGCGAAGCCGCCGCCGACCTGCGCGTGGCGCTGGATGCGATCTCGCGCCGCGCCACCAGCCTGGCCGATTTCGTCGGCAGCTACCGCAGCCTGTCGGCGTTGCCCGAGGCGCGGCCGGAACGGATCGAACTGGCGCAGCTGTTCGAGCGGTTATCCACCCTGCT
Organism: Massilia sp.; assembly: GCF_031995545.1. Classification (GTDB taxonomy): domain Bacteria; phylum Pseudomonadota; class Gammaproteobacteria; order Burkholderiales; family Burkholderiaceae_D; genus Telluria. The sequence goes on from NZ_DAMAGA010000001.1 coordinate 343,663, forward strand.
CGGCCCGATGTGGCGCGCGCGCGGCAGCGAGCTGTGTTTCAGCTGCGAGCCGGCATCGCTGGTATTGATGGCCGATCCGGGCCAGCTGGAGCAAGCCCTGATCAACCTGCTGAAAAACGCCTTCGAAGCCACTGCCGGCGTACCGCGCGCGCAGGCGCATGTGGAAGCGCGCCTGGCGCGCGGCGCGCGCTTACGCATCGACATCGGCGACAACGGCCCTGGCGTGCCCGAAGACCTGCTGCCGCACATCTTCACGCCCTTCTTCACCACCAAGAAAGGCGGCCGCGGCATCGGCCTGGCGCTGGTGCGCCAGCTGGTACACGGCAATGGCGGGACCGTGCGTCATGTACGCCCGGTGGGCGGCGGCGCGCGCTTCGTGGTCAGCTTCTAGGACGCATGACCGGCACGATGCCGGTCATTCCCATCGGCTTACTTCTTGGTCTTGTCTTCCACGTCCTGCGCGTCCTGCACCTGCGGCTTGGTCTTGTCCGCAGGCGAAGTACGCGTGTCTTCCTTCTTCGGCTGGCCCATGCCGGAGGCGGTGGTCTCCTGCTTGCTGCTGCCTTGGAAGTCGGGATCCACGATGTTCGCGCTTTCCGGACCTTCACGATGCGGGTTTTCGCGCTTGTCGCGGTCGTTGCCGACCGGGGCCTGGCGCTCGACGCTGTTGGTCGGTTGCGCGGCGGTAGTGGCGGTACGGTCGGCCTGGGCGGCTGCGCCGCCGGCAATAAGTAGTCCACTGAACAGGGCGATGACTTTCTTCATGGCTTCCTCCGAATCAAGGTTGGTCATATATGCATGTCTTCATGATGGCACCCGATGCCACGATTACAAGACCCGATTCGGAAGAATCGAACTTCAGGCGCCCTTGAACAGCGGAATCACGCCGAACAGCAGGCCCGCCAGCAGCATCACCAGCGAGGCGCTGATCGACCAGATCAGCGTATAGCGCTGGTGGTCGCCGAATTCGACCTTGGCCATGCCGACCAGCAGATAGGTCGATGCCACCAGTGGGCTGAGCAGGTGCACCGGCTGGCCGATGATCGAGGCGCGGCCGATCTCGGCGGCGGTGATGCCGTACACTTCGCCGGCCTTGGCCAGGATCGGCACGATGCCGTAATAAAACGCGTCGTTCGAGATGAAGAAGGTGAATGGAATGCTGAGGAAGCCCGTGACCACGGCCAGGTAAGGCCCCATCCAGTCCGGCACCGCTGCGATCACGCTCAGGGCGATGGCGTCGACCATCTTGGTGCCCTGCAGGATGCCGACGAAGATGCCGGCCGCAAAGATCAGCGACACCACCGGCAGCACGTTCGGCGCATGCGATTCGATGCGCGCCTTCTGCTGCTCCAGGCCCGGATAGTTGATCATCATGGCCAGCGCGAAGAAAATCATGAACAGCACCGGCAGCGGCAGCGCGCCCAGCACCAGCATCACCAGCAGCAGCGCGGTCAGCACCGCATTGATCCACACCAGCTTGGGCCGCACGGTGTCAGGCGACGAGACGCTGATCTCCGGCTCGGCGGCAGTTTTCGGCACGCCGCCGCTGCCGCTGGCGATGCCATCGGCCGCAGCAGCGTTACCCGCCATCGCATGCACCGGCGCCAGCTCGCCCAGGCCCGGCGTCAGCACGCTGGCCTGCGCGGCCTTGGCGAAGGGCGCTTCGCCCGGCAAGGCGACGAAGCCGAGGCGCTTGCGCTCGCGCATCCCGAGCATATAGGCCACGAACAGCACCCACAGCGCGGTGACGATCATCGCCGGGATCATCGGCACGAACACCTCGCTCACATCCACGCCCAGCGCGGTGGCGGCGCGTGCGGTCGGGCCGCCCCATGGCAGGATGTTGAACACGCCGCCCGCCAGCATGATCACGCAGGCCATCGTCAGGCGGTTCATGCCGAGCCGCTGGTACAGCGGCAGCATGGCCGACACCGTGATCATGTAGGTGGTGGCGCCGTCGCCGTCGAGCGAGATCATCATCGCCAGCGCCGCGGTGCCGACCACGATCTTCATCGGGTCGCCCTGCACCAGTCGCAGGATCAGGCGCACCACCGGGTCGAACAGGCCGGCGTCGATCATCACGCCGAAGTACAGGATGGCGAACATCAGCATCACGCCGGTTGGGGCCAGGGCGCGGATCCCGTCCAGCATCATCGGCCCGAGGTCGGCGCCGAAGCCGCCGATCAGGCCAAAGGCGATCGGCACCACGATCAGCGCCAGCAGCGCCGGCAGGCGCTTGGTCATGATCAGGAACATGAACACGACGATCATCGAGTAGGCGAGCACGGTCAGCATCATCAAGCTCCCCCGGTGTGGATGGCGATGGCCGGACGGCAGAAGAATGGCGCAGGCGCGACGGCGCGCGCGAAGGCGGAATGGTGCATGAGTGTCTCCAAAGTGTGGCGGCGTGGTGGCCGCCTTGTTTGGATCGACTATATGCCCGCTTAGCTTTCAATCAGCTTTCAGCGCGCCTTGCAAACCGGACGCCAACTTGAAGCCCGCCCCCATCCTCGCCCTGACCGAGGGTTAGCGTGGCGCCGTGCATGACGGCGATGTCGCGCACGATCGCCAGTCCCAGGCCGGTGCCGCCGGGATTGGCTTCCAGCGTGGCCTGGGCGCGGTAGAACGGCATGAACACCTTGTCGTATTCGCTTGGGGCGATGCCGGGGCCGCTGTCGCTCACTGCGAGCAGCACGCCGTCCGCATCCGCGCCGACCCGCAGCATCACGCTGCCGCCGGGCGGCGTGTAGCGGATCGCGTTGTCCACCAGGTTCGACACCAGTTCGTGCAGCAGCAGTTCGTTGCCGATGACGGTGGCGTCGTCGTTTTCGCCGCCTTCCAGCGCCAGGTCAATCCCCTTCTGCACCGCCGGCATGGCCAGCTCCAGCCCGACCTGTCCGGCCAACGCCGCCATTGAAACCGGCGCCATCGCCGCGCTGCCGCCGCCATGCTCGATGCGCGCCAGCGTCAACAGGCGGTTGGCCAGGTGGATGGCGTTGTCGGTGGTGCCGGCGATCGAGCCGACGATGGCGCGCATCGCGGCCGGATCGTTCTCGCGCAGTGCCAGCTCGGCCTGGGTTTTGAGCACCGCCAGCGGGGTGCGCAGCTGGTGCGAGGCGTCGGCGATGAAGCGGCGCTGGCTGGCGATCAGGTCCTGCATGCGCGCCATGGTGCCGTTCATCGCCGTCACCAGCGGACGCACTTCCCTGTGCACCAGCGCCGGATCGAGGTCGGACAGGTCGGACAATGGCCGCGTCTCGAACGCCGTCTTCAGACGCATCAAGGGACGCAGTACCAGGCGCACGGCAAACCATACCAGCGCCGCCACCGCCAGCACCATCAGCGTCTGGCGCAGCAGGGTCGCGAGCAGGATTCGCCGCGACAAGGCCTGGCGCGCGTCGAGCGTTTCGCCGACCTGGATCAGGGCGATGCCGCGCATCGAATCGTCGTACACCGGCTGCAGCAACGCCGCGATGCGCACCGGTTCGCCGTTGTAGCTGGCGTGATAGAAGCGTACCAGCGCCGGATACAGGTCGCTGCGCGGCACGTTCTTGGGCACCGGCGGCAAGTCGTCGTAGCCGGAAACGGTCTCGCCCTGCAGTCCAGTGACCTTGTAGTAGATGCGGCCCAGCGTATCGGTCTCGAAGCTGTCGAGCGCCACGTAGGGCACGTTGGCCACTACCTTGCCATCCTTGACCGTGACCCGCTCGGCCAGCGCGCGCGTGGACGACAGCAGCGAGCGGTCGTAGGCCACGTCGGCCGCCTCCAGCGCGTCGCGGTACAGCGACACGGCATTCAGGGCGACCAGTGCCACCAGCGGCAGGATCAGCCAGCGCAGCAGCTGCTGGCGCAGGCTGCCGGGCTGGCCGGCGCGCGCCATGGCGGCGCGCAGGCGGTCGATGCTTGGGCTGTCGATGCGGACGCGCGGGGCCATCGCCGCTGCTTACGCTTCGCGTTCCTGCAGCAGGTAGCCGATCCCGCGCAGCGTGACGATCGCCGCCCCGCCCTGCGGATGACGTTCGAGCTTCTTGCGGATGCGGTGGATGTACAGCTCGATCGCATCGACGCCGGCGTCGTCGCCCAGCGCGAACACTTCGTGGAACAGCTTTTCCTTCGACAGCGCGCGGCCCGGCTTGGCGATCAGCGCTTCCAGCACCGCGTGTTCGCGCGGAGTCAGGGCCAGCGGCTCGCCGCAATACGAAAACATGCGCGCCACGGTGTCGAACGCCAGTTGGCCGCAGCGCTGCACCAGCGCCTCGTTGCCGCTGCGGCGGCGCAGCAGCGCTTTCACACGCGCTTCGAGTTCGGTGAGTTCGAACGGCTTGGGCAGGTAATCGTCGGCGCCCAGGTTCAGACCCTGCACCCGCTCTTCCAGGCCGCCGCGCGCGGTGAGGATCAGTACCGGCGTGCCGCCACGGTTGCCGCCGCGCGCGCGCAGGCGGCGCAGCACTTCCAGGCCGTCCATACGCGGCAGGGTCAGGTCCAGGATCACCAGCGCGTAGTCCTGGGTGTGCAGCAAGGTATCGGCATCGGCGCCATTGGTCGCGCATTCGACCGTCAGATGGGCGTCGCGCAGGGCCTTGGATACCCAGTGCGACAGTTCGAGGTGGTCTTCGACTAGCAGGATTCTCATCGCGCCAGTGTAAGCGCAAACACCGGCAACCGGATAGCGGCTTGATGCGCCAGGACTGCCATTGAAAGCGAATTGAAAGGAAGCCAGCCATATAGTCGGCCAAAACAAGCAATACATAACAGCACCGGAGACAATATGAAGCACCCAGCCCTTGCGCTCGCCGTCCTGGCAGCGCTTATCCCCGTTCGCGCCTCTTACGCGCAGAGCACTACGCAGATCTACGGCCTGATCGACGCCGGCGTCGAAGTGGTCGACAACGCCAGGGTGGACGCCAACGGCCGCGCCGGCGGCAGCCTGTTCAAGGTCATCTCGGGCGGCAAGAACACCTCGCGCTGGGGCATCCGCGGCAGCGAAGACCTGGGCGGCGGCCTGAAAGCGGTGTGGAACCTGGAAGGCGGCCTGCTGATGGACGTCGGCGCCAGCGATGGTGCGGTGTTCAAGCGCCAGGCCTACGTCGGCCTCGACGGCGCGCTCGGCCGCATCGTGATCGGCCGCTCGTTCACCACGACCTATGAAACGGTGATCAAGTTCGACCCGCTCGGCTTCGCCCCCAACTATTCCTGGGCCACCGGCGGCAGCGCCACCGGGCCGTCGAAATATGGCATGACGACCCAGTTCGACAACCTGGTCAAGTACACCGCCAAGACCGGCGGCTTCACCTACGGCGCCTCGGTCGGGCTGGGCGAGCAATCCACCAGCAACCGCGATGGCCGCAAGATCGCGCTCGGCGGCTCCTGGTTCGGCGGCCCGGTGGGCCTGATGGCGACCTGGGAGCGCGTCAACGGCAGCGCGCCTTTACTGGGCGCCGCGCGCGACGACACGAAAGCATGGCACCTGGCGGCCAGCTACCAGGGCGGCGACTGGCGCCACATCGCCGGCATGCGCGCCTACGACAACCGCGGCGCGGCGGGACTGCGCGCCAACACCTACTGGGGCGGCATCATCCGCACGATCGACGCGGTGACGCTGACCGGCGCGGTCTACCACATCGATACACGCAACCGGACGGCGGTGCCGGATGCGAATCCGACGCTGCTGGTACTGCGCGCCATGTATGCGCTGTCGCCGCGCACGGTGCTTTACCTGTCGGCGGCGCGTGCCCGGGCAGGAGATGGCCAGACCATCAGCCTGTCGCGCGACGACGAGGGCTATGGCTCGACCCAGCGCGGCGTCACGGCCGGTATCCAGCACCGCTTCTGAGCATGGCGCTATGGCATAGGGCTATGATGCAAGGTATGAAGCTCGCGCGATTTCTCCATTCATTGCTGGCACTGGCTTGCCTGCGGACCGCCTTCGCTATGCCGCCGCAGGCCGAGTGCCTGATTCCGTCCAAGCCGGGCGGCGCGATGGACCTGACCTGCAAGCTGGCGCAGCAGGCGCTGCACGCCGATACTGAACTCAAGCTCAGTTACCTGCCGGGCGGCGTCGGCGCGGTGGCCTGGCACACGATGGCGGCGCAGCGGCGCTCCGACGCCAACACGCTGGTGACGTTTTCCGGCGGCTCGGTGCTCAACCTGGCGCTGGGCAAATTCGGCAAGGCCGACGCCGACGACGTGCGCTGGGTGGCCGCCTTCGGCGCCGACTACGGCATGATCGCGGTGCGCGCCGATTCGCCCTGGCGCACGCTGGGCGACCTGCTCAAGGCGCTCAAGCGCGATCCGAAGCAGGTCCTGATCGGCATGTCGGGCACCGTGGGCAGCCAGGACTGGATCAAGATGGCGCTGCTGGCGCGCCTGACCGGGATCGACCCGCGCGCCATGCGCTTCGTCGCGCTCGAAGGCGGCGGCGAACAGTTCATCGCGATGGGAGCGGGCCATGTGCAGGCGGTGTCGGGCGACACGTCCGAAGCGCTGCTCAATGCGGGCGACGGCAAGATCAGGATCTTGGCAGTGCTGTCCGAACAGCGCCTGCCGGGCCGCCTGGCCGGGGTGCCGACCGCGCGCGAGCAAGGCTACGATGTGGTGTGGCCGGTGATTCGCGGCGTGTGGATGGCGCCCGATGTGCGCGAAGCCGATTACCGGCGCTGGGTGGCGGCTTTTGTCCAGATGGAGTCGCGGCCGGAGTTTGCGGAACTGCGCGAGCGGGCTGGCCTGTATCCGTTTTCGCTGACTGGCGATGCGCTGACCCGCTACATTAAGCAGTCGATAGATGGCTACCATCGCCAAGCGGAGCAGTTCAAGCTGTTACGCGAGCCTTAGGAAGGCTGAAGAAACTACAAAGGTTTGTCGAGCAATGACGTTGCAAACCGGGCTATTCAGTCCGTCCGCTGTCGGCCAGGAGCGGTCCTAAGCGAGTGGATAAACTTTGGAGTCAACAGAGCAATTTACATCGCCTTTACCCAACGAAGCATGCATAACTGAACCACGATCTGTGCGCTGGTTGATAAAAAGTTGTCTACAGCTGGTTGGAGGTAAGGTAAGAAATCCGGACCGCCGATTCACTTCGATCATGCGTGATCCAGAAGGATTCGTGTTGGGTATGGTTGCTCCAGAAAGCGCTCCCGGTAACTTCCAGCACCCCTATCTTGAACGCTACAGCGGCCCTCTGACTGGTGAGGACAATTTCGAAGTCACGCAACCACTGGGTCTTGAATACGTTCGGGGAAACGTCTCGAGCCAACTCTTGCGCGCGTTGAAAGGTTCGCTACGGGTCGATACGGGTCGATACGGGCGTGTCGCAACCTCACAATGTACCTGAGCTTTCACCGATGGACAGCTAGCATATCAAATTGTTGGCGGGCCTTATCGATATTATCCGACACTTATTTGGCAGCTCTGTGGCCATAGCTGAGCACCCGTGTAATCTTCCATGCGCCGTCCGTATTTTTCCAGATCATGACAAACTCTGCGATGCCATCGCACGTTTTCGTGTCAAACCGGCAGAACCGATGGGAGCCTTGCGCGATCGCGCCGTAGTCCTTTATGGGAAAGACTTGCAGCGTACCTGGCATGATCTCTCGCGAAAATTTTCCACAGGCATTTTTTTTAGTATTGGCGATCATGCTGTCTCTGCTCCAGGTCACACCACCGTTGTCGTGATAGAACTCGACATCGGGAACAAAATAGCCCGTGTGTTTCTGCAGCTGAGCAGGGTCGCTACACTTATTGAATGCGTCGAATACGTCCGCATCGAGGGCGGCGATGGTGTCAAACAAGGGTGTGACAAACGTTTTGTTTTCAGCCGCAAAAACGCCACTACAAAGCAAAAAAAGCGATGCCGCAATTATTTTACTGTACCTGACGGCAAGTCGTTTTTTCATATGTTTTCCTGGTTGCGCTGAACTATCTCGAGTGAGCATGGCTAATGAACCTGCGCCTGCAGATAAGCTAGAAAGCGTGGGTTTGCCCCCAGCTTTTCAAGCACTGGAAGGACGGCTTCATGTCCGCTATCTCCGTTGGTCAGGATCACCACGCCATCTTGTGTGGATTTGCTAAGGTAAGCAAAAGTAAATACTCCATCATCCTTGCCCGTGTGCATGAAAATTATATCGCCGGCGAAATCGAGGATTTCCCAGCCAAGGCCAAAACCGATACGCTCGGGACAGGTCGCAGCTTTGTCTCCTGCGCAGCGAAGATTTCGCAAGTCGACTTGTATACGCCGCCGCTCACTTGCGACTTCTGAACTCAAACCCTTATCCTGTATGACCTCGATCATGAAACTCGCATAGTCGGCCGCAGTCGCATATACCAGATCCGCAGCATTGGGTCGCTCGGCTATATGCGGTTTCATGTATTTTCCTAATGCATCGCTAGGCAAGGCAATCCGCTCTCGTAGCCAAGGCTGGTCCGTAAAAGTAGTGTGCGTCATGCCGCCGGGCTCGAAGAGCTGTGAGCGCGCTAGGATATCGAAACTTTTGCCCGTTTTTTTCTCGGAAAAACGCAAAACATATTGGTACCCTTCACCCGAGTAACCCCACTGTGTTCCCGGATCGAAAATGAATTTCATCCCTGTCTTGCTGTCGCGCCAGTTAGGAAGACCAGCTTGATGAGAAAGAGCAAAACGTGCCGTCAAAGCCTGACTCCGGACATCGGAACTCACGTCAGGATCAGTCCAGTGGTAAAACATCGGCTCATCCAGACCGAGCATTTTTTTCGACGCAAGTCGCAATACCACTTCGGCAGTCAGTGGCTTGGTCAGCGAGGCAATGTTATAGGTCGAGCTTTCAGTGGCGGCAATGCCGGGCGACTGCTCGCCAAACGCAGATATCTGCACGATGCGTCCACCTTTGATACTGGCTATCGCGACGCTGGGTATTTTCGCTTCAGCCATTACAGTGGTAATGTGCAATCCAAACGATGTGTTTTGGGAAAATGCTGTTTGGGAGGTGAGCAGCATCGTCGCTAGCGCAAGCCCGGTGCTGTAATAGAGAATGAAACGAGAGGTCGATCGCATACAAAACCCTATTAAATATATTCAAGACCTGAGGATATGCGTTGCGAAGGACACGGACTACTCCATTGCGACCAACGGTCGTTTTTGTAGGACGAATGGTAGCGTGACAGCTCGGCAGGCCACAGGTCCGGCCGGATGACCAAAAGGCCTGTCTGCCTCAGCGAATTGCAAGATATCGAATCGACGTGCGGGGCCATGTAGGATAAGAACGTCCGCTTCGGGTCGGTTCCTGCCCTTCGTGACAGAGTACGGACTTTCGGCCCTGCGACCTGCTATGCTGGGCGCAAGAGCCGAGATCGGCCAAATACGGACATTCGGACGGTAGCGAGTTCGACGGATTGCAATATTTCGCTTGAAAGCTGCCGCGCATGAAACGCCAAGGCTCATATGAAACCAAACCAGTTGTTCGCGGCACTTGTCACGACCGTCTCGCTCCTTGGTTGCGAGATGGAAATGACGTATAAGGACATCTCCAGCAGAGCTGAGTACCGTGACCTTATAGGTGACACCTGCGAATTGCTGGTGCCCCTACGTGCGCATGGGGTCTCAAAGAAGCTTGAGCAAAGGCAGAAAACCGATTACATAACTATTTGGAATCCTGGGTTCACTGGGCCGGAGATGACGTTCTTCACCCAGCTCATGCAAGGCACTCGTATGCGTATTCTGGCTGTGAGGGAATGTGCTAACTGCCCTTTTGACACTTTTGTTGAGTACCAAGTAGCCGTTGATCCTGAGCCAGATGAATTTGCGGGAAAGCCAGCGTTTGTAAGGATTGAGTCCTTCTCTCCACATCACGTAAGGTGTGGGAGTGACGTCAATAATTCGCTCAAGCCGACACCGATTCCGCACCCAGATTAGCTCAGGTGTCAGGAGTCTTCGTAGACTCAACGTCTGCAATGGGTCAAATCCGGTCGATCGTGACTGTCCACGAATTTTCCGGCCTGGCAACCTGCCATGCTGGCGCGAACGCCCGGGCTCAGAGGGTTTCTCAATACCCTCTTGCGCACCGTACGTGATTGGCAACGCCGATTATTGCTACGGAACGAACCCGCCCCTTGACTCGACGGCGCCGTATTCGACATCGCCTGCTGGGACAGTAGCGGAATCATGCTCGTCAACCTGCCTGAGAACACCGCTCGCTCGTAGTCCTGGCCAACACCCGACTCTGACCGCTGATCGAACGCCCACATCGGACCGATTGCTGACGGCTGTGCTTTTCCCCGGCTCAGGGCAGATCGGCGGCGTCCCATTCAGCCACGCAGACCCGATTACGGCCATTGCGTTTGGCCTCGTACAAAAGTTCGTCGGCACGAGCGATCAGGCTATGGCTAGCAACGCCAGGCAAGTCCGGCGAAAGGCACGCGCTGACCACGCCGAAGCTTGCCGTGGCCTTGATCCGCACATCGCCATGCAAACTGCTCGCTTCGGCCAGGCGGGTCCGAATGCACTCGGCAAAAGCATGGCCCTCGGCCAGGCCGCTATCCGGCAGGATCAGCAGGAATTCTTCGCCACCGTAGCGCACCACGGTATCGATGCCGTCACGGGTCATCGACAGCAGCAGCTGGGCGAAATCCTGGATGAGCTTGTCCCCGGCTTGGTGGCCATGGATATCGTTGACGGCCTTGAAGCCGTCCAGGTCGCACATGACGATGCATAGCGATGCACTTTGGCGCCGGGTGCGCTCGATCTGTTGTGTGAGCAAGCCGGCGTTCAGGTGGCGCCGGTTAAAAGCGCCCGTAAGAGGATCCCGTACGGACTGTTCGATCAGGATTTGCTGAGTCCAGTACTGCCGGCGCGACGAGCAGGCATCACGGCGCGCAGCAATGGCGCCGAACAGATTCGCCAGCACCAGCAACATTGCCATCGTCGACAACTGGCGCGGGGTGACCATGCCGGCGGTGTGCACGAGCATCAGGAAGGCCACGCTGGCGCTGATTGCAACAATGGTGGCATTGACCAGGCGGTTCGGGATGAACAGGTAAACGATGATCAGCATGATGGCCATCGACATTCCGTGAAGCAGCACATCGCCCCGAAAATACGCGACCATCAGGAAGGTCAGCATCGCCAGGGTGGTGAATACGGTGGCTGCACGGTAAGCGGTATGCGCCGGTTGAACGCTGCGGCGTATCAGAACGATGCCCGCCAACGCCACTGCGGCGATAGCCAGGCGCGCTGCGAACAGCGTCAACGTAGGGGCGCTAAAGCCGAGATGGGCCGCATCGGCAAGCGCGAACGCCAGGAAAAAAACGCCGCAGAATGCGAGCGAACGGGACGAATCATGCTGGATGACGCCACCCTGGTCGCGCAAGAAAGCCGATTCGATACTGGCCGACGCAAATTCACCATACCAGCGCGTGATGGCGCCGAGAGACTGCAGCTTGGACATGGAAGAAGACATCGGACGGAAACGAGCCCGACTTTAGCGACTTATTGATGTGCTGTAAAGATTCTTAGCAGCGATGCATGAGGCCATTGCAAACGGTTGCCGAATGCGCCAGGCTCAGAAGTTCATGAACCGCGCATCCGGCGCAAAGCCGGCGGCCAGCATGGCGGCCGCGCCGCGGATGCCTGCGACTTGCGGCGCCAGCGCATCGGCCGAGATGCCGTGGCTGGCCAGCGCCTGCGGACAGGCATAGATGCCGACACCTGCCTCGACCGCATCGAGCAACTGCGCCAGCAAGGCCGGCCCGGCAGCACCTTTGCGCAGCCATGCAACGCTGGTGCCGACACAATGCAGCTCGACCTCCGCATCCAGCGCGGCCGCCGTGGCAGCGTACCGCAGCGGCGCTGCAGCGCCCTTCTCGCTCACGTCATTGACGACGACGATCAGGCGCGCCATTACACCGCGATCCCGTGACGCTCGCGCAGGATGCGCGCAGCACCGGCCAGCGTGGCCAGCTTGGCTTCGGCAATCGCGGCCGACGTCAGCGGATTGTCGGCGAAGGTAGCGAAGCCGCAGTCGGGCGTCAGCAGCAGGCGCTCGGCACCGAACAACTGAACCGCGTGTTCGGCGTGGTGCACCACGTGCTCGACGCTCTCCACGTGCGCATGCTTCTGGTTGCAGGCGCCGATGCCGATGCGTACGTCGTCGGGCAGCGCCTTGAGCACTTCCATCTCGCCGGCGCGCGGCGTCGCCAGTTCCAGGAACAGCGTGCCCACGCGCAGTTGGCCGAGCGTGTCGACCAGCGGCCGGTAGTCGCCGGCCAGAGCCTTGGTTTCGTCGGGTGTCCAGTTACCGCGGCACATGTGCACGGCCAGGCGCTCGCGCGGGAAGCCGGCGACCACGGCGTTGATCAAATCGCGCGCGAAGGCCAGCTCGGTCGGGGTATCGGCCTTCTCGCCCAGCGCGCCGCACATGAAGCTGCGCTGCGAGGCCGGACCACTGAACACGACTTCGGACAGCACCGGCTCATCGAGCTGCACCAGCGCCGTGCCGGCCGCCAGCAGACAGGCGATTTCCTCGCGCAGCACGCGCACGATGTCGCGTGCCAGGTCGTCGCGGTTGTCGTAGGCGCGGTCCGAGATGCACTCCATCCACATCGTGCGCGTCAGCAGATAGGGGCCGGGCAGCGCCACCTTCACCGGCTGCTGCGTCAGCGCGCGTGCGAAGTCGACTTCGTGCACGGCGATGCCGCGCGAGCGGCCCAGCGGCCCGAACACGGCCGGATGGCGCACGTCGCCGGCCGGCACGTCCAGGGCGCGCAGTTCGCGCTCGAATTCTTCCGGGTCGTCCACCAGCGGCAGCAGATCGGTCAGCGGGATCAGCTGGCAGTTGTCCAGGCGCGAGGCGACGAAGCTGGAGTAGCTGTCGCGGCGCTGTTCGCCGTCCGAGATCACGTCGGCACCGGCGCGCAGTTGCGCCTGCACGGCCAGGCGCACGGCGTCGTCGGCGGTAGCGTGGAATGAGGCGTCGTCCAGGCGCCCTTCCATGTGCTCGTGCACCGCCTGCAGCATCCAGCGCGGGCGCGGCCACGAGCCGATGCCCATTACCGACAAGGGCTTGATGCCTGGTGCCGGCGCCACCGGCGGGAACTCAGTCATCGGCTTCACGACTACCGGCTCGAACCCGGCGCTGACACTAGGTGCGGCAATGGCGACCGCGCTGCGCTCGGCCAGCTTGCCCTTGGCGACCAGGAAGCTGCGCTGCTTGCCTTCGCGCAGGAACGACACCAGCTCGTTGCCCGTCATGCGGCACCAGGCCGGCAAGTCTTCATCCACCGAAATTTCGGTGGAGCGGATTTCGAGCAGGCCGCCGCGCGGCAGTGGGTCGATGTGCTTGCGGATCAGGAGCAGCAAACCGTTGCCGCAATCGAGGTCGCCGCCGTCGAAGCCGACGTCCGGCTGGTGAGGGTGTGGGAAGGTCATGGTTCAGAATTGGGTATCGTGGATGACGCCATCGTACAGCGTATCGATGTCAGTGCGTCCGAAGCTCGCTGCCTCGACATCGACCACCACGCGGCCGGCGCGCAGGCCCAGCACGCGGTCGGCGTAACGGCGCGCGTACTCCGGCTGGTGCAGGCTGCAGACCACGGCCAGGCCGTCGGCGTGGCAGATCGATTTCAGCAGTTCGAGGATGCCGGCGCCGGAACCAGGATCGAGGCTGGCCACCGGTTCGTCGGCGATGATCAGGTGCGGCTGCTGGGCCAGGGCGCGCGCGATCGCCACGCGCTGCTGCTGGCCGCCGGAAAGCGTGTCGGCGCGCTGGTGCGCATGGCCGGCCAGGCCGACCCGCGCCAGGCAGTCATTGGCCAGCGCGACATCGTGCGCGTCGAACCGGCGCAGCCAGCCGCGCCACGCCGGCGCGTGGCCGAGCCGTCCGGCCAGCACGTTGTCGAGCGCGGACAGGCGCGGCACCAGGTTAAATTGCTGGAACACGAGGCCGATGCGGCGCCGTTCGCGTCCGCGCAGCGAGGCCACGTCGACGCCGTCAAGCGCGATGCGGCCGCTGTCCGGACTTTGCAGGCCCGCCAGGCAGCGAAACAGCGTGGTCTTGCCGGCGCCGCTGGGGCCGAGCAAGGCCAGCATCTGGCCGCGTTCGAGCGTGAAGCCGACATCCTCCAGCGCCACCCGTTCGCCATAGCGCTGCCCTACTTTGTGGGCGACAAACAAGCCACTCATACCAAGCGCTTTCTCAGCCAGCTGCTGACCGCGTCGAGCACCGTGACGACAATCAGGATCAGCACGATGATGGTGAACAGGCGCGGGAAGTCGAGCAAGTCCATGCTGTTCTTGAGTTCCAGGCCGATGCCGCCGGCGCCGACCACGCCGAGCACCGTGGAGGCGCGCACGTTGAACTCCCACCAGTACAAGCCGCTCGAGAGCAGCACCGGCAGGATCTCGGGCAGCACGGCATACGTGATCGCGGTGCTGCGCCCGGCGCCGGTGCTGCGCACGGCGTCGAGTGGCCCCATCGGCATGTTCTCGATGTGGTCGGCCAGCAGCTTGGCGGCGCTGCCCCAGGTGTGCAGCGCGATGCCGATCACGCCGGCGAATGGCCCCAGGCCGACGGCGGCGACGAACAGCAGCGCGAAGATGAAGGAGTCGATGCCGCGCAGGGTGTTCAATATCCAGCGCGCCGGATAGTACAGGCGCGGCCAGGGCGTGATGTTGCGGCTCGCGAGCACCGCCATCGGCAGCGCCAGCAGCATCGCGGCGGTGGTGCCGATCGCCGCCATCGCCACCGTCTCGGCGATGCGCTCGCCGAACAGCGGCAGCTCGTGCAGCGCCGGCGGCCAGGCCGAGGCGATCCAGTGGCCCAGCTTCGGTAAACCCTCGGCCAGGCGCAGCGGGTCGACCTGGGCCACGCGCCAGCAGACCACGTAGAACGCCAGCACCGCGATGGCGGCGCTCCAGCGTTTGAAGGAACGCATCAAGCCTTCGGTTTGATTTTTCCGACCGCGATGCCGGCCTTCTCGATCGACGCGTAGGCCGCGTGATCGGCCTTGACGAAGCCGGTGTAGTGCGCCGGCAGCAGGGTCTTGGCCTGTTCCACGGTGATCGCGGTCAGCACCTTCTGGATCTGGGCGACGACGGCCGGCGCGGTGCCTTTCGGGACCACGATGGCGTCGTTCGGCAGCGGGTCCGAAGTCCACAGGATCTTGTTCGAGCCCGGCTTGACGCGGCCTGATTCGATCATTGCGTTGCGGTTGCGGTCGAAATCGGTGGCCATGTCGGCCTGGCCCGCCTGCACCGCCATTTCGTTGGCGGCGTGGGTGGCGCCTTCGGTGTACTTCCAGAACGACTTGGGATCGATCTTCCAGACTTCTTTCGCGTACCAGGTCGGGATCAGCCAGCCCGAGGTCGAGCCGACGTCGGCGAACGACATCTTGAGGCCCTTGGTATCGTCCGGGAACTTGGCGACCTTCAGGTCGGGTTTACCGATGACGATGGCGTGGTAGAACGGCTTCTCGTCATACTTGACGGTGGCCAGCGCCGTGCAGCCGGTGCCGTTGTTGGCGATGATGTAGCCCCATGGTCCCATCCACGCCAGGTCGAGCTGGCCCGCGCCCATGGCGACGGCCATGCCGGCCCAGTCGGTGGTGGCGAACAGTTCGAAGTCGGCGTTCAGTTCTTTCGCCAGGTGGGCGAAGAACGGCATGTAGGCCTTCTTGGTGTCTTCGGCGGTCGGCAGCAGCGGACCGACGCCGAAGCGCAGCTTGCGGCGCGTCTGGGCCAGGGCCGGCGCGGCGGCGCCCAGTGCGACGGTACCGGCGGCGGCGAGGCCGGCGGCAAGAAGGGTACGGCGGGTGGAGCTCATGGGGATGACTTTCTGGTAGTGACGGAAGAAGATCGGAATTAGTAGCTGACGCTTGGGCAGCCGTCGCTCATGAACTCGACCAGCTTGGCGCCGCCGACGACGACCGCGCCGGCCACCAGCTTTTCTTCGTCCAGCTTGCGCTTCTTGAAGCATGGCGAGCAGACGTACATCTTGCCGCCGGCAGCCGCGAAGTTGTCCATCAGTTCCTTCAGCGGTGCGAAGCCTTCTTCGTGGATCGAGTCCGCGAAGCCCTGCTGCGACAGGCGCACGCCTTCGATCGACAGGAACACGACGGTTTCCTTGTCCGACGCCACGGCGGCGTTGGCGACGACGAAGGCGACGGTGGCCTTGTCGGTGTTATCGAGGCTGCTGGTCAGGTTGATCAGGAATTTGTTGGCCATGGTGTGCTCCTTGGTTGGGGGTCAGTCTTTGGCGCGGATGAAGTAAGAACGTGCGTCGGCGTCGATCGCCAGCAGCGCGTGTCCGGTCATCGTGCACCAGGCGGGGATATCGGACGGCGCGCCGGGGTCAAGCGCGATCACGCGAAAGACCTTGCCCGGTTCGGCGCGCACGCGGCGGCGCAGTTCCAGCACCAGGTCGCCACACGCGAGGTCGCCGGCGTTCCATTCGATATCGTAGTCAGGCATGCAATGTTTCTGTTCAATTATGTCGACCGGGAGTCTACGAGAAGATGCGACGATAAGCAACCTGGATGACGCCCTGGTGACGCCGGCCGGTTTGCGCCGTTACCCAACCTGAGTATCCATCTGATCGGCAGGCTTGGTCATGAAGACCGAATGCGGATCGTCCGGATAGTCGCCGAACGGGCCGCACGTGCCGTAACCCATGCGCTTGTACAGCGCCAGTGCTTCCGGCTGCGCAGGTCCGGTCTCGAGCATGATGGCGCAGCAGCCGCGTTGCACGGCGCCCGCTTCCAGGCTTTCCATCAACCGCCGCGCCAGTCCCTGGCCGCGTGCCTGCGGGCGCACGTACACCCGCTTGATTTCGCCGTACGCCGGCTTGATGACGACGGCGCCGCAGCCGAGCGGCGCGCCGGCGGCATCGCGCGCCACCGCAAACAGCACGTCGGGATGCAGCAAGGAGGCGATATCCAGCGCGTACACGCTGTCGGCCGGGTACAGCGAATACAGATAGGCATCCAGTTCGCCTGTCAGCATGTGCACATCGGGTTGATCCGGCTGTTCGAATGCAATCTGCATAGGGGGCGTATCACCTGGAATTAAAATGCGCACGAGTATAGCCGCTCGATCCGTCCGCGGTTTGCCTTAGTTTTCCAACCATGCTAACTTGCGGTCGTCTTTTCACCCGTTGCGCCGGTGGCGGCGCCGGATCGACCTATTCAAGGAAACCATGAAACGTCTACTGCTGGCCGCACTCCTTTCCATGTCCGGCGCTGCCTTCGCCAATTCCGCCTGCGACAAACCGAAGAACGATTTTGACGGTTTGTATTGCCTGAACAAGGTGTACCAGGAGGCGGACAAGGAATTGAACGCCAATTACAAGGCACTATCGGCCAAGCTCGATGGCAACGGAAAACAGGCGCTGAAAAAAGGACAGCTGGCGTGGATACAGGAGCGCAATAAATCGTGTTCCAAGCTCGAAACCGACCGCTTCTTTGTCGATCTGGAGTGCGCAACCGATACGACGATCGAACGCGCCCAGTTCCTGCAGAACCGGGTACGTGAATGCACCAGCGCCGGCTGCCAGAACAGCAAACTCTGATCGCTTTCAGCCGCCTGCGCGCTTCGGCTGATGACCGAGTTTGGTCAGCGTCTCCATGATCAGGTCGCAGTGGTCGCCCTGCACTTCGATCACGCCATCCTTGACGGTGCCGCCCGAGCCGCAGGCGCTGCGCAGCTGCTTGCCCAGTGCAGACAGTGCGGCGGTATCCAGCGCCAGTCCCTTCACCAGCGTGACGCATTTGCCGCCCCGCCCCTTGGTCTGGCGCGACACGCGCACCACGCCGTCGCCGACCGGCGCAGCCTTGGCCTTGCAGCTGCATTGCGCGACCGGCTGCCGGCAATCGGGGCACATGCGGCCGGTTTCGGTGGAGTACACCAGGCCGCTGCTCGAACTATGCTTCATGTCGTGCTCGAAAATAGTCGGTGCTTGAAACGCACCAGATAGCAAATTAATGTGGGCGCGCCTGACAGTCGCCGCCATACGCCTCGACGTACGGCCTGTCGAAACACCGGATCAGGCCCTCGACCACGTCGATATTCGGCGGCCAGCGCATCTTGTGCGTCTTGCCGTTGCCCAGGTCGACGTCGAAATAACCGTCCACCACGGTGATCGGCGCATCCTTGCCGCCCGGCGGCTGGATCGCGGCCAGCTGCGAGCGCGCTTCTTCCAGTGCCGGCCGATCCTTGCGCAGAAAGGCGAGCGTGGCATCGACGTAGACATTCCAGCCGCCGCCATCCGGCACGCCCGGCGCCCTGCGCGTCTGCGCCATCAGGGCAATCGCTTCCTGGGTCTGGCCGGCGTTGGCGCGTAGCTGGCCCTCATGCCAGATCAGTAGCCCGGCGCTGCGCGCGTGCTTCTGGCGCCAGTCGCGAATCAGATCGGCGGCAGCCAGGTCGCAGCCCCTCCTGGCAGCGATCATGCGCCAGCCGCCATCCATGTCCTGGTCGAACTGCTCCTCATTCAGAGAAAGCAAGCGCTCCCGGTCGTATGCGCAACCAGGACTGACCACTTGCTGACTCGCTTGCGCGCCCCACGACGCCAACAGCGAACAGGAAAGCAGAACGATCAGGATACGGTGCGTCATGGACTCTGTCGGAAATAGGAAGCTGTTACTTCAGCCGGCAGGTCAGCACCCGATAAAACTCCCAGCGCGCGATCTTGATCTCGCGTCCGGCGTTGCCCAGCTTCTTGCGCAGCGCGCTGTCGGTCGGGTAGCCCTTGGGCAGTTCGTGGCGGTTGCCGTCGGCGTCCTGCAGGATTTCGTAGGTATTGCCCTGCAGGTCAGTGCGGGCGATGGTGGCGCTCTCGCCTTCCACGTACTCGTCGTCGAACAGCACCAGCAACACGTCCTTGCCGACCCGCTTTTTCAGCCCTGCCAGCAGCACGTCCTGCTGGTCGCGCGTCAGGTGCGACCACAGGCCGGCCATGAACACGGCCGTGAATTTGGCGTCGCCGTTGCCCAGGTCGGCCGGCAGATCGAGCGCGTCGGCCTGGAGGTAAGTGACGTTGGCGGGCGCTTCGCCTTGCGTGCGCGCCTGCTCCAGCATGGCCGCGCTGGCGTCGACAGCGACGATCGATTCGGCGGTTTCGGCCAGCACTTCAGTCCAGCCGCCGGTGCCGCAGCCCAGTTCAAGGATGCGGTGGCCGGCCAGCAGCGTCGAGATCTGCTCGTGCGCTTCGTCCAGGTCTTCCAGCTGTTCTTCCGAATAGTCGGCGCTTTCGTTGTCGTAGAACTCGGCCACGCTGTCGAAATAGGCGACCACCGGGTTAGCGGCGATGTTCTTGTCCATCTTAAAATCCTTGTCCATCAGAGTTCGTAGTTTTCTCCACCGCGCATCGCCGACTCGACCATCTTGCGGTTCAGGGTCGGGGCCAGCAGTTCGATGAAGGTATAGATATAGCTGCGCAGGTAGGCGCCCTGCTTGATCGCCACGCGCGAGGTATTCATGCCGAACAGGTGGCCGACCGGCAGCGCGCGCAGGTTGCGGTCGCGCTCGGGGTCGAAGGCCATGCCGGCGATGATGCCGATGCCCATGCCCAGCTCGACGTAGGTCTTGATCACGTCGGCGTCGATCGCTTCCAGCAGCACGTCCGGTTTCAGGTGGCGCAGGCCGAAGGCGTGGTCGATCTTGCTGCGGCCGGCGAAGGCGGCATCATACGTGATCACCGGGTAGGTGGCGATCTCTTCCAGTGAGACCGCGCGCGATTTGAACAGCGGGTGTTCGGGCGGGGCCACCACCACGTGCTCCCACTGGTAAGCAGGCAGTGTGATCAGGTTGTCCACCGCCGCGATCGACTCGGTGGCGATCGCCAGGTCGGCCTGGTCGTTCTTGACCATGTCGGCGATCTGCTTCGGGTTGCCCTGCAGCAGCGACAGGCGCACCTTCGGGTACTTCTGCATGAAGGCCTGCACCACCTTCGGCAGCATGTAGCGCGCCTGGGTGTGGGTGGTGGCGATGGTGAAGCTGCCGCTGTCGTGGGCCGCGTATTCCTTGCCGATACGCTTCAGGCTGTCGATCTCCTGCATGATCAGTTCCACCGACTGCAGCACCAGCCGCCCCGGCTCGGTCAGGCCGCGGATGCGCTTGCCGTGGCGGGTGAAGATGTCCACGCCGAGCTCTTCCTCGAGCTCGATGATCGCCTTCGACACCCCCGGCTGGGAGGTGAACAGCGCCTTGGCCGCGTCGGTCAGGTTGTAGTTCTGGCGCACGGCCTCGCGCACGAAGCGCAGCTGGTGAAGATTCATTCTATGTAATTTTTCTTGCAGGTTTGTCAGCGAACGACATTTTAAGATGCTTATTCGGGTTACGTATATAAGCAAATAAATTATCCGTAGTTTGGAATATAAGCCCCGCTCCGTATCATCGGAACATTATTTAATGGGCGGACAACATCTGCCCGACGGACTGAGGCCATGTACCGCTACGACCACTACGACCATCTCATCGTGCGCGAACGGATCGCACAATACCGCGATCAGGTCGCACGCCGCCTGAGCGGTGAGCTGCTGGAAGAAGAATTCCTGCCGCTGCGCCTGCAGAACGGCCTGTATATGCAGCGCCACGCCTACATGCTGCGCGTTGCGGTGCCCTACGGCCTGCTGTCGAGCGCCCAGATGCGCATGTTCGCCCATATCGCGCGCAAGTACGACCGCGGCTACGGCCACTTCACCACGCGCCAGAACATCCAGTACAACTGGATCGAACTGGAGCAGACCCCGGATATCCTGGAACACCTGGCCTCGGTCGAGATGCACGCGATCCAGACCTCGGGCAACTGCATCCGCAACATCACCACCGACGAATACGCCGGCGTGGCGGCGGACGAGATCATCGATCCGCGCCCGTTCGCCGAAATCCTGCGCCAGTGGAGCACTTTCCACCCCGAGTTCGCCGCCCTGCCGCGCAAGTTCAAGGTGGCGATCAATGGCGCCCTGGAAGACCGCGCCGCGATTGCGGTGCACGATATCGGCCTGACCGTTGTCCGCAACGAGGCCGGCGAAGTCGGCTTCAAGTTCATGGCCGGCGGCGGCATGGGCCGCACCCCGATCCTGGGCAGCGTGATCCGCGAGTTCCTGCCATGGCAGCACCTGCTGACCTATACCGAAGCCGTGATGCGCGTGTATAACCAGAACGGTCGCCGCGACAACAAGTACAAGGCGCGCATCAAGATCCTGCTGAAAGCACTGGGCGTGGAAGAATTCACGCGCCAGGTCGAGGCCGAATGGGCCGACCTGAAGGATGGTCCGGAAACCCTGACCCAGGAAGAATTCGACCGCGTTGCCAAGTGTTTCCAGCCGCATGCATATCGTGAGCTGAGCGATTCGGACGTACTGGCCGCGCAACCCGACAACCGCGCGTTCGCTAACTGGCTCAATCGCAACGTCAAGCCGCACAAGGTGCCGGGCTACGCTGCGGTCGTGCTGTCGCTGAAGAAAACCGGCGTGCCGCCGGGCGACGCCACCGCCGAGCAGATGGATTTCGTGGCCGAGCTGGCCGACCGCTTCAGCTTCGGCGAAGTGCGCGTGACGCACGAGCAGAACCTGGTGCTGGCCGATGTCGAGCAAGCGCAGCTGTTCGAAGTGTGGCAGCTGGCCAAGTCGAAAGGCATGGCGACGCCGAACATCGGCCTGCTGACCGACATCATCGCCTGCCCGGGCGGCGACTACTGCTCGCTGGCGAACGCGAAATCGATCCCGATCGCCGCAAGCATTGCCGAGCGTTTCGACGACCTCGACTTCCAGCACGATATCGGCGACATCGAACTGAACATCTCGGGCTGCATCAATGCCTGCGGCCACCACCACGTCGGCAACATCGGCGTGCTGGGCGTGGACAAGGATGGCAGCGAGTGGTACCAGGTGTCGATCGGCGGTGCCCAGGGCAACGAGTCCGCGATCGGCAAGATCATCGGACCGTCGTTCTCGGCGACCCAGATGCCGGAAGTCGTCGGCCGCCTGCTGGAAACCTATGTGCAATGTCGTGTCGAAGGCGAACGCTTCGTCGACACCGTGCAGCGCCTCGGCATCGCGCCGTTCAAGGAACATGTGTATGCCACTCCGATCGCGGCGGGCGAACTGACCGGAGAGGACCACTATGCTTGATTCACACCCACAGATTATCAAAGGACGCGAAGTCGTCAGCGACGACTGGAGCGTGCTGCGTCTCGACGAAGGCCAAACGTCTGACACCGTGGAAGTCCCGTCCGGCAAGATCATCGTCCCGCTGACCGTGTGGCAGGCCCAGCGCGACGCGCTGGCCGAGCGCCCTGTCCTCGGTGTCTGGCTGGCGCCCGACGAACGCGCCGAAGCGCTCAAGGACGACCTGCAGCGCTTTGCAGTAATCGCCGTCGATTTCCCGAAATTCACCGATGGCCGCGGCTACTCGACCGCCTTCAACCTGCGCAAGCGTCTGGGCTGGACCGGCGAGCTGCGCGCGATCGGCGACGTGCTGCGCGACCAGCTGTTCCAGATGGCGCGCTGCGGCTTCGATGCCTACGCCACCCGCCAGGACCGCAGCATCCACGATGCGCTGAAAGGCTTGTCGGTGTTCTCGGAAACCTACCAGGCGTCGGTCGACAATCCGCTGCCACTGTTCCGCCGCGCTCCGCGCGACGTCCCTGCCGAACACCGCGACATCGGCGCCGGCATCTAGGAGTTTGTCAACATGAGCGACCTGCACCGTCGCGTGGAAGAAACCCGCACGATCCTGGCCCGTATTGCGCGCGATTTCTCGCCGGCCGTGTTCGCTTCGAGCCTGGCCGCCGAAGACATGGTGCTGACCGACTTGATTCTCAAGGATCAACTGCCGATCGGCATCTTCTCGCTCGAGACCGGCCGTCTGCATGCCGAGACGCTGTCGATGATCGACCGCGTCAAGGAAACCTACGACTACGACATCGCCCTGTACAAGCCTCAGCCGGAAGCGGTCGACGCCTACGTCACGCAGAACGGCCTGAACGCCTTCTACGACAGCGTCGACATGCGCAAGGAATGCTGCCGCATCCGCAAGGTCGAGCCGCTCGGCCGCGCCCTGGCCGGCAAGCAGGCCTGGATCACCGGCCAGCGCCGTTCGCAGTCGACCACGCGTACCGAACTGGCCGTGCAGGAAGACGATGTCGGCCACGGCATGCAGAAGTTCAATCCGCTGGCCGACTGGAGCGAAACCGACATCTGGGACTACCTGCGTCAGAACGATGTGCCGTACAACGTCCTGCACGACCGCGGCTACCCGTCGATCGGCTGTGAACCCTGCACCCGCGCGATCCAGCCGGGCGAGGACGTGCGCGCCGGCCGCTGGTGGTGGGAAAACCCGGAATCGAAGGAATGCGGTCTGCACGTGGTGGACGGCAAACTTATCCGTATCAAATCAGTGGCAGCGTGAGCCACGACTAGCACAGGCACAGACATGACAACCGTAACCGACAATATCACCCTGAGCGACGTCAACGCGGCCCACCTGGACGCGCTGGAATCCGAAGCGATCCACATCCTGCGCGAAGTGGCGGCCGAATGCACCAATCCGGCCCTGCTGTTCTCGGGCGGTAAGGATTCCGTCGTGCTGCTGCGCCTGGCCGAAAAGGCTTTCCGCCCCGGCAAATTCCCGTTCCCGCTGGTGCACATCGACACCGGCCACAATTTCGATGAAGTGATCGCCTTCCGCGACGCGCGTGCCGCCGAGCTGGGCGAGCGCCTGATCGTCGGCAGCGTCGAAGACTCGATCAAGCGCGGCACGGTGCGCCTGCGCAACCCGAAGACCGACTCGCGCAACGCCGCGCAAGCCGTGACGCTGCTGGAAACCATCGCCGAACACGGCTTCGACGCCTGCATCGGTGGCGCCCGCCGCGACGAGGAAAAGGCGCGCGCCAAGGAGCGCATCTTCTCCTTCCGCGACGAGTTCGGCCAGTGGGATCCGAAAGCCCAGCGTCCGGAACTGTGGGACCTGTATAACACCCGCGTGCATCCGGGCGAGAACATGCGCGTGTTCCCGATCTCGAACTGGACCGAACTTGATGTGTGGCAGTACATCGCGCGCGAAAAACTGGCGCTGCCGTCGATCTACTTTGCGCACGAGCGCGAGGTGATTCCGCGTAACGGCCTGCTGGTGCCGCTGACGCCCCTGACCCCGGCGCGCGAAGGCGAGACCGTCGAAAAGCGCGTGGTGCGCTTCCGCACCGTGGGCGATATCTCGTGCACCTGCCCGGTGGCCTCAAGCGCGTCCACCGTCGACAACATCATCGCCGAAACCGCGATCACCGACATCACCGAACGCGGCGCCACCCGGATGGACGACCAGACCTCCGAAGCCTCGATGGAAAAACGCAAGAAAGCAGGATACTTCTGATGAACGCCCGCACCGACAACTTCGACCAAAAACTGAGCTCGACCGGCGACCGGTCGCTGCTGCGCTTCATCACCGCCGGCTCGGTCGACGACGGCAAGAGCACCCTGATCGGCCGCCTGCTATTCGACAGCAAAGGCATCTTCGCCGACCAACTGGCCGCCGTCTCGCGCGCCAAGCACAAGCGCACCGTGGGCGACACCATCGACCTGTCGCTGCTGACCGACGGCCTGGAAGCCGAGCGCGAACAGGGCATCACCATCGACGTCGCCTACCGCTACTTCGCGACGCCGAAGCGCAAGTTCATCATCGCCGACACTCCGGGCCACGAGCAGTACACCCGCAATATGGTCACCGGCGCCTCGACTGCCGACGCCGTGATCATCCTGGTCGACGTGTCAAAGGTCAAATTGCGCGAAGACGGCGGCGTCGATCTGCTTACGCAAACGAAGCGCCACTCGACCATCGCCAAGCTGCTGCAGATCGAGCACGTGGTGGTGGCCGTCAACAAGATGGACCTGGTCGACTACGACCGCAGCGTCTATGAACGCATCGTCAAGGCGTATGGCGAATTCGCCGCGTCGCTTGGATTAAAAGACATCACCGCGATTCCGCTGTCGGCGCTGGCCGGCGACAACGTGGTCACGGCATCAAGCAAGATGCCGTGGTACCAGGGCCCGACCCTGATCGAGCTGCTCGAATCGCTGTCGGTGTACGACGAAGCGCACGCCGCGCCGTTCCGCTTCCCGGTGCAGCTGGTGGCGCGCCACAACGGCCATGCGGCCAACGACTTCCGCGGCTACATGGGGCGCATCGAGTCGGGCCGCGTGGCGGTCGGCGACAAGCTGGTGGTGCAGCCGTCGAACCAGAGCGCGACCGTCAAAGAGATCGTTACCTTCGACGGTTCGCTGCAGTCGGCCGTGGCCGGCCAGTCGGTGACGCTGGTGCTGAACGAATACGTGGATGTCTCGCGCGGCGACATGCTCGCTGGAGCGGAACAGCCGGCGACGGCGCTCAAGCAGGTGACCGCCGACGTGTGCTGGATGTCGGACGAAGCGCTCGACCTGCGCCGCAAGTACTGGATCAAGCACGGTACGCGCCAGACCGCGGCCAAGGTGACCAGGGTCGACACCATCCTCGACGTCAACACCCAGGAACGCCACGCCGCCGATGCGGCTGCGGGCCTGAAACTCAACGACATCGCGCGCGTGCAGCTGACCGTGCAGCAGCCGCTGGCGGCCGATGCCTACGCCGATATCCGCGCCACCGGCGCCTTCATTTTGATCGATGAAGTTACCCACCAGACCGTCGCAGCGGGTATGATCCGCATCGAGCAAAATTCATCAACTGGTTAAGGGTCGAGCATGGCGGCGTTGGGCAAGGTATTTCTGGTAGGAGCCGGTCCCGGCGCGGCTGACCTGATCACGGTGCGCGGCGCGCGCCTGCTGGCGCAAGCCGACGTGGTACTGTACGACGCCCTGGTCACGCCCGAGATGCTGGAACTGTGTGCGCGCGCCGACAAGATCTCGGTCGGCAAGCGTTCCGGCCAGCGCTCCACGGCCCAGACCCTGATCAACCAGCAGCTGGTCGAGTGCGCACACAAGTACGCGCTGGTGGTGCGCCTGAAAGGCGGCGACCCGATGCTGTTCGGTCGCGCCGACGAAGAGTTGCGCGCGCTCGAAGCCGAAGGTATCGACGTCGAAGTCGTCCCCGGTATCACCACCGCCGTCGCCGCCGCTGCGGCAACGCGCCAGCCGCTGACCAAGCGCGGCGTGGCGCGCAGCGTCGCCTTCTTCACTTCCAGTACCGCCCCCGACGAGCCGGATCATCCAGCCCTTCCTGAGACCGACACCCTGGTCCAGTACATGGGCGGCCGCGAAGCCGCCGCCACCGCCGAACGCCTGCTGGCCGAAGGCCGCCGTGCCGACCTGCCGGTGGTGGTGGTCGAGAACTGCAGCCGTCCGGATGAACGCATCCTGCGCCTGACCCTGACCGACCTGGCGCGCGGCCTGGAGCCGGGCCATGGCCCGGTGCTGGTGATGATGGGCGAGGCGCTGGCCAAGCGCGAGCATCAGCTGTAGATCGTCTGCGCGGCAACCGCCGCTTCCGCGCGTGCTTCCACGCGTACCCCACCCGCCTGCGCGCCGCCCTTGAGCGGCGCCTGCACGTCGTTCCCTGCCAGCGTCAGCACCACTTCCAGACCTCCCGCTGCGCGATTGCGCACGACCAGCGTCGCGCCGATATTCGCCGCACGCTCGCGCATGCCGGGCAAGCCCCAGTGCCCTGCGCGGCCGGCCGCGATCAGCCCCGCCGGCATGCCGACGCCGTCGTCGCACACGCGCAGCAGCGGCCCCTTGCCGGTCCAGTCGAGCTGCACGTCGATGCAGCTGGCGCGTGCGTGGCGCAGCGCATTGGCGATCGCTTCGCAGCCGATCGACTCGACTTCGGCCCGCACCTGCGGCGCCAGATCATGCGGCGCGCCCTGTTCGCTCAGCAGCACGTGCGCTTCGTCGCCGGTACGCAGCATTTCGGCCCAGCCGCGCAAGGCAGCCGCCAGCGGCGCCGGCGGCGCGTCGCCGCGCAATTCCAGCATCTGGCTGCGGCCCTCTTCCACCGCCTTCTGGGCGCCGTCCAGCAGGCGTTCGAGCTGCTGGCGCTCGCCCGATCCGGGCCGCAGGCGCGCGGCCAGCACGTCCAGGTGCAGCATCATCGCCTGGACGGTTTGCAGGAAGGTGTCGTGCAGCGTGCGCGCGATGCGTTCGCGCTCGGCCATGCGCTCGTGCATGCGCGTCTTCCAGCGCCGCTTCACCTGCGCCAGGCGCAGCAGGTACAGACAGTAGATCGCAGCCCCGGCCAGGCCGGTGCAGGCGAACAGGAACCACCCCGTTTGCGTGAAATGCGGGCCGATGCTGAAGGCCGGGCTCGACACCACCGGGCCAATGACGCCATCCTCGTTGACCGCGCGCACCTCGAAGCGGTACTCGCCCGGCCCCAGGTTGGTGTACCAGGCCGAGCGCCGCGTACCGGCATCCTGCCAGTCACGGTCGCTCCCCTCCAGGCGGTACTGGAAGCGCACGCGCTCGGGCATGCTCAAGCTGGGCGCGGTGAATTCGAATTGCAGCCGCTCTGTGCCCGGCGCCAGCAGGCCGGCGTCGCCGCCGGGATAGCGCCGGCCGTTGGCCAGCAGCGCGCTCACTTCGGCCAGCGGCGCCACCTCGTTGCGCCGCACCCGTGCCCGGTCCAGGCGCGAGATGCCGTTGACGCCGACCACCCAGATGGTGCCGTCGCCCGCCTGGCGCAACGTTGGCGCCGGCGACACGCCGTCGCTGATGCCGGGGTGGCCTTGCAGCTCGTCCCATACTTCGCCACGCAGGGGCTGCGCCGGATCGTCCATGCTGCGCTGCCAGTCGGCGGCGCGCACGTGCAGCACTGCGTTCACGGTATTGAGCCAGCGGTCGCCGTCGGCGGACACCACGATGCCCGAGACGTTGGCCAGGTCGACGCCGTCGGCATGCAGCGCGCGGAAGCGCCCGGCCTGCCACACGGCCATGCCGCCGTCGCCCGCGACCAGCAGCTCGCGGCTGGCGTCGATGAAGGTGATTGCGCCGACATCGACGCCTTCGGCTTTACCCCAGCTGCGGTAGGCATCGCCATCGGCCAGCACCACGCGGCCGTCGCGGGTACCGAACCAGGTGCGCCCGGCGGCGTCGACGAACGCGTACACGGCCAGCGCCAGCGACGGGTGGCGCGCGGGCGGCTCCCATGCGCCCGCGCGATGGCGGAACAAGCCGCGCCCGGCCAGGTGGGCCCAGATGCCCTCGCGGTCCTCGGCCAGCAGCAGCACGATCGCGCGCGCATCCTGGCCCGGCGCCGGCGCCGGCAGCGGCAGGCGCTCCAGTACGCGCGACCCGCGCCGGCGTTCGATCGTGTGCTCGCCCGCGGCCAGTACCGCGCCGTCGCGTGCGGCGACCACCATCCGGCTGTGCTGCGCCTGGGACACCAGATCGTTGCCATCCAGGCGCCACAGGCTGCCGCTGGTGGCGCCCATATTGTCGCTCGCGATCCAGGCATTGTCGTCGCCGTCGAGCGCCAGCGTCGGCCAGTCCGCGCCCGCCGGCATCGCCAGCGGCGTCATGCGGCTGTCACGCAGGCGCCCGACGCCGAGCGTGGAAGCGGCCCACAGATTGCCCTCGCGGTCTTCGAACAGGGACGTGATCGTGACCCCCGCCTTGCCACCGGCTACGGGGAGGTGTTCGGCGCCCTGCATGGTAAAGCTAGCCGACACCTGTCCCGGTCTGCGCACGCACAGGCCGAAAGGACAATCGGTGGACCAATAATTACCGTCGCGGTCGAACAGGCTCTGGTAGGTATTCGCGCGCATCGCCGGCGCCGCACGCGCGCGCCATCCGCCCTCGGGTTCGGGCAACAGGCGCACCCGGTCGTCGTCCGCGATCCAGACCCGGCCGTCGAGGCTTTCCTTGATGTTCGACGAGTGCGCGACGTCCAGCACCGGCGCGAAGCGCGCGGCGGCGCGGTCGAACAGATACAGTTGGCGCTCGTCGCTGGCCCACAGGCGTCCGTAGGTGTCGCGGTGGACGTAGCGCGCCTTGCGCCCAGGGAGACCCATGCGCGCATCGCCCCGGGTCCAGGCGCCGGCGCGGTAGCGCCAGAAGCCGGTGCTGGTCGCGGCCCAGGCGTCGTCGCCGTCGAAGGCCATCGCATAGGTCTGGCCGAGCGGCTGGGCCGGCATCACGGCCACATGGCGCAGATGGCCGTGGTGCAGCACGCTCAAGCCGCCATACAGGTAGCCGATCCACAATTCGCCATTCTCGCGCGGCGCCAGCATCGTCACGTAGCGGCCCAGCAGGCGCTCGTCGCCGGCACCGTGGAAGACCTCGAACCGGACGCCATCGTGGCGATACAGTCCGGACGGGGCGCCGAACCACAGCCAGCCATCGGCGGTCTGTGCGATCGCCATCGCGCTCGGCGGCGCCCCGGCGCGCGCGTCGAACATGTCGTGGCGGTAGGCGCCGGCCGGCGTATTCGGATCGAGCGCGCGCGCCGGGCTGCCATAGAACAGCAGGAAGAGCGTGAGCACCAGTGCGCAGCCGCGGTTCATCATCATGCAGGTGGGCCGGAAGCCAGCTTGTTTGTTGCCATCGAACCGTTCATTATAATGAACGTTGCCAATGTGGCTTGAATGAAACCGGCGCAACCGGCAGGAAAACGGCGGCACCAGAGCGGGCACCACCAGGAGAACCAATGGGCAAGGCATACGGCAGCACGATGGGTGAGTATTTCAATGGCTGCAACACGCCGCTGGCAGTGCAAGGCGCGGTGCTGGACAGCCGTATCGCCATCACCCACCTGCGCTGCGACGGCCCAGGTACCGGCATGACCGACGCCATTCCGCCCGAAGCAGCCCTGCTGCTGGCGGTGCAACTGCGCCCGCTGGCCGAACACGGACTATGGCTGGACGGACGCAGCGTCGACGTCAAGCCGTACGCGCCCGGCGCGCTGACCATGCTCGACCTGCGCACCCGCCCCAGCGCCAACCTGGCGTCCAGCTACGAATGCGTCCAGTTCTACCTGCCGCGCGCGGCGCTGGATGCGTTGTCCGATGCCGACGACGCGGCGCGCCTGGGCGAACTGCCGGTCCTGAACGGCGCCGAGGATCCGGTGCTGGCGCACCTGGCGCAGATCGCGCGCATGGCGGTGGATCCGGTCGGGCCGGCCACGCCGCTGTTCCTGGAATCGATGCTGCTGTCGCTGCACCGGCACCTGCGCGCCAGCTACGACGGGCGGCGGGAGCCGGCGACAAGCGCCGCTGCTCATGGCGGCCTGGCTGCGTGGCAGGAAGCGCGCGTCAAGGACTACATCGAGGCGCACCTCGGCGACGCGCTCGGGCTGCAGGAACTGGCCGCACTGTGCAACCTGTCGCTGAGCCGCTTCGGACGCGCCTTCAAGGCCAGCACCGGAATGACGCCGCACCGCTGGCTGGTCGCGCGCCGCCTGGCGCGGGCGCGCGAACTGATGCTGCATACCCGCCGCACGCTGGCCGACATCGCACCGGCCTGCGGCTTCGCCGACCAGAGCCACCTGGCGCGCGAGTTCCGGCGTGCCCAGGGCCTGGGCCCGGCCGCATGGCGCCGCGCGCAAGGGGGCGCCCCCGGGTCGGCCGTGCGCTAGCGGTTCTGGTAGCCGCCGTAGGTGGCAACCGGGCTCCAGCCGGGCGACACCGGCGGCAGCTGCGGCGCCAGCGGCGCATACGGCCCGGCGCCGTACACCACCTTGCCGTTGACGACGGTGAGCAGGCTTTCCAGGCGCTTGATGCGCTCGGCATCGACGGTGAAGTAATCCTGCGGCAGGACGATGAAGTCGGCGTACTGGCCCGGCTGGATCGTACCCTTCACCTTTTCTTCGCCGCTCATCCAGGCCGAGCCGGTGGTCATCAGCTTGAGCGCGGCATGGCGGCTCAACACATCCTGGTCGCGCCAGGTCTTCATGCCGCCGGCGGTCTTGCCGGTGACGGCCCAGTACAGCGACGGCCACGGGTTGTAGCTCGACACGCGGGTGCCGTCGGTACCCAGGCCGACCGGCAGCTTCATCTCGAGCATGCGCCGGATCGGCGGCATCTGGCGTACCTGCTCGCCGTAGCGCTTCCAGTAGGCCTCACCCTGGAAGTGCATCCGGTCCTGCACCGCGACGCCGCCGCCGAGCTTACTGATGCGCGCCAGCTGGGCGTCGGTGATGGTCTCGGCGTGGTCGACGATGAAGCGCAGGCCGTTCAGCGGCGTCTTGGCGTTGACCTTCTCGATCACCGCCAGGTCGCGGTCGATGCTCTCGCCGTAGGTGGCGTGCAGCCGGAACGGCCAGCGGTTCTTGACCAGCAGTTCCACCACCGGTTCCAGTTCGCTCTCCATCGATGCCGGCAGGTCAGGGCGCGGCTCGAGGAAGTTCTCGAAGTCGGCGGCGCTGGCGACCAGGTTCTCGCCGCCTCCTTCGGCCGAAAAGCCGTTGGGGTAAAACATGTGGTCGTTCTTGTCCGGATGGGTGAGCGTCATCCAGCGCGTGAAGTCTTCCAGTTCCTTGCCGGCGCGCTGGGCGAACAGGTAGTACGAGGTGCGCACCGTGAGCTTGCCGGCGCGCGCCAGTTCGAGCGTCACGCCGTAGTCGTCCGGATAGTTCTGGAAGCCGCCGCCGGCATCGATCGCGCTGGTCACGCCCAGGCGGTTCAGTTCACGGTAGAAGTGCAGCGTCGAGTTGAGCTGGTCGTCGCGCTTCAGTGTATTGGTTTTGGCCAGCGTCGAATACAGGATCAGCGCGTTCGGCTTGGCAATCAGCTTGCCGGTGGGGCGGCCGGCGGCGTCGAGTTCCACCACGCCGTCCTTGAACTTGGTGTTCTTGTCGTAGCCGAGGGTGTCGATGCCCTTCTGGTTCAGGAAACCGAGGCCGTACAGGTAGAGGATGAACACCGGACGGTCGGGCACCGCGGCGTTGATCTCGGCCAGCGTGGGCAGGCGCTTTTCCTCGAACTGGTGCTCGTTCCAGCCGCCGACCACCTTCACCCATTCGCCTTCCGGGGTGCGCGCGGCCTGCTCCCTGAGCATCTCGAGCGCGCGCTTGAGCGAGGTGACGCCGTCCCAGCGCAGCTCCATATTGTAGTTCAGGCCCTGGCGGATCACGTGCACGTGCGAGTCGTTCAGGCCCGGGATCACGGTGCGCCCGCCGGCGTCGATCACGCGCGTATCCGCGCTCTTGAGCTTGAGCACCGCGGCGTTGCTGCCGGTGGCCAGCACCTTGCCATCCTTGACCGCGAGCGCCTGCACGAATTCGCCTTCGCGCGCCATGGTGGCGATCTTGCCGTTGGTGAGGATCAGTTCCGCCTTGGCGTCCGCCTTGGCGACCACCTTGGCGTTGGCCTGCGCCTGCGCGGTCCCGCCGAAGATGGCGCCGGCAAGCAGTGCGGCGAGGATGGTGGAGCGAAGCGGTAGCGCGGTGGTATTCATCGTGGGATCCCTGTCGTTTGAAAGCAATTCGATGCGCACATGATGCTGCGCTGCCGGCGAAATGAAAAACGAATAATTTCACCGGCTTTCATCGAAAACATCGATGGTCGCACGCGCCAAAGCCAGCCCGAACACCCGAATGGACAGGCTCACCCACACTTTAGGGTGGGGTTTTGCGATGCAGCGGCGGCGATAATGCGCCGATGTCCGAACGCCCCTACACCATGACCCCACGCCTCGCCAGACTGCTGGCGCTCCTCCCTGCCTGCCTCCCTGCCGGCGCCCTGGCCCAGACCGACGCGCTGCAGATCTATGCGCGCCTGAACCTGGGCCTGGAAGCGATTGAGCAAAGCGGTGCGGGCCGCCACGACGTCACGCGCCTGTCCAACTACCGCTCGGTGCTGGGCGTGCGCGGCGGCGAAGCGCTCGGCGCCGGGACGCGCGTGCTGTACCAGGTCGAAGGCACGCTGTCGGCCGACACCGGGGCCGGCGCCATCGCCGCGCGCGACACCCGCATCGGTCTCGAAGGACCGTGGGGCACGCTCTTTGCCGGCAACTGGACCACGCCGTACAACTCGGCCACGTCCAGCCTGGACCCGTTCTATCCGACCACCGCCGGCTACATGAGCATCATGGGCAACGGCTCGGCCTCGAACGCCGACAACCTCACCGACACTGCCTCGTTCGACCGCCGCCAGCGCAACAGCCTGCATTACTGGACGCCGGCGTGGCGCGGCGTGTCGCTGCGCCTGGCGCATGGCTTCAACGAAGAGCGCCCGGCCAACGGCGCGCGGCCGGCGCTCGACTCGGGCGCGCTGCTCTACGAAAACGGTGCGCTGTTCGCGGCCGTGGCGCACGAGCGCCACCGCGACTATCAGGGGCCGGGCGGCACCGACCGCGGCACCCGGCTGGCGCTGGCCTACCGCTTCGGCGCCACGCGCGTGGCGGTGATCGGCGAACGGCTGCAGTACCGGTCACCCGGCGGCGCGCTGCGGCGCGATGCCTGGTACCTGTCCGCCAGCCACCAGATGGGCGCGCATGCACTGCGACTGGGCGTGGCCAAGGCATTCGACGGCAAGGGCGACGCCGGGACCAGGTTCGGCTTCGCGACCGCCGGTCCCGACACCGGGGCGGTGCATGCCACGGTCGGCTACGACGTGGCGCTGTCGAAGCGCACCTCGCTGTTCGCCTTCCACACGCGCATCCACAACGACGCCCGTGCAAACGTCGATTTCGCCATCAACGGCCTCGGCGCGGGTGCGGGCATGGATGGAGATTCGCTGACGGGCGCACGGCTGCGCGGCACCTCGCTTGGCATCCGCCACGCCTTCTGACACTGCTTCTGCAGATGGAAGGTACCTTCCCGCAAGCGCCGCGGCGCCGATTGCTCTAGCCGATAAAATCGATCCCGTGCTGAATCAGGCCAATCACCTGCGCCTGATTTTCCGGGCTCTCGCTGAACTCCGCCAGCACGTGTTCGCGCGGGACATGTTCCCGCTCCAGCGCATGCAGCCAGAACTGGAAGCCCTGTGCGTCCGGGTCGCGATGCAAGGCATGCTGGTACAGCAGATCGAGAAACTGGGCGTCAGTGGTATGGCCGTGGCGCCCGATGAACTCGGGGCTGTCGACGAACCTGGCTGCGACGTGCTCCAGGCCTACTCCGTGATCAAGCGCATTGATCCAGAAACCCAGCCCGCTCAAGTCCGGCGCACGGTCGAAGGCCGCCTGGTACAGGCGATAGGCCTGGCCCGCGACACCATGGATGTCAAGCGCCACCGCGCCATCGTCGAAAGCGAGACGCTCGACACCGAGCAGCGTATCGACGCCACCATTTGCCGCCAGGTCGGTTACCGTGAAGCCGCACCCGACGGGATTCACGAGGAAGCCGTCCCTGGCGCCGCTGTAGACCACCTTGTCCATGCCGCCCCGTCCATCGATCACCTGGCTACCGGGGCCGGCGGTGAAGACATCGGTACCGGCGCTCCCCGACAGCGCTGGCGCAACGAAACCGCCCCCACCGCCAATCACACCCGAACCGGCGCCGGGCCGCGGCGCATCATCGGGAGGGGACGACGGATTATCCGGCATGGGTGTCGTGCTCAAATGCGTATCGCCGGCCAGCACTCTGGCTTCGACCTGCACCGATCCATCGGCCTGGATATCGAGCCAGGATAACGCGAAGCCGCCCCCGGCCAGCGCCGTCAGTACCGGACTGGCCTGGTCGCCCTGGCGATATTCGTTGACCGCGAACTCGCGCACATCGAGCGCCTCGCCCGCCGCATCGAAGCGGCGCGCGAAGATGCCGTTGCCGTCGAAGTCGCCGGCCTGCGACTGCCAGCCGATCACGAAGCCGCCATCGTCCAGCGCCGCCACGGTGGCGTCGTAGCGCCCGGCGCCGCCGTCGACGTTGGCCTGGGTCATGGCGCCCAGCGCGTGGCCGGCGGCGTCGTAGCGCTGGAAGAAGATGTCGCTCTGGGCGAAGCCATACGGCGAATTCAGGTAGCTGTCCCAGGCCACCACGTAGCCGCCATCGGCCAGCGCGGCGACGTGCGCCAGCGGCGCGGTGGTGGTGATGCTGGCGGCGTAGCCGTCGCCGCTGACCATGGTCGCCGCCTGCCCCGGTTGCGCGGTATAGACGTTGCCGTCGCCGATCTCGCCCCAGGCCACGACGAAGCCCGCGCCATGGGCGACGATGCTCGGGTCGTAGGCGCTGCCGAGGGCGCCGAAGGTTTGCTTGGTGCCCAACGGCGCGCCATCGGGACCGAACTGGCGCACCTGCACCTGGCCGTCGGCGCGCCAGGCCAGCGCGAACGAGCCGTCGGCCAGCACCGCGATGTCGGGCGTGGCGCTGTCGCCGGCCACGCCGGCATCGGCGAATTGCTGGGCGCCGGCGCTGCCATCGAGACCGACGATGCGATAGGCGATGTGGGCGGCGTCGCCGCTGCGTACGGTGTAGGCGACCACGAAGCGGCCGTCGTGCAGCGCGGCGACCGTGGGTTCGCCTTCGGCTGCGGCGTCCTGGCCGGACGTGACGGCGAAGGCGGCGCCGCGCGCGTTGCCTGCGGCGTCGCGCACCTGACCCCACAGCTGGCCGCCGTCGGTACCGGACGACTGCCACACGGTGACGAAGCCGCCGTCCTTCAGCGTCGCCATCGCCGGACTGGCGGTCGGACTGGCGGCGTGGCCGGCCGCGCCGAGCGCGAACTCGCTGCCGAAGCGATCCAGCTCTTTGGTGGCCCCCGCCTCCACCGTGTACACCAGGGTCTCGGCGATGCCGCGTCCCGCCAGTGGCTTGCCGTTGGCGTCGAGCTGGAAGTGGTCGTAGTAATGCACCGTGACCGTTACCGGCATGTCGGTCTGCAGCCTGGAGGCGTCCGCGATCAGCAGGCGCGCGCTGGTGTCGACCGCGGGATCGTAGTCGATCTTGAACAGGCCCGGACGCGACTGGGCGTCGATCACCCAGCGCCCGCCGGTGGCAAGGCCGCTGTCGATGGGACTGAGGGTGGCGGCGAGGTCGCCGCTGCGCAGGGTCGAGAACAGGGTGTCGCGGTCGTCGACGATGCCGACCGGGGCCAGATCAGGTTCGGTGTACATGGGATGAGTCCTGGGAAAATCGCGCCAGTGGCGCAAGAGGGTCAGGATCAATCATGCACGAGCTCACCTCATGCTTGAAGCATGAGGTGAATTTTATGCGGCAAAATGATACGGAACGAGTGTTAAATTAATACAAAATCACGATCAGCAAATGATCGTTTGCACGCGATGCTGGAATGGCAAATAGCCTATGCCAGGGAGGCGACGCAGTAGTCGGCCATGGCGCGCTGCACGCCCGCGTCTTCGCCGATGGCGCCGACCACATCCAGGCGCAAGCCCGGGTGCGCCGCGCGCAATTCGTCGGCCAGCGCCGGCAGGTCGCGCAGCAGGTGGCCGCCCTGCCCCAGGAACACCGGGACGACGGTGATCTCGCCGATGCCGCGCGCGACCATCGCGGCCGCGACTTCCGGCAGTCCGGGCGTCATCAGTTCGAGGAAGGCCAGCGCCACTTCGGCATCCGGCAGGCGCGCCGCCGTCTGCTCGCGCAGACGCTCGAACGGCGCGGCCCAACTAGCGGCGCGCGCGCCGTGCGCAAACAGAATCAGTCCACGTTTCATCAGCGCCTCTCCACCCACCACAGCGCAGCGAGCGCCATCAGCAGGAACAGCATGCTCGGCGCCACCGCGGTCAGGAAGGCCGGCAAGATCGTCAGCACGCCCAGGTGCGAGAACAGCGAGTTAATCAACAGGAAGCTCACGCCGATCATGATGCCGATGAAGATCTTCAGGCTGACGCCGCCGCTGCGGGTATGCAGGTAGGCGAACGGCAGCGCCAGCGCCATCAGCACGAAGATCGACAGCGGATCGATCAGCTTCTTCCAGAACGCGACCTTGAAGCGTTCGGTCTCCTGGCGGTTTTCGGCCAGGTGGCGCGTGTACACCGCCAGCTCCACCGCCGACATGCGTTCCGGGTCCGAGCGCGACACCGACAGGATGCGCGGCGTGATCTCGGAAGCCAGTTCGTAGGTGGCGAGCTTGCGTGTGCTGACCGCCGCCGTCTCTTGTCCGTAGGTGCTCTGGATGGTCTGGCCGGCCGGTACCGCGGAACCGGGCGCCGGCAGTTCGCGGCTGTTGGTGAACAGGGTTTCGCTGACATCCGACAGGCGCCAGGTGTTGTTGCCGCCGTAGCTGCCGCGCGCCGCCGTCACCAGCGAGCGAATGCGCATATTGTTGTCGAACTCGTAGAGGCGCACGTCTTCCAGCTGGCCGTCGGCCGCGATGCGGCGCACATTGAAGAAGCGCGAGCCGGTGATGCGGCCCTGCACGCCGTTTTCGTGCACGCTGTCCTTGGTCCACATGCCGGACCTGAATTCGGTCGACACCGAGCTGCCCTTGGCCGTCACGCGCATGCGCTCGGCTACCGGCGCCGTGCGCGGTGTAATCAGCTCGCCGAAGATGAAGGCGACGATGACGAACAGCGCGCCGATCTTGAACAGTATCCAGGCCGCCTGCCGGGTCGACATCGACGAGGCGCGCATGATGGTGAACTCGGAGCTGGCTGCGAACTGCGCCATCGTGTAGATGGTGCCGATCAGGGCCGCCACCGGCATCACCTGGTACACGTTGCCGGGCACCAGCAGCAGCACGTACAGGAAAGCGTGCTGGATGCCGAAGTCGTTCTTACCCACCGACGGCAGGATGCTGGTCAGGTCCATGAAGGCGACCAGCGCCAGGAAGGCGACCAATACAAAAGCCACTGCCTGGCAGATGTTGATGGTGAAGTAGCGATCGAGGATCTTCATTCTGCCTTGGCCTCCTCGCGTGCGGCGAGCGGCGCCTTGTTCAACAGGCGGCGGCGCTTGAAGGCATTGAACATGACCAGCGGGTGATAGCGATGGTTCACGTTCAGGCGCCAGGCGAACAGGCCGACGACGACCAGGATCGCGGCCAGGTGCAACGGCCACCAGCCCATCGCGAAGCTGATCTTGCCCTGCTTGACGCTGGCCTCGGACAGGCGCACCAGGTTGTTATAGGTGAAGAAGATCAGCAATGCCAGGATCATGTTGGCCGAGGAGCCGGCACGCGGATTGACGAAGCCGAGCGGGATGGCCAGGAGCATCAACACCAGGCAGGTGATCGGCGCGGCGATCCGCTGCAGCAGTTCGGCTTCCGAGAACCGGTTCGGCGCCGCCAGCAGCACCGGCGTCGAGAGCGCGGCGACCGGCACGTCGGCGCCCAGCACCGGCACCTGGGTCGCGACGCGCATGCTGTAGCGCTCGAACTCCATGGTCTGGAAGTCGGCCTGGCCCGGCACGCCCTCGTAGCGGCGGCCGTTGCTCAGGACCAGGAACTGGCCGCCCTTGCCGTCCGATTCGATCACGCCCTGCTTGGCCACCACCACCGAATGCTTGTTGCCGTCGGCGCTGTTGACGAACACGTTCTGCACCACGGTCGCGCCCTCGGTGCTGCGTTCGACGAAGAACACGCGGTCGTTCGAGCTCGATTCGCGGAACTGGCCCGGCGCCACGCGCTGCAGGTCTTCGCGTTTCTGGAAACGTTCGACGAATTCGGCGCTCTTCATCTTGGCCCATGGCGTGACCACCAGCGACAGTGTCGCCACCAGCGCCACCATCGGCAGGCCGAGCATCAAGACCGGACGGATCCACGCCACCAGCGACTGGCCCGAGGCGAACCACACCACCATTTCGGAATCGCGGTAGCTGCGCGTGACGGTGGCCACCACGGCGATGAAGCTGGTGAGGATCAGGATGATGGGCAGGAGCTCGGCGCTGCGGAATACGATCAGCGCCAGCACGTCGCCGGATGCCACCTTGCCGCCCGCGGCCCGGCCCAGGATGGCGATCAGGGTCCAGGTGACGAGGATGGAAAACAGCACCGTGAAAGTAGCGCCCGCGGCGCTCGCCAGTTCACGTTGCAGGGAACGTCGGAAAATCATTCAATAGAGTCGTTATAATTGCAGATTAGGCAGTCCGCCGCGAAAAACGAAACGGAGAACCAAATGGACTTTAGCATAAAAGCATTCGACACAAAAAACACCCTGGCCGCTGCGAAAACCGGCTGCCTGGCAGTGGCGGTGTTCGAGAACAAGAAACTGTCGGCTGCTGCACAAGCGCTGGACGCAAACGGTGCGATCAGCGCGGCGATCAAGTCGGGCGACATCAGCGGCAAGCCCGGTTCGACCCTGCTGCTGCGCGGCGTGGCCGGCATCACCGCGGCGCGCGTACTGCTGGTCGGCATGGGCGCTGACGACACCGTCACCGAGAAAAGCTTCAGCAGCGCCGTCAGCGCCACGCTGAAGGTGTTCGCCACCCTCGGTTCGAACGACGCCATTATCGCATTCCCGCTCGAGAGCGTGAAAGAGCGCGACGCAAACTGGGCGCTGCGCGCACTGGTGCTGGGCGCCAGCGAAGCCGAATTCCGTACCGACGGCCAGAAGAGCAAGAAAGATCCGGCCCTCACCGGCGTGCGCAAGATCGTGGTCGCCGCCCCTAGCGGTTCGGTCGGCAACATCGGCAAGAACGCCCTGGCCCAGGCCGCGGCGATCGCCAATGGCATGAACCTGACGCGCGAACTGGGCAACCTGTCGCCGAACGTCTGCACCCCGACTTTCCTGGCCAATACCGCGCGCAAGCTGGCCGACGACTACGGCTTCGACATCGAAGTGCTCGAACGTAAGCAGCTCGAAGCGCTGAAGATGGGCAGCTTCCTGTCGGTGGCCAAGGGCAGCGACGAAGCGCCGAAGTTCATCGTCCTCAAGCACAACGGCGGCAAGTCGAAAGACGCGCCGGTGGTGCTGGTCGGTAAGGGCATCACCTTCGACACCGGCGGCATTTCGCTGAAGCCCGGTCCTGGCATGGACGAGATGAAATACGATATGTGCGGCGCCGGTTCGGTGCTGGGCACCTTCCGCGCCATCGGCGAGATGGGTCTGAAGCTGAACGTGATCGGCATCGTGGCCGCCTGCGAAAACATGCCGTCGGGCCGCGCCTCGAAGCCGGGCGACATCGTCACCGCGATGAACGGCACCACCATCGAGATCCTGAATACCGATGCCGAAGGCCGCCTGATCCTGTGCGACGCCCTGAGCTACGCCGAGCGCTTCAAGCCGGCGGCGGTGGTCGACATCGCGACCCTGACCGGCGCCTGCATTGTGGCCCTGGGCCACCACACCAGCGGCCTGTTCACCCGCGACGACGCCGCGCACGACGCGCTGGCCGACGAGCTGCTGCAGGCCGGCAAGCAAGCCGGCGACGTGGCATGGCGCTTCCCGCTGGGCGAGATCTACAACGACCAGCTGAAGTCGAACTTCGCCGACCTGGCCAACATCGGCACCCCGGGCGCGGCCTCGATCACCGCGGCCTGCTTCCTGGAGAACTTCACCCGCAAGTACACCTGGGCCCACCTGGACATCGCCGGCACTGCCTGGAAATCGGGCGCGAACAAGGGCGCGACCGGCCGTCCGGTGCCGCTGCTGACGACGTTCCTGATGAACCGTGTGTGATTGATTGATCGGGCGGCATTTGCTGCCCGGTCGATTTATCAGTACAAAAAAGCCATCACCGCTCGCGCGCTGGTGGCTTTTCTTTCGGATGGCGATATGGGACCGACTGCAACGCCGGCGGCGTTCAGAACATCCGCGTCGCCACCGCATTTTCGCCTGACGGCGCCTGCCCGTCCTGCGCCTTCTGCCCCGGCTGCATCAACACCGTCAGCACCGCCGGATAGCCGTAGCCCGCGCCGGACTGGCGGTCGACGAAATAGCCGAGCCCGGCGCTGATCACCACATTGCCGATCAGGTTGGCGGTATCGAGCCGCGCCTGCACCAGTTCGGCGGCAACCGCCGTACCCTCTTTCTTGCAACTGACCGACAGTGGCTGCGCGCTGCGGGTAACGGTCACGCGACCCGGCGCGATTACGTACCAGCGGCCGCTGTCGTTGCTGAGAATGCACCCCACCCCGCCGATCTCGCGATGGTCGAGCACGGCATGCAGTTCGAGCTGCTGGACGGGAGAATCGGAAATGGTCGCGCACCCGCCCAGCAAGGTGGACAGGGAAACGGCTGCGGCGGCGACGTATGAGCGAAAGAGAAACGGCATGAGGACACCTGAATGCTGATGCTCCTTTAACGGCAGCATCGGGCGATTGCTGAAGGCGTCCGCGTGAAGTACGCGAATTACGTAAGCTGCGAGGTCGACTGGGAAGCCGGCTGCGTGGCAGCCGGCGCCGCGAACGGCCAGTCCGCCGGCGCGGCGACCGGCGCAAAGCGCGCCACTGCCGTGCCATCGATGTCGACGGTCTCGAAAAAGGCGGCGCGGGGGCGTACCCACACGGCGCCGTCGCGGCCGCGATAGACCATCACCGGGGTGTGGTCCGCCTCCAGCACTGCCTCGCAGACCAGCTCGTAGATGCCGCCCTTGTAGTGGCGGTAATGCATACGGCCGGCGTGGCTCAGACCTTTTCGGCCTCGGCCTTCTGCTTTTTCTTCAGGCCCTGGATGACCTTCAGCACGCCTTCCATGCCGGCGGTCTCGTCCAGTTCGCTGAATGCGTCCAGCACTTCGTTCAGCACGCGGTTGCGCACGGCTGCTTCGTCCGGCGCGATGGCCGGTTTCTGGTCGGCGTCCTTGGCGAACTTGGACGGCGCATCGGCCGCCGCTTTCGCGCCATGCGCCAACGCGGCCTGCCAGATTACCCAGCGGCGTTGGGTTTCAAAAACGAGGTATTCCTCGGGCTTGTCTTCGCGACGGCGAACGATGTGGCCTTCACGCTGGGCCCATGCTTCGAATGCACTGCGCATTTCTGTCCTTTTCAAATCTTGCGTTCGGATTATTAACTCGTGAAACCGAATATTTCACAATAGTACCACTACCGCACGTCGACTGGCCTCGACAACTGTGTGCGTATCGGGCTCTTCCCTCACGACACGCACATGGTACATCGAAAGTTGCACCTACGCAATTTTATTATTACCAGTAAGCAACAAATCTACCACAAGGTAAAGAAGGCGACCGCCTAACTCACGTTATAGTCCCGATAGCGATCCAGAGCAAAGTTTTTTGGCAGTCTGCTAACAAAATCGATTGCCAATCGTTGCGATTCTACCAACCCATTCGAAATATTACCAGAGGAACACAATACTCCATGCTGCTTCCGCTTGCTCGGGCTGCACTGACGGCGTGCCGCCAAGCGCTCCAACCGGCGTCAACTGAACCACGAAACACCTGCTACCCCCTATACTGTCGAGTTGGCAATTAGCAATATATCGCTTTACGCGCAGGCCGCTACTAGCATCACTCGTCCGTCAACGTAGAAGAACACCATGAAAATCGCAAGCTGGAATGTGAATTCCCTCAAAGTCCGCCTCTCCCACCTGCTGCAGTGGCTCGAAGCCAATCCTGTCGACGTGCTCTGCATCCAGGAAACCAAGCTCACCGACGACAAGTTCCCGGTGGCCGAGCTGAACGCGGCCGGCTACCAGGTCGCGTTCTCGGGCCAGAAGACCTATAACGGCGTCGCTATCCTTTCGAAGCTGCCGATCGAGGATGTGGTGAAGAACAATCCGCACTATGCCGACGAGCAGCAGCGCCTGCTGGCGGCGACCATTGGCGGCGTGCGCTTCATCTGCGCCTACGTGCCGAACGGACAGGAAGTCGGTTCCGACAAGTATGGCTACAAGCTGGGCTGGCTGGAGGCGCTGCAGACCTGGGTGGCGGCCGAGATGGCGGCGCATCCGCAGTTCGCGATCCTGGGCGACTACAACATCGCGCCGGAAGACCGCGACGTGCACGATCCGGCAGAATGGGAAGGCCGCATTCACTGCTCGGTACCTGAACGCGCGGCGCTGCAGTCGCTGATGGGGCTGGGGCTGGCCGATGCGTTCCGCCTGTTCGAGCAGCCAGAGAAGCAGTACAGCTGGTGGGATTACCGGCAGATGGCGTTCCGCCGCAACCGGGGGCTGCGCATCGATCACATTCTGCTCTCCAGCGCGCTAGCGAAGCGTTGCACCGCCTGCGTCATCGACCGCGATACGCGCAAGTGGGAGCAGCCGTCGGATCATGCGCCGGTGGTGGCGATCCTCGAGGATTGAGCGGCGACGCACGCACTGTTTGAACGCGTTGGCGGCAGAGCCACCAACGCTCCCTACCCCGCCAGCAAACGCCCCACCTGCGCTGCCGGCAACGGCCGCGCAAACAGATACCCCTGCGCGAACTGGCAGCCGAACGACCGCAGCAAGGCATACTGCCCCTCAGTCTCGACACCCTCGGCCACCACCGACAGTTGCAGGCTGTTGGCCAGCGCCATCACCGCCGCCACGATGGCGCGGTCCTCGGCGCTGCCTTCGAGCTCACGCACGAAGGCGCGGTCGATCTTGATCTTCCTGACCGGGAAGCGCTTCAGGTAAGCCAGGCTCGAATAGCCGGTGCCGAAGTCGTCGATCGACAGGCACATCCCCATCGCCTTGATCTGGCGGAGAATGTCGAGCGTCTGGCCGCCGTGCTGCATCAGCGCAGTCTCGGTGATCTCGAATTCCACCAGCGCCGGATCGATGCCGCTGTCCTCGATGCTGGCGCGGATCGAATCGACCAGGCCCTGGTGCATGAACTGGCGCGCCGACAGGTTGATCGCCAGCGGTACCACGTCCAGCCCCTCGCTCTGCCACGCCACGTTCTGGGCGCAGGCGCTGCGGATCACCCACTCGCCGACCGCCACGATGGTGCCGTTTTCTTCCAGGATCGGGATGAATTCGTCCGGCCCCACCAGTTCGCCGCCACCCTCGTTGTCCTTGCCGCGCCGCCAGCGCAGCAGCACTTCCAGCGCGCGCGGGCGACGCGTGACGGTGCACATGATCGGCTGGTAGTGCAGCTCGAATT
Source organism: Massilia sp. (assembly GCF_031995545.1). Classification (GTDB taxonomy): domain Bacteria; phylum Pseudomonadota; class Gammaproteobacteria; order Burkholderiales; family Burkholderiaceae_D; genus Telluria. The sequence goes on from NZ_DAMAGA010000001.1 coordinate 387,424, forward strand.
CGTCGCGCGCCAGCGCGCCGCGCAGGCTGGTCTCGAGTTCGAAGTGGCGCGCCGCGGCCTGGTTCATGCGCTCGGTGAAGAACTGGTAGTTGTTGCGGCCGGCCGCCTTGGCCTGATACATGGCGGCGTCGGCGTGGCGCATCAGGGTCTCCACATCGAGGCCGTCGTCCGGATACACGCAGATCCCGATCGAGGGCGAGATGTGCAGGCTGTGGCCCTCGATCTGGCACGGAGACGCCAGCGCGTCGATGATGCGCTCGCCCACGCGGCGGCATTCGGCGCTGCCGTTCACTTCGGGCAGCAGTACCACGAATTCGTCGCCACCCAGGCGCGCCACGGTGTCGGTGGGCCCGACCGCCGCCACCAGGCGCGTGGCGACGTCGCGCAGCAGGCGGTCGCCCACCATGTGGCCGAGCGAATCGTTGATGTTCTTGAAGCGGTCCAGGTCGAGGAACATCAGCGCCAGCTTGCAGCCGCTGCCACCATTGCCCTGCCTGGCGGCGCGCATCGCCGCGTCCAGCCGCTCGGACAGCAGCGCGCGGTTGGGCAGCCCGGTCAGGCTGTCGTGGTAGGCCATGTGGTGCACGCGCGCCTCGGCCTGGCGCCGCTCGTTGATCTCCTCCTGCAGCAGCGCGTTGGCGCCGGCCAGTTCCGCGGTGCGCTCGGCGACCCGCACTTCGAGTTCGTCGCGCGCGCGCCGGATCGCGTCGGCCGCTTCCAGCAGCGAACGCTGGTCGGCCTGTTCGCGGGTACGGTCTTCCAGCATCCAGATGGTGCCCTTGCCAGGGTCCTGCGGATTGACCTGGTAGCCGATCATCTGAACCCAGGCGCGCGCGCCGTCCTTGCGCACGAGCGTGGTCTCGGTGCGAAACGGCAGGCCGTGCGCCAGCTGCGGATAAGCCTCGGCGCCCAGGTCGTCGTACGCTTGCTGGTCCGGATACAGGATGCGGGTCGAGGCACCCAGCGCAGCATCCAGCCCATAGCCGAACATGGCGCAGAACGCCGGGTTGGCGCGCCGGATCGTGCGCTCGCGGGTGAACATGATGCCGATCGTGGCGTTGGTCATGATCGCCTGCATTTCATCGGTTGCGCGGCGCGCATCGGTCACGTCCTCGACGATCCAGATGGTGCCGGCGGCGCGGTTGCCCGGTTCCACCGCGCAGCCGCGCAGGCGCGCCCAGAAGGTGCTGCCGTCGCGGCGCCGGAACTGCTGCTCTTCTTTTTCAAACAGGCCGCCGCCGAGCAGCACCGGCATCGCCTCGGCGATCAGCTGCTGGTAGGCTTCGAGCGAGGAAAACACCTGCATCGGCGTCAGGCTGTCCAGTTCTTCCTGGGCGTAGCCGAACATCTCGCCCAGGCGCGGGTTGAAGGTATTGATCTGGTCGGGCTGGGTGACCACGATCCCGACCGGGGCGTTCTGGAAGATCGCGCGCTGCTCGAGCGCCGTGCGCGATGGAGCGGACGCGCCGTCGGCGGGTGCGCGCACGGGGCTGTCCGCCGCGCGCGCAGGCCTTGCTTGGGTGAGGTCGTCCATCGGTGCCCGCTGCTGGTGAGTAGAAGTTTCTGGACGGCAATCATAACCCGAAAAACCGCAACCGCTCCAGCCTGGCACGGTTGAAACCCGGCAGAAACCCGACAAGGTGTGGCGGCCGCACCCGATAACGCTAGAAAGCGTCGCCCGGCACCCGCACCCAGCCTTCCATCAGCACGCGCGCGCTGCGGCTCATCACCGCCTTGTTGACGACCCAGACACCGCCTTCCTCGCGTGCCTCGGCGCCGACGCGCAAGGTGCCGGACGGGTGGCCGAAGCGCACTGCATCACGCTTTGCATCGCTTCCACTACCAGCTGCCAGGTTGACCAGGGTGCCGGGGATCGCCGCCGCGGTGCCGATCGCCACTGCCGCGGTGCCCATCATCGCATGGTGCAGCTTGCCCATCGACAGCGCGCGCACCAGCAGGTCGATCTCGCCGGCGGCGACCTGGCGCCCGCTCGAGGTGACGTAATTGGCGGCCTTGGCGACGAACGCCACCTTCGGCGTGTGCTGGCGCTTGGCCGCATCCTGCACGCTGTCAATCAGGCCCATGCGCAAGGCACCATGGGCGCGGATGGTCTCGAACATGGCCAGCGCGCGCGGGTCGCCGTTGACCGCGTCCTGCAGCTCGGTGCCGTCGTAGCCGATGGCGCCGGCCTCCACGAAGATGGTCGGGATGCCGGCATTGATCATGGTGGCGCGCAGCGTGCCCACGCCCGGCACTTCCAGTTCGTCGACCAGGTTCCCGGTCGGGAACATGGCGCCGCCGCCCTCGCCTTCTTCCTCGGCCGCCGGGTCCATGAATTCGAGCTGCACCTCGGCTGCCGCGAAAGTCACGCCGTCGAGTTCGAAGTCTCCGGTTTCCTGCACCTCGCCATTCGTCATCGGTACGTGAGCGACGATGGTCTTGCCGATATTGGCCTGCCAAATGCGTACCACGGCCACGCCGTCCTGCGGCACCTTCGCCGCGTCGATCAGGCCGGAGGCGATCGCGAACGGGCCGACCGCCGACGCTAGATTCCCGCAGTTACCGCTCCAGTCGACGAACGGCTTGTCGATCGAGACCTGGCCGAACAGGTAGTCGACGTCGTGATCGGGGCGCGTGCTGGGCGCGACGATCACGGCCTTGCTGGTGCTCGATGTGGCGCCGCCCATGCCGTCGATCTGCTTGCCGTAGGGGTCGGGGGAGCCGATTACACGCAGCAGCAGCGCGTCGCGCGCGGGGCCAGGGACGCGCGCGGATTCGGGCAGGTCGTCGAGGCGGAAGAAGACGCCTTTGCTGGTGCCGCCGCGCATGTAGGTGGCGGGGATCCTGATTTGGGGTGGTTGGGGCATGGTGGTGGTATCCCTTGCTGTCACGCCGCGGCCCTGGATGCCGACGATTCGAGGAAGTCCTGCGCGAAGCGCTGCAGCACGCCGCCCGCCTCATAGATCGCGACTTCTTCGGCGGTGTCCAGGCGGCAGGTCACCGGCACCTCGAGCGTCTCGCCGCTGCGGCGCCGGATCACCAGCGTCAGCTCGGCGCGCGGGGTACGCGCGCCGAGCACGTCGAAGGTCTCGCTGCCGTCGATGCCCAGGCTCAGGCGGTTCACACCCGGCTTGAACTCGAGCGGCAGCACGCCCATGCCGACCAGGTTGGTGCGGTGGATGCGCTCGAAGCCTTCGGCCACGATCGCTTCCACACCCGCCAGGCGCACGCCCTTGGCCGCCCAGTCACGCGAGGAACCCTGGCCGTAGTCGGCGCCGGCGATGACGATCAGCGGCTGTTTACGTTCCATGTAGTGCTCGATCGCTTCCCACATACGCGTGACCTGGCCCGACGGCTCGATGCGCGCCAGCGAACCGGCGATGACGTTGCCGGCCGCGTCGCGCACCATCTCGTTCTTCAAGGTCGGATTGGCGAAGGTGGCGCGCTGCGCGGTCAGGTGGTCGCCGCGGTGAGTGGCGTAGGAGTTGAAGTCTTCTTCCGGCAGGCCCATCTTGGCCAAATATTCGCCAGCGGCCGAGTCGAGCAGGATCGCGTTCGACGGCGACAGGTGGTCGGTGGTGATGTTGTCGCCCAGGACCGCCAGCGGACGCATGTTGGCCAGGGTACGCTCGCCGGCCAGCGCGCCTTCCCAGTACGGCGGGCGGCGGATGTAGGTGCTCTGTGGACGCCAGTCGTACAGCGGGCTGACCGACGCGCCATCGTCCACCACACGTGCGAACATCGGCGTGTACACCTTGCGGAACTGCTCCGGCTTGACGCTGGCCGCCACCACGGCGTCGATCTCTTCGTCCGATGGCCACAGGTCGGCCAGGCGGATCTCCCTGCCGTCGGCGCCCACGCCCAGCACGTCCTTCTCGATGTCGAACCGGATGGTGCCGGCGATCGCATACGCCACGACCAGCGCCGGCGAAGCCAGGAAGGCCTGCTTGGCGTAGGGGTGGATGCGGCCGTCGAAATTGCGGTTGCCCGACAGGACGGCGGTCGCGTACAGGTCGCGTTCGACGATCTCTTGCTGGATGCTTGGGTCGAGCGCGCCGCTCATGCCGTTGCAGGTGGTGCAGGCGAAAGCGACCACGCCGAAGCCGAGTTGCTCCAGTTCCGGCGTCAGGCCGGCTTCGTCCAGGTACAGGGCGACGGCCTTCGAGCCCGGCGCCAGCGAGCTTTTCACCCACGGCTTGCGGGCCAGGCCGAGGCGGTTGGCGTTACGCGCCAGCAGGCCGGCGGCGACCATATTGCGGGGATTATTCGTGTTGGTGCAGCTGGTGATGGCGGCGATGATCACCGCTCCGTCCGGCATCAGGCCCGGCTCGTTTTCCACCCGGTTTTCGGCCGAGTAGGCAATGCCGCGCGCGGCCAGTTCCGAAGTCGGCACACGCTTGTGCGGGTTCGACGGGCCGGCGATGTTGCGCACCACGCTGGATAAGTCGAACGACAGCGTGCGTTCGTACTCGGCATTCGCCAGGCTGTCGGCCCACAGGCCGGCTTCTTTCGCATAGGTCTCGACCAGGTGCACGGTCTCGTCCTCGCGGCCGGTCAGGCGCAGATACTTGATGGTCTGCTCGTCGATGTAGAACATGGCGGCGGTGGCGCCGAATTCGGGCGCCATGTTCGAGATCGTGGCGCGGTCGCCCAGCGTGAGACTGGCGGCGCCTTCGCCGTAGAACTCCAGGTAGCTCGACACGACCTTCGATGCGCGCAGGAATTCGGTCAGCGCCAGCACGATGTCGGTGGCGGTGATGCCGGGCTGCGGTTTGCCGGTGAGTTCGACGCCGATGATGTCGGGCAGGCGCATCCAGGAGGCGCGGCCCAGCATCACGCTTTCGGCTTCCAGCCCGCCGACGCCGATCGCGATCACGCCCAGCGCGTCGACCATCGGGGTGTGCGAGTCGGTGCCAACCAGGGTGTCCGGATAGGCCACCCCATTCTCGACCTGGATCACGGGCGACATGCGCTCGAGGTTAATCTGGTGCAGGATGCCGTTCCCGGGCGGGATCACGTCGACGTTGCGGAACGCCTTCTTGGTCCAGTCGATGAAGTGGAACCGGTCTTCGTTGCGGCGGTCTTCGATGGCGCGGTTCTTGGTGAAGGCGTCGGGATCGAAGCCGCCGCATTCGACCGCCAGCGAGTGGTCGACCACCAGTTGGGTCGGCACCACCGGATTGACCAGCGCCGGGTCGCCGCCCTGGGCCGCGATGGCGTCGCGCAGGCCAGCCAGGTCGACCAGCGCGGTCTGGCCGAGGATGTCGTGGCAGACTACGCGCGCGGGGAACCAGGGGAAGTCGAGGTCGCGCTTGCGTTCGATGATTTGCTTCAGGGCGTCGGTCATCGTGGCCGGGTCGCAGCGGCGGACCAGGTTTTCAGCCAGCACGCGCGAAGTGTAAGGTAAGGTGTCCCACGCGCCGGGTTGAATGGTATCGACGGCGAAGCGCGTGTCGAAATAATCCAGGCTGGTGCCGGGCAAGGGTTTGCGGTGATTGCTGTTCATGATGCTATTTCCGCTCTCCGATCGGCACGAAGTCCAGATCCTCCGGCCCCACATAATTCGCGCTCGGCCGGATGATCTTGTTGTCGATGCGCTGCTCGATGACATGGGCCGCCCAGCCGGAAGTACGCGAGATCACGAACAGCGGCGTGAACATCGCGGTCGGCACGCCCATCATGTGATACGACACCGCCGAGAACCAGTCCAGGTTCGGGAACATCTTCTTCACTTCCCACATCACCGATTCCAGCCGCTCGGCGATGTCGAACATCTTCATCGAGCCCACTTCCGCCGACAGCGAACGCGCCACTTCCTTGATCACCACATTGCGCGGGTCGCTGATGGTGTACACCGGATGCCCGAAGCCGATCACGACTTCCTTGTTGGCCACGCGGTTGCGGATGTCCGCTTCGGCTTCGTCCGGATTTTCGTAGCGCTTCTGGATATCCAGCGCCACCTCATTCGCGCCGCCGTGCTTCGGACCGCGCAGCGCGCCGATGGCGCCGGTGATGGCCGAATGGATGTCGGAACCTGTGCCGGCGATCACGCGCGCCGTGAAGGTCGAGGCATTGAACTCGTGCTCGGCGTACAGGATCAGCGAGGTGTGCATCGCCCTCACCCACTCGTCGCGCGGCTTGAAGCCGTGCAGCAGGTGCAGGAAGTGGCCGCCGATCGAATCGTCGTCGGTCTCGACGTCGATGCGTTTGCCGTTATGGCTGAAGTGGTACCAGTACAGCAGCATCGAGCCGAACGAGGCCATCAGGCGGTCGGCGATGTCGCGTGCGCCGGCGACGTTGTGGTCGTCCTTTTCGGGCAGCACGCAGCCGAGCGTCGAGACGCCGGTGCGCATCACGTCCATCGGGTGGGCGCCGGCCGGCAGCGCTTCCAGCGCGCTCTTGACCGCCTGCGGCAGGCCGCGCAGCGAACGCAGCTTGGCCTTGTAGCCGCGCAGCTCAGGCTCGGTCGGCAGCTTGCCATGCACCAGCAGGTAGGCGATCTCTTCGAATTCGCAGGCGTTGGCCACGTCCAGGATGTCGTAGCCGCGGTAGTGCAGGTCGTTGCCCGACTTGCCCACCGAGCACAGCGCGGTGTTGCCGGCGGCGACGCCGGACAGGGCGACCGATTTCTTCGGCTTGAAGGTTGGCGTGTCGTTATTCTGGGTGCTCATGGATGTCTCCTCTTACTTGGCTTTGTTTTGTGCGAACAGCGCGTCGAGCTTCTGCTCGTAGCTGTGGTAGTCGATGCGATCGTACAGTTCGGCGCGCGTCTGCATGGTATCGAGCACGTTCTGCTGGGTGCCGTCGCGGCGGATCGCGTTGTACACGTTCTCGGCCGCCTTGTTCATGGCGCGAAATGCCGACAGCGGATACAGCACCAGGCCGACGTTGGCGCTTGCCAGCTCGTCGACCGTGAACAGGGGGGTGGAACCGAATTCGGTGATGTTGGCCAGCACCGGCACCTTGACCGCGTCGGCAAACTGTTTATACATGTCCAGGCTGGTCATCGCTTCCGGGAAGATCATGTCGGCGCCGGCTTCGACGCAGGCGACCGCACGCTCGATGGCGGCGTCGAGTCCCTCCACGGCCAGCGCGTCGGTACGCGCCATGATCACGAAATCGTCGTCGATACGGGCGTCGGCGGCAGCCTTGACGCGGTCGATCATTTCGCCCTTGCTGACGATTTCCTTGCCCGGACGGTGGCCGCAGCGCTTGGCGCCGACCTGGTCTTCGAGGTGGCAGGCGGCGGCGCCGGCCTTGCCCAGCGAGCGCACGGTGCGCGCCACGTTGAAGGCAGAGGCGCCGAAGCCGGTGTCGATGTCGACCAGTAGCGGCAGCTCGCACACGTCGGTGATGCGGCGCACGTCGGTCAGCACGTCGTCCAGGTTCGAGATGCCCAGGTCGGGCAGGCCCAGCGAGCCGGCCGCCACGCCGCCGCCGGACAGGTAGATCGCCTTGAAGCCGGCGCGCTTGGCCAGCAGCGCGTGGTTGGCGTTGATCGCGCCGACCACCTGCAACGGGGATTCTTCCTGAACTGCCTTGCGGAACGCGGCGCCTGCGGAGAGCTTGCTCATGCTGTTGTCCTTTGATGTGCACGATATTAAAAAAGATCGTGACATTCAATGCAAGCGGCGTGCCAACCTTGCACGCGTCAGTACGCGAGGCGTCGGTTGAGCACCTTGGCTCGCAAAATCAAGGACTTGGAAACGATACCGGAATTTGCGTGCGCCCTTGGGAGCGCAGGGCGTTGCAGACGCATTCCACGTTGAAACGCGTTTGCAACGCATGAAACATCAGCCGCGCCTGCTCAAACCAGCCACAGCCCCTGTTCCGCATACTGCGCATCGAGCACATCCGCATGCGCGATCCAGCTGCCGATCAGCTCGGCGCGCGTGTGATCCTGCAGCAGTGCTGTCCAAGCCGCGCTGCCGCCTGCCGCTTCGCTGGACAAGCCGGAATTGGCGTACAGTGCGGCCACGAAGGCGGCGTCGGACAGGGTATCGTAGCGCGCCGTGAATTCGGGAGCCGCGATGAATCCCGTTACCAGGCTAGCGAGGTCCAGCGTCTGGCTGCTCCACCAGTTCATGCCGCCCAAGTCGGCCGCACGATCCAGCACGGCCTGGTACAGCAGACCGAGTGTCGCCACCATCTCGGACTGGGTGAACCCGAGATCGACCACGCCATCGTTGAACTGCCCGCGCTCGATGCCGGACAAGATATCGACATCGGCATTTGCCCGGTCTGCGACTTTGACCAACCCGTCCGCGCCCAGCAGCAAGCGGTAGTCGGCCAGTTTGCCGTCATACACCGCAGTATCGAGGCCATCGCCGCCCACCAGCAGGTCGCTGCCGGCGCCGCCCTCGAGCCGGTCGTCGCCGCTGGCGCCAATCCAGCCGTTTTCGGTGGTGACGGTGCCGGCGGCCACCACCAGTCCGGTGGCGTGCGCGGCGCGATGTTCGTCGCTGAGAGCAAACCCCAGCAGCAGGTCGGCGCGCGTGGCCGCGCCGCCGGCCAGCTGGCCGTTCCAGAACGCCAGCCCGGCCGCCTCGCCCTCGCGGCCCAGTACCTGGCGGTACAGCTGCTGGACGAACGCGCTGTCCGGCAGCGCATCCATGCCGCCTGCGGCCCACTCGCTGGAGGCCAGGAAGGCGCGTGCCAGCGCGGGGGCGCCGACGCCATGACCCAGGTAGTAATTCAGGCCGCCGATATCCGCCGCGCGGGCGAAGGCGGCCTGGTACAGCAGCGCCGTGTCGGTCAGCGCGTCCCGCTCGGCCGACAGGAACGCCATTTCATCTTGAGCTCGATCGAGTTCGGGGAGGGACAGCGTTTCCCACGCGCCGGGGGCAAAGACCGCCGTCTCGTGCCGCGCGCCCAGCGTGCCGTCGCGCGTCAGCGTGAACTCCCACTGCCCGACGGCGCTGCGTCCACCCTGCAGCACGTCGTCGCCGCTGTCGCCGCGCAGCGTATCGTTGCCGACGCCGCCCACCACCACATCGTCGCCGCTGCCGCCGGAAAGGAGATCGGCACCGCCGGCGCTGCCGATCACGTCGTTTCCACCGCCGCCCAGCAGCACGTCGTCGCCCTCGCCCAGCAGCATGTTCTGGCTGGCGTCATCGCCGACCACGATATTGTCGCCGGCGCCGCCGCGCAGGGTGACGGCGCCGCTGACGGCAGCAAAGTCCACGTGGTCCAGCTGTACCACGGTCCCAGCCGCCAGCCGGGCGGCGTCGATCACGATGCCGGTCGCCGCGCCGCCGGCGCCCGGCGTGCCGGTAATGTGAATCGCGTTGGTGCCCGTGCCGCTGGCCACGACCGGCGTCACGGTCGCGCTGTGCAGCAGCGCGCCCTGTCCCAGCGCCTCGATGAAGGCGCTGCCGGCGCCGCTCATCGTTTCACGCGCATCGGTGCCCGCGCCGGTCTTCTGCTCGATGCGCGCGATCAGGTCGAGCAGCGCCTGGCTGCCGGTCAACAGGCCGGCCGGGCTGCTGGCCTGAAGGCCGGCGCCGACCGGCAGGCCGACCGACAAGGTGGACGCGATGGCGCCGCGCGTGGCGGTGAGCGGGATGTCGGCCAATGCGTCGTTGGGCGAGGCCGGATCGTCGGTGCGCGTGCCAATCACCACCGGCACCGTGACCAGGTTGTTGACCAGGCCCGTGAACGGATCGATGGCGCGCACGGTCGTCACGCGCACGCCGTCGACCATCTCGGGCGTCGGTTCCGGCACCGGTTCGGGCTCCGGCCCGGTGCCGGGCGCAGTGCCGGTGTGTACCGCGTAGGGATTCGACAGGACCACGCCCGCCCCGCTATTGCCGGCGCCGTTGCGCACGCCGGCCAGGTCGAGGCGCACGGTGTTGGCATCGCTCCACGCGCCGGCGCCTGGCGTCAGGATCGCGGTCCAGGTCACGCCGCCATCCGTGCTCGCCAGGCCGGACAAGGCGCCGCCGGCCACCGTCAGGTCACTCTCATCGAGGCCGCTCGCCGTTTCCGAGAACGTGATCGTCAGCGTGGCGGTTTCGCCGGCGTCAAGCGTGGTGTCGTCGATGCTCAGGGTCGCCGTCGGGCGCACCGTGCTGACCGTGTAATGCGGGCCGGCCACGGCGCCGGCGCCGGCCAGTCCGCCCGCATCGACGATCGCATGCATGTCGAGCAGCACCTGGTACGCGGCCAGCGGCGTGTCGGCCGCCGGCGTGACGCGCGCAGTCCAGGTGCGTCCGCCGTCGCCGGTCTCCAGCGCGCCGAGCGTGGCACCGGGCAGCGTCAGGTGCTTGACCGCGAAGCCGCTCACCGCTTCGCTGAAGGTCACGGTCAGGAGCGCGCTCTCGCCGGCCGCCAGCGCGGTGTCGCTCAGGACGATCGATGCGGTCGGCGCCACCGGCGCCGTGGTGACTACCGTCGCGCTGTTGCTGGCGGCCCCGCTGCCGTCGCTCGCGTGCAGGGTGAACGTGGTGGCGACCGATGCACCGTCGCTCTGGTTGGCGGTCGGCGTGAACACCAGCTCGCGCAGGACTGCCTGCAGCGCCGCCGCGCTGCCGCTCAGCGTGTAGTTGCCGGCGCCGCCGGCCAGGGCCGGATGGCCGGACAGCGTGCCGTTGGCCGCCGCATAGGAGATCGTCAGCGTCACGGCGTCGCCATCGGCCTCGCTCAGCGTCACGCCGGCGAACGGGACGATACTGCCGGTATCGTCGATGAACGGTGTGGCGAACGCGCCGCCCAGCACCGGCGCGCTGCTCACGCCGACGGTGAACACGTGCGCGGCGGCATTCGGCGCCACCGTGTTGCCGGCCAGGTCGCGCACGGTCGGAAGGATGGCGATGGTGTAGCTGCCGGCGTCGAGCGGATCCCAGCCGCCGTCCGGGGCCTGCACGGTATAGGTGACCGTGGCGTTGTCCGAGCCGGCGGCCGAGGCGCCGATCACCGCCAGCGCGCCATCGGGACCGGTGACGCTGACGTTGCCGACGCCAATGCTGGCGCCATCGATGCCGGCGCCGCCGTCGGCATAGGTGACGGTAAAGGTGAAGCTGGCGTCGGCGGGATTGACCATGTCCGGTCGCACCGGCGTGCCGGCGACGGGGGTGCCGGCGTCGTAGCAATAGGTGTGCGACCACACATCGCCATGGTTGCCCGCCTGGTCCGTCACGCGCACCTGCAGCGTGCCGCTGCTGGGCAGGATCACGCCGGGCAGCGACCAGTCGACGCCGCTCACCGGGGCGGCGATCCAGTCGTTCCCACCATTGAGCGAGACCTCGACGAATTCGCCCATGCCGAGCGCCGCGCTCAATGTACCGGACACGGTCTGGCCGGGAACATTGGTGATGAAGTCGCCCGAGATATTCGAGTCGGATGCCAACCCGGCACTGACGATGCGCTGCGCCGGCGCGACCAGGTCGAGCGTGTAGCCGCGCGGTGTGGCGGCGCCTGCGTTGCCGTGTTCGTCCAGCACCCGCAACCGCATGCCGCCACCGGGCACCAGCGTGGCGCCGGTCCAGGTCAAGGCGGTGCCGTCGACCATCGCCGTCAGGTCGTGCCATTCGGCGCCATTGTCGAGCGAGCCCTGCACGCGGTCGCCGGGCTGCAAGGCCGCGCTCAGGGTGGCGCGGATGGCCTGGGCCGCGACGTTGGTGACGAAGTCGCCGTCATCGACACCGCTGTCGTGTTCGAGTGCGATGGCGCCGAAGGTGGTGGTGGGCGCCGTATGGTCGATCCCGACCCGCAGCGGCCCTCTCAGCGCGCTGCTGGTGGTGCCGTCGGACGAGGTGCTCAGGGCATAGATGTCGTAGCCGCCATCCAGGCCGCTCGTCGACAGGCCGGCGGCGCTCCATGCGCCATTGTTCATGGTGACCGTGACGCCGGTGTCGCCCGCATCGTAGCGCGCGTTGCCGTTGCGGTCGATGAAGACCAGCACCCGGCTACTGCTGTCGCCCGCGCCGCCCTGGCCGCTGATGGTGAGGCTGGCGGCGGCGGTGACGTTGTCGCTGCTCGACAGGCCGCTGTCGCTGGCCGCAGCCAGGTCGAGCCGGTCCGGCGTCTGCGGCGCCACTTCGACGCTGACCGTGGCGCTGGCGCTGGCCGCGCCGTCGGACACCCGCACCTGGAAGCTGTCGGTGCCGGCGAAGCCGGCGTACGGCGTGTAGTGCACGCTGCCGCCGGGCGCGATGGCGCTGCCGCCGGCGGGGGCCGCGGCGCCGGTCAGTTCGAGGCGGCCGTGGCCGGGCGCGCTGTCCGCGCTCCAGCTCAGCACCTCGCCCAGGTCGGGATCGGTGACCTGCAGCAGCGGCGCCAGGTCGAGTATCCCGCCGTTCTGCCCGATGCGGATCGTGAACGGGCCGTCGAACTGCGGCGGATGGGTGATGTTGGACAGCGCGATGTCGTCCATCTGGAACAGCAGCGGGCCGCCTGCCACGTCGGACAGTTCGGCCCAGGCGATGCCCTGCAGGCCCGGGATGTCCGGCAGGGTGATGCGGCTGGCGGTGGTGTTCTCGACCGGGTCGGCCGGCGGCGGCAGGTTGACCGTGATGCTGCCCTTGTTGGTGGTGATGCGCAGCTGCGCCACGCTGCCGCCAACGTCGTACAGCGACAGCGCATCGAAGTCGAACACCTTGCCGGCGTCCAGGCGCAGCACGATGCGAGTCGGCATCTCGGCGATGGCCAAGTCGACCGCCAGGGTGTGGCCGCTCAGGACCGGATCGTCCTTGCCGGTGTATTCATCCTCGCCGATCCGCACCAGCGTGCCGGCGTTGGCGGTGACGCTCAGGGTGTCGGCGCCGACCTGCTGGCGCAAGGTGGGCGAATCCGGACCGCCGGGGACAGTGGCGCCGGTGATGCCGTTCGTGAAATCGAAGACGGTGGCGGCGGAGGCGCCGCTGGTGCTGGAGTGGATGGTCATGGTGCCCGATCGGTCGTGAAGTGACGCGGATGCAAAGTGAATTGGAAGAGACGGCGGGCCGCAGCTGCGGCCCGCTCCTGCCCTAGTCGGCGCGCGAGGGATAGATGCCGTCGGTTGCGATGATGAAGTTCAGCGTGGTGAACGGCGGCAGCGTGCCGACCGAGCCGCTCAGCGCCACGCGCAGCGGCAAGGCGTGGCCGCTGCCGGTGTCGCCAACCGTGACCGCGCCGGCGCCGGACGGTACCTCGATATGAAACGGGGCCAGTGTGGTGTTGGGGGCGTCGGTGCTGTACACGCGCGCCGCCAGCGAACCGGCCGAGACGTTGCCGAGCACCCGGTTGGGTCCCGGCGCGCTTTCGGCGCTGGCGCCATTGGCATCGGCCGGTACCGACACGCTGACGCTGGCGCCGGGGCCGGGCGTGAAGGTGGCGCCATGGCTGTGCGGCGGCAGGTGTTCGACGCCGATGCTGACGCTGCCCTCGCCCCTGACGCCGGCCAGGTCGGCGGCAGCGGCGCCGCCCAGCTGGCCGAGCCCGGTGACGGCCTGGGCGCCGGCCGGGAAGCGGGTGCGCAGGTCGGGCAGCTTGAAGGTGCGCATGCCGTCGCCACCGTAGGCAACGCCGAGAAGCGAAAACAGCGCCTGGTTGTGCTGGATCTGCAGCTCGCGTCCGTCGCACAAAGCCCAGCCGCGTGGAATCCAGGGTACTGGCCAGAGCATGATCTGGCCGAGGATCGGGTCCATCGTGTCTCCTTCAGGTGGTTATGTGGATTACCCGAAGAAATGATGGCACGCGTCTTTTTAGCAAAAACAAAGGCAGCGAGGGAATTTCGCTTTGATCTGCGCTGGATTAAAGGACGTTGCATCCTCTTTTGAAAATAAGCGACAGGCGCATGCCGGATGCATGGTTCCAGAAACAAAAACCCGGGAGCGGCCCTTGCAGGCCTGCTCCCGGTGTCGGTGAGCGCCGCCGCGACGGGCGGCGCGCAAGACGCACGATCAGTGTCCCGATGCTCCCGCTGCGCCGATACCGGTCTCGGCGCGCACTTCCTGCGCCTCGAAGCCGGCGCGGTCGATGCGGGCACGCGGACCCTTGTCGGTGATCGAGAAGATCCAGATGCCGAAGAAGCCGATCGCCATCGAGAAGATCGCCGGCGAGGCGTATGGGAAGATCGCCGCGCTGTTGCCCAGCACGTCGACCCACACCGATTTCGACAGCACGGTCAGGATCACGGCGGTGGCCAGGCCCAGGAAGCCGCCGACGGTGGCGCCGCGGGTGGTGCAATCCTTCCACAGCACCGACATGAACAGCACCGGGAAGTTGGCCGAGGCGGCAATCGCAAAGGCCAGCGACACCATGAACGCCACGTTCTGTTTCTCGAACGCGATACCGAGCAGCACGGCGATGAAGCCGAGCGCGATGGTGGTGATCTTCGACACATTCAGCTCGTTGGCGCTGGTGGCGTTGCCTTTCTTGATCACGGTGGCGTACAAGTCGTGCGACACGGCCGAGGCGCCCGACAGGGTCAGGCCGGCCACCACCGCCAGGATGGTCGCGAACGCCACCGCCGAGATGAAGCCCAGGAACACGTCGCCGCCCACCGCCTTGGCCAGGTGCACCGCCGCCATGTTGTTACCGCCCAGCAGGGCGCCAGCGGCATCCTTGAAGGCCGGGTTGGTGCCGACCAGCACGATCGCGCCGAAGCCGATGATGAAGGTGAGGATGTAGAAGTAGCCGATCCAGGTGGTTGCCCACAGCACCGATTTACGCGCTTCTTTCGCGCTCGGAACGGTGAAGAAGCGCATCAGGATGTGCGGCAGGCCGGCGGTACCGAACATCAGCGCCATGCCGAACGAAATGGCCGAGATCGGGTCCTTGATGAAGCTGCCCGGACCCATGATGGCGTCGCCCTTGGCGTGCACTTCGGTGGCGGTACGGAACAGTTGCTCAGGGCTGAAGTTGTACTGGGCCAGCACCGAGAACGCCATGAAGGAAGCGCCCGACAGCAGCAGCACGGCCTTGATGATCTGCACCCAGGTGGTGGCGGTCATGCCGCCGAACAGCACGTAGACCATCATCAGGATGCCGACGATCACCACCGCGATCCAGTATTCCAGGCCGAACAGCAGCTTGATCAGCTGGCCGGCACCGACCATCTGCGCGATCAGGTAGAACAGCACCACGACCAGGGTGCCGGAGGCCGCGAACACGCGGATCGGCTTCTGGGCGAAGCGGTACGAGGCCACGTCGGCGAAGGTGAAGCGGCCCAGGTTGCGCAGGCGCTCGGCCATCAGGAAGGTGATGACCGGCCAGCCGACCAGGAAGCCGATCGCATAGATCAGGCCGTCGAAGCCGTCCAGGAACACGGCGGCGGAGATGCCGAGGAAGGATGCCGCCGACATGAAGTCGCCGGCGATCGCCAGGCCGTTCTGGAAACCGGTGATGCCGCCGCCGGCGGTGTAGAAGTCGGACGCCGAGCGGGTCTTGGCGGCAGCCCACTTGGTGATGAACAGGGTGGCCACGACGAACACCGCGAACATGATGATCGCGGTCCAGTTGGTGGCTTGCTTGGCGGCCTGGCCGAGGTCGGGCGCGGCTTGAGCAACCCCGGCGATGCCGGTAGCGGCGAGCAGGGCCAGCGCAGACGCGCTGCGCTTGTTCAGGATCGCGGTCATCATGCGCCCGCCTTGGCGCGGATCGCGTCGGTCAGTTCATCGTATTGGCTGTTGGCGCGGCGTACGTAGATGCCGGTGATGACCACGGTGAAGATGATGACGAACAGGCCCAGGGGAATGCCCCAGGTCATGACGCCTTCGCCGATGCGGGTGCCCATGAATTCCTTGTTGAAGGCGACCAGCAGCGTGAAGCCGTAGTACACGATCATCATGGCCCAGGTCAGCGTCCAGCCGAACTTGGAACGGGTCGATTTGAGCTTCTGGTAGTTGGGGTCGTTCTTGACCCGCTGAACAACGTCTTGATCCATTTTGTCTCCTGATTTTGTTGAATCTTATGTATGTATTGCCTGTGTTTTACCTGCGTATTGACGTCAAGCATTACCACTGAGGCTGAGTCCATCCTATCGGCGCGCCCTTACCGGATTCTTACGGCATATAAATGAACCGATCGGTCGTTCGGATCGGATCCGGCGTTTCATGGTGAAACATCTCGTGCAAATTGCACTAAACTTGAAACATGAATCCATCCAGCCCTGCCCTCGATGCCGACAAGCCCGTCATCTGGACGGTCTCCGTCTCGCGCCTGTCCGACCTGTTTCGCGACATCACGCTCGAATACGACCACCTGGCTTCGATCGAACCCGTGCAGCTAGGTTTCGACGACGCCGCGCGCCATATCCGCGAGCGGTTGGCGACGGAACGCTGTGACGTGGTGATCGCAGCCGGATCGAATGCAGCCTGGCTCAAGGGGCGGATTTCGGTGCCGGTGATCGCGGCCAAGGCCAGCGGCTTCGATGTGCTGCAGGCGCTGTCGCGCGCGCGCCGGGTGTCCGGCAAGATCGGCGTGGTCAGCTACCAGGCGCCGCTGCCGGAACTGGGCGAATTCGCCGCCAACTTCGGTATCGACCTGGCGCAGCGCACCTACGTCACGCGCGAGGATGCGCGCGCCACCGTGAACGAACTGAAAGCGGCCGGCATTCAGGTCATCGTCGGCGCCGGCCTGATCACCGACCTGGCCGAGGAAGCCGGGCTGACCGGCGTGTTCCTGTATTCGGCGGCCTCGATCCGGCAGGCTTTCGACGACGCGCTCGAGCTGGCGCGCCTGACCCGGCTCGAGGCGGGCCGTGGACGCCGTCCGGCCGCCGGGCAAGACACGCGGCGCGCGCGGCGCGGCCTGAACGATCTGCGCGGCGAGTCGGCGGCGATGGAGCGATTGCGCCAGGGCGTGGTGCTGTACGCGCGTTCGCCGGCCACGGTCCTGATCGAAGGCGAGACCGGCAGCGGCAAGGAACTGGTGGCGCAGGCGATCCACCGCGAAAGCCCGCGTCGCGGGGCGCAGCGCCCGTTCGTGGCGGTGAATTGCGGCGCGATCGCCGAGTCGCTGCTGGAATCGGAACTGTTCGGGCACGAGGAAGGCGCGTTCACCGGCGCCCGGCGTGGCGGCCATGCCGGGCTGTTCGAGGCGGCCAACGGCGGCACCCTGTTCCTGGACGAGATCGGCGAAATGCCGCTGGCGCTGCAGACGCGCCTGCTGCGGGTACTGGAAGAACGCGAGGTGATGCGGGTCGGCGGCACGCGCCCGGTACCGATCGACGTGCGCGTGATCAGTGCCACTCACTGCGACCTCGAAGCGCGCGTGCGCGAAGGACGTTTCCGCGCCGACCTGTTCTATCGCCTGGCCGTGCTGCGCTTGGCATTGCCGCCGCTGCGAGAGCGTGCGGGCGACATCGCGGGGCTGGCCGAATGGTCGCTGAAAGGCGCACTGGCGGCGCTCGATGCGCGGCCGCACCCGAACCTGCATGCGGAGATGGCGGCCTGCGCGCCGCTGCTCGCGTCTTATGCGTGGCCGGGGAATGTGCGCGAACTGCGCAATCTGATGGAGCGGCTGGCGCTGTTCCTGGCGGCGGAGCCATTGCAGGCGTTGACGCCCGCGTTTCTGCTGTCGGTGGCGCCTGAGCTGGGACGGCGCGCCGCGCCGGATCAGCCGGCGGCTGTCATCGCCCTGCCCCCGGCGATTGCCGCGCGTGAATCGGTGGCCTCGGTGCTGGCCCGCTTCGGCGGCCAGCGTGACCTGGCAGCGCGCCATCTGGGGATCAGCCGGACCACCTTATGGCGGCGCCTGAAATCGGAAGCCTGAGACGCGGAAAGTTGCCTACGATTCAGGCGAAACCACCATACGCCGCCGGCTTGCCAGACCTTTAGTTAGCGCAAAAGCAGCGGCCTGCAAAAACTCGTATCATGTTCTTTTATTATGGCCTGACGCCGCCCACCCGCGGCGCCAGCTCGTCGTAGCACGCCGGTTCCCGTCCCCGCACCACCTGCGCCGTCGCGGTCCGGCCCAATGGAGGCACTATGCAACATGCGTCGCAAGCTGCACTGTTTTCACTGATCGGCGATACCCCGCTGGTGGAAGTCACCCGCATCGACACCGGCCCCTGCCAGTTGTTCCTGAAGCTCGAATCGCAGAACCCCGGCGGCTCGATCAAGGACCGCATCGGCAAGACCATGATCGAGCAAGCCGAGCACGACGGCCACTTGCAGCCGGGCGGCACCGTGGTCGAAGCCACCGCCGGCAACACCGGCCTCGGCCTGGCGCTGGTGGCGCGCATCAAGGGCTACCGCGTGGTGCTGGTGGTGCCTGACAAGATGGCCGCTGAAAAAGTCCTGCACCTGAAGGCGCTCGGCGCCGAGATCCACCTGACCCGTTCCGACGTCGGCAAGGGCCACCCCGAGTACTACCAGGACTACGCCGCGCGCCTGGCGAAAGAAATTCCCGGCGCCTGGTTTGCCGACCAGTTCAACAACCCGGCCAACCCGCGCGCCCACGAAACCACCACCGGCCCCGAAATCTGGGACCAGACCAACCACAAGCTCGATGCCATCGTGGTCGGCGTCGGTTCGTCCGGCACCATCACCGGCCTGTCGCGCTACTTCAAGAAAACCCAGCCGCAGCTCGAATTCGTGCTGGCCGACCCGCAAGGCTCGATCCTGGCCGAATATGTCGACACCGGCCACGTATCGAAACACGCCGGCTCGTGGGCGGTGGAAGGCATCGGCGAAGATTTCATTCCGGCGATCGCCGACCTGTCGCGCGTGAAGAAGGCCTATACCATTCCCGACGAGGAAAGCTTCGCCACCGCGCGCCTGCTGCTGCAGCAGGAAGGCATCCTGGGCGGCTCCTCCACCGGCACCCTGCTGGCTGCAGCGCTGCGCTACTGCCGCGAACAGACTCGCCCCAAGCGCGTGGCGACCTTCGTGTGCGACACCGGCACCCGCTACCTGAGCAAGGTCTACAGCGACGGCTGGATGGTCGACCAGGGCCTGATCACGCGCCCCAAGACTGGCGACCTGCGCGACCTGATCGGGCGCCGCTACGACGCCGGCGAAGTGGTCAGCCTGGCGCCGGGCGACACCCTGCTCACGGCCTTCAACCGCATGCGCAACAGCGATCTGCAGCAGCTGCCGGTGATCGATGCCGAGGGCCGGCTGATGGGCCTGATCGACGAATCCGACCTGCTGCTGCACGTGACCCAGGAAGCCGAGCGCTTCGGTGCGCCGGTCTCAAGTACCATGACTTCCCAGTTGCAGACGCTGCACCCGTCGGCCGGCATGGGCCAGTTGCGCGAGATCCTCGATCGCGGCCTGACCGCGGTGATCGCCGACGGCCCCCGCTTCTACGGCCTGATCACACGCTACGATCTGCTCAATCATCTGCGAAGGACGCTGTCGTGACCAAACCCGATTACCAGCCACAAACCCATTCCAACTCCCACCCGCGCTCAGTCGCCAAAGAAGTCGAATTCAAGCGCCACATGGAAACGCGCGTGATCCACGGCGGCCAGGCGCCGGAGCCGGCGACCGGCGCCGTGATGCCGCCGATCTTCGCCACCTCGACCTTCCGCCAGGACAGCCCGGGCGTGCACAAGGGCCTCGACTACGGCCGCTCGCACAACCCGACGCGCTGGGCGCTGGAGCGCTGCGTGGCCGACATCGAAGGCGGCCGCGCCGGCTTCGCCTTCGCTTCCGGCCTGGCCGCGATCGCGGCGGTGCTCGAACTGCTGCCGAGCGGCTCGCACATCATCGCCGGCGACGACATGTACGGCGGCACCTACCGCCTGTTCGAACGCGTGCGCCGCGACAGCGCCGGCCTCACCTTCAGCTATGTCGACATGGCCGACCCGGACGCGCTGGCCGCGGCGATCCGCCCCGAGACGCGCATGGTGTGGGTCGAGACCCCGACCAACCCTATGCTCAAGCTGGCCGACCTGACCGCCATCGCCGCGCTGTGCCACGCGCGCGGCATTATCAGCGTGTGCGACAACACCTTCGCCAGCCCGATCGTGCAGCGCCCGCTGGAACACGGCATCGACATCGTGGTGCACTCGACCACCAAGTACATGAACGGCCACTCGGACGTCATCGGCGGTGTGGCCGTGGTCGGCGCCGGCGATGCGCAAACCGGCCTGGCCGAGAAGCTCGGCTTCATCCAGAACTCG
Organism: Massilia sp.; assembly: GCF_031995545.1. Classification (GTDB taxonomy): domain Bacteria; phylum Pseudomonadota; class Gammaproteobacteria; order Burkholderiales; family Burkholderiaceae_D; genus Telluria. Next base: position 407,477 of record NZ_DAMAGA010000001.1, read on the forward strand.
GTGGGCGCGATCCAGGGACCGTTCGACAGCTTCCTGGTGCTACGCGGGATCAAGACCCTGGCGCTGCGCGTGGAGCGCAGCAGCGGCAACGCGCTGCTGCTGGCCGAATGGCTCGAGCAGCAGCCGCAGGTACGCAAGGTGTACTACCCGGGACTGGAGTCGCATCCCCAGCACGCGCTGGCGCGCAACCAGATGCACGGCTTCGGCGGCATCGTCTCGATCGACCTCGATACCGACATCGACGGCGCGCGGCGTTTCCTGGAAGCGTGCCAGGTGTTCACGCTGGCCGAGAGCCTGGGTGGGGTGGAGAGCCTGATCGAGCATCCGGCCCTGATGACGCATGCCAGCATTCCGCCGGAGCGGCGTGCCGAGCTGGGGATCGGCGATGGCTTGATCCGCTTGTCGGTCGGGATCGAGCACGTCGAAGACCAGCGCGAGGACCTGCGCCGGGCGCTGGCCGCGATCTGATTTGGTAGGGGTTGGCGGCTTCGCCGCCGACCCTACGCGGCCTTCAACAGCCGCGGCGCGCTTGCTGGTTCCTCGACGTCATCCGCTTCACCGAACATCATCTGCGGCGCGCCCTGATCCGCCCGCAATTTGAACGTCGCCACCAGCGCCGACAACTCCGCCGCCTGCTGCCGCATCGACGCCGCTGCTGCTGCCGCCTCTTCCACCATCGCCGCATTCTGCTGGGTCGACAGATCGATCTCCGCGATCGCGCGGCTGACCTGGCTCACGCCATCGGCCTGCCCGGCGCTGGCGGTATGGATCTGCCCCAGGATGCCCGCCACTTCACGCACATGCTGCAGCATGGCGCGCATGGTCGAGCCGGCCGATTCGGCCATGCCGGTACCCGCCTCGATCTCGCCGGCCGACTCATTGATCAGCTTCTTGATTTCTTTCGCCGCGCCGGCCGAGTGCTGGGCCAGGTTGCGCACCTCGGCCGCCACCACGGCGAAGCCGCGCCCTTCGCTGCCGGCGCGCGCCGCTTCCACCGCGGCATTCAGCGCCAGGATATTGGTCTGGAAGGCGATGCTGTCGATCATGCCGGTGATGTCGACGATGCGATCGGCCGAGGCCTTGATCGAGCCCATGCGCGCCACCAGCTGCTCGACCGCCTGCGCGCCTTGCGTGGCGACGCCGGACGCGGTCTGGGCCAGCGCGTTGGCCTGCTGGGCATTGGCGTTGTTGCTGGCGATCGCTTCGCTCAGGTCGCCCATCGCGGCCACGGTCTGGCGCAGCGCGTCGGCCTGGCGCTCGGTGCGCTCGGACAGGTCCTGGTTGCCGTCGGCAATTTCGTGCGATGCCGAATCGATCGCCTGGGCGCCGTGCAGCACCTGCGACACGGTCGACGACACGCCGTGGGTCATGCCGTTGAGGGCATCGAACAGGCGGCCGATCTCGTCGCTGCGGCCGTGCTCGATGATCGGACGCAGGTCGCCGTGCGCGACCTGCTCGGCCAGGTTGGCCGCTTGCTGCAGCGGCAGCACCAGGTTGCGGCTCAAGAGCCATGCCAAGCCCGTGCCGATGGCCAGCGCAGCGGCGCCCAGCGCCAGCAGCAGCATCTTGCTGAAGCTCGACGCCAGCGCCGACTCGTCGGCCAGGCGGTGCGCCTCGAGGGTTTCGAACGACAGCAAGCTTTCCAGCGCGCCGGTCTGGGCCTTGTAGGCAGGCTCCCATTTCGCGGTCACGATGCTTTCGACGAGCTGGGTCTGTCCCAGATCCTTGGCACGGAACAGCTCGGCCTGGACATTTGCCAAGACGCTCTTGTTGTCTGTCGCCGCTTGCAGCAGCGCGCGCTCCTTGTCGCCCACCGGCAGCTTGCCCAGTCTGGCGTCGATGGCGGCAGCGCCTTTCTTACCCTCCGCCAGTTGCGCCATGAAGTAATCGGCCAGCTCCAGGCTGTCGCTGCGGGCAATCGAGATGGTGCGTGAACCATTCAGGCGTTCGATGCCAAGCAGGTCCGACACCAGCTGCTGCTTGGCCAGCTTGTCGTCGACCAGGTCGGACGTGATCACATCTGCTGCATGCATGCGCCACACGGCCACGGCCGTAATCAGGACCATGAGGATCGAAATGATGCCGAATGCACCGATGAGTTTGGTAGAGGTATTGAGTTTGGCAAGCTGCATTGCAGTTCCATGCGTAAGACGGGAAATGCCTGCAGTCTAGAAATGTTATATGACGGCATCATGAATGTGACATCACATCGATCCGGATTCCGTTGACCGGGCCGGAGTAAATAGCCCCTGGTTTCTCGCACCGTCGCATTAGAATAAGCGCCTTTCACGTCACCGACAGCGTTATGACCTCGACCGACCTGCCCTTTCGCGCCACCACCCTCGAAGCCTGTGCCTGGCTCGAACTGCAGACCGGGTCGCCCTGGCACCTGGCGCACCTGCTCGAACATGGGTTGACACCCTATGTCTGGCTTGACTATGACCCGGCCTATCCGGAGCTGTTCGGCGACGCCAATGGCGGCTACGCGGCGCCGATCTTTTACCAGGGCGATATCGCGCGTCTGGCGGCCGGCAGCGAAGACGTATTGATTACGCTGACTAAAGATGCCTACAAGATCGTCGCACGCCTTCCCGAGCCGGGTTTTCGGCGGCCACTGGATGCCTTGCGCTTCCAGAAGAAGGACCTGCAACAACTGGCCAAGGCACTGGCGCGCGGGGAACAGCCGGGCGCCGACGACGCTCCGCCCGCGCCCAGGCCCGCTAGTGAATCGCGCTTGGGCATCGGCAAGGAGCAGGTGCTGATCGCCTTCGCGGCGCACGCCAGGATGGATCTCGGCAAGGCACTCGACGGGGCGATCGGGATCTTTGGCGACGATGGCGCGCGGGTCAAGGCCAGCGCCCGCAAATCGAAGCGCAATGCGGTGTGGAACCCGGTGACCCTGGCGCTGGGACTGAACGATGTCTACCGCGTGCCGCTCGGGCCGCTCAAACGCGCCTTCAAGACGCACGACTTCCTGCTCGACTGGGAACAGGACTGGGACCAGTCGCTGCGCCTGCTCGGGAAGTAAGCCCGTCGCCCGGCCAGCCACTGACGACCCCAGGTAGGGTTGGCCTGGGCGGCCCCGCGCTCCACCGCCGACGCGTTCAATGAACAATAAAAAAGCCCGCGACACTTGCGTGCGCGGGCTTCACGGATCAACGCGGCGAACCGCGCAAACCGGATTTACTCGATCTCGACCGTCTCGGCCGGTGCCGGCGGCGGCAGCGGATCGCCTTCCGGGAACTCGAGGACCACATCGTCCTTCTCGTTCAGGTCGACCGTCACGCGGCCACCGTTGACCAGGCGGCCGAACAGCAGTTCGTCGGCCAGCGCCTTGCGGATCATGTCCTGGATCAGGCGCGACATCGGACGTGCACCCATCGCCGGATCGAAGCCTTTCTTGCCGAGGAACTTGCGCAGTTTCTCGGTGAAGATCGCTTCGACCTTCTTCTCGTGCAGCTGCTCTTCCAGCTGCATCAGGAACTTGTCGACGACGCGCAGGATGATGTCCTCGTCCAGCGCGCGGAAGCTGATGATCGCGTCCAGGCGGTTGCGGAATTCCGGCGTGAACATGCGCTTGATGTCGGCCATCTCGTCGCCCGCTTCCTTCGAATCGACGAAGCCCACCGAGCGCTTGGTCAGGCTTTCGGCGCCCGCATTGGTGGTCATGATGATGATCACGTTGCGGAAGTCCGCCTTGCGGCCGTTGTTGTCGGTCAGCGTGCCATGGTCCATCACCTGCAGCAGGATGTTGAAAATGTCCGGGTGGGCTTTTTCAATCTCGTCCAGCAGCAGCACCGCGTGCGGCTTCTTGGTGATCGCCTCGGTCAACAGGCCACCCTGGTCGAAGCCGACGTAGCCCGGCGGCGCGCCGATCAGGCGCGACACCGCGTGACGCTCCATGTACTCGGACATGTCGAAGCGAACCATCTCGATGCCCAGGATGAAGGCCAGCTGCTTGGCGACTTCGGTCTTGCCGACGCCGGTCGGACCCGAGAACAGGAACGAGCCGATCGGCTTGTCGGTCTTGCCCAGACCGGCGCGCGCCATCTTGATCGCGGCCGACAGCGCGTCGATCGCCGGATCCTGGCCGAACACCACGTTGCGCAGGTCGCGGTCGATGGTCTGCAGCTTGCTGCGGTCGTCCTGGTTGACGGTCTGCGGCGGGATGCGCGCGATCTTGGCGATGATGTCCTCGATCTCGGTCTTGCCGATGGTCTTCTTCTGCTTCGACTTCGGCAGGATGCGCTGGGCGGCGCCAGCTTCGTCGATGACGTCGATCGCCTTGTCAGGCAGGTGACGGTCGTTGATGAAGCGCGCCGCCAGTTCGGCCGCGGTCGACAGCGCCGACGCCGAATACTTGACGCCGTGGTGCTCTTCGAAGCGCGACTTCAGGCCACGCAGGATCTGGATGGTCTGCTCGACCGACGGTTCGTTGACGTCCACCTTCTGGAACCGGCGCGAGAGCGCATGGTCTTTCTCGAACACGCCGCGGAATTCGGTGAACGTGGTCGCGCCGATGCACTTCAGCTGGCCGTTGGCCAGGGCAGGCTTGAGCAGGTTCGACGCGTCCAGCGTACCGCCCGACGCCGAGCCGGCGCCGATGATGGTGTGGATCTCGTCGATGAACAGGATGCCGTTCGGGGTGTCCTTGATCTGCTTGAGCACGGCCTTCAGGCGCTGCTCGAAGTCGCCGCGGTACTTGGTACCAGCCAAGAGCGCGCCCATGTCGAGCGAGAACACGACGGCGTTCTGCAGGATCTCGGGCACGTCTTCCTGGACGATGCGCCATGCCAGGCCTTCGGCGATCGCGGTTTTACCAACACCGGCTTCGCCCACCAGCAGCGGATTGTTCTTGCGGCGGCGGCACAGGATCTGGATCACGCGGTCGACTTCTTCCTCGCGCCCGATCAGCGGATCGATCTTGCCGTCGGCGGCCTGCTTGTTCAGGTTCTGGGTGAACTGATCCAGCGGCGATTCCTTGGCCTGGCCTTCGACCTGCGCTTCTTCCACGCCTTCGGACGCCTTCTGGGTGTCCATCTGCTGGTCCTTGCGCACACCGTGCGAGATGAAGTTGACCACGTCGAGACGGGTCACGCCCTGCTGGTGCAGGTAGTAGACGGCGTGCGAATCCTTCTCGCCGAAGATCGCCACCAGCACGTTGGCGCCGGTGACTTCCTTCTTGCCGTTCGAGGCCGACTGCACGTGCATGATCGCGCGCTGGATCACGCGCTGGAAGCCGAGCGTCGGTTGGGTGTCGACCTCGCCCGTGCCGGGCACGGTCGGGGTGTTATCACCGATAAAATTAGTCAAGGTCTTGCGCAGGTCTTCAATATTGACCGCGCACGCACGCAGGACTTCGGCGGCCGATGGATTATCCAGAAGCGCCAGCAGCAGGTGTTCCACGGTGATGAACTCGTGGCGTGCCTGTCGCGCTTCGACAAAGGCCATGTGTAGGGATACTTCAAGTTCCTGCGCAATCATACTTCCTCCATCACGCACTGCAGGGGGTGCCCTGCCTTACGCGCATGCGTTAAGACAAACTCCACTTTGGTACACGCTATATCTTTGGAAAACACCCCGCACACCCCTTTCCCATGCTGGTGCACGGACAGCATGATCTGGGTAGCGGTCTCGCGATCCTTATTAAAGTACTCCTGGATCACGGCGACCACGAACTCCATCGGCGTGTAGTCATCATTCAGTAGCGCCACCTGGTATAGCGGAGGCGGTTTGACGGTCTGCCGCTCGAGCAGTTGTTCAGTATCGTGCTTCGTTGCCATGGGTTAATTCTAATACGTCCGAGGTGGGTGCCAAGCGTAAACATCAGTTCGTTTTCAGGTGCTTCCATCTTACGCGCTTTCGGATATTTGCGCAGATGGCGTTCCAATTGAAGAAATCAAGCCCGACGCCTGTCCGCCACACTCTAAAAGCAATATATGCAGTGTGAAATATTTGACAAGCGGCACGCAAAACCCCTTGACTTCAATGATTATTCCACCAACAATGCAGTTATTGACATTGTACTTATGTACTTGTTGATAAGAAGTGAGCAGGCTGAGGAGGGGGCAAGAAGCTTCTTGCTTTTATGGCTCGTGTGATTTGTTAAAATTTGAAAGTTCTTTATGGCAACTGGTACTGTTAAGTGGTTCAACGATTCCAAAGGTTTTGGCTTCATCACTCCTGATGACGGCGGCGAGGATCTGTTCGCACACTTCTCCGCGATCAATATGAACGGTTTTAAGACCCTCAAAGAAGGTCAAAAAGTCCAATTCGAAGTCACGCAAGGCCCGAAAGGCAAGCAAGCTTCCAACATCCAGGGCATGTAATCTTTCCCCTCCCGGAAGCGAAGAACCCCGCCTCAGCGGGGTTTTTTTTCGCCTTCACGCGCTGTTGCTGCGCGGTGCCCTGCTCCCCTCTTCCAAAAAAAACCGCCGCCCATCCTTGCGGATGAGCGGCGGCTTTCACTGTCCCGGCCCTGGCGATCAGTGCTTGGTGTTGCCTTCGTCGACCTTGTGGATCTCGTGGTCCTTCAGCGCCTTGCGCACCTCGGCCACGTCGCCGGCTTCGACCGCCGCCGCCTTGTTACCCCAGGCGTTACGCACGAAGGTGGTCAGCTGCGCCGTCTCTTCGTCGTTCAGGCGCCAGGCGAAGCCCGGCATGCCGAGGTCGGACGGCGCTTCCTTGGTGCTCGGCAGGCGCGCGCCGGCCAGCACGACCCGGATCAGCGAAGTCGGATCTTCCTGCAGTACGGTCGGGTTGCCCGGCAGCGCCGGGAACACGTTGCCCGACGCCTTGCCGTCGACCCGGTGGCAGGCGGCGCAGTTGTCCAGGTACAGTTGAACGCCGCGTTCGCTGTCGTTGCCGGCCATGATCTTCTGCACGGTCGCCTCGCTGGCCGCGAAGCTCGACTTCTTGGCGCCGGTTTCAGGCAGGGTTTTCAGGTACGCCGCCATCGCCTGCAGGTCGGAGTCCTGCATGTGCTGCATGCTGTGCACGACCACGTCCTGCATTGGCTCGCCCAGCACGCCCGAGTGGGCGTTGCGGCCCGTCTTCAGGGTGTCGACGATGTCCTTCTCGCTCCAGTTGCCCAGGCCGTCGACCTTGTCGCCGCGCAGGTTGACTGCCAGCCAGCCGTCGATCAGCGGACCGCCGGCCAGGAACTCGGGACCGGAATCGTCCAGCGCCAGTTCGTTCAGGGTCGCCGCGCGCGGGGTGTGGCAGGTGCCGCAGTGGCCCAGGCTCTGGACCAGGTAGGCGCCGCGTGCGATACGCTGGTCGGCATACTTGGTCAGGTCCATCGGGCCGGTGACCGGCACGAAGGTCTTGCGCCAGATACCCAGCGGCCAGCGCATCGACAGCGGCCAGGTGATGTCGGCGGCGCGGTTTTCCTGCGCTTCCGGCTTCACGCTGTGCATGAAGTAGGCGTACAGCGCGCGCAGGTCGTCGTCGCTCATCTTGGCGTAGGACGGGAACGGCATCGCCGGGTACAGCGTGCCGCCGCTCGGGACGATGCCGTGGCGGATCGCGCGGTCGAAGTCGTCCAGGGAGTAGTTGCCGATCCCGGTCGCCTTGTCGGGCGTGATGTTGGTGCTGTACATATTACCGATCGGCGACTGGATCACGCGCCCGCCCGCGAACTCCTTGCCGCCCGGTGCCGTGTGGCAGGCGATACAGTCGGAGGCGGTCGCGACGTAGCGGCCCTTCTCGATCAGGCCGGCGTCCGGCGTCGTACCTGTAGCCATTGCGGAGAGCAGCGGACCCGGCTCGATCTTGCGCGTCTCGGTCGGTGCCACGGCATAGCCGTAAGCACCGGCGAACACCACCGCGCCGACAACGGCGAGCGCGAGGATGACTTTCTTGACTGGTTTTTTCTGTGTCATGTATTCGCGTCCTTGTTACGCCTGCACCAGCGGGCCCGGGTTCTTGATGTACTGCTCCTTGATCGCCTTGGCGCACCAGTAGGCCAGCGCGCCGACCATGCCGGTC
>NZ_DAMAGA010000002.1:0-166815 GCF_031995545.1 Massilia sp.
GTCTTAAGTAGAAAATTCTACTTCTGATCGCGCTCTTTTTGTGGGGGGATTACCAAAATACTTCAGATTCTCAAGATGCTGCCGCAATGACTTAACGATCCCAAGAAGCTTTCCAGTTACCTTTGTCAATGCCTGAAGCAGAGCTTTATCGTACTTGGCGAACTTAACCGCACGCAAAAATTTCAAGACATCGCCCTTGATAAATTTTTGCAGGAAGAGCACGAGATCCACCAGCGCCGACGCTTTCTTAATAAGCATGAGCATGACACCACGCAGCGCGGCTGCAAGCTCGGAACCCGCGATCCCGGCAACAACAGCGCCAACACCTGCGGCGGCGGCACCGCCAGCTGCCATCGCTAGTGGCAGGGCAATGGTGATGAGGCAGGCACACAAAAGTACCCACTCCATCAGCTCCTCACGCTTTTCAGGATGATTAGCCAGCCTCAACACTACAGCGACAGCATCACGTGCACTGGTAACGATCACAACGCCTGGCAAGAAACTGACGAGCATGTCTGCAATCACAGCGGAGAGCGGTCGATTATCTGCAAACTCACCGAAGAATACTGATTTCAGCCAACTCATACCGCCAACGATATGATTCCAGCCCTCTTCCAGTATCGAGTCGGCATCTGACTGCGGAGGCTTCTTGCTCATACCTTCCCCTCCATACTGCCCGGCGTCCAGTTCAGCAACTCATCGATGTCCTCATCCATCTCGCACGACACCGTAGAACTTGCTTCCAGGGGCCGGTAGTCGTATTCGATCTTTGCCATCGTGCCGGCTGGGACACCGCTGATACGGGCTATACCTTCCGCGTCGAGCGTGCCTTTACGCGTACTGCCGTCGCTCAGCGTCGCTTTGAAAGCCGCGCCTGCCAGCGGCGCGCCCCAATCGGTCAGATGACGAAATTCGAGATCGGTCTTTTGCAGTTCCGATTTCTGCAGATGCGGCATCACATAATTGCTGGTCCCTGGCCCAGGCATCAGGTGCATCGACGCATTCGCAGTCCATTTGCCTGGCGTAGTGTTGGTGATGCCACTTGCATCGATCTTGATCGACGATCCTCCGGCGGAGATCATCACCTCATCCTTTGCATGGATTTCGATCCTGGATGTTGTCGACAGCAGGCGAAGTACCTTCTCTGCAATGATGTTCAGATCATCGCTCTGCGCCTGGACTTCAACCTTCCCTTTCGCCGCGAACAACTTGATACCTGCGTTGGCTGCGAACAGACTAATCTTCTCCGCCACACTTGCAAACAGGCTTTTACCAACAGCGATATTGGCATCCCGGCCGGACGACAAATTCACCGATTCGCCGGCGTGCACATGGGTGCTTTTGGTACTTGTAATGCCGATGTCCGATGCCGACGCTGTCAGCAATACCGGCTCTTTAAAACGATTTGCTTCCGTCTGGCCGTCGCCGGTGTAGCGGTCCTCTGTTGCATCGATAAATTGGTCTAGCGCCTCTTGTCCCGCCAATGATTCAGCGCCTGATTTGGCTGCCGCATCTGAAAGCGTTTTGGTCAGAGAAGCGCCGGACTTCAGCAACCCCGTGGCATCGGATGCATCCAGCTGGGTTCCTTGTGCACCCGGTCGGCCAAAGGTACTGATGTACAAGCCTTTATAGGTGACGATCGCGCCGAAATCATCGGTGCTGAGAGAGAACCCCGAACCGAAGAACCGTTGGCGCGCATTGCCGCTCTGGCTCACCAGGTAACCGAGGTTCAACTGCGTATGCGCGCTGGTGCTGTATAGCTGCACCCTGTTCTGACCTGTAGTGTCGTCAAGGACAAGCTGATTGAAGCCGCTCCCGTTAAATTCCTTCGACTTGACGCCGGAAAGCCTGCCGTTCGTGTGCCACTGTGGTCCCTGGTCTTCGTTATAGAGACGCCCGGTAATGACAGGCCGGTCCGCATCGCCACCCAGGAAGGTGACGATCACCTCTTGTCCTATGCGTGGCACGTTAATGCCGCCCCATCCCTGGCCGGCATTCGGGTAGCTGACCCGTACCCAGCAGGAGGCGCGTTCGTCGCCGGGATTCAGGCGATCCCAGCGCAAGCGGACTTTGACGCGATTCAGATGGTCGGTATATATCTCCTCCCCAGCCGGACCGACCACGACCGCGGTTTGCGGATGAACCTCCGGTTTGACGTGTTCCGTTGGACTGCGGTACGGTACCTTGCGTCGCTGGACCTCAAAGCGGTTGAAGCAATGGCCTGTCTGCCCGGTGTCGATCTTCCTCTCGCCACCTGGCTCAGTCTGACCGGCGCCTCGTCCAATGGCCAACTTGAAAGCGTTGACCTGCCGCAGGAGGCTTCCAGGGAAATCCCTGGACCGGTTCGACAATGGCAGATTATTTTCGATACACCATTCGACGGCAATGACGATAAACTCCCGGTCTTCCTTTACATCATCCTGGTGTATCGGATGATGCTCAAGCGAGAACCACTTGCCCACCGAAAGAGAACGTACGGCCGAGACGCCGAAGAATCGCTTCATGCTCGATTCCCACTCCTCCATGCGAATGCGCGCTTGCGGTCGCCCTGCTCCGGCAGCAAATAGGTATAAGCGCCGGTGTATTCGTACACCTCCAGTTGACTTGGCAAGTCACCATGTTCCGGGAGAACGGCGCTGACGCTCTCCTTGGGCGTGTTAGGAGATTTGTAATCGTCGGTCTTACTGGCATAGCGACTTGGCGCCAGGTTGCGGCTTGCACTCCAGTGCACGATTTTGTGTGCTTCGTCGACCGTGCCGGCACCGTGAAATTCGATGTGCCGCTGGCTGACCGGCTTGAGCTGGTCAGTTGTATCCGTGATAACCAGTATATGGCCTGCACCGGCTGCATCCTGCTCGTGGTAACCATACCACCCTTCCTCTTCCATCAGGCGGTGAGCAAAATGCCAGTCGGTTTCGTATTGCGTACAGTAGGACCGCGGGGTAGCGGGCCGGCTGAGATCGAAGCGGAAGTTACCCTGCGCTTGGGAATGTTTTGAAAATACATCGGTCAAGATGTCGTCGGCCGTCTTGTCCTGCCAGATGCGTGCGTCGCGCCGAAATCGCAGGAAATGCAGCCATGGTGCAATGGACATCTGGCAGTAGGTCAGCTGTCCATCGCTTCCGAGGCGTTTGACCGAGTATGCATAGCCGTGCACCGGCAGATAGCTGCGATCAGCCTGTTGAAGCCATAGCGTCACCGGTTTGGCGATCAGCGTCTTGAGTTCGATGTCATCGTGCACGCAAACGAGATCGATCGTGTACTCGTAGCTTCTGCCAAGCCGCTCATTGGCGAGCACCCGTTGCGGCAGGAGCACATCATCGCCGAGGACAGTAGTGAGTTTGATGAGGCGATTGTGCTGGCCAATAAGTGCTTGGCCAAGAGCGGCGAGTGTATTCAGATCGGCCATTGGAAGGATTACCCCACATGCAGATGTCGATGACGAGCGGCCAGCGAGCGCACCTGACGTACACGACACAGACCGAACGCTTTGACCAAAAATATAGCGAACGCATCGTACCGATCGGTTTTTTACCTGTCCATGCGATCTGAATAGAACAGTTGGCACAGTTGATCTAGCTCCGCATTTCCATCGAAAAGACAAATGATCAACAACAGGTCGAGGCAACTGGGAGGTGGTCCTCATCGCTGCAACAGCTTGCGCTGACCCGAACACTGAATATATGATTCGTATATGGATCATATAATCAGGAGAAATTCATGGGCATCGTAAACATCGACGACGAACTGCACGACCAGATGCGCAAGGCCAGCGTGGTCTCGTGCCGCTCGATCAACGCGCAAGCCGCGTTCTGGATCAAGATCGGCATGCTGTGCGAGATGAATCCGACCGTCAGCTTCAACGAGATCGTCGCGCGTGAACTGCGCGCCGCGGGCGTGGTGCCGCAGTCGGTCAAGGCCGCCTAGATGGTCAAGCGACCGGAAGAAATCGCGCTGATGGCGCAGTCGGGCAAGCTGCTGGCAGACGTGTTCACCCACCTCGATGGCCTGGACCTGATTGGCATGTCGACCATGCAGGTCAACGACCTGGTCGACGCCCTGATCGTCGACACGCTCAAGGCGCGCCCCGCCAGCAAGGGACAATACGGTTACGCCTATGCGCTCAATTCTTCGCGCAACCACGTGGTGTGCCACGGCGTGCCGTCCGATGCCGAGGTGCTGAAAAGCGGCGACATCGTCAACTTCGACATCACGCTGGAGAAGCACGGCTACATCGCCGACTCCAGCAAGACCTACCTGGTGGGCCAAGTCGGGCCGCTGGCGCAGCGCCTGGTGCAGACGACCTATCAGGCGATGTGGCAAGGGATCAAGGCGGTGCGGCCCGGCGCCAGGCTGGGCGACGTGGGGCATGCGATCGAGCGCCACGCGCGCAAGCACGGCTACTCGGTGGTGCGCGAATACTGCGGCCATGGCATCGGGCGCGAGATGCATGAAGAACCGCAGGTGCTGCACTGGGGCCAGCCGGACACCGGCATCGTGCTGCGCGAAGGAATGGTGTTCACCATCGAGCCGATGCTCAACCAGGGCCGGCGCGGCGTGCGCACCGAAGACGATGGCTGGACCGTCGTCACGCGCGACGGCCAGCTGTCGGCGCAGTTCGAGCATACCGTCGCCGTGACCCGCCACGGCGTGCGCGTGCTGACCCTGCGCCCCGACGAAAAGACGCCGCACTGAAGCGACGGCGCGCGTCGCTCAGCCTCCTTCCGGATCGGCGTCGCGCGCCACCAGCACCCGGTCGATCAGGCCATACCCGGCCGCGTCGCGCGCCGACATGTAATTGTCGCGGTCCGAATCCTTCTCGATCCGCGCCAACGGCTGGCCGGTGCGTTCGGCCAGCAGCGTGTTGAGGCGATGGCGCTGGTACAGCACTTCGCGCGCCTGGATCTCGATGTCGGCCGCCACGCCCTGCGAGCCGCCGTGCGGCTGGTGGATCATGATGCGGGCATTCGGCAGCGCGTAGCGTTTGCCGGTGGCGCCGGCCGCCAGCAGGATCGCGCCCATGCTGGCCGCGAAGCCGGTGCACAGCGTCGACACGTCGGGCCGGATGAACTGCATCGTGTCGTACACGGCCATGCCGGCGTACACCGAGCCGCCCGGCGAATTGATGTACAGCGCGATGTCCTTGTCCGGATTGTCCGACTCCAGAAACAGCAGCTGGGCGACGATCAGGTTGGCCGATTGCTCGGTCACCTCGCCTACCAAAAAGATTACCCGCTCCTTGAGCAGGCGCGAGTAGATGTCGAAGGCGCGTTCGCCGCGCCCGGATTGCTCGATCACGGTGGGCACCAGGCCCAGTCCGAGCGGTGGTTGTGGGGTCATGCCGGTCCTTTCGAGGAGAGTCGCGGATCGCGCTATCGATCCGATACCGCCATGACGCCCGCGAATCCTCGCGCGTGACGCCGAAAAAATATATGCTTGCCGTGTCACGTCCCGACGCTCCCATGCATCATGCAGCACCAGCCATGCAACCGGGAGACCCACGATGCCACGCACGCCAGACCCTGACGCCGCCCTGTTCGAGCAGCTGCGGCCGCGCTTGACCGCGATCAGCCGCCGCATCGTTGGCAGCCAGGCCGACGCCGAGGACATCGTGCAGGACAGCTTCATCAAGTGGCAGCACGCCGAACGCCAGGCGCTGGCGACGCCGGCCGCATGGCTGACGACCGTGGTGCGGCACGGATCGATCGACCACCTGCGCCGGCGCCTGCGCGAAGAGACCGCCCTGCACGGCGCCGACGCACCGGCCGCCGAAGCGCTCGTGCCCACGCCGGAAGACCGGCTGCTGCAACGCGCCGAGCTGGGCGCGGCGCTGGCGCGCATGCTGGCCTGCCTGTCGCCGTCCGAGCGCCTGGCGCTGGTGCTGCATGAGGTATTCGACTGTCCGCATGCCGATATCGCGGCGGTGCTCAGCACCAGGGTCGACGCCGCGCGCCAGCACCTGGCGCGGGCGCGCCGCCGGCTGCGCCAGGCCGTCAGTCGGGACGACGGCAACATGACGCCCGACGACAAGCTGTGCCGCGACCTGATCCGCCGCTTCCACACGGCGCTGGACGGCGCCGATATTGCCGCCATGACCACCCTGCTGGGTGGTGAACAACCACTGGTCATCAGCGATGCGCCGCAACCACGTGCGCATGCCGGCGCGTCCGCCAATGACGCCTGCTACCGGCTGGCCGTCATGGCTTGAGCGCGCACCAACACCTCCGCCTTGCGTCCAGTGCGGACGCCGCCTGCCTTCAAAACACGCCAGCCCATGCGGCATGCATGGCGCTCGCGTGCCCGTTTTTGCGCCAGCCCGCAATGTCCATTCAACATAATTGCAACAAGAAAATATTAACTTGCATTCAATAGAAATATAGCAATACTATTGCCCTACGCGCGTTGTATTGATTGCATCATCCGAGGCGCTGTCGCAGTACCACCGTAAGGCGTTCCACCGCAATACGTATCACCGCAATACGTATCACCGCACCACGTACCACCGCAGTACGTATCACCGCAGCAAGACAAAAAGACGGCAGCACGGAAAACCACACCCCACCAAAGCAGGACATCAGTCCCGAAAGGTCTACGCATGAGAACGAAGCCTTCGAGCTCGCCGCAACACGGCGCGCCGCATCAAACGCATCCCGCCCAGCGCACCAGCTCCACCCGCTACCGCACCCTGGCCCTGTGCATCGCACTCGCCTTCGCCGGCGCGGCGCCGGTGGCGCACGCCTTCCAGGCCGACGCCACGGCGCCGGTCACCCAACGCGCCGCGCCGTTCTGGCAGGACACCACCATCGCCCTGTCGGCGACCGCGCGCGGCAAGACGCCGGCGTTCAAGCTGCGCCGCCTGCGCGCCGCGACGCTCGACCTGGCCGGGATCCAGTCGCAGTTGGCTGGGGCACCGCTGGCGCGCGGCGAGCGCGCGCTCTCTGCCGGCCTCACCATTTCACTGCCGCATCCGGCCGGCGGCTACCAGCGCTTCACGCTGGTCGAATCGCCGATCATGGAGCCGGGCCTGGCCGCCAAGCACCCGGGCATCAAGACCTATAAGGGCAAGGGCGTCGACGATCCGGACGCGACGCTGCGCATGGACGTCACGCCGCTCGGCCTGCACGCCTCGGTGCGCTCGCCATCCGGCGGCTGGTATGTCGACCCGTACTACCAGAACGACACGGGCGTCTATGCCAGCTACAGCCGCGGCGACCTGCAGAACCAGCACGGTCCGCTGATCGAAGGCGACCTGGATGAAGCCAGCCTGAGCCTGTCGCGCTCGTTCTACAAGGAAGGCGAAGCGGTCGACATACGCGGCGCCGGCTTCGCGCCGGGCGCCTCGGTCACCCTGTCGGTGCGCGGCGAAGGCGACAGCGGCGCGCTGCACAACGTGAATGCC
This sequence comes from Massilia sp., assembly GCF_031995545.1. Lineage (GTDB taxonomy): Bacteria > Pseudomonadota > Gammaproteobacteria > Burkholderiales > Burkholderiaceae_D > Telluria. The sequence goes on from NZ_DAMAGA010000002.1 coordinate 7,400, forward strand.
GTGGCCGACGAGAAAGGCAGCATCGCCGTCACCCTGCCGGCCGGCGCCGTCAGCCTGGGCGCCTTCGAGCTGAGCGCCAGCGATGGCCGCAACAGCACCAGCGCGCCGTTCCGCGTGATCGATGAAGAGATGTCGCCGCTGGCCGCGACCGGCAACGTGCTGCGCACCTATCGCCTGGCACTGGTCACCGACCCGTCCTACGCCAATTACTTCGGCGCCGCCAACGTCACCGCGGCCAAGGTCACCCTGATCAACCGCGTGACCCAGATCTACGAAGACGAAACCTCGATCAGCCTGGTGCTGATCGACGCCACCGACAGGCTGAATCTGAACACCGCGGCCGAGATGACCGGCACCGACGGCCCCTGCGGCGGCGCGGCCTGCTTCACCCCGAGCCAGGCACAGACCTGCAGCAGCAGCACATTGTCGCGCAACCGCGTGGTGGCCGGCCTGCTGGCGGGCGCCAGCAACTTCGATGTCGGCCACATCGCCCTGGGCCTGAACGGCGGCGGCATCGCCAGCCTGGGCGTGGTGGGCGGCAACGCCAAGGCGCAGGGCTGCACCGGTTTGCCAACCCCGGTGGGCGACTTCTTCGCGGTCGACTACGTGGCGCACGAGCTGGGCCACCAGTTCGCCGGCAACCACACCTTCAACGGCGTCAACGGCAGCTGCGCCGGCGGCAACCGCAGCGCGGCCAATTCGGTCGAACCGGGCAGCGGCTCGTCGATCATGGCCTACGCCGGCATTTGCAGCAGCGACAACCTGCAGCCGCACAGCGACCCGTATTGGTCGCAGCGCAGCTTCGACGAGATCGTCGCCCTTACCACGAGCCCGGAAAGCATCCTGAGCGAAGTGCAGATGGCGGTGCTGCGCGGCTTCGCCACCAACGGCCAATCGTTCCAGCTCAGCTACAACGGCAGCCTGTCGGCGCCGATCGTGCGCGGCGAGAACTTCAACATTACCGGTGTCAGGGCAGCAATCGAGGGCATTGCCGGCTGGCCGGCCGGCGCCATAGCGACCGTCAGCGTCCTTAGCGACACCGGCTTCACCATCAATTTCGGCGGTACCCTGGCCGGCATCAACGTGCCTGCCCTGGAGCTGGTCAGCTGCAGCGGCGATTGCAGCGGCTTCGTCGGCGAGATCACCGCCGGCGGCGCCACCACCCGCCGTGGCGCGGTCTCGGACAGCGGCAACAGCGCACCGGTGGTCAGCGTGCCGCAGGGCTACACCATCCCGGTGCGCACGCCGTTCGCCCTCACCGGCAGCGCGACCGATGCCGACGACGAAGCCCTCACCTACATGTGGGAGCAGAACGACCGCGGCGGCCCATCCGGCACCGGCCTGGTGAGCAACATCAAGACCAACGGTCCGCTGTTCCGCCAGTTCGGCACCCGCGCCGTGGTCACCAGCAGCGGCACGCTGGAATACTATTCGCCGGGCCAGAACCAGGTCACCACCAACCCGACCCGCGTGTTCCCTGACATGGTGCAGATCCTGGCCAACAACACCAACGCCGAAAGCGGCGCCTGCCCGGTGGCCAGCGCCACGCCAACGGCGGCGCAGATCGACTGCTTCTCGGAGTTCCTGCCGACCGCCGCCTATGTCGGCTACACCGGCGTGAACGCGTCGCCGGCCTCGCTCAACTTCAAGCTGACCGCGCGCGACGGCCGGGGCGGTGTCAACAGCGCCACCACGACCCTGGTGCTGGCGCCGAACGCGGGCCCGTTCCTGGTTACCGGGCTGGATAACGCGGACGTCGTGCTCGCTTCCGGCACCAGCCAGACCGTCACCTGGAGCGTGGCCAACACCAACACCGCACCGGTCTCCACCCAGAACGTGAAGATCACGCTGTCGGCCGACGGCGGCGCCACCTGGCCGTACGTGCTGGCCGAGAGCGTGCCGAACACCGGCAGCGCGACGGTGACCTATCCGGCGCTGGCGACGACGCAGGCGCGGGTCAAGGTGGAAGCGGTCGGCAACGTGTTCTTCGACATCAACAACACCAACTTCACGCTGCGCCTGGCGGGCGACGCCAACGGCGATGGCGCCATCAATTGCGCCGACCTGTCGCTGGTACGCGCTTCGCTCGGCAAGCGCACCGGCCAGGCCGGGTTCGACCCGCGCGCCGACGTCAATGGCGACGGCGTGGTCGATGCGCGCGACCTGAACTTCGTGGCGCAGCGCACCACCCCAGGCCTGTCGTGCTCGTAAGCGGCGGCGTGCATTAACGACGTTCCGCCGGGTGTGCGCACCTGGCGGTCTTGAACAAACATTCGCCTTCGGGCCAAGGAACACACATGAAACTCTGGAAAAATCTCGTCGCCGCAGCCTTGCTCGGCGCCTGCGCCCAAGCCTGGGCCGACCCGATCCTGTCGTTCGACACCGGCACCAGCCCGGTCACGCTCGGAAGCGTGCAGGACTACGCGGTCAATATCGCCGACGTGAGCGACCTGTACACCTACCAGTTCTCGATCAACTACGATGCGCGCTACCTGCGCGCGGTCGGCATCTCGGAAGGCGGCTTCCTGGGCACCGGCGGCAGCACCTTCGGCGAGCCCGGCACCATCGACAACGGCACCGGCACCATCTCGTTCGTCTTCAACACACTGTACGGCGGCGGTCCGGGCGTATCGGGCAGCGGCATCCTGGCCAACATCCGCTTCGAGGCGATCGGCGTCGGCACCAGCGCGCTGTCGTTCTCCGACCTGCTGGTGCTGACCAGCACCGGGACCGATATCGCGGTCACTGCGGCGGCGGCGCAACTGGCAGTGGTGGACGGCACGGCGGAAGTGCCGGAACCGGCCAGCATGCTGCTGATCGGCGCGGGCCTCGCAGGCGTGGCGGCGCTGCGCCGCCGCGGCATCGCCGCGCGCGCATAAGATTCGCTGAGGGAGTCAAGCCGCCCGCTGCGCATGCAGCGCGGCGGCTTTTTTTTATTGGCGCTGTCAACGTTAGATATGGATGAGGATTGAACTGCTGAGCTGATCAACGGTCCAACACCTATCGTCGTCGATAGGGGAGGATCGTGAAGGCGCCACGGTTTGCGAAGTTTTTCGCGCAGCTCCCACTGCTTAACCAGCCGCAGCGGCTGCAAGTGCTCGACGCCCTGCATCCGGCGGCTGGGCTCGATCGGATCATCGCTCTCATCGGAGAAATCCGCTCTGCCGGACGTCGCTGTCCCCGTTGCAACAGCGAACATTGGCACCGGCATGGCCGCGCCAACGATCTGCAGCGTTTCCGGTGCCGCGCCTGCGGCCGCACTTTCAACGACCTGACCGGCACGCCTCTGGCGCGGCTCAGGCTGAAAGGCAAATGGCTCGATTACCTGAGCGTCTTGCTGGACTCGCTGACGGTACGCGCCGCCGCCAGGCGGGTCGGCGTCCATCGCAACACCGCGTTTCGCTGGCGCCATCGCTTTCTCGAGCGCGTCAAGGACGACCGGCCGGCGCAGCTGAGCGGAATCGTCGAGGCCGACGAGACATTTCTTCTCGAATCGCAGAAGGGCTCACGCAAGCTCGACCGCATGCCGCGCAGGCGTGGCGGCAAAGCCGCCCTGCGCGGCATTTCGCACCACCTCGATTGCATCCTGGTGGCGCGCGACCGCAACGGCAACACCATCGACGCCGTTACCGGCCGCGGCGCCCTGAAGGCATCCCAGCTGGTCCGGCACCTGCTACCGAAGCTCGACGCTCAAGCGTTGCTCGTCACGGACGCCAATGCCGCCTACCGGCGCTTCGTACGTGAGTACGGCATCGCGCACCAGGCAGTCAATCTGCAAGCCGGCGCACGGGTGCGCGCGAGCGCCCGGGGCGCCATCCATGTGCAAAACGTCAATGCCTACCATCGACGGTTCAAGGAATGGCTGGCGCGCTTTCATGGCGTGGCCTCATGCCGCCTGCCGAACTACCTGGGCTGGCATTGGGCTCTTGATGGCGGCCGAATCGCTTCTGTCGAGCAATTACTGCGCATCGCATTCGGATTCATCCATATCTAACGATGACAGCGCCTTTTTACTTGGCCAGGTCGGCCAGCTTGCCCAGGCAGCGGCGCTGGAAGCCGTTCAGCCCATCGACCACCAGGCTGTCGTCCTCGTCGATGATCTCGGCATCCAGCAGCAAGCGCAGCTTGGCGATGCGGTCGCCCTGGGCCAGGGCCTGCGCCAGGTGCGAAGGGTCCGGGTCGCCCACGCGCGCGATGGCGTCGACCACGTCGGGCGGGAAGTCCCAGTGGCTGGCGATCACCGACGACAGCTCGCGGCTGGCGGCGAACAACTCGATCCCGAATGCGCCCGACCCGGGCACCTTGCCGCCTTCGCCGTGGCGCTCGGCGATGCGCAGCGCCACCTGCAGGCCGAGGTTCTGCATCAGCCCTGCCAGGAACGATTCGAACACGCCGGCCGCCAGGCCCGGCGCCATCACGCTGGACGCAAAGGCGCAGCGCTCGGCGTGGCCCCAGATCACCGGCGCCAGCTGGCGTGCCACGCCCTGGCTCTGGGTGCGCACCAGCGGACGGAAGGCGATCCGCGCCAGCAGCATGCGCAGACCGTTCAGGCCCAGCATCGTCACCGCGCCATCCAGCGTCTCGATCGGCGTCACCGGACGGTAATAGGCGCTATTGGCTTCGCGGATTACCTCGGCCACCAGCACCAGATCCTGCCCCACCTGGCGCGACAGCGCGCCGGTCGAGATGTTTTCGTCGGAGAGGGCGGTGAGCAGCTGCGACACCAGTTCGGGAATACGCGGCACCAGCTCGGACGCGGTGCCCGGATCGAGTGCCAGCGCCTTGAGTTCGGCGATGACCTGCTCTTCGGTTTCGCGCGGCGCGTTGTAGCCGGCGGATGCGGTGAGCCAGCGGTAGAAAGCGCCATCCAGGTCGGCGCTCAGCTGCTCCTGGTCGTCGCGCGACAGCGTCATGCTGGCCATGGCGCCGGTCTCGGTTTCTTTTTCTGTCCCGCTCAACAAGCGGCCAATCCATTTCTTCATAGCGCCCCGCCGTGCTTCAGCAAATTTTCCAATTGTAATGCCATCCAGAAACAAAAAGTCATTACACGAAAAAGATTTATTGTTCATTAGCAAGCTATGCGGTCTCTCTGGGACTGTGATGAGCTGCATCAAAGTCTTCATTACCCTATTGCGAACGAGAATCATTATCATTTAGTATACGTCGCAAATGAGAAGCATTCTCATTGAATGAAGCTCACTTAACGACGAGCCATCGATGCGCCTTCGGCGCCAGCGTGGCGTGTGATAACTCTTTCGACAGGACACCATGGCAGCCTCTCCTCCCGGCCTGCGCCTTCTTCCCAAGCTCATCGCTTCCACCCTGGTTTCGACCTTCGCGCTGGCCGCGCCGGCGCATGCCGGTCCGGCCGGCGAGACCGCTAACCATGCTGCCGACGTCGCCCCGTCGGCGACCGAAGCCGGCACCATCGTCGTCACCGGCCAGCGCCTGGACAAGACCGGCAGCGTGACCGTGCTCGACGAAGCGGCGCTGGCGCGCCGCGGCGTGACCGACATGCAGAACATGGCGCGCTACTCGCCGCTGGTCAGCGTGCCGGGCGCGGCCAGCGGCAGCGGCAACGTGTGGGATGGCGCCGGCAACACCGGCTTCAATATCCGCGGCGTCGAAGGCAACCGGGTTGGTCTGGAACTGGATGGCATCGAACTGCCCGAGGCGGCGCCGAAACCGGATGCGTCGACCCTGAACAGCTTCGGCGTCGGGCGCGACTACTTCGATCCCGAGACCTTCCGTTCGGTGACCATCGTCTCCGGCACCGCGCCGGCCGGCACCGGCGCCCAGGGGCTGGGCGGCAACGTCTTGTTCGTGACCAAGGCGCCGGAAGATTACGTCAGCGCCGACAAGCCGCTCTACGCCGACTACAAGTTTGGCTACGACGGTTCCAGCGAGATGCGCATGCATGCTGTCACCGGCGCCGCCCAGTCGGGCATGCTGCAGGCGCTGGCGGTGCTGGTGCACCGCGACGGGCGCCAGATGGAGTCAAAAGGCAGCGCGCCGGTCAATCCCGACGACTGGGATTCGGACGCGCTACTGGCCAAGCTGGCCTGGTCGCCATGGGCCGGCCACCGCTTCACGGCCACGGTCGATGCCTTCCGTTCGCACCACGAGCGCGAGTACCGCAACAAGCAAGGCAGCTCGTATCCGGACGGCTCCACCATGGATTCGCGCATCCGGCGCGACCGCGCCAGCATCGACCACCTGGTCACCGGCGGCGGCAGCTGGTTCGACACGCTGGAGAGCCGCCTGTACATCCAGGACAGCATCACGCAAGACAGCACGCTGGCGCGCTACATCACCGGCAACCAGCCGACGCTGCGCGACATCTACACCGCCTTCGACAACCGCAGCGTGGGCTTCGCCAGCAATGCGACCAAGCGCCTCGATGGCCACACGCTGGCCTATGGCTTCAGCGTGGAGAAAGCCGACATCAGCCGGCCGTGGCGCGAAGACCGCCTGATCATCGCCACCGGCGCGCATCAGGTCACCAACAAGAACCGCATGGCCGACATGGATTCGCTCAAGCTGGCCGCGTTCGTGCGCGCCGACCTGGCCGTCTCGAACTGGCTGACCGCGACCCCGGGCGTGCGCTACAACTGGCGCGAACTGAAACCCGACAACCTCGACAACTACGCGATCGGCATCCCCAGCGCCAGCCGCGAGCTGCAGAAGGAAACCGACGGCTACGCCACACCCAGCCTGAGCTTCACCGCACGCGTGGCGCCCAACCTGGACGCCTATCTGCAGTACAGCCGCGGCACCCGCCTGGCGTCGGCCTCGGACCGCACCGGCACCTACGATTCGCTCAGCTACACGGCGGTCGGCAACGCCTATGCAGTGATCGGCAACCCGAACCTGGACAAGGAAACCAGCAACGCCTATGAGCTGGGTCTGAAGGGCAAACTGGCGCGCGGCCTGCGCCTGCACGCCTCGGTGTTCGAGACGCGCTACAAGAACCTGATCGAGTACGCGATGCAGGCGCCGGACCCGGTCAACTACCCCACCATCACCTTCGGCCTGTACCGTCCCGAGAACATCGGCAGCGCGCGCACCTGGGGCGGCGAGCTGACGCTGGACGCGGACCTGGGCCAGTGGAGCGATTCGCTCACCGGCGCCAAGCTGACGCTGGCGAGCGGCGTCCAGCGCAGCAAGGCGCGCAACGACAAGACCGGCGTCGAAAGCGCGCTGGCCTCGACCCTGCCCAAGAAATCGAGCCTGATCGCGGCCTGGGACGACCCGGCACAGCGCGGCGGCGCCGCCTTCGCCGTGGTCTACGTCGGCGCCAAGCAGGCCGCGCCGGACCCGATCGCCGGCGTCTCCACCGCGCGCTTCGCGGTCCCGTCGAGCACCGTGATGGACCTGACCGCGTACTGGAATATCAATCGCCACGCCGCCATCACGGCCGGCATCTATAACCTGGCCGACCGCAAGTACTGGGACTACGCCTCGGTGCGCGGCCTGCCGGCCGCCACGGGCGCGACCTCGGTCGCGGCCGCCGACATCGAACGCCTGGCGCGCCCCGGCCGCTACGCCGCCGTCACCTTCAAACTGATCTACTGAACCGAGAGAGAGACCCATGAAAACCAATCGACATATCCTCGCCGTTGCATTGATGCTGGCCCTGGGCCAGGCCCACGCCGCCCAGCCGCTGCTGGACCAGTGGAACGCGCTGCGCGCCCAGCAGCCCAAGCTGCAGACGCGCGACGCTGCCCGTCAGCTCAACGTGTCCGAGGCCGAACTGCTGGCCACCGGCATCGGCAGCACCGTCGTGCGCCTGCGCGACACCGAGCACGCGCCGCGCGAGATCATGCGCCGCGCGCTCGACCTGGGCAAGGTGATGGCCCTGAGCCGCAACGAGAACGGCGTGATCGAAACTACCGGTGTCGCGCGCCGCATCAAGCGCGAGGACGAGACGGCGCTCGACAGCGCCGACGACACTGAGCGCCAGGCGCGCATGCTGAATATCGCCGGCGGTTATCTGGGCGGGCCGATCGACCTGCGCTTCCAGTTCGTGCAGTGGAAATATGTTTTCGCCGTCACCCAGCCAGGGCGCGACGGTGCGGTCAATCGCAGCCTGCAGTTCTTCGACGCCAGCGGCAATGCGGTGCACAAGATGTATGTGAGGAGCGAAGCCGGGGTGCCGGTGTTCGACAAGATCGTGGCCGACTACAAGAACCCGCGTCAGGATGCCAAGCTGGGTGTGACGGCCGCCACACCGAAGACGCCGGAGAAACCGGACAGCCAGATCGATGTCGCCGAATTCCATAACGCTTGGCAGGACATGACCGACGTCCACCAGTTCAACCGCATCCTCTCGGAATTCAAGCTCACGCGCGAACAGGCAATGCGTCTCGCGCCCGCCGGCATGACCACACGCGTGACGCCGCTGGCGGTGCGCAACCTGCTCGAGGGGGCATCCAAGAACGGCGTGGCGATCATGGCCTTCCTCGGCAACGGCGCGGTGACCCAGATCTACAGCGGCAAGATCGACAAGGTGGCGGCGGCTGAAGGCTGGTTCAATGTGCTCGATCCCGATTTCAACCTGCACCTGCGCGACAGCGCGTTCAGGAGCGGCTTCGTGGTGCGGCGCGCCGGGATTACGTCGGTCGAGTTCTATGACGACCGGGGCGATCTGGTGGTGACGTTCTTCGGCGTGCGCGAGCCGGGCAAGCCGCAGCCGAAGGCGTGGATCGATCTGGCGGCCGGTTTGCCGAAGGCGTAAATCACGCCGGTTCGAGCAGTGCTTCGACCTGCCGCATGCGGTGCGGCAGGTCGCCTTGCAACAGCACGTAGCCGATCCCGCGCGCGGCCAGCGTCTCGAGCAGCATGCTGTGCACGCGCTGGCGCACTTCTTCCGATTCGCGCTGCAGCCCGTCCGGCTCCCACGGCGTATCGGGCGCGGTGACCAGGGTCAGAGCGTAGTCGTGGCACGTGTCGAATGCTGCCAGTTGCGCATCCACCCTGCCCCAGTACACGCGGCTGTACAGCGCTGTCATCAACGGCGTGGTGTCGCAGAACAGGAAACGATTCGCCTGCGCTGCGGCCGCGTCTTCTCGCTCACGCTGGGTACGGGCGATGCCGAACTGGTCTTCCTCGTACGGGGTGCGGGCGTGGGTGTCGACGAACTCGCGCAGGTATTCCGGCACCCATACGGTATCGTAACGGCGCGCCAGCGCTTCGGCCAGCGTCGATTTACCGGACGATTCGGCGCCCAGGATCGCGATGCGCTGCACGTTCATGCGCGCTCCCGCGCCAGCGCCGACCAGGTGCGCAGGCCGGCGATCGCCAGCAGCACGAACACCCCGTACAGCACTGCGGTGAGCACCAGTCCCTTGTACAGGTACAGGCCCACGTACAGGATATCGACCGCGATCCAGACATGCCAGTTCTCGACCTTCTTCCTGGCCAGCAGCAGCTGGCCCACCAGGCTGCCCGCCGTGAGGAAGCCGTCCGCGTGCGGGACGTCGGTGTCGGTGAAGTTGTCGAGGAAGGTCGAGAGCAGCACGAAGCCGACCAGCCAGGCCGCCAGCGCCCAGACGCGGTGAGAGGACTTCAGGCGCGTGACCACCAGCGGCTGGTGATCCGAACCATGCAGCCACTGGTACCAGCCCCAGATCGAGGCCGCGACGAACACGAACTGCAGGCCCATGTCGCCGTACAGGCGGGCGTCGAAGAACACCGCCGCATAGGTGGCCGACGACACGATCGAGAACAGCCAGGCCCAGTGTTTCTGGCGGATGTTCAGGATGACGGTGACGGCGGCCAGGACGAAGGAGATCAGTTCGAGCGGTGTCGTGGTGAGGCCGGCGATGGTGAGCGTGTCGTTCATGCGATTGTATGAGCAGCTACAGCGGAGAAAACATCGTTAGCGTATAAACGTCATCCCCGCGGAGGCGGGGACCCAAGTCCTTTGCGTCGCCACTGCGCTTGATGTGAGTGGTGTACGTGCAAACTTGGGTCCCCGCCTTCGCGGGGATGACGTGCATAGTATGGCGACGGCAAGCCGGTTACCTCCCGGCCCGCATCGTCAGCCGACGATCACTTCTTCGGATACTTGATCGTCATTTCCTTCAACAGATTATCCGCCCGATCCACTTCCTTCATCACCCACAGCATGTAGCGGATATCCACGTGGATCGCGCGCGTGATCGCGGTGTCGAAGTACCAGTCCTTGGTGATCGATTCGTAGGTCGAATCGAAGTTCAGCCCCACCAGTTCGCCGTTCTTGTTCATCACCGCCGAACCCGAATTGCCGCCGGTGGTGTCGGCGCTGGACAGGAAGTTGACCGGCACCGTGCCCAGTGCACGGTCCTTGAACACGCCGAAGCGCTTCTGCTGGATCGCCTGCTTCAGGTTGGCCGGCACGATGAACGGATCCTTGCCGGTCTCTTTTTCCAGGATGCCGTCCACGGTGGTGAACGGGCCCTTGGTCAGGCCGTCGCGCGGCGAGTACGGCGAGACGGTGCCGTAGGTCACGCGCAGCGTCGAGTTGGCGTCCGGGTAGACCGGCTTGCCCTGCGACTTCTTCCAAGCGATGACAGCCGCCATGTACTGCGGGATCACGCGTTCCAGGTTACCGTCGATGTCGTTGCGGCGGTTTTCCAGTGCCATGCCGGCGTCGTGCAGGCGCACGGCGAGCTGGATGAACGGGTCGTTCGACAGGCGGAAGGCGTCCGGATCCTTGCCGATCCAGGCCAGGCGGCTGGCGGTGTTCGACAGGTCGCTGGCCTTGTACATCGCGGCCAGCATGTTCGCCTGCGGCAGCAGCGCGTCGATGCCTTGCGGGCGCAGCTTGGCGTCGATGCGGGCGTAGCGCGCCAGCGCAGCCTTGTAGCGCGCTTCGTCCACGCTCGGCACGAACGACTGCTCCAGGCGCGTCAGGCGCGCGCGGATGAACGACAGGTCGCGCTCCTGGTAGCCGGCTTCGCGCTGGGCGTCCGGCTTCTGGCGCTCGAGCGCCAGGCGGTACAGGGTGCGCGCGCTCCTCAAGAGGTCGCTGTGGGTAGCCTCAAGCCACGCCGCTTCCTGGCGCGACGCCGCCATGTCCTGGGCGATCACGCTATCCAGTTCCGCCAGCAGGTTGGCCGAACCGCTCGGGTGGCTCTTCTGCCAGGCGCGGAACTCGGCATCCTGCACATCCTTGATGGCGGCGATGTCCTTGCGCGCGAAGCCGTCCAGCAGGCCTTGCGTCTTTTTGAGCACGTTGTTCAGGCCCTTGGCCACACTGGCGTAGCGCACGTCCCAGGCCGGGTTGCCCTGGGTCGCGGCGGCGATCACGGACAGGTCGGCGGTGATGGTTGCCACCTTGGCCGGGAAGTCGACGTCGCGCGCGAAGCGGATTTCGCTCGGCAGCTTGTAGCGGCTGGTGCGGCCCGGGTAGCCGGCCAGCAGGATCGGATCGCCGTTCTTCAGGCCTTCGGCCGAGACCACCAGGAAGTCCTTCGATTTGTACGGCACGTTGTCCGGCGACGGATCGGCCGGACGGCCATCCTTGCCGACGTAGGCGCGCAGGAAGGAGTAGTCGCCGGTCTGGCGCGGCCATTCGTAGTTGTCGATGTCGCCGCCGTAGTTGCCGATGCGGTCCGACGGCGCGTACACCAGGCGCACGTCGCGGATCATCAGCTGCTTGATACGGTAATACTCGAGACCGCGGTGGAAGGCCGGCACCGAGCAGCGGTACGCCTTGTCGGTCTCGCACTCGGCCACCAGCGCCTTGACGCGCGACTCGACCAGCTCGTGGCGCTCGCGCCCCGACAGGTTCGGCGACAAGCCCTTGAGCACGCGGTCGGTCACGTTCTCGACCTTCTCGGTCACGTACACCAGGGTGTTCGGGCCGCCCGGCAGTTCCTCGGCGCGGGTCTTGGCCAGGAAGCCGTTGATGATGTAGTTCTTTTCCGGGGTCGCGTTGCGCTGGATGGCGCCATACGCGCAGTGGTGGTTGGTGACCACCAGGCCGTCGGGCGACACGAACGAAGCCGAGCAGCCGCCCAGCGAGACGATCGCGCTCATCGGATGCTTGGACAGGTCGGCCAGTTTCTCGGCCGGCATGGTAATGCCGATGCGTTTCAGTTCGGATTTCAGCTGCGGCAGCTGATGCGGTTGCCATTGGCCTTCGTCGGCGAATGCAGTGGCCGTGGCGCCCAACAGGACGACCGGCAAGACGATGGATTTGAACAAGGTGGACCCCAGGATGAAAAAAAGCAAGCCCGGAGTATATCGCCGTTGGGTTATAGTCGGGGGTGTTTTCTGGCGTAAAGACAATGCCCGGCGGCGCCCTTGACGGCGGTTTGAAGCGGCCTCGTCAGCACGGCGTCACATTCGAATGGCACTATCGAAGGTTAATTAATTTGACGTTATCGATAGAAATACCAGGAAGGCACCAGCACCATGACAAGCGACGCGCCGCTCTACCGACACCGCGTACATTTCCTGTCCCAGAACTTCTTCATCAAGGATCACCGCGCGGAATTGCTGCTGCACGCGCACAAGTACGACTTCGACATCGTCTTCTATAGTGAGCTGGCGCAGTTCGTCGCCGCGGTCGGGCTTGACACCGGCGCCAGCCTGTTCGTGATCGACCTCGACGCCCTGCACAATATGCAGTCCGACCTGGGAGACGGCCGCAAGACCCTGATGCTGGGCGAGCTGCTCGCGCGCCTGCCGCCGGGCCGCGAATACGTCTACCTGCAATCGGCGCGCCAGGGCGGGCGCTTTTTGCTGCAGCAGCGCCTGGTGGACAGCAACTGCCTGGCCTACGCCGAAAAGCCGATCGCCAATGACGTGCTGGTGGATAAACTGTTTAACCTGTTCGTGCAAAAGAAGCGCGGCGACACCGTGCGGCTGGTGGCGCTCGGCGCGGCCGGCGAACTGGACGACGCGGCGCTGCTGCGCCAGCAGGTCGAGGTGATCCACCACAAGGAAGCCACCACCCTGCACCTGCGCGTCAAGGAACTGCAGCCCGACCTGGTGCTGATCGGCGACAGCGAATTCGTGCGCCTGGACGCCATCGCGCGCGTGCTGCGCAAGAACATCGAAGCCGATCCGGTGCGCGAGACCGTGCTGCTGCAGCGCAGCCCGGACCCCGCCCTCACCCGGCGCGCGCTGGCGAGCGGCTTCGACGCCATTCTGCACCGCAGCGACCTTGATCTGCTCACCGCGCAACTGGTCAACCGCGCCGGCAAGATCCGCGTCAACAAGGACCTGATCGGCAAGGACCGCGCCACCGGCCTGTTGAACAAGATCGGGCTGCAGCGCAAGACGCAGGACCTGATCCGCCAGGCCACGCAGGAGAACAAGCCGCTGGCCTTCGCCGTGATCGACATCGACAAGTTCAAGACCATCAACGACACCTGGGGCCACCACTTCGGCGACATCGTGATCAAGCGCCTGTGCCTGTCGCTGGCGCCGCACATGGGCGAGCGCGACCTGCTCAGCCGCTTCGGCGGCGAGGAGTTCGTGGCGGTGTTCTGGGATTGCACTTTGCCGGCGGCGTGGCAGCGGCTGGATGCGATGCGCCAGGCCTTCGGCGCGATCGCGTTCCAGGTCGGGCGCGCCGAGACGCGCTGCTTCTCGTTCAGCGGTGGGCTGGCGGGTTTTCCGGAACAGCGCAGTGAAAACGAATTGTTCCTGCGGGCCGATGCGATGCTGTACACGGCTAAGGAGAGTGGGCGTAATCGCATCTGCCCTGCGCCGTGAGCGGGCCAATCGCCACCGCTTACTGCTTTTGCAATTAATGTTTAATGCAACGCGTCGGCAATGTGTTGTGTACTAATCACTTCCGATAATGAAGTGCGCCGCGGTAGCGTTGCAAGCAGGTGAGAGACAGTCGCTTGCAATCCAAAGCGGAAGTTTTGGAAGGCTTTCGGCGTGCTAGTCAGATGTCTGTCCTTTGGCCTAACTCCAAATTTCTTCAAGCTCAGCCGCAAGGTCATTGAATTCACTTCCCCAGCCGCACTCCATGGAAAGCTCTTGGAGATTTGCTGTTGGCAAAATTATAGACCTTACGCCACCCGTAGACGGGGAGGCCAGGATCGCATCAATATCTTGGATCGCCTTGCTGCGATCTCCGTACATGTACCCGTCTCCACCTGCTTCTACCCTCGCTTTCAGCTTGAGAAGGAGGGTTCACGTCGCTTCGTCAATATCCATACGGTCTAAAAAATAATGCTGCGCGTGATAAGAAACTATTCCGCTTTTGGCCGAATTTGGTAGTTAAACTCATCGTAAGTGGGAACCAACCCAGAAGACTTGCATACTGTCACAACGGGTTGGTTCTCACCGGAGAAGACCCGATGAACAGCCTAAGAGTCACAAGCCGGGCTCGATTCGCAAATTCGCTGAGCCCTTGTCAATAGCGTACATCGTTCGATGCCAATCGTCACGGGAAAGTCGATCAACGCCTTTCTAGCGATGTAGAAAATCCGGCCGTAGCAAACGCGCGTCAGATAGCCAACGCAGCTACACTGATCATTCTGATTCACGGCAAGCATGCCAACGCCATTACAGGCAGCGACTTCATACGGAAACCGATCATGCGCCGCAACCACTCAAGCAATTGCCGCACCTGCCCCACCCGACGTACGCTACCCATCTTACTGGCTTGCCTGTCGGCACTGACGCTACTGTCATCCGCCAGTATCGACGCCGTAGCACAGCCAGTGGCCGCCGATACGCGCTATGAACGCATCGCGCCCAGCCCGGATGGCATCGGCAAACGCTACATGGGCCGCGAGATCGCTGGCGTGATGGGATGGGAAGGCGCGCAATGGCTCGAGCGCGAGAGCCGCGCACACGAGGAGCGGCCCGAATTGCTGTTGCGGGAACTTGCGCTGGCACCCGGCATGACGGTGGCCGATATCGGCGCCGGCACCGGCTACTACACCTGGCAGCTGGCGAAAAAGGTCGGGCCCGGCGGACGTGTGTATGCAGTCGACGTGCAGCCGGAAATGATTCGCATGCTCGACAGCCAGATGGCAAAGCGCGGCGTGCGCAACGTGGTCTCGGTGCTGGGCAGCGAAACCACCGTCAAACTGCCGCCGTCCAGCGTTGACCTGGCAATCATGGTCGATGTCTATCACGAGCTCGCCTATCCCGCGGAAGTCCTCGACAGCATCGTCGCCGCCCTCAAGCCGGGTGGGCGTGTCGTCTTCGTCGAATATCGCGCCGAGGATCCGGCAGTCGCGATCAAGCCACTGCACAAGATGAGCGAGACGCAGATACGGCGCGAAGCCACGGCACATGGCCTGAAATGGGAACGCAGCATCAAGTCGCTGCCGATCCAGCATGCGATCGTGTTTCGAAAGCCTTGAGCGCAGAATGCGTTAGTCAGTAACGGATAGCTTGATCGACCTGCGACGTGACATTTGGTGAGCTTGGGCCAAAGTGCGCTTGTTAAAATCGCTCTTCCTCTTCGTTATGGCCCTATCGATGCGTCCGATCGCCCTCCCCTTTGTGCTGCCGCTCCTGTTCGTCTCTTCCATGGTCTGCGCGGCCAACACCACCCAGGTCTTTCACGATCAAAGTGGACTACATTATGTCGGTCCGCTCGACGAACAGGCTAATGCCAAACTGTTCGCCTTGTACGACAGCCTGAAGGACAAACCGGACACGCTGGCGATCCGAAGCAAGGGCGGGCCGACCACTGAGGGCATGGCGCTGGGCCAGTGGGTCCACGACCACAAGCTCGACATCAAGGTGCTGGAGTATTGTCTTTCGTCCTGCGCCAACTACGTGTTCCCGGCGGGGGCGCATAAGGTGGTCAGCAACTTTGCCGTCATTGGTCTGCACGGTGGTTTGAGCAGCACGAGCTTCAGCTACGGCGAATCCACAAAAAAGATGCTCGACGCGATGCCGCCGAAGGAATGCCAGACGCTGATCGATCAGATGACCGCGTCGATCAAAGGCGACGCCGTCAAGGAACAAGCCTATCTAAAAGCGCTCGGCGTGCGCGCGGATTACGTCACGCTGGGCCAGGAAGAGCGCTACCAGAAGCTCTACCGTGACGACCCGAAGGTACTCGGCTGGACCTACTCGCTGGAGGATTTTGGACGCATGGGCATCCACGACATCTCGGTCATCAACCCGCCCTGGCGGCCGGGTGCAGCGCTGAAGACCGTAACGTTCGCGGTGATCAAGCTCGACGAATAAGGCCTGGCGCAGGAATGCGCTCCGCTCTCAGTAAGGCCAGCGCCTGTTAGCTGGGCACAACCGCGCTCAGGCCAGCAAGCCCGCCAGCGCCGCCGGCGCACGATCAGGCGTGATCGCATGGTACTGGCGCCGCACCAGCGCCTCACCGTACTCGCGCTCCAGCCGGCGCAGCGCGAAGTGGCCGCGGCTCATGTTCTGGAAGTGGTCCATGAACAGCAGGTTGATGGTCGCGCCGCCGACCGCACCCAGCGCCGGCACCATCATGGTGGCGGCCTTCTGCGTCACATGCACCTGAAAGCGCGCGGCCACCACCGCGATCAGGCGCAGCAGCGCCGGCGCGGTGGCCACATTCACTGACTTGGCCGCCAGCGCCTGGGTGGCCTCGGTCACGGCGCGCGCCAGCGCGATGCGCATCGCAAAATATCCCGATTCGGCGGCGTCGTCGCCGTCGCTCGGCCCGCCCAGCGCCAGGATGCGCAGGCATTCGATCTGGGTGGCGGCCTCGCCCGGCGCTTCGCCGTTGGCGCGCGCGATGTCGGCGATCGAGCGCAGCATGATCACTGTCGACAGCGGCAGCTCGACCAGCAGACCGGGCAAACCGAACGCCCCGCCGACGCCGCCCGAAACGCTGGCCGCGAATTTGTGCAGGCGCGGTGACGCGGTCTTTTGTTCATCGTCGCCCAGGGTGAACAGCGCGCCGCGCATCGCGTGCTGCAGCGCGTTCTCGGTGGCGCTGCCGACGCGCTTTTGCCACGACGCCGGCAGACGGTCGATGGCCGACTCGATCGGCGAGCCGACCAGGTTGCTCATGCGGGCGGCCAGGCCGGGGTTTTCCAGCAGCCGCTTGGCTTCGCGCAGCTGCTTCAGGTGTTCGGTGCTCATCCTCATGGCGATCTCCTCACAAAGCCCGGCCGCGCGGCCGATTCTTCAGCCGGCGCCGTCCAGCGCGCCCAGCTTGCCCAGGCAGCGCCGCTCGAAATTATCCAGGCTGCCAGATACCAGCACGTCGTCCTCGTCCACCACGTGGGCGTCAAGCAGCAGGCGCAGCTTGGCGATCTGGTCGCCGCGCTCCAGCGCGCCGGACAGCGCGGTGGCATCGAGACGGCCGACGCCGGCGATGCCGTCCACCACGTCCTGCGGAAATTCCCAGTGTCCGGCGATGGTGGCCGACAGCTGGCGGCTGACGTCGAACAGGCGCCGGCCGAATTCGCTCGAACCGGGAATCTTGCCCTCGTCGCTGGCGCGGCCCGCCAGGCGCAGCGCCACGATCAGTCCCAGGTTCTGCATCAGGCCGGCCAGGTAGGATTCGAACACGCCGGCGCCCAGGCCGGGCGCCATCAGGCTGGCCGCCAGCGCGCATTTCTCGGACTGGTTCCAGATCGTCGGCGCCGCCTGGCGCGCGAAGCCGCCCTCCTGCATCTGGATCAGCGGACGGAAGGCGATACGCGCCAGCAGCATGCGCAGGCCGTTCTGGCCGATCATCATCAGCGCAGCGTCGAGCGACTTGACCGGCTGCAGCGGCCGGTAATAGGCGCTGTTGGCTTCGCGGATCACCTCGGCCACCAGCACCAGGTCGCGCTCGACCTGGCGCGCCAGGTCGCCGGCCGAAACGTTGTCGTCGGCCAGGTCGCGCAGCAGTTGCGGAATCAGTTCCGGGATACGCGGTACCAGGCCGGCGGCCGCCGCCGGGTCGGCCGCCAGCGTGCGCACCAGGTCGAGGATGTGTTCCTCGGCCTCCGGCGTGGCCTGGTAGCCGCTGGACGCGGTCAGCCAGCGGTAATAGGCGGCGTCGACTTCCAGGGACAGTTGCTCCGCGTCGGCCCCGGGTTCGGCGGCGGCCGGCGCTTCGCTGCGCGCCGCCTTGTCATCCCCGCCCAGCATACGATCGATCCATTTTTTCATAGCGTCAGTCCTGCATCAGATAGCGGCATTATATGCCCGCGGCATGGCCGCACGTGGTCACGCTGCCGCTTCGGCGCCGACGCCGGTGGTGACGAAGCGCTCGCGGTACATCTTGGGCGTGATGCCGAGTTTTTTCATGAACACGCGCCGCATGTGCGCTTCGTCGTGAAAGCAGGCGCGCGCGGCCACCGTCTTGAGCGGCAGGTCGAGACTGGCCAGCAGCCGGGTGGCGCGCTCGAAGCGGCTGGCCTCGATGAATTCCTGGGTGCTCATCCCGGCTTCCTGCTGGAACACGCGGGCAAAATGGCGCTCGCTCATCATCGCCTTCTCGGCCAGCTCGGCCACCGGCAGGCGCTGGTGCAGGTTATCCAGGATCCAGGCCTGCAATTCACGGATGTTCGGCCGCGCCGTGCGTTCGCTGAGCAGGTGCGCGCTGAACTGCGACTGGCCGCCGGGACGCTTCAGGAACACCACCATCTCCGTCGCGACCTCGAGCGCCAGCTCGCGGCCGAAATCGCGTTCCACCAGCGCCAGCGCCAGGTCGATCCCGGCGGTCACGCCGGCCGAAGTCCAGATGGTCCCCGAGCGGATGAAGATGGCGTCGGCATCGACCTCGACCGCCGGATACTGCGTGCGCAGGCGCTCGGCCACGCTCCAGTGGGTGGTGGCGCGCTGGCCGTCCAGCACCCCTGCCGCGGCCAGGAACAGCGCGCCCGAGCACAGCGCCGTGAGCTGGCCGATGCGCGGCGCGGCGGCGGCCACCCACTCCACCAGCGCCTGTCCTTCGGCCAGCGCTGCATCGATGTGGCGCGCACCGACAATGATCGCGTTGTCCGGCAGGGCCAGCGCGTCAAACACCTTGGTGGCATCGAGCGACATCAGGGTGTCCGAGCGCACCGGTCCGACGCGTTCCGAGGCGATGCGCACATCGTAGCCGGCCGGCTTGCCGCGCCGCTGCAGGTGCAGGTTGGCGTACTCGAACACCGACATCGGTCCGATCGCTTCCATGGCCTTGAAGCCGGGGTAGACGATGATGTCGACGGTGATGGCCGCCTTGATGATGGATCGGTGCATGGAGAGAAACGCGGCAGACTGACGATCCGGTCATTATTGCACCAAATCCTGCCATTCTCCGGCCCTGCCCTGGCGCCCGCGCGACGGCGGCGCCAGAATCGCGTCATTCCATTTGACTCGACACGAACAACCCATGAAGACCAAAGCAGCAGTAGCATGGCGCGCCGGCGCCCCCCTGACCATCGAAGAAGTCGATCTGCAGGGCCCACGCGCGGGCGAAGTGCTGGTGGAACTGAAAGCCACCGGCATCTGCCACACCGATTACTACACCCTGTCGGGCGCCGACCCCGAAGGCCTGTTCCCGGCCATCCTGGGACATGAAGGCGCGGGCGTGGTGGTCGATGTCGGCCCCGGCGTGACCACCCTCAAAAAGGACGACCACGTCATTCCGCTGTACACGCCGGAATGCCGCCAGTGCAAATTCTGCCTGTCGCGCAAGACCAACCTGTGCCAGGCGATCCGCTCGACCCAAGGCCGTGGCCTGATGCCCGACGCTACGTCCCGTTTCTCTCTCGACGGCAAGCCGCTGTTCCACTACATGGGCACTTCGACCTTTTCCAACTACATCGTGGTGCCGGAGATCGCGCTGGCGAAAATCCGCGAGGACGCGCCGTTCGACAAGGTCTGCTACATCGGCTGCGGCGTCACCACCGGTGTCGGCGCGGTGCTGTTCTCGGCCAAGGTCGAAGCCGGCGCCAACGTGGTGGTGTTCGGCCTGGGCGGCATCGGCCTGAACGTGATCCAGGCGGCCAAGATGGTCGGCGCCGACAAGATCATCGGGGTCGACATCAACCCGGCACGGGAAGACATGGCGCGCAGGTTCGGCATGACCCACTTCATCAATCCGAGGATGGACGACAATGCGGCCGGCAACGTGGTCGACGCCATCGTCCAGATCACCGACGGCGGCGCCGACTACAGCTTCGAATGCATCGGCAACACCACCACCATGCGCCAGGCGCTCGAGTGCACCCATAAAGGCTGGGGCCAGTCGTTCATCATCGGCGTAGCCGAAGCCGGCGCCGAGATCGCCACCCGCCCGTTCCAGCTGGTGACCGGGCGCGAATGGAAGGGCTCGGCCTTCGGTGGCGCGCGCGGGCGCACCGACGTGCCGAAGATCGTCGACTGGTACATGGAAGGCAAGCTCAATATCGACGACCTGATCACGCACCGCCTGCCGCTGGAACGCATCAACGAAGGCTTCGACCTGATGAAGTCGGGCGAATCGATCCGCTCGGTCGTGCTCTACTAAGTTTATTGAACCAGCGCCGCCTCGTTCCAGCCGCCGCCCAGCGACTGGATCAGCGCCACCGCCGCCGTCTGGCGGTCGGCCTGCACCTGCACCAGGTTGCGCCGCGCATTCAGCGCCGTGACCTGGGCCTGCACCACCTCGGTGTAGCTCACCTGCCCCGCCTTGTAGCGGTTCAGGATCTGCTCTTCGACCATCCCCGCCGCTTGCGCCGCCTCGGCGCGCAGCACCTGCTGCTGGGACAGCACGCGCGTCGCCGCCAGCTGGTTCTCGACATCGGCAAAAGAATCGAGCACCACCTGGCGGTAGCGCGCGACCGTTGCTTGATGCCTGGCTTCGGCCCCTTCCACGCTGGCGCGGGTGGCGCCGGCATTGAACAGGGTCTGCGCCGCCGACAGGCCGAACGACCAGGCCGCGGCGGAGGCCGAGAACAGATCACCCACGCGGCTGGTAGTGTTGCCGTAGGCCGCGCTCAGGCCGAAGTTGGGAAAGTAGGCCGAGCGCGCGATGCCGATGTCGGCATTCGCCGCCGCCACGTCGCGTTCAGCCGCGGCGATGTCGGGACGGCGCTGCAGCAGCGTCGACGGCACCCCGGCCGGCACCTCCGGCACCGCCACCTGCCACGGCGCGGGGGCGATCGAGAAGTCGGACGGCGCGCGCCCGACCAGCACCGCGATCGCATGTTCGAGCTGGGCGCGCTGGCGCTCCAGGCCGAGCGCGTCGCTGCGCGCGGTGGCAAGCTGGGTCTGGGCCTGCAGCACGTCGGAGCGCGCCGAGACCCCGGCCGCGAAACGGTTCGAGGTAATCTGCAGCACCCGTTCGTAGCCTTCGATGGTCGAGGCCAGCATCTCGCGCTGGGCGTCGGTCTGGCGCAGCGAGAAGTAGTTGATGGCCAGTTCGCCCTGGGCCGCCAGGCGCGCGCTGGCCAGGTCGGCGGCGGTAGCTTGCGCGTTCGCTTCGGATACCGTGACTGCATTACGCAGGCGGCCGAACACGTCCGGCTCCCAGCTGGCCCCGATCTGCACCCGGTAAGCATTGTCGGCGCTGCGCTCGCCGCCACCGGCACGGTCGGCGCCGGCGCTGAGCGACACCACCGGGAACAGCGAGGCGCGCTGCTGCGCCACCAGGGCGCGCGACTGTGCGTAATTGGCCACCGCCACCGCCACGTTCTGGTTCGCGGTCTCGACCTGGGCCGCCAGGCGATCCAGTTCCGGATCGGCGAACAAGGTCCACCACGGGCCGCGTTCGAGCGCATCGGCCGGCGCGGCCGGCACCCAGCCGGCGAGCTCCTTGAAGTTGGCCGGCAGCGTGCCGGCTTGCAGCGGCTCGGGACGCTGGTAGGTCGGCCCCACCGTGCAGCCGGCAATGGCGGCAGCGACGGCGAGAAGGGTCAGACGATAAGGAACAGTATTTCGCATAGAGATCAGGTTTTCGCTAGGGACGGACCGTCGTCCTGGTGGGGATGGCGGGTCAGGGCTGCTTCGCCCGGCTTCTTGGTGCGCAGCTTGTCCATCAGGACGTAGACCACCGGCGTGGTGAGCAGCGTGAGCAGCTGGCTGGCGATCAGGCCGCCGATGATGGCGATGCCCAGCGGACGGCGCAGCTCGGAGCCTTCGCCGAAGCCGATCGCCAGCGGCAGCGCCCCCAGCGCCGCGGCCAGGGTCGTCATCAGGATCGGACGGAAGCGCAGCATGCAGGCTTCGCGCACCGCCTCCATGGCCGAGAGGCCGCGCGCGCGCTCGGCTTCGAGCGCGAAGTCGATGATCAGGATCGCGTTCTTCTTGACGATGCCGATCAATAGGAACACCCCGATCAAGGCGATGATCGAGAACTCCATCTTGAACAAGAGCAGCGCCAGCACCGCGCCGACGCCGGCCGACGGCAGCGTGGACAGCACCGTCACCGGATGCACCAGGCTTTCGTACAGGATGCCGAGCACGATGTAGATGACGATGATCGCGGCCGCGATCAGCATCGGCTGCTCTTCGTTCGACTCCTGCGCCGCGCGCGCCTGGCCCTGGAAGCTGCCGCGTACATTGCTCGGCATGCCGATGTCGGCTTCGGCCTGGCGCACCGCCGCTTCGCCGTCGGCCATGTTGAAGCCTTCGGCCAGGTTGTACGACACGGTGGTGGCCAGCTCGCCGTCCTGGTGGCTGACCGAGGTCGGGGTCGAGCTCTCGGCGAACTTCGCCACCGACATCAAGGGCACCATGGTGGCGGCGCTGCTGGCCAGCGCCTGGCCGGCGGACGGGTCGCGCGCGGCGGTCAGGTTCGACGTCGAGGCGCCCGCGCCCGCGCTGCCGGTGGCGGCCGGGGTGCCGATGGTGCCGGTGGCAACACTCGTTCCCGTGCCGCTCGACGCCGTGGTGGTGCTGGCGCTGTTGCCGCGCGCCGGCACGTACACGTCGCGCAGCGCTTCCGGCGACAGCGCATAACGCTGCGCCACGCCCATCACCACGTGGTACTGGTTCAGTTCATCGTAGATGTTCGCCACCTGGCGCTGGCCGAAGGCGTTGTACAGCGCATTGGTGACGTCGCGCGTGCTGATGCCCAGGCGCGAGGCGGTCTCCTTGTCGATGGTGACGAAGGTCTCGACGCCGTTCTCGGCCTGGTCGGTATCGACATCGACCAGCGCCGGCTGCGCCTTCATCGATTCGGCCAGGCGGCTGGCCCACTGCTTCAGGTCTTCGGCATTGTCGCTCTTGAGCGTGTACTGGTAGGTGGAGTTGCTGGAACGCCCGCCCATGCGCAGGTCTTGCACCGGATTCAGGAAGATGGTGACGCCGGTGACTTTCGCCAGCTGCGGACGCAGGCGCGCGATCACGGCCTGGGCCGCGACGTCGCGCTCGTCCACGGGTTTAAGGTTGACGAACATGAAGCCACCGCCGGCGCGCCCGCCGCCGGTAAAGGCGACCACGGTATCCACCGCCGGGTCCTTGCGGATGATCTCGACCAGCTGGCGCAGCTTCTGCTGCATGGCCTGGAACGAGATGCTCTGGTCGGCGCGGATGCCGCCGTTCATCTGGCCCGAATCCTGCTGCGGGAAGAAGCCTTTTGGCGCGCTTGAAAACAAATACACGTTGAGCGCCACCGTGAACAGCAGGATGATCATCACCAGCAGTTTGCTGTCCAGCGCCCAGTCCAGTGCGTGCTCATACACACGCAGGATGCGGCCGAAACCGTTCTCCGACCAGCGTGCCAGGCGGCCCGGCTTCTTTTCCTTGTCTTCCTTGCGCAGCAGCCAGGCGCACATCATCGGCGTGGTGGTCAATGAAATCACCAGCGAGATCATCACCGCCGCCGACAGCGTCACCGCGAATTCGCGGAACAGCCGTCCCACCTGCCCACCCATGAACAGCAGTGGAATGAACACCGCCACCAGCGACAGCGAAATCGACAGCACCGTAAAGCCGACCTCGCGCGCGCCGAGCAGCGCCGCCTGCATGCGGTCCATGCCGTTCTCGATATGACGCGCGGTGTTTTCCAATACCACGATGGCGTCGTCGACCACAAAGCCGGCGGCCACCGTCAGCGCCATCAGCGACAGGTTGTTGAGCGAGAAGCCGAGCATCCACATCACGCCGAAGGTGCCCAGCAGCGAGACCACGGTGGCCACCGCCGGCACCACGGTGGCGCGCAAGCTGCGCAGGAACACGCTCACCACCAGCACCACCAGCACGATCGACAGGATCAGGGTGAACTCGATCTCGTGCAGCGAGGCGCGGATCGAGTTGGTGCGGTCCGAGGCCACCGCCAGGTTGATGTCGCCCGGCAGCTGCGCCTGCAGCGTCGGCAGCAGGTCGCGCACGCCGTCCACGGTTTCGATCACGTTGGCGGCCGGCTGGCGCGTGACCAGCACGATCACCGCCGGCTCGCCGTTGAACAGGCCCAGCGTATTGATGTTCTCGGGTCCATCGAACACCTGCGCCACATCGGACAGGCGCACCGCGGCGCCGTCGCGCCAGGCCACCACCAGGTCACGGTAGTCGGCGGCGGTGCGGCCGTCGCCACTGGTGGCGGGCTGCGAATAGATCTGCAGGCGGTTGCCGCCGTCGACGATCTCGCCTTTCGGGCGGTTCGGATTGCTGGCCTGGATCGCGGCGCGCACGTCTTCGCTCGAGACGCCATAGCGGTTCATCGAATATGGCACCAGCTCGACGCGCACCGCCGGCAGCGAGCCGCCGCCGATCTCGACTTCGCCCACGCCCGGCACCTGGGCCAGGCGCTGCTGCACCAGGTTCGACACCGCCTCGTAGATCTGGCCCGGGGTGCGGGTCTTGGAGGTCAGCGCCAGGATGATCACCGGCGCGTCGGAGGGATTGGCCTTGCGATAGGTCGGGTTGCTGCGCAGCGTGGCCGGCAGGTCGGCGCGCGCGGCGTTGATCGCGGCCTGCACTTCGCGCG
This sequence comes from Massilia sp., assembly GCF_031995545.1. Lineage (GTDB taxonomy): Bacteria > Pseudomonadota > Gammaproteobacteria > Burkholderiales > Burkholderiaceae_D > Telluria. The sequence continues at coordinate 32,190 of NZ_DAMAGA010000002.1, forward strand.
CGGCCGAATCGATCTTGCGATTCAGTTCGAACTGCAGGTTGATGCGGGTCGAGCCGGTGCTGCTGCTCGAAGTCATCTCGTTGACGCCCGCGATCACGCCTAGTCTTCGTTCGAGCGGCGTGGCCACGCTCGACGCCATGGTCTCCGGGCTGCCACCCGGCAGCGAGGCCGATACCGAAATGGTCGGATAGTCGACCTGCGGCAGCGGCGACACCGGCAGCACGAAGAAGGCGGCGATGCCGGCCAGCGCCAGGCCCAGTGTCAAGAGGACCGTGGCGATCGGACGCCGGACGAAAGGAGCCGACAGGTTCATGCGCCCGCCTGTTCAGTTTTATGCGGAGCCTTGCCGGTCCAGCGCCGCGCGGTACGGTCGAACGCCAGATAGATCACCGGCGTGGTGAACAGCGTCAGCAGCTGGCTCAGGATCAGGCCACCGAAGATGGCCAGGCCCAGCGGCCGGCGCAGTTCGGCGCCCTCGCCCCAGCCCAGCATCAGCGGCACCGCCGCGAACAGCGCCGCCAGCGTCGTCATCAGGATCGGACGGAAGCGCAGCAGCGCGGCTTGGCGGATCGCGTCGAGCGGCGACTTGCCCTGCTCGCGCTCGGCCTCGATCGCGAAGTCGATCATCATGATCGCGTTCTTCTTGACGATGCCGATCAGGAGGATGATGCCGATGATGCCGATCACACCCAGCCCCTGGCCGCTGACCCACAGCGCCAGCAGCGCGCCGACGCCGGCCGACGGCAGCGTCGACAGGATGGTCAGCGGGTGGATGTAGCTTTCATAGAGCACGCCGAGGACGATGTAGACGCACACCACCGCGGCCAGGATCAGCCACAGCTGGTTCGACAGCGAAGCTTCGTAGGCGCCCGAGGCGCCGAGGAAGGTCATGCTCACCGATGGCGGCAGCTTGAGCTCTTCGGCGGCGGCGCGGATCGCATTCACGGCCTGGCCCAGCGATGCGCCGGACGCGGTATCGAAACCGACAGTGGCGGCCGGGTACTGCGCCACGTGGTTGATCTGCAGCGGCGCGGCACGCTCGCTGACGGTGGCGATCGCCGACAGCGGCGTGGGCGAACCGGAACCGGTGCGCAGCTGCAGGCGGCTCAGGGCGTCGAGCGACATCGCTTCGTCCTGCTGCGCTTCCAGGATCACGCGGTATTGGTTGGTCTCGGTGAAGATGGTCGAGACGATGCGCTGGCCGTACGCGCTGTACAGGGCGTCGTCGATGGCCGATGCGGTGATCGACAGGCGCGAGGCGGTGTCGCGGTCAATGTCGACAAAGGCGGCGGCGCCCACCGCGCCGGCGTCGGTGACGGCATTGCGCACCTCGGGCACGCTGCCCAGCTTCTGGGTGAGCTTGCGCGCCCACTCGTTGACGGTTTCGCTGTCGGCGCCTTCGATCGACAGCCGGTATTGGGTCGGGCCGCTTTCGGCGTCGATGGTCAGGTCCTGGGTCGGCTGCAGGAACAGCGTCAGGCCGGCGACGTTGGCCACACGCTTGCGCAGGCGGGTCATGATCTCGTCCTGGTTGCCGCGGTCGGCCTTCAGGTTGATCAGCATGGTGCCGGTGTGCAGCATGGAGTTGTTGGCGGCATCGACGCCGACATAGGAAGCGACCGAGGCGACCTCGGGGTCGGCCATGATCTGGCGCGCCGCTTCCTGCTGCAATTTCGCCATGTCGGTGTACGAGATCGACTGGCGCGCCTGCACGCGGGCCTGCAGCTGGCCGGTGTCCTGGGTCGGGAACAGGCCTTTCGGGATGACCATCCACAGCAGCGCGGTCAGCACCAGCGTGCCGAGCGCCACCAGCAGCGTCAGGCCCTGGCGCGCCAGCACCCAGCCCAGCGCCACGTCATATTTCTCGATCACGCGATCGAAAAAGGCCTGGAACTTGACGGCGAAACGGCTCGGCTTTTCCTGTTCATGGCTACGCAGCCAGCGCGCCGACATCATCGGCACCAGCGTCAGGGACACCACCGCCGAGATCAGGATCGTGATCGCCAGCGTCACCGCGAATTCGCGGAACAGCCGTCCCACCACATCGCCCATGAACAGCAGCGGGATCAGCACCGCGATCAGCGACACGGTCAGCGAGATGATGGTGAAGCCGATCTGCGCCGCGCCCTTGATGGCGGCCGCCATCGGCTTCTCGCCTTCTTCGATGTAGCGTGCGATGTTCTCGATCATGACGATCGCATCGTCGACCACGAAGCCGGTGGCGATGGTCAAGGCCATCAATGACAGGTTGTTCAGGCTGTAGCCGAGCAGGTACATCACGCCGAAGCTGCCGATCAGCGAGATCGGCACCGACAGGCTGGCGATCACGGTCGCGCGCAGGCTATGCAGGAAGGCGAAGATCACCAGCACCACCAGCACCACCGCCAGCACCAGTTCGAGCTGCACGTGGTGCACCGAGGCGCGGATGCCGGCGGTGCGGTCGCTCAGCACGTCCATGCGCAGGGCGGTCGGCAGGCCGGCCTGCAATTCGGGCAGGCGCGCCTTGATCGCATCGACGGTGGCGATCACGTTGGCGCCCGGCTGGCGCTGGACGTTGAGGATGATGGCCGGCTTCATATTGGCCCAGGCACCCAGGCGCACGTTCTCGGCGCTGTCGACCACGCGCGCCACTTCAGTGAGCTTCACCGGGGCGCCGTTACGGTAGGCGACGATCAGGTTCTGGTAGTCGGGCACCGTGACCAGCTGGTCGTTGGCGTTGATCGCGTACGAACGCGTGGGGCCGTCGAAGCTGCCCTTGGCGCTGTTGGCGTTGGCCGAGGTGATCGCGGTGCGCAGCGAGTCGAGGCCCAGGCCGTACGAGGCCAGCGCCTCGGTATCGGCCTGAATACGGACTGCGGGACGCTGGCCGCCGGACAGTGACACTTGCCCGACGCCCGACACCTGGCTGATCTTCAGCGCCAGGCGCGTGTTGACCAGGTTCTGGACTTCGGTCAGCGGCAGCGTGTCGGAAGTGATGGCCAGGGTCAGCACCGGCGCATCGGCCGGATTGACCTTGGCGTACACCGGCGGCGCCGGCAGGTCGGTCGGCAGCAGTGAGCCGCCCGCATTGATCGCGGCCTGCACTTCCTGCTCGGCCACGTCGAGGGTTTCGCCGAGGCCGAACTGCAGGGTGACGATCGAGACGCCCGAGGCGCTGGTCGAACTCATGCGCGTGAGGCCTGCCATCTGGCCGAACTGGCGCTCCAGCGGTGCGGTGACGGTGCGCGCCATCACTTCCGGGCTGGCGCCGGGGTACAGGGTCTGGACCTGGATGGTCGGGAAGTCGACCTGCGGCAGCGCGGACAGCGGCAGGAAGCGGTAGCCGACCAGGCCCGAGAGGACGATGGCCAGCATCAGGAGGGCCGTGGCGACCGGGCGCTGGATGAACGGGGCGGATGGGCTCATGCGTGGGCCTCATGCGGTGCGGCGGATCCGGCGCCGGCATGACCAGGGAACCACAACATCATTGCTGCGCTCCCTGCGCCGGACGGCCTTGACGTTGGCCTTCGCCCTGCGCCGCGCCCTGCCCCTGGCGACCGCCCTGTCCACCCTGCCCGCGCGCACCGGCCGGCTTATCGCCCGGCAGTACCACACTGGCACCATCGCGCAACCGGTCCGCGCCTTCGGTAATCACCTGCTCTCCCGCCCTCAGCCCGGTGCGGATCTGCACCTTGTCCACCGTCGATTCGCCGCGCGTCACATTGCGCAGAGAGACGGTACGCGCCTGTGGGTTGAGCACGTACACGAAGTCGCCGTTGGCGCCGTGGCGCAGCGCCGTCACCGGCACCATTACCGCGTCGGGGATGTTGTTGACGGTCAGGCGCAGGTTCACGAACTGGCTCGGGAACAGCTTGGCGTCGCCGTTGGCGAAGCGCGCCTTGGCACGCACGGTGCCGGTCTGGGTGTCGACCTGGTTGTCGAGGGCGATGAAGCTGCCGACGGCCAGGTTCTCGGTGCGGGTGCGGTCCAGCGCGGTGGCCGGCAGCTTGGCGTTCTGTGCGATGCGCTGCTGCAGCAGCGGCAGATTGTCTTGCGGGACCGCGAATTCGACGTCGATCGGCGCCAGCTGGGTGATCACGGCGATGCCATTGGCGTCGCCGCTGCCGACCAGGTTGCCGACGTCCACCGTGCGCAGGCCGACCCGGCCGCCGATCGGGGCGCGCACCGTGGCGTAACCCAGGTTCAGCTGGGCGGTGCCTTCGGCCGCCTTGTCGGTCATGACGGTACCTTCCAACTGCTTGACCAGCGCGGCCTGGGTGTCGACTTCCTGGCGCGCGATCGAGTCCTGTTCCAGCAGGGTGCGGTAGCGGCCCAGGATCACGCGTGCGCTTTCCAGCTGCGCTTCGTCGCGCTGGCGCTGGCCGCGCGCCTGCAGCAGCGCCATCTCGAACGGGCGCGGGTCGATCGTGGCCAGCACCTGGCCGGGTTTCACCAGCTGGCCTTCGGTGAAATGAATTTTCTGGACCACGCCGGATACCTGCGGGCGCACGGTGGCGGTGGCCGCCGCGACCACGGTGCCGAGTGCGTCGAGCGTGACCGGGATATCCGCCGTCTCGGCGGTAGCGACACCGACCGTGGTGGCCGGGCCGCCACGCCCGCCACCGGGCCCACCGCCGCCCGGGCCCCCGCCGCCGGGACCACCGGCACCCCTGCCCGCCCCTGCGCCGCCCGGGCCGACGCCAGGCCCGGCCGGCTGATGCGTCAGCGACCAGGCCAGCCAGCCGAGCGCCACCATCGCCAGCACGGCGATGACGCTGCCGACGATGCGGTTGCGGCGGGTGCGCGCGGGTCGGGTGCCAGGAGGAGTGATCGGGGAATGCTGGTCCATGCTTGTCCTTGTTCGTTCGATATGTATGCCAATTGCACAATACGGCTCACAATGACTTTAGCATGGGCCTTTCCAACGATATGTTTCGTAACGTACACTGAGTTGTCCAATAATTAGCCACTAAACTAGCCCGGCGGCCGACGCTTAACGCCGATTTACACCGTTCGCTGCCGAATGAACGACGTAAACGCAAAACGGGCGCGGAAATCCTCCGCGCCCGTTGTCACTTTGTATGATTCGGTTACAAAGTCGCTACATAACTTAGAGCTCGCCGCACAGGCAATGCACCACCGCCGCAAACGGCTTGCGCTCATCGCTCAGCGACGACAGGAAGGCCATGTCCTGCGCCACCTTGGTCACCGGGCCGGCCGGGATCGCATCGTCGATCAGGCCCAGCTTGACCTGGATCGTCATCGCCTGCGCCGCCGAGGCGCCCGCCATCTGCAGGAAGCGCTCGACCCGGGTCACCGGACGCTCGACATAAACCACGCGGTAATCCTTGTCCAGCTTGGCGCGGCCGGCGGCCGAGGCCAACGCATCGTTGTAGCTGCCCAGGCGGTCGACCAGGCCGCGTTCCTTGGCCTGGGCACCGGTCCACACGCGGCCCTGGCCGACTTCGTCGATCTTCGCTTGCGTGGTCTTGCGCGCTGCCGCCGCCTTGCCGGTGAACTCGCTGTAGACGTTGTTGATGCTGCTTTGGACCAGCTGGCCGAAGCGCGGGTCGAGCGGGCGCAGCGGGTTGTAGGCGTCGGCCAGCCAGGTGGTGGTCACGCCGTCGGTGTGGATGCCGAGCTTGTCGACCACCTTGTCGGCGGTCGGCAGCAGCGCGAACACGCCGATCGAGCCGGTGATGGTGGCCGGGTCGGCGATGACTTCGTCGGCCGCCATCGAGATCCAGTAGCCGCCCGAGGCCGCCACGCTGCCCATCGACACCACCACCGGCTTGCCGGCGGCGCGCGTCAGTTCCAGCTCGCGCCGGATCAGTTCCGAACCGTAGGCGCTGCCGCCGGGCGAATCGACGCGCAGCACCACGGCTTTCACCGAATCGTCCTCGCGCGCCTGGCGGATCAGGTTGGCCGTGCTGCGGCCACCGACCACGCCCGGGCCGCCGGAACCATCGGTGATCGAGCCCGCGGCCACGATCACGCCGACCGCGTCGCCAAAGGCGCGCTGCGGGTGGCGCGACAGGTAGTCGTAGAACGACACCTGGCGGAAGCTTTTGATGTCTTCTTCATAGACGCCGCGCTTGATCATCAGGGAGCGCAGCTGGTCGCGCGTCATCAGGCCGTCGACCAGCTTGGCGTCCAGCGCCACCTTGGCCGCGTTGCCACCGGCCGCTTCCATGCGCTGCGGCAGGTTCTCGATCATCGAGGCCAGCGCGCCGTCGGGCAGCTTGCGGTTCTTCTCGACCAGGCCGGTGTAGCCCGACCACAGCGCGTTGTACAGGTAGGCATCGGCTTCGCGCGCCGCCTGCGACGGGCCGTTGGCGATGTACGGCTCGGCCGCGCTCTTATAGGTGCCGACTTTGATCAGGTTGACCGTGACGCCAACCTTGTCCAATGCGTCGCGATAATAGTTGCGGCGACCGCCGAAGCCTTCGATCAGCACCATTCCCATCGGATGCACATAGACTTCGCTGGCGTGCGATGCCACCAGATAACGCTTCTGGTCGTACTGACCGCTCCAGGCCACCACCTTCTTGCCCGCCGCTTTCACGCGTCCCAGCGCGGCGCCGAACTCGCGCAGCATGGCCATGCCGCCGCCATCCATCTCGTCCAGGATCACCACCACGCTCGAGATGCTCGGGTCCTTGGCCGCGGTGTCGAGCGTCAGCAGCACGTCGCGCAGTCGCACGGTGCGCTTGCTGTCGCCGCCGACGTTGTCGAGCACGGTGTCGCGCAGCGTGGTCTCGTACTGCTCGACCAGGTCGCCTTTGACCTCAAGCACCAGCGCGGTGTTGCCGGCGATCGGCTTGACGCCGCCGCCGAAGAACATGGCGATGATGGCGATCAGGATCAGCAGGAACAGCAGATTGAAGAACGTACGGCGGGTGACGTCGAGCGCGGTCCACAGGAACACGAACCCGCGCCGCAGCGCACTCAGGGGCTTGAAGGCCATCGAAACTCCATTAGAAGGTTGGTGCAAACATAAAGCAACACGGGCAGCTGTGCGTTTCTATGCAGAGGCCGCCGCCGGACGTTCGCCGGCCGGCATGCGGCGCGAAATCGCCAGCAGGCCGGCAAACACCAGCGCCCCGTTAACCATAAGCAATTCCAGCCCGAGTCGGTAAGAGCCGAGCAGGTAAGCTTGATTGTACTCAAGGATTGCGCACAGCAGTGGTGCGCCGACTGTGACAAACGGTACAAAACGGTCGATCGGCATCCGCCGCGTCATCATGCCGAAGGCGAACAGGCCCAGCAGCGGGCCATAGGTGTAGGCGGCCAGTTTCAGAATCACACCGATCATGCTCGGGTTATCAGCCGCCTTGAAGCCCATCACCAGCAGCAGGAACAGGAAGGCGAAGCCCAGATGCACGCGGCGGCGCAGGCGCTCGGCAGCGTGCTGGCTCAGGTCGCTGCGCCGCTTGATGCCGAGGATGTCGATGCAGAACGACGAAGTCAGCGCCGTGATCGCACCGTCCGCGCTCGGGAACAGCGCCGAGATCAGCGCGATCAGGAAGATGATCTGCAAGGCCGCCGGCATGTGCCCCATCACCACGGCCGGGAAGATCTTGTCGCCGCTGGCACTCAGGCCGACGGTCGGCGCGTACAGATACAGCAGGCCGCCCAGGAACAGGAACGACAGCAGCACCACCACCAGCACCGCAGTCAGGCTCAAGAGGTTCTTCTGCGAGTCCTTCAGGGTCTTCACCGAGATCGTCTTCTGCATCATCTCCTGGTCGAGCCCGGTCATGGCGATGGTGATGAAGGCGCCTGCCAGAATCTGCTTGAGGAAGAAGTTGGGGCTGTCGATGTCGAAAGTGAACACATGCGCCAGGCCCTGCGCGCGCATGCGCTCGAGGCTGTCCGGCACCGACAGGTTCAGTTCGCCCAGCAGGAACCAGGCGCAGGCGAACAGGCCGAACAGCATGCAGCCTGTCTGCAGGGTATCGGTCCAGACGATGGTCTTGACGCCGCCCTGGTAGGTGTACATCAGGATCATGCCCAGCACCACCAGGGTAGTGATCCAGAACGGTATGCCCAGGCTGTCGAGGATGACGGCCTGCAGGATGTTCACCACCAGGTACAGGCGCGCGGTGGCGCCTAGCAGGCGCGAAATGATGAAGAAGCCGGCGCCGCTCTGGTAGGCGCGTCGCCCGAGGCGCAGGTCGAGGTAGTGGTAGATCGACGTCAATTGCAGCCGGTAGTACAGCGGCAGCAGCAGCCAGACCACGGCCAGGTAGCCGAGCACGTAGCCGATCAGGATCTGGGCGTAGCCGAAGCCGTCGAGGCCGACCGCGCCCGGCACGCTCACGAACGTGACGCCGGACAGCGTGGTGCCGACCATGCCGAAGGCGACCAGCATCCAGTTGCTGCTCTTGTTACCGATGAAGAAGCTGTCGTTGTTGGCGCCGCGCGAGGTGACGTGGGCGACGCCGAGCAGCAGCAGGAAGTAGGCGATGAGGATGCAGAACAGGAGCAACGGGGACATGGTGACGCGGGGAGGAATCGTTATTTTGCCCGGCAATATACAGCAAACGGAGTTCCCGTTCGCGGCCGCCCTTCCCTGCCTGCGATGCTTACGCTTCTTCGCCGGTGACGCGCTCGAACGGACCGATGCACATCTCCATCGACTCGTCGGCGCACATCACGAACAGCGCGCCGGAGGGATGAAAGCGGACGAAATTGGTGACGCTTTTACCAACCGCCATCACCTCGCCGGAGCAGTCCTTCTTGCCGTTGTCCTTGACGATCTTGTCTTCGAGCCGGTAGAACCCCTTGGCGCTGGGACGTTCGGGGATCGAAAACCGGCTCTCGGACACTTCGGCCGCGCTGGTGACCAGGGTGGTGCCGTCGGCGCGGAAGCGGTAGGTTTCGGTACAGCTCAGTTCGGGCAGGCTGAGGCGCCAGATGCCGACGATCGGGTGGCTGGGCGATAGCGCGGGCGCCGCCGCGGCCGGCGTGCTCAGGGCGAACAACAACACTGGTGCGGCGAACAGCGCAGGCAAACGCATGGCAGGCTCCGAATCGGAAATGCCTGCCCGACAATCGGACAGGCGAAGCCATTATTGCAGCGGTGCTGCGGAGGCGGCGCACGCGCCGCCTCCTGGTCAAACGGCCGGGATCAGCCGTTCTCGGTGCCGGCCTTCGGCTTGGCCGGGCGGCGGTTGCGCGGGGCGGCTTTGCGGGCCGGCGCCTTGTGCGACGGACGGGCCGACTTCTTGCGCGCCGGCTTGGCGTCGTCGCTGTCGGCAGCGGCGTCGGCTTCAGGTGCCGCTTCCTCCACCACAGGCGCTGCCTTGGCGGCAGGCGCTTGCGGCACCTCGGCGACGCTCGGCACGGCCACGACTTCTTCCGCCACCGGTGCTTCGGCCACTGCCGCCACCTTCTTCGCCGCCGGCTTGCGCGGCGTACGGCGGCGCTCCTTGACCGGGGCCGGCGCTTCCTCGACCACCGCGGCCGCTTCCGGCTCGGCGTCGACGGTCACCGGCGTCGCTTCCACGACCTCGGCCGGTGCGGTTTCCACCGTTTCCGGCGCTGCGGCCACAGGCGCTTCGACTTCCTGCGCCACCGGCTCCAGCAGTGCCGGAATCGCCTGGCTGGCCAGGGCTTCGCCACGACCACCCTGCTTGCGGCCACGGCCGCCACGGCCACGGCGGCTTTCCTTGGCCGGTTCTTCGCCGGTGCCTTCGACCGGCGCCGCGGCGTCGATCATGTCCTGCACCACGGCGTCCGGCGCCTGGGTGGCATCGGCAATCGCAGCATCAGTCGCCGGCACGGCAGCCGCCGCGCCCGCGCTGCGGTATACATAGGTACCCGACTTTTCATCGCGGCCGAACTCGAACAGCCCGCGCGTCTGCGCTTCTTCCAGCAGGTTGCCGAAGGTGCGGAAGCCGTAATAGGTTTCCGAGAATTCCGGACGGCGGCGCTTGAGTGTGTCCTTCAGCAGCGAGGCCCAGATTTTGCCGGTGTCGCCGCGCTCGGATACCAGCGCGTCGAAGGTCTCGACCACCATTTCCAGCGCCTGCACCTTGCGCGCCTCGAGTTCTTCCTTGCGCTTGTCGTCGCTGGCGCTGCCGCGCTTGGCCGCCTGCGGCTGGCTCTTGCGTTCGTCGCGTTTGGCAGCCGTGCGGCGCTGCTCGCGCACCAGGTCGTCATAGAAGATGAATTCGTCGCAGTTGGCCACCAGCAGGTCGGAGGTCGATTGCTTGACGCCGACGCCGATCACCTGCTTGGCGTTTTCGCGCAGCTTCGACACCAGCGGCGAAAAGTCCGAGTCGCCGCTGATGATCACGAAGGTGTCGACGTGCGACTTGGTGTAGCACAGGTCGAGCGCGTCGACCACCAGGCGGATGTCGGCCGAGTTCTTGCCCGACTGGCGCACGTGCGGGATTTCGATCAGCTCGAAGTTGGCTTCGTGCATCGGCGCCTTGAAGGCCTTGTAGCGATCCCAGTCGCAGTACGACTTCTTGACCACGATGCTGCCCTTGAGCAGCAGGCGCTCGAGCACCGGACGGATGTCGAATTTCTCGTAGTTGGCGTCGCGCACGCCCAGTGCGACGTTTTCGAAGTCGCAGAACACCGCCATGCTGATGTTGTCGGAAGATGAGGCCATGAGTTGTTGTTTTCTAGTAAATATGAAACGAGCTTCCAGCGATTATACGCAAGCCGATCCGTTATCCGTCATATGGCGCTGTCGTACGCGGCGCGGTTGCTGCCGCCCGGCCCGCGCCGGCATCAGGCAGTACCGCGCTTTGCAGGCTTTGCCGCAGCAGTTCGACCGTGCGCCGTACCGGTTCGCTCTGGCGCGCGCCAGCGAACAGGCCGAAGTTGGCCTTCAGCGGCGGTTCGCCCGGCGCCGCCAGTGCCAGCGTACGCATGGTGTCAACGCGTATGCATTCGGGCGGCAGCAGCGCCACGCCCAGGCCGCTTTCAACCGCCGCCGTCACCGCGCTGATGTTCTGGCTGGTGAAGGCGACCCGAAAGTCGCGCCCGGCGCGCGCCAGCGTGTCGAACATCACGCTGCGCTACGCGCACGGCTCGCCGAACACGACCAGGTCGAGCGGCGCATCGGGATCGAACGGCTCGTCGATCGCACACGCCCACTGCAGCTCGACGGTCCAGGCATGCAGCGGATCGAGGTCGAACGCCGAAGCGACGCCGACCGCGATATCCAGGCCGCCGTCGCGCCAGCGCGTGGCCAGCGCTTCGCCATGGTCGATGAAGATCTCGAGTTGCAGACCGGGACAGGCGCGGCGCAACCTGCCCAGCGCGGCCGGCAGCGCCGTCACCGCGATGTCGTCCGACAGCCCGACCCGCACCAGGCCGGCGACCGACTGCTCGCTCAGGCGCGCCGCCGCCGCATCGCCCAGCGCCAGGATGCGGTTGGCGTAGCTCAGGAACAGTTCGCCGTCGGTGGTCGGCACCATGCCGCGCCCGGTACGGTGCAGCAGGCGCTTGCCGGTCAGGCGTTCGAGGCGCCGGATCTGCGTGCTCAGGGCCGATTGCGCCCGGCCCGCCTGGTCGGCCGCGCGGCTCAGGCTGCCCTGCTGGCAGACCGACACGAAAGCGCGCAGCAATTGTGGTTCGAAAGCGTCTGCTATCACATTGAGATAAAGTCTGAATCAACGTTTTCAGTCTAGTTATATAACTGGCCCTTGTCTATGCTGGCGTTTCCGATCGCTGTCGATCGACCAAAGGAGAATCCATGACCGCCCTGCAAAACCGCCGCATCCTGCTCGCCGCACACCCTGACGGCCGTCCGCTGCCATCCGACTTCCGTACCGAGACCGTGCAGGTTCCCGAACCGGGCGACGGCGAACTGCTGCTCGAGATCCTGTACCTGTCACTCGACCCCTATATGCGTACCCGGATGAACGCCGGCGCCACCTATGCCGAATCGGTGCCGCTGGGCGGCGTGATGCTGGGCGCCACCGTGGCCCGGGTCAGGCACTCGCGCCACCCGGACTGGCGCGACGGCGACATCGTGCTGTCCTACTCGGGCTGGCAGGAATACGCGATCTCGGACGGCAGCGGCCTGCGCCGCATCGATCCGTCGGTCGCGCCGATCTCGACCGCGCTGGGGGTGCTCGGCATGACCGGCTTCACCGCCTATGTCGGGCTGGAAGAAATCGGCCGTCCGGTGCCGGGCGAGACGGTGGTGGTCGCCGCCGCCAGCGGCGCGGTCGGCTCGATCGTCGGCCAGATCGCCCGCATCCGCGGCGCGCGCGCGGTCGGCATCGCCGGCGGCGCCGCCAAGTGTTCCTATGTGAAGGACGAACTGGGATTCGACGCCGTGATCGACCACCGCGCGCCCGACTTCGCCGAGCAACTGCGCGCTGCCTGCCCGGACGGCATCGACGTCTATTTCGAGAACGTGGGCGGCAAGGTGCTGGAAGCGGTCAAGCCGCTGCTGAACCAGTTCGCCCGCATTCCCGTGTGCGGTCTGATCTCGCAATACAGCGACCAGGCGACCGACGCCTCGATCAGCCTGTCCGACACCTTGTTCAAGAGCTTGACCGTGCGCGGTTTCATCCAAACCGACTTCATCGAGCGGCACCAGGCGGCGTTCCTGGAACAGGCGGCGCAGTGGATCAAAGATGGCGAGCTGCGCTGGCGCGAGGACGTGGTCGATGGCCTGGACAGCGCGCCCGCGGCGTTCATCGGCATGCTGGACGGGCAGAACTTCGGCAAGCTGGTGGTGCGCGTGCGCGACTGACCGATCGCACTTGCCGGCAGGGGCGGCGCTATACTTTCCGGTTTGCAATCGCACGACGAACCGTATCCATGGCCGCCCCTACCCTGACCGAATCCGCCACAACGCTCAACGACCGGCTGTTGCAGCGCTATGTCGAAGCAGTCGATGCGGAAAACTTACGACTGCTCTACCAGGACACGCGCCTGTCCGGCCTTTTCGTCGCCACAGCCAGCGAAAGCTATCTGCGCAGCAAAGTGCGGATCATGATCGTGGGACGCGACACCGCGGGTTGGAAAGGCGCGGACGCCGTGCCCGCCACTGGCGCGCAGATTGACGTCGCGGCCTACCTCGAACGACAAATGGCGTACCACAGGAAGAAAGTCGGCACGGTGAAGGCAACGTCGACTTTCTTCCAGTTCTACCGGCGCGTGGCGCAGATGGTCGCCGCACCCGATGACCGCCATTTGAAGGATGCGCCCGTGTGGGCCAATCTGTTCTGCGTCGACAGGAACAAGTCGCGGCCGGACCGCGCGCCAGGACCGGCAAGCGCCAGGATCCTGGACCTGTCGGCCCGACTGCTGCGCATCCAGATCGCCGTACTGAGACCGGAGCTGATCGTCTTCACCACCGGCAGCAGCTGCGACAGCTACCTCAAGTCGCATTATTTCGACAGCCTGCTGAATTCCGAAGTCCACAACCCCAAGCGCTTGTGGGAGTTCCATATTGCGCTCGCCGACGACACCGGCAACGCCTTCACGGTGCGCGCTTTCAGGACGCCTCACCCGCGCCACCGTGCGTCGGACGATGCGCGCGCGGCGGTGGTAGCCGAAGCATTGTCTCCCGGTGCGATCGCGCGCTACAAGGAGTCGGTCGGGCGCCCGTCGATCAGTGGCATTGGGCTAACGCCACCAATCGCGTAAAGCCCAGCCAGCAGCACTGCGCCGCACCCGAATTCGCCCAGATTGTGACTCACACAATTGCTCGATTAACACGATCCGCTTCTGCCCTATAATGCGCCATCGCTAACCGGCAGCAGAAACGATGCTTCCCCCAGACCTTTTCGAGTCCGCCTTCAACAATTCGCCGTTCGGGCACTACCTGCTGTCGCCCACGCCCGATGCGGTGATCCTCGCGGTCAACGACGCCTTCCTGAGGGCGTCCAGCCGCACGCGCGAGGAACTGGTCGGCGCCAGCCTGTTCACAGCATTCCCGAGCAATCCCGACGATCCGGAAGACACCGGCGAAGCGCGCCTGCGCGCCTCGTTCGCCAAGGTGCTGGCGAGCGGCCAGCCGGATACCCTGCCGGCGGTGCGCTACCCGATTCCGGTCATCCTGCCCAACGGCGAGAGCGGCTTCGAGGAACGCTTCTGGACCGCGACCAGCACGCCGATCTTCGGCGCCGACGGCAGCATCGTCTGCATCTCGCACAGCAATAACGACGTCACCGAACAGGTGCGCTCGGAGGCCGCGCTGCGCGAGAGCGAGCGGCGCTACCGGGCGCTGACCAATGCCACGGCCGAAGTCATCTATCGCATGAGTCCCGACTGGAGCCAGCTGCGCCACCTCGAAGGGCGCGGCTTCCTGAAGGATGCCGCCGCGCCACGGGCCTATTGGGTGGGCGACTACGTGCCGCCCGAGGAACAGGAACTGGTCAACCGCGAGATCGCGCGCGCGATCCGCGAGCGCTCGATGTTCGAACTCGAACACCGGGTGCGGCGCGCCGACGGCAGCAGCGGCTGGACGCTGTCGCGCGCGGTGCCGATGTTCGACGCCCATGGCACGCTGGTCGAATGGATCGGCGCCGCCAGCGACATCAGTGAGCGCAAGGCGGCCGAGGAACGGCTGCGCGAAGCCGACCGCCGCAAGGACGAATTCCTGGCCATGCTGGCGCACGAACTGCGCAATCCCCTGGCGCCGATCGGCGCCGCCGCCGCGCTGTTGCAGCGCATGAAGCCGGACGAAGCGATGCTCAAGCGCACCAGCCAGATCATCGGGCGCCAGGTCGGCCACATGACCGAACTGATCGACGACCTGCTGGACGTCTCGCGCGTCACGCGCGGGCTGGTGCAGCTCGATAACGCACCGCTCGACATGGACGGCGTCATGCACGAGGCGGTGGAACAGGTGATGCCGCTGGTGCAGGCGCGCCGCCACCAGCTGTCGCTGCAGCTGCCGCCGGCCGGCACGCGCGTGCTGGGCGACCGCAAGCGCCTGGTGCAGGTGCTGGCCAACCTGCTCAATAACGCCGCCAAGTACACGCCCGAGGGCGGGCGCGTGGCGCTGAACGCGGTGGTGCGCGCCGGTGAACACGGCGACGATCTGTGCGTCGAAGTGCTGGACAACGGGATCGGCATGGCGCCCGAACTGGCGGCGCGCGCCTTCGAGCTGTTCGCGCAGGCCGAGCGCTCGTCCGACCGTTCGTCGGGCGGCCTCGGACTCGGGCTGGCGCTGGTGCGCAGCCTGGTCGAACTGCACGGCGGCAGCGTCGCCTGCGAGAGCGGCGGTCCGGGCGCGGGCAGCCGTTTCTCGGTGTGCCTGCCGCTGCTGCAGGATGATGCCGCCACCGCGCCCGATGCCGGGCATCAAGCGGCGCCGGCCGCCGCCGGCGCGCTGAGTGTGATGGTGGTCGACGACAATGTCGATGCAGCCGTCACGCTCGGCATGCTGCTCGAATCGCAGGGGCACCGGGTGCTGGTCGAACACCACGCCCACGACGCGCTGGCACGGGCCCAGGCCGACGCGCCGCAAGCCTGCCTGCTCGACATCGGCCTGCCCGACATGGACGGCCTCGAACTGGCGCGGCGCCTGCGCGCGCGGCCGGAAACCGCCGGCGCGCTGCTGGTGGCGGTTACCGGCTATGGCCAGGAAAAGGACCGCGCCCAGGTGATGGCGGCCGGGTTCGACCATCACATGGTCAAGCCGATCGACACCGAGCGCCTGTTCGCGATCCTGTGCGACGCGGTGCAGCGCGCCGGGCAGCCCGTCATCCACTAAGCTTTTATTTCACGCGGCGCCAGGCGGCGTCGACGAAGCGCGCCAGGTCGCGGTTGAAGCGCTGCGGCTCTTCGATGAACGGCGCATGGCCGGACTCCGCATACAGCACGCTGCTCGCGCGCGGATTGAGCTGGCGCACCCGCGCGATCGCGGGCCCGGCGTTGACCAGCGCATCGCGCTCGCCGTACAGGAGTAGCAACGGCACCTTCATCCGCGCCAGCCCCGCGGCGGCGGCAGCCGACTCCATCCTGAACACGCCGCGCTGCATGTCCCACGACGCCAGCGCGGCGTTGGCCAGCAGGCGTTCGAACACGGCCTGGCCCGGCTGGGTGTGGAAGCACAGCGCCAGGAAGGCGCGCTGGGCGTCCAGCCGGGTGCGCAGGTCGGCGGCGTTCAGGTCACGGTAGATCTCGGGATGGGCGGTGATCTGCTGCGGGTTGCCCAGTTCGATCACGCCATCGACATACACGGCGCCGGCGATGGCGTCGTCGCCGTAGGCGGCAAGGTAGTTCGAGATCACGGCCGCACCGAGCGACCAGCCGGCCAGCACGGGTTTTCTTGCCGACGCCGCGTTATTGCGCGTGGCGGCGATCACCGCCGCCAGGTCGTCGGCCCAGCGCCGGCCGTCGCTGTAGGCGGCCTCCCCCGCCGGCTTGCCCGACAGGCCGTGGCCGCGCAGGTCGTAGCTGATCAGGCGATAGTGCTGCAGCGTCGGATCGGCGCGCTGCGCGTCCCAGTTCAGGTGGCTGCCGAGCAGGCCGTGGATCAGGATCAGCGGCGCGCCTTGCGGGTCGCCCGATTCCTGCACCGCCAGCTGCACGCCGTCGGGCGCGCTGACCGTGTAATGCCTGATAGCGGCCTGTAGCCAGGAAGACATCGTCAGCAGCAGCGCGGCGAGGAAGAAAGATGAAAAAGCGTGGCGGCGCGCACGCGGTAACAGCAGGTTCATGGCTCACTCCGAAAAGATGGAAGTGCTATCCTGAAGCCTGACATTAATGTGAGAGTCAAGCGAATGACCCACCCTGCCGCTACCACGCTGCTGTCGATCGGTGACCTGGCGCGCGCCACCGGCGCCAGCGTGCGCTCGATCCGCCACTACGACGAACAGGGCCTGCTGCCCTCGCACCGCGCCGCCAACGGCTACCGCGTGTTCGCCCCGGACGCGGTGACGCGGGTGCGCCAGATTCAGCGCCTGATCGCGGCCGGCTTCAACCTGGCCGAGATCCGTGCCTTCCCCAACTGCATGCTGGCGGTCGAGGGCGCGGCCATGTGTCCGGAAACCGCGCCGGCCCAGCACCGGCTGCTGGCCGCGATCGAATCCGAGATGGCCGGCCTGGAACGGCGCCGCGCGCGCCTGCGCGCGCTATTGGCCGGCGGCTCGTCGGCGCAGCCCGATTGAGCCGGATCTTTCACGCCGCGTGCCGAGCGGCGATAATGCGCCTTTGCTTCCACTGCCTCACTTCGCGCCACCATGAAAACCTCGAAAGTCCATTACATCCAGCTGCGCCCGCACGCCGACCTGCCCGACCTCAAGCACCTGGAGCCGTTCATGGCGATCGCCGTGATCGACGACGACAGCGACGAGATGTGGCGCTGGGACGTGGCGCGCTGGCTGGTGGCGTCCGGCTGCCGCTTCCTGCTGGCCTGGGGCAAGGAATGCGAAAGCTGGCGCGACGCCATCGACGATGCCGCCGATGAAACCATCGACGGCGACGAGGCCGCGCCCGAGCAGGCCGTGATGGGCACCTCGCACGAGGACGAGGACCTGGAAGAAGTGTTCTGGTTCGCGCGCCACCGCGCCAGCCACCCGGCGCTGCAGTTCACGGATACCGTGATCCTGCACGTGGCCGCGATCGGCCGCGGCGAAGAGCTGCTGGAACAGTTCGCGGACGCCTGACCCTCTCCAAGCCTAGAGCCGCGCCAGGGTTTCCGGATCCGGCTCGCCGTCGAAGTACTTGTCGATGCAGGCCTGGAACACCGCTTCGTCCGGCGCGGTGTCGGCGAACAGCGTCATCGACGAGCGAAACTTGACGTCGTCCGGATCGCCGAAGATGTCGTTCGCGCTCAGCCCTTGCTGCGACAGCACGATGTTCGCGCATTCGCGCAGGCGCGGCCCCAGCACCGGATGCGCCAGGTAGTCGGCCGCCTCGTCGTCGTTGGCGATGGCGTAGCGCTGCGCCATGCTGCTCCTTCCGAGCCCGGCGATCTGCGGAAAGATGAACCACATCCAGTGGCTGCGCTTGTGGCCGGCGCGCAGCTCGTCCACCACGCCGGCATATACCGGATCTTGCGCCTGCACGAAGCGCTCCAGGTCGTATTCGCTATTCATATCCCCTCCCTTCTGTCATCCAAATGCTACAACGTCGCCGTTGTTTGCTAAAGTGCCGCACGATGAACGCTGAACACCTGCAATTGCTCCTGGTCCGTGAAATGCCCTATGGCAAATACAAAGGCCGCAAGATCGCCGAGCTGCCCGGCCACTACCTGGGCTGGTTCGCGCGCGAAGGCTTTCCGCACGGCGAACTGGGCCAGTTGCTGGCCTTGATGTATGAGCTCGACCATAACGACCTGCGCGCGCTGCTCGACCCATTGCGCGGACGCGGGTTTCCATCTACGATTGGTTGATGTCGAATAGCAACAAACTGTTCAATTGCAGTCTGTTATCTGGACGCCCGTCATCGGTATAATCGCGTCACCTCTTTACACAGCCATCATGCATAACGAACAAGCTCCCGCACCGCTGGTGCTGGTCGTCGAGGACGACGATCACATCGCCCAGGTTTTGCGCTTCATGCTCGAACGCCAGGGTTACCGCGTCACGCACCTGGCCGATGGCCGTGCGGCGAGCGACTACATCACCGGCGCCGGGAGTGCCGACATCCCGCTGCCCGACCTGGTCCTGCTCGACGTCATGCTGCCCTACATCGACGGCTTCGAACTGGTGGCCCAGGCGCGCGTGCGCGCGGAATGGGCCGGCGTGCCGATCCTGATGCTGACCGCCAAGAACACCGAGCGCGACACCGTGCGCGCGCTCGACGCCGGCGCCAACGACTTCGTCATCAAACCGTTCCAGCCGAACGAACTGCTGGCGCGGGTGCGGCGCTTCCTCAAGCTCGGCGCCTGACGCGCCCCACCGCATCCGGCACGTGGCGCTCGTCCAGTCGACCGATCCCTTCGTCACCATCGCGGTCTGGACCGGCACCATCGCGCTCGGCGTGACGCTGCTGCTGGCCTGCCAGATCATCCTGCTGCGCATCGATCTGCGCCGCCACCAGGCGCGCAATGCCGAGGCGGTGGCGCGCTGGCGTCCGCTGCTCAACGCCATCATCGTCGGCGAAAGCCCTGCCCTGCCGCTGCTGCCGGCGCACGAACGGATCCACTTCATGCGCCTGTGGGTGCACCTGCAAGGGTCGCTGCGCGGCGAAGCCACCGACGCGCTCAACGCCATGGCGCGCGAACTGGGCGTGGATGCGCTGGCGCGCCGCATGCTGGCGCGCGCCCCGCGCGACGAACGCCTGCTGGCGGCGCTGGTGCTGGGCCATCTGCGCGACCGCGCGGCCTGGGACCGCCTGCTGCCGCTGGCGCAGGCGCCCGACAGCGCGCTGTCGCTGACCGCCTTGTGGGCGCTGGTGCGGATCGATCCCGACGCCGCCGCCGAGTACCTGACGCCGCTGTTCATCGAGCGCGACGACTGGGCGCTGTCGCACGTGGCCGGCATCCTGCAGCAGGCCGCGGCGCCGACCGCCGCGGTGCTGGGCCGCATCCTGCCCGGCCTGCCCGAAGAACGCCTGCCGCGCGCGCTGCGCATCGCAGAGGCCCTGCGCGTGCCGCTGCCGGGCGCGGTGCTGGCCGGGGCCTTGAGCAGCGGCGCGGTGCCGATCGTGATCGCCGGCCTGCGCGGTGTGATGACGCCCGAGACCATCGATGAGGTGCGGGCCTTGCTGGCGCATCCCGACTGGCAGGTGCGGGTGCAGGCGGCGCGCGCGCTGGGCCGCATCGGCAACCGCGACGACGCGCCGCGCCTGACCGCGCTGCTGGGCGACCCCCAGTGGTGGGTGCGCTACCGCGCGGCGCAGGCGCTGCGCGAACTGCCGGCGCTGTCGCGCGCCGACATGCAGGCGGTGCGCGCCTCGCTCACCGACCGCTTCGCGCTCGACATGCTGGACCAGGTGCTGGCCGAACAGGAGACCGCATGAAGGAGATGCAATGAGTTTCGACCACCTGCTGGTGGAGTTCATCACCTGGTTCGTGTTCTGCTACTTCATCGCGCTCAATGTCGGCTACCTGACCCTGAACGGCTTCGCCTTGCGCGCGCTGCGGCGCAAGGGCCAGGAGATGTTCATGGCCGAACTGCCGCGCGCCTATTCGGGCCTGGAACCGCCGGTCAGCATCCTGGTGCCGGCGTATAACGAAGAAGCCTCGATCGCGGCCTCGATCCGCTCGATGCTGCAACTGAGCTACGCCGAGTTCGAGATCATCGTTGTCAATGACGGTTCCACCGACGCTACGCTGGAAGTGCTTAAGCGCGAGTTCGCGCTGCTGCCCTTCCCCGAAGCCTACCGGCGCCAGATTCCTACCCGCGAAGTGCGCCAGGTGTACCGCTCCACGCGCTACCCGAACGTGCGCGTGATCGACAAGGTCAATGGCGGCAAGGCCGACTCGCTCAACGCCGGCATCAACGTCTCGCGCTATCCGCTGTTCTGCGGCGTCGACGCCGATTCGATCCTGCAGCGCGACAGCCTGTCGAAAGTCACCGAGCCGTTCCTGCGCGACCCCACCGTGGTGGCGGCCGGCGGCACGGTGCGGGTGGCCAACGGCTGCCAGGTCAGCGGCGGCTTTTTGACCCGCGTCGGCCTGCCGTCCAACACGCTGGCGCTGTTCCAGGTGGTCGAATACCTGCGCGCCTTCCTGTTCGGGCGCCTGGGCTGGTCGGCCATGAACGGCATGCTGATCATCTCGGGCGCCTTCGGCGTGTTCCGCAAGGACGCGGTAGTGCTGGCCGGCGGTTACCGCGTCAACACCATCGGCGAAGACATGGAGCTCGTGGTGCGCATGCACCGCCTGCTGCGCGCGCGCAGGCAGCCGTACCGGATCGAGTTCGTGCCCGATCCGGTGTGCTGGACCGAGGCGCCGGAAGACCTGCGCACGCTGCGCAACCAGCGCATCCGCTGGCAGCGCGGCCTGGCCGAGAGCCTGACCGCCAACTGGGGCCTGATGTTCTCGCGTAACGGCGGCGTGCCGGGCCGGGTCGCCTTTCCGTTCATGCTGCTGTTCGAGTGGCTCGGGCCCCTGGTGGAACTGGGCGGCTACGCCTTCATGATCTTCGCCTTCTTCACCGGCCTGATCTCGTGGCAGGCGTTCGGCGCCTTCCTGTTCGTGGCGATCGGGCTCGGCATCCTGCTGTCCGCGTCAGGACTGCTGCTGGAAGAGATGTCGTTCCACATCTACCCGCGCGGCAAGCAGCTGCTGGCGCTGGGCGCGATCGTGATCCTGGAGAATTTCGGCTACCGCCAGATCAACGCCTGGTGGCGCCTGATCGGCATGTGGCGCTGGGCCACCCAGCGCGAAGCCAGCTGGGGCGCGATGCAGCGGCGCGGCACGGTCAAGGATGCCGAGCGCGCCGCGGATGGCACCAAGCCTCCGAACTGAGCGCGCGCCTTGCGCCGTGCGCGCTAGACTGCGATCCATGTCCGCTACCGTCCACCGCTATCTGCTGCCGATGCTCCTGACCATCGCTCCCGCCCACGCCGCGTCCGTGCCGGCGGGCGTCGATCCGGCCCAGGTATTGGCCGTGTACCCGCTGCCGCCGGACGCCCGTCCCGAACAGCAGATCCTGCTGCAGGGTGTGGACAAGGACGGCCGCTTCGAAATCAGCGAGCACACGCTGCCGGCGGCGAATCCCGCGCCCGAGGCGCCGGGGCCGATGCCGCTCGGCGTCAACCTGCTGGGCGCGATGACGGCGCGTGGCTTCGGCGTCGAGGAGCGCGTGACCACGACGCTGGAAGATGGCCGCCTGCGCATCGCCTGCCGGCCCGGGTCACGTCCGGCCGGCGTGCTGCTGCAGGGGCCGTGGTATCTGTCGCGCGCCGACGTGGTGCTGCAGGCGGGGTTGTCGGGCAGCGGACGTTTTGTCTGGCAAGTGGCCGATGCGCGGCTGGCGGCGCGCGAAGCTGCGCTCGACATGGGCGTACTGGCCGACGGCGCGCGCCTGGCGCTGCCGTCCAATATGGATCGCGCCGGCTGGCGCCAGTTCACGGTCCTGTGTCCGCAAGAGGGTGGCAAGCTGACGCTCGACGCCCTCACGCTGGAACCGGCGGCGTCGGTCAGTGCACCGCGCTCGACCTGGGCCTGGGACCGGGCCGAGTGGCGCGAGCGCGGCGATGCGCTGATCAACTGGGCCGTCGGCCAGGGCCTGGACGAAGTATTCGTCACGGTACCGCTGCGCGATGGCCGGGTGGCCGAACCCGAAGCGCTGGCAACATTCTTGCAACGCGCCAGCGCGCGCGGCGTCGCGGTGACGGCGGTCGAGGGCGATCCGCACATGGTGCTGCCCGCGCAGCACGCGCCCAGCGCCGCCCGCGCACGCGCCTACGCCGCCTATAACGCAGCGGCCGCACCGGCGGCGCGATTGACAGGCATGCAGTTCGACGTCGAACCCTATCTGCTGCCGGCCACGGTGCTCGACCCGGCCCAGCGCGACCGGCGCTTCCTGGAACTGGCCGCCGCCCTGCGCCAGGCGGCGGGTGCGATGCCGCTCGAATTCGTGGTGCCGTTCTGGTGGGACGGCAAGCGCGAGCTGCTGCGCGAGCTGGCGCGCCATGCGGACGGGCTGGCGGTGATGGACTACCGCACCGATCCCGCCCAGATCCAGCGCTTCGCGGCGCCGTTCCTGGACTGGGGCGTGGAGCACGGCAAGCGGGTGCGCATCGCGCTCGAAGCGGGGCCGATCGCGGCGGAGGAGCAGCGCCGTTACCGGCGCGTCGAAGCGGGTGCGAAAGGCGATCTGCTGCTGGCCGAGGTGGAAGGGCGGCAGGTACTGGTGCTGCTGCGTTCTCCGGCGGCGCATCCGCAGGGGCGGATGTATGCGTTCAGCGGGAGCCGCACGATCGATGGATCGGCGACCACGTTCCATCGCGATAAGGCGGGGATGATGCGGCTGTTGCCGCAGCTGGAGCGGGTATTCGGGGCGTGGAAGAGTTTTGGCGGGATGGCGCTGCACGAACTGCGGTAATCGCACGCAACACGCGGCCACGCGGCCAATCCTTGATCCGCTAACCTATGATCCGTCATTCCCGCGAAGGCGGGAATCCAAGTTCGGTGCGCACCACTATCGTTTGAAGCAGTGAGCTGATCGAGCAAAACTTGGATCCCCGCCTTCGCGGGGATGACGGGCAAAAGCAGCGGGCCACAATCGTGCTGATGGCAGCTCGAAACGTCAAGCCAGCGGCAACTCCACCGTAAACCTGGTCCCCAACCCCGCATGCGTCTCGAACCCGATCGTCCCGCCATGCTCCTCGACGATCGCCTTGCTGATGTTCAGCCCCAGCCCCGACCCGCCCTTCGGCCGCGAATCGGCCGCATCGGCCTGCGCAAAACGCTCGAACACGCGCGGCTGGAATGCCGGCGCGATCCCCGGCCCTTCATCGGTCACGGATAAACGCGCCCACCCCGGCCGCTGCGCCAGCCCGATCGTCACTTCCTTGCCCGACGGCGTGAACTTGATCGCATTCGACACCAGGTTGGTCAGCACCTGCACCATGCGGTCGTGGTCGATCTCGGCCTGCACCCCGTCCGATCCCGGCGGCAGGTCGAGCTTCATCTTCACCCGCGTCAGGTTGGCGTGGCCGGCCATCGCTTCGGCCACGTGGCGCAGCAGCGGCGCCAGCGGCTGGGCGGTGCGCTTGTACTCCATCTGGCCGGCTTCGATCTTCTGAATGTCGAGCAGGTCGTTCACCATCCGCATCAGGCGTTCGCAGCTCTGGCTGGCGATGCGGATCAGACCTGCCACGTCGGCCGGCAACTCGCCCGCCATGCCCTGGTCCAGCATCGACAGCGAGGCGTGGATCGAGGTCAATGGCGTGCGCAGCTCGTGCGAGACGGTCGAGACGAATTCGGTCTTCATGCGGTCGACCTTCTTGCGCTCGGAGATATCGTGCAGGAAGATGCTGAAGAAGGCGTCGCTGCCCACCCCGGCCAGCGCCACCGTGGTCTCTACCGTGAACTCGGCGCCCTGGCGGTTGATCACGGTGCGCTCCATGCGCCGTCGCACCTGCGCGTCGGGCGCCAGCTGGCGCAGCGAATGCAGGGCCTTGGCGATGCTCGGGCGGTAGCGCTCGGGCAGGATCATCTCGGCCATCGGCCAGCCCACCGCTTCGTGCGCCGCCCAGCCGAACATGCGTTCGGCGGCCGGGTTCCAGTCGATGATCATGCCGCGCTGGTCGACCGCGATGAAGGCGTCCTGCGCCGCCTCGACGATCGCCGCGATGCGCTGTTCGCTGGCGCGCACCGACGACAGCGCGCGTTCCAGTTCCACGGTGCGCTGGTCGACGCGCTGCTCGAGCGTGTCGTTGAGCGATTGCAGCTCGGCGCGCCGTTGCACCAGCGCCGCCACCAGCGCGTTGAGCGCGCCGGACAGCTTGCGCACCTCGGTGTAGCCACGGCCGCCCGGCACCAGTTCGGTGCTGTCGCCGCGGCGCAGGTGGTCGGCCGACGTCGCCAGCGCTTCGAGCGGACGGGTGATGCGGCGCGCCACCAGTACGCCGGCCAGCGAGAACAGCAGCGCCAGACCCAGGCCGCTCCACAGCGCGCGCCGGCGCAGTTCGCGCACCGGCGCAAAAGCGTCCTGCACGTCCTGGCGCACCAGCACGTACCAGCCCAGGCCCGGATAGTCGCCGCGTCCGCGCGTGGCGCCGTAGCCGACCAGGTAGTCGCGCCCGTCCGGCCAGCGCTCGACCGCGTAGCCGGTGCGGCCCTGGCGCGCTTCGCGCAGGCTGGCCACGTCGATGGTCTTGTCCTGCAATCCCTCCGGGCCGAGCAGCACCACGCCTTCGGCGCTCACCAGGAGCGCCTGCACCTTGTTGCGGGTCTGCACCGGCGCGATGATCGAGCGCTCGACGTCGCGCGCCCATTGCCACGACAGGTGGGTGCCGAGCACGCCGGCCGGCTTGCCCGCGGCGTCCAGGTACGGGAAGGCGACGTCGACGAAGCGGCGCGGCTCGCCTTCCTGCACCGGCAGCAGCTTGGCCAGCAGCACCGCCTCGTGCACGTCGCCGACGTAGTTGCCCTTCAGCGCATTGCTGAACCAGGGCCGCTTGGCCACGTTCTTACCCTCGAGCATGCCGCGCGCCTCGACCAGCACGGTGCCGTCCAGGCCGGCCATGCCGATCCATTCGTAATAGCCGTAGGTGGCCTGCATGTCGCGCAGGATGGCGCGCCGCTGTTCCTGGCTGGCGTTGGGAGAAATCAGGTCGTTGCGGCGCGCCATCAGGCGCACTTCGCGGTAGCGCTCGTACATCCCGCTGTCGAGCTTGTCGGCGGTCTGGTTTGCCATTTCGCCGAGGCCATAGCCGATGCTGCTCTTGACCTGGCTGGTGGCGGCGCTCTCGACCACCTCGACCAGCAGCAGCGTCAGCACGACGGTCAGCAGCGAAAAGGCCAGCGCCAGCCAGGCGCCCAGTCCGCGGGGCGTGAAACGATGGATGAAACGGCGCGAATGCGGCATGTTAAATGCGTCTAATTTGGATATCACAGAATATCACAGCGCCTTTGATGCGAAGCAAGAAACTCTCTGGTTATCCGGCAAGCATACGTGACAGCGTGACAATGCCGCGTCATTACGCCAGATTTGCCACGGTGGCGCCAAGCGATAAGGCGTGCCGGGCGGGCCAAAACCGGGCATTTCCCACGGCAATGTCCGATTTCCGGTAAACTTGCCGGTCTGGAGAACCATCCAGCTCGTCCTTCGCACCCGATTGGAAACACCGTCATGCAAGCCACCGCCACCGTCCCCGCCAACACCGCCATCCTGGAGTACGCCACCTCGTGCGCGCTGCCCACGCCCTGGGCCCAGTTCACCCTGCACGCCTGGGTCGAGCCGGCCACCGGCAAGGAGCACCTGGCGATGGCCCTGGGCGACCTGTCGGACGGCCAGCCGGTGCTGGCGCGCATCCACTCCGAATGCCTGACCGGCGACGTCATGTTCTCGCAGCGCTGCGACTGCGGCGCCCAGCTCGAAGGCGCGCTGCAGCGCATCGCCGAGGAAGGCCGCGGCATCCTGCTGTACCTGCGCCAGGAAGGACGCGGCATCGGCCTGCTCAACAAGATCCGCGCCTACCGCCTGCAGGAAGCCGGCGCCGACACGGTCGAAGCCAACCTGCAGCTTGGCTTCCATGCCGACGCCCGCAACTATGAGCTGTGCCGTCCGATGCTGGAACAGTTCGGCATCCAGTCGGTGCGCCTGATGACCAACAATCCGCGCAAGATCGACGCCCTGACCCGCCTCGGCATCGTCGTCAGCGAGCGCGTGCCGCTGCTGGTCAACCGCAACGCTTACAACGACAAGTACCTCAATACCAAGCAGGCCAAGCTGGGCCACATGATGGCGCCGGTGCCGACCCTGGAGCAGGACGAGAAGGCTGTCGTCAAGCAGGACTGACGCAGTCCGGCTGAAAGCAGGCCGCGGCGTGCGGCGCTAACGCGCGCACCGCCCATTAAACCGGTGGCAAGATAGCATCTTCAATTCTCCTATGAAGATTGCATGAAACGGGCCGTCATCGCACTGTTGCTGTCCTGCTTTGCCGCTGCCGCCTCCCCCCAGGCGAACGCACCGGCCGCGGCCGCGCGCACGGCCGCCGGCGCTGCCAATGCGAATGCGGCCAACGCCGCGCGCCCCGCCGTTTCACCGCCGCCGCAGATGCCGGCCGACACCCCGCCTGCCGCCACGCCCAACTCGCCGATCCCCGGCGAAGTCGAAACCCAGGACGCGCTGCCGCAGCCCTCGTCCGCCGCCCAGGACGTGTACGAATCGGCGCGCGGCGACCTGCTGCAGATCCGCATGCTGCTCAAGAACGGCCGCACCCAGTCCACCGTCGGCTCGGGCTTCCTGGTCGGCACCAGCAACCTGGCCCTGACCAACTACCACGTGGTGTCGCAGATGGCGCTCGACCCGGGCATCTACACGGCCGAGTACATCGATACCGACGGCAACACCGGCCCGGTCGAACTGATGGCGGTCGACGTGCTGCACGACCTGGCGGTGGTGCGCGTCAACCGCAACGGCAGCGGCTTCTTCAAGGTGCCCGAGCAGCCGGTCAAGCTGCGCCAGGGCCAGCCGCTGTACTCGCTGGGCAACCCGCTCGACCTCGGCTTCGCCATCTCGGAGGGGCCCTATAACGGCGTGCTCACGCGCAGCTTCTACGACCGCCTCATCTTCGGCGGGCCGATCAACTCCGGCATGTCCGGCGGCCCCAGCGTGACCGCCAGCGGCACCGTGGCCGGCATCAACGTGGCGCGCCGGCGCGACGGCGAATCGGTCAGCTTCCTGGTGCCGGTGGCGTATGCCCAGGACTTGCTGCGCAAGGTCGCCGCGCAGCCGGCGCCGCCCGACGACTTCAATCCGCTGATCGGCAAGCAGCTGCTGGCGCATCAGGGCGGCATGGTCGACAAGCTGCTGGAAGAACCGCTGACGCTCAAGGGTATGGGGCCCTACCTGGTGCCGGTGCGCGAGTCGGGCCAGGTACGCTGCTGGGGGCGTTCGAGCGTGCGGCGCGGCGCCGCCTTCGCCACCGACGCCATGAGCTGCGTGATGCAGTCGGCGGTGTTCGTGTCCGACTCGCAGCAGACCGGCAACGTGGCCATGACCCACCAGTACATCCGCTCCGGCAGCATGGAGCCGCTGCGCTTCGCGGCCCTGGCCAGCGACCTGTTCAAGGCCGAAAACCTGGGCAGCACCGGCGACCCGCGCCTGACCAAGCCGTTCTGCACGGAGCGCTTCGTGCACACCCGCACCCTGCCGCTGCGCGCCGTGACCTGCGTGCGCGCCTACCGCAACTTCGAGGGACTGTACAACTTCACGCTGCTCACGGCCAGCACCGACGCCGCGCAGGCCAGCCTGCAAAGCCGGCTCGACGTGTCCGGCGTCTCCTACGAAAACGGGATGCGCGTCACGCGCGCCTTCCTCGGCGCGTTCGGGCGCAGCGGGCGCAGGTAACGGGCATGAACGAACAGCTCAGCGGACCAATGAGCGGCCAGATCAGCGCACCGGCCGCGACGCCGGCCGGCATGCCATCGAGCCTGTCCACCGGCGGTCCGTGGACCATCGAAACGCTGGCGCGCAACGGCGAAGTGCTGCACCGTCAGCGCGTGCACACGCTGCCGATCCGCATGGGCCGCGCCTACGACAACGACTTCATCGTCGACGACGACTACGCCGCCCCGCACCACGCGCTGGTCGACGCCGGCCCGGACGGCAAGCTGCTGCTGCGCGACCTGGGCACGCGCAACGGCATCGTGCACGACAAGCGCCGCATCAAGGAACTGGCGATGGGCGGCGACACCGTGGTGCGCATGGGCCATACCACGCTGCGCATCCGCCCCGCCTCGCACCCGGTGCCGCCCGAACTGCGCGACCGCACCATGCACGGCTGGGAAGGCATGGTGCCGGGCCTGGCCGGGATCCTGCTCACCGCCCTGTGCGCGCTGCTGGCGGCCTGGCTCACGGACCGCAACAACATCGAGCTGCAGCGCTACGTGCAGTGGCCGGCCGCTGCCATCGGCGTCGGGCTGGTGTGGAGCGGCCTGTGGGCCTTCAGCAACCGCCTGTTCGGCCGCCGCGCGCGCCTCGGGCGCCATTACTTCATCTTCGGCTGCGGCCTGAGCGCGCTGCTGTGCGTGCGCCTGCTGGCCAGCGTCCTCGCCTACGCCTGGTCGCTCGAATGGGTGACCGGCTACGCCTCGCACGCGGCGGTGGTGACGGTGGCCGGCATGATCTACTTCCACCTGGCCACCGTCACCCCGCAGCTGCGCCGGCGCCTGCGCGTCGTGTGCGCGGTGCTGGCCGTGATCGCGTCGATCCTGGTACTGGCCGGGAACCAGCAGGAGCACGGCCAGATGGCGGACGAACTGTACATGCCGGTGCTGCTGCCGCCTGAACTACGCGCCAGCCCGGATGCGCCGGTGGCGGAGTACATCAACCAGGTCGGGGCGATGAAGAAGGAGATCGATGCCGAGCGTGGCGGACAGTAGGCACGATCAATGTTGACTTCATTACCGAGCGACGAACTCAACTGCTGGTTGCCAAGTCGAGTATTCACCTGTAATTTGGTAAATACATCCATTCTTGCGCCAAGGTAAACATGGGGACCTCATTGCCTTCAGAAAGTCGTGTTGCTGTCCTGGTCGACTGCGAAAATACGACGCCTGCGATTCTGGACTATGCGTTGCGCATGGTAGCGCAGTTCGGTCGCGTGGTTATACGGCGCGGGTATGGAAACCATAGTACATTGGGTAACCGCTGGCAGGACACGTTAGTACGGCAGGCTTTCACCCCGCATTTGCAATATCAATACGCGGCCGGAAAGAATACTGCCGATATCGCGCTGGCTCTTGACGCACTGGAAGCGATGTTTGACCAACGCGCCGATACGTTCTGCCTCGTCACCAGTGATTCCGACTTCGCCTACCTGTGCCGAAAACTACGTGAGCGCGGTGCGGTAGTGTGTGTAGTCGGTGAAACAAAGAGCCCGGCTGCTCTTCGCAATGCAAGCGATCACTTTTTCGAATGGGCGCCAGAAGCTGATCGCCTGACCGGACGTGAGCCGAACCGGCAAGCACCATCTCCCACCCCGAAACAAGGCCCTCGTAAAGAGTCCCCTACCCTGCGTCAGCCACCACCAGATTTTATTTCTGAAGCAATTTCACTCCTGACAAATGCCGCGCCCGAAGGTAAAGTAGCGCTCGGAAGTCTCGGGCTTTATTTGAAACGAACCGATCCTGGCTTTACTCCGGCAACGCATGGTTACGCCGGGTTACTCGACATGCTGAGAAGCTATACCGGTTTGCTGCTCAAGAAAGAAGATGGTGGACATTACACCGTCCGTTTGGAAACCGCGAACACGGGTTCCGGGACCGAAACCGCGAGAGGCCGAACTCGGTTGACGGAAAGCGCCGAAAACACATGAATTCGTAACTGGCCGCCAGTTCGTCTGCAAGGCAGCCGCGAACGTGGGCCACAACCGGCATTCTGATACGAACCGAGCCATTCCCGGTTACGCTCCCTGGTTCATGCGCACACTGCCCATCCGCCTGCGTCCACGACAAGACCTGCGCCAGGCGCTCGACGCGCTGGCGGCCGAACACGGTCTGGATGCCGCCTTCGTCCTGCAAGGCATCGGCAGCCTGAGCGTGGCCTGCATCCGCTTCGCCGGCGTGAGCGAGCCCACCGAATTGCGCGGCGACCTGGAGATTCTTACTCTGGCCGGCTCGCTGTCGCCCGACGGCGCCCACCTGCACATCAGCGTGGCTGACGCGCAGGGGCGCGTCATTGGCGGCCACGTGGCGCCGGGCTGCATCGTGCGCACCACCGCCGAGATACTGGTCGCAGTGCTGCCCGATGCGCGCTTCAGCCGCGAACCCGATCCGCAATCCGGCTGGGACGAGCTGGCCATCCGCCCTCGTTAGCGCGTCGCGCGCGCGACGACCGCATGGCTGCCCGGCGCCGCCATCACTTCGCGCACCGCCGCGGTCACGACCTCGGGCGAGGTCAAGGCCATCTGGTGGCTCGAATCGGCGACGATCGTCTTCGCCTTCGGGTACAGCGCGCGCACCTGGCGCCGCGTGTCCTCGTCCATCCGGAAGGCGCCGAAATCGACTGCGATCGCGGTCGACGAGGTCGGCTGGTTGACCAGGCGGACAATCGGCTTGTCGTCGATGCCGCCCAGCGCCAGCACCATCTCGCCGGTCTCGTCGATGTGCTCGATCTCGCGCCAGACGGTGCGTGAGAAAGCGATCCGGCCGGCCAGGCGGCTCAGGAACGGGAAGTCTTCGGTGCGCTTGACCATGCGCGGGTACAGCGCGTCGATCAGCACCACGCCCTTGACTTCGTCCGGATAGGCGCGCGCGAACAGCTGCATGTACAGTCCGCCCAGCGAATGCCCGACCAGCACGTAGGGCGGCCTGAGTCCCTTATGCCGTAGCACGGCGCGCAGTTCCTCGACGATGGTGCGGCCGTCGCGCGGCGTGCCGGCCTCTTCGCTGTTGCCGTAGCCGGGACGGTTGTAGGCGAACACGGTGGCGTCATGCGCCAGCTGCTGCGGCACCGCGCCCCAGCGCTCGATGGTGTTGCGCGAGCCGCCCTCGAACACGATCACTTCTTTCGATGCCGGATGGCGGATCGTCAGCGACTCCACTTGGCGTCCACCGATGGTGTCGAGCACCGGCGCGGGGCCGGCGGCCGGCGCAGGACCGACGACAAGGCAGGACAGCACGATGGCGGACAAGGGCATTGCGAATCTGGACATGGGCGTCTCCCTGGAAGAAAACGCCAGCATCGCAGCCGGAGTTGGCCGGCGCATCCGCGCTGCGACGAATCGACGGCACAGCCGACGGATGGCAAGCGAGCAGTCTGGCTACATCGCCTTGAACAGGTGAACGAAGGCGCGGCTGACCGGCAGCTCGCTATCGTGGCCGCGCAGGCGCAGGAACAGGCGGCTGGCGTCGTCGCGCCGGGTGCCGTCGAGCCAGGCCAGGTTGACGACCGTCGAGCGGTGCACCTGCCGGAACTGCTGCGGGTCGAGCTGGGCGGCGAGGTCGGTAATGGTGGTGCGGATCAGGTATTCGCCATGCACGCTGGCGACCACGGTGTACTTGTCGTCGGCCTGGAAAAAGCGCACGTCGGACACGTCGAGGTGGCGCGTGCGCTCGCCCTGCCCGGCCAGGATGTAGCGCAGGCGCGGCTGTGGCGGCGCCGCCATCAGCCGATTCAGGACCTGGGCCAGCGCCGCGTCGGGCCCCGCCGGCGCCTGCTGCGGCGCCTGCTGCGGCGCCCGCAGCCGCGCCACGGTGCGCGCCAGGCGCTCGCCGCTCACCGGTTTGAGCACGTAGTCGAGCGCCGCGTGCTCAAACGCCTGCAGCGCGAATTCGTCGAAGGCGGTGACGAACACCACGCGGGTGGCGCCCTCGATCCCCTGCGCCACTTCCAGCCCGGTCAGGCCCGGCATCTGGATGTCGAGAAAGGCCAAGTCAGGTTCCAACGCCGCGATACGCTCGGCCGCCTCGACGCCGTTGCGCGCGACATGGACGATCTCGAGTTCGGGCCACAAGGCCAGCAGCTGGTCGCGCAGGTACTGCGCGAGGTGCGGCTCGTCGTCCGCGATCAGGGCGCGCGTCATGCCGCCTTCACCTGAGTTGGCAGCGAGATGTCTTCGGCACGCCGGTAAGGCAGCGCCAGCACGGCCGCGGCGCCGCACCCGCCATCGCCGGCACGCAGGGTCAGGCTGGCCGCTTCGCCGAACTGGGTCTGCAGCCGCGCACGCAGGTTGGCCAGCGCCATGCCCGCGCCCGGACGCAGGCGGCGTCCCGGCGCCTCCAGGCCGGCGCCGTCGTCGGTCACGCTCACTTCGAGGCGGTCTCCGTGCACCGTGGCGCGCACGGTCACGCTGCCGCCGTCCAGCTGCGGCTCCAGTCCATGATGGATCGCGTTCTCAACCAGGGGTTGCAGCATCAGCGTCGGCACCAGGGCCGCGCGTGCCTCGTCACTGGCATCGATGCGAAAGCGCAGCCGTTCTTCCATCCGGATCTGCATCAGGGTCAGGTAGGTATGCGCCATTTCCAGCTCGGTCCCGAGGGTGCTGTCGCTGCGCCGCATCTGCGACAGGCCGGAACGCAAATAGGTCGAGAAGGTCTCGAGCATGCGTTTGGCGCGCGGCGGATCGTAATCCATCAGGCTCTGGACGTTGGCCAGGGTGTTGAACAGCAGGTGCGGCTCGATCTGGCCCTGCAGCAGGCGCAGGCGCGCATCGAGGGCGTCGCGTTCGAGCTGCTGGCGGCGCAGGCGCGCGCGCCACCAGGCCCAGTTGGCGCCCATCACGAACAGCAGGAACACGGCGAACTTGGTCAGCGCCGCCGGCATCGAATGGAACATGCCCCACAGGTCGAAGTCGAGCAGGATCGGCACGATCGTGAAGCCGATCGTCATGCCCAGGATGATGGCGCCCAGCGCCAGCGCGCTCAGGAGCATCCCGGCGCGCAGGTCGCGCACGTCGGCCATGCGCCCGACCAGCGACGGCGGCAGCCGCTGCCCGGCGACCCGCAGCACGGCGAACAGCGTATGCACGATGCACAGGCAGATGCCGATATTCGGCAGCAGCGAGATCCACCACCAGCCAGGCACGTTGACGCGGCCGAACACGGCCACCAGCGACATCAGGCCGAGCGCCAGCGCCACCGCCAGCAAGGTGGCGGCCAGCAGGCGCGCGGCCAGGGGCGCGCCAGGGTTGGGACGGAATTCCCACAGCGAGCGCCAGCCTTGCAGCAAGGTTGAGTGATCGAACATGCAGCGAGTGTACCGAGCCGCGCGGCGGCTGGCGAGTGCGGCGTTGCTTTCCCCGCCTCGACTACGTCAGATGAAGCCGTGCCGCCCCAGCGTCGCCTTCAGTTCGCGTTTGAAGCCGGCGTAGTCGACCGCTTTCTGGATATAGTCGAGCGCCCCGAGTGCATCGGCGCGGGCGCGGTCGGATGCCAGGCCAGAACCGGACAGGATGATCACCGGCGCCTGCGGCGCGGCCTCGGCGCGCAGGCGCGTCAGGAATTCGAAGCCGTCCACGCGCGGCATCTTGATGTCGAGCAGGAGCAGGTCGAAGCTGCCGGCGCCGACCATCCGGTAGGCCTCTTCGCCGTCGGCGGCCGTGGTGATGCCGACCCGGCCGCGACCGCAGCACTCTTCCAGCGCCAGCCGGGTCAGCATCAGGTCGATGCCCAGGTCATCGACCACCAGTATGTTCTTCATCGGCCGCATGCTAACAGATCGGGCAGCGGGCGCCGTTCGTTAGCGCGCCCTGCTCGTCCTCTACTCGATCTGGCTCAGCAGCCTGCTGACCGTGTCGGCCGCGATCGGCTTGGTGAAGTGGTGGTCGATCCCGGCCTGGCGCGAACGGGCCAGGTCTTCGTCCGAACCCCAGCCGGTGACCGCCACCAGCGTCATGCCGGCCAGTTCGGGCATCGCGCGCAGGCGCTCGGCCAGCTCGAAGCCGGTCATGCCCGGCATGCCGATGTCGAGGAAGCCGATGTCCGGCCTGAACTCCTGCGCGATCAACAGGGCGTCGCGGCCGTTGGTGGCGGTGCGTATCTCGTGCGCATTCAGCTGTAACAGCAGCGACAGGCTTTCGGCGGCGTCGGTGTTGTCGTCCACCACCAGGATGCGGAAGGTGCGGCGCTGCGTGGTGCGCCGTTCGGGCAGCGCCGGGTCGCCGGCGCCGGCTTCCTGCTGTACGCCCAGCGGCAGGCGCAAGGTGAAGGTGCTGCCCTGGCCGACGCCGGGGCTGGACGCGCTCACGCGCCCGCCATGCAGCAGTACCAGCTGGCGCACCAGCGACAGGCCGATGCCGAGACCGCCCTGGGCCAGGCCCATGTTGCGGCCGACCTGGTTGAACATCTCGAAGATCGACTGCTGGTGTTCCAGCGGGATGCCGACCCCGCTGTCGCTCACCGCGATCACGGCTTCGCGCCCTTCCTTGCGCACCGTGAGCGCGATGCGCCCGCCGGCCGGCGTGTACTTGGCGGCGTTGGTCAGGAGGTTGTTGATCACCTGGGCGATGCGGGTGGGGTCGATGTCGAGCAGCAGCGCTTCGTCCCACATCTGCAGGTCGAGCGTGTGGCGCGCACCCTGGATCACTGGCGTGCTGGTCTCGACCGCGCTGGCCACCACCCGGTTCAGGTCGACCAGCTGCTTGCGGATCTCGATCTTGCCGCTGGTGACGCGCGCGACGTCGAGCAGGTCGTCGATCAGGTGCGTCATCTGGCGCGTCTGGCGTTCCAGCATCTCGCGCACCCGCTCGATGGTCTCGGGGCTGTCGGCGCGCAGGCGCATGATCTCGAGGCCGGTGCGGATCGGCGCCATCGGGTTGCGCAGCTCGTGCGCCAGCACTGCCAGGAACTCGCTCTTGCGGCGGCTCGCCTCGGCGTCTTCCAGCGCCA
This sequence comes from Massilia sp., assembly GCF_031995545.1. Taxonomy (GTDB): domain Bacteria; phylum Pseudomonadota; class Gammaproteobacteria; order Burkholderiales; family Burkholderiaceae_D; genus Telluria. The sequence continues at coordinate 67,057 of NZ_DAMAGA010000002.1, forward strand.
GGCGGCGCAAGTTCTCTTCGTTCTGCTTGCGCTCGGTGGTGTCGCGGAAGATCAGCGCCACCAGGTGTGCGCCCGGCTCGCCCAGCGGCGAGGCATTGGTCTCGTACCAGCGGCCCAGCACGGCGGAATAGGCTTCGAACTGGTCCGACACGCCGCTGACGGCCACCGCGCCGATGCGCTCGATCCACGAGCGCTCCAGCCCGGGCACCATCTCGAGCGCGGTGCGTCCGCGCGCGTCGACCAGGCCGGACTGGCTTTCGAACATCGGATTGAGTTCGAGGTAGCGGAAATCGTTCGGTTGGCCATCGGCGTCGAACAGGATCTCGACGATGCAGAAACCGGCGTCCATGCGCTCGAACAGCTTGCGGTATTTTTCCTCGGACAGGCGCTGTTGCGCCTCGGCGCGCTTGACGCGGTCGATGTCGGTCACCACCGACACCTGGCCGGTGATGCGGCCGTCGGCGTCGCGGATCGGCACCGCGCCGATGTGGGTCCAGGTCTCGCGCCCGTCGTCGCCGCGGTACAGCGCCTCGATGCCGGGCACCACGCGCTCGCCGCGCAGGGCGCGCGCGCCGGGATAGTCGTGACGCGCTACCTGGCTGCCGTCCGGGTGGTACGAGGTCCAGCGCGCGAAGCGGCTGTCGTCGCGCGACGGCATGATCCCGGTCGGCAGGTAGCGCCGCATCTCCAGGTTCGACAGCACCAGCTTGCCGCTGGGATCGGCGACGCCGACGCCGACCGGCAGGCTGTCGAACACCGCCGACAGCCGCGCCTCGCTGTCGCGCAGCGCCTGATGCGCGCGCAGCGCGTCGAGCGCGGTCCAGGTGCGTTCGGCCACGTCCTGCAGCAGGCGCAGGTCGATGTCCTGCCAGTGGCGCGGCTGGGCCGCCTGCACGATCACCACCGTGGCCAGGCTGCCGGCCTTGAGCAGCGGCAGCGCCGGGAAGGCGCCGACGCCGTCCGCGCCGGCGGCGGCGTCGCCTACCGCGACCGGCGCGCCGGCGCGCAATGCGGCGGCCGCTGCGGCGCCCAGGTCATCCAGCCGCACCGCGGTGCCGGCGGCGCGCGCCTGGCCCGTGCGCACCCATTCGGCGCGCACCACTAAGCCGTCGTCGTCGGTCTCGCCGTGTTCGGCGTAGATCACGCGCTCTGCATCGAGTTCGGCGCCGATCATGGCGCTGGCCGCATCGATGATCTGGTGCGACGAGGCGACGCTGCGCAGGCGCTCGCCCAGCGCCAGCTGGAAGCGGCGCCAGCGGGTGTCGTTGACGCGTTCGGTGGTGTCGAAACCGTTGTGGAAAAAGCCGGCGACCGTGCCGTCGGCCAGCCGCAGCGGCGCATACGACACGCTGAACCAGTGCTGGCGCATGCCATCGCCGGTCGGGATCAGGGCCGGCGCGTCGTCCACGTGCTGCGGCGTGCCGGCCAGCGCGCCGGCTACGCGCGGACCGATGGTGGACCACAGCTCGGGCCAGACCGCGCCGAACGGCTGGCCGAGGGCGGCCGGATGGCGCGCGCCGAGCAGGGCGGCATAGGCGTCGTTGTACAGAATCACGGCCCCGTCGCCCCATCCCACCAGCGCCGGGTTGCGCGCCACCAGCATGATGTCGACCGCGGCGTGCAGTTCGCGCGGCCAGCTGTCCGGATGGCCGAGCGCGCTGCGCTCCCATGGGTGGGTGCGCAGCAGCGCACGCATGCCGCCGGTAGCGGAAACGGGTGAGTCTTGGCCGAGATCGTTCATCGCCCCATTGTCGCACGAACCAAGATTGACGATAGGCAATCTTGAACCCCGCGTGGCTTCGGGACGTCAAACAGGCAGCCACGCCGCGCCGGCAGTTGCACTTTGACAAGTCAATGCCGATGCGCGACTATCTGTTTCCCGTTATCAACGTGAAGCCATGCCATGTTCCCGCGTCCCAGCAAGATCGCCGCCAGCCTGGCCTGGATCCTGTTCTGGACCTTGATGGTGTTGGTCGCGGTGGAGGATTACCGGCGCGACGGCGGCACCGCCACCTGGCAGCCGGTGCTGTGGGAAACCTCGTCGGCCTGCGTCGCCACCGTCCTGTTCCTGATCCAGCGCCATTTCACGCGCCGCCACGACGCGCTGGTAAGCCAGCCGCTGCGCTGGTTTGCGCTGCAGGCGCGCTGGCTGCCGCTGTACTGGTTCGGCTTCATGCCGGCGGTGTTCGCGATCCGCCATGCGGTCTATGCGCTGCTTGGTGCCACCTATCGCCACGAGCCGTGGTCCGAGGTGTTCGTGTATGAGGCGCTGAAGATCTCGCTGTTCGCCGGCCTGTTCACCACCATCGGCTTCGGGCTGCTGTCGTATCGCGAACTGCTGGGCGCGCGGCTGCGCGCGGAACAGGCCAACGCCCTGCTGCGCGAAGCCCAGCTGGCGCGCCTGACCAGCCAGATGCAGCCGCATTTCCTGTTCAATGCGCTGAACACCATCTCGTCGCTGATGCACAGCGACGTGGCGCGCGCCGACGCCACCCTGGTGCGGCTGGCCGACGTGCTGCGCGCCACGCTGGCGCTGGGCGAGCGGCCGCAGGCGTGCCTGGGCGACGAGCTGCACCTGGCGCAGGCGTATGCGGCGGTGATGCTGGAGCGCTTCGACGGCCGCGTCAGCCTGGAATGGGAGATCGCACCGGAAGCGTTGCCGGTGGCGCTGCCGGCGCTCAGTCTGCAGCCGTTGCTGGAGAACGTGTTCAAGCACACGGTCGAGCGGCGCCGCGGTCCGGTGGCGATCCGCATCCGCGCCGTGCTGGACGACGGCGCGCTGGTGCTGCGGGTGGAGGACGATGCCGGCGTACTGGAGCAGCAGCAGCATGAGCACAATCGCGGCGCCGGCATCGCCCTGGCCAACCTGCGCACCCGGCTGGCGGCGCTGCACGGCGAGCATGCCGGCTTGAGCCTGGCCGCGCTGGCGCCCGCCGGCGTGCGTGCGGAGCTGCGGGTGCCATGCGCCTCCTGATCGTCGACGACGAGCGCCCCGCGCGCGACCGGCTGCGGCGCATGCTGGCATTGGAGCCGGGCATCGACGCGGTCGAGGAAGCGGCCGACGCGCTGCAGGCGCTGGCCTGCGTGCGCACGGCCGCGCCGGACGCGCTGTTGCTCGACATCGACATGCCGGAACTGTCCGGCATCGAACTGGCGGCCGCCCTGCCCTCGGCCTCCTCGACGCCGGCGCCGCTGGTGGTGTTCGTCACGGCGCACGACGACTACGCGCTGCGCGCCTTCGACGCCGAAGCGGTCGACTACCTGCTCAAGCCGTTCGACCAGGCGCGGCTGCGGCGCGCGCTCGAGCGGCTGCGCGTGCGCCTGAGCGAAGCGCGGCGCGTCCTGCCGCTCGATGCGGCGCCGCGCCAGCTGCTGGTGAGCGAACGCGGCGCGACCCGGGTGGTCGCGGTGGCGGACATCGAATGGTTGGAGACGGCAGACAACTACGTCGCCCTGCACACGGCGGCCGGCGCGCCGCTGCTGCGCCAGACCCTGGGCGCGCTGCTCGAGCAACTGGGCCAGGCCTTCGTGCGCTGCCACCGGCGCGCCGCGGTGCGGGTGGCTGCCATCGTACGCATCGAGCCGCTGGACAAGGGAGACAGCGAGCTGGTGCTGCATGGCGGGGCGCGGGTGCCGTGCAGCCGCCAGTACCGCAGCGCCGTGCTGCAGGCGCTCGAACCGGTTCGCCCCGGCTGAGACCCGGTTCGCCCCATCGCGCTGGCGCCAGTAGCCGCGGCGATAGATGCTTGGAGGCATCATCATTTCGGAGCACACACCATGCAAGCGCGCACGCAGGCCGGTCCGGCCGACCGCCTGTTCTTCCTCGACTGGGTCCGCATCCTCGCGTTCTTCGTCCTGATCGCCTACCACGTCGGCATGTATTACGTGAGCTGGGACTGGCACGTGAAGAGTCCGCACGCCGGCAAGGGGCCGGAACCTTTCATGCTGCTGTCGGCGCCGTGGCGGCTGACGCTGCTGTTCTTTGTCGCCGGCGCCGCCTCGCGCTTCATGCTGGAGAAGATGAGCACGCTCTCGTTCCTGGGCCGCCGCAGCATGCGCCTGCTGCTGCCGCTGATCTTCGGCATGCTGGTGATCGTGCCGCCCCAACCCTATCTGGAAGTGGTGGAAAAGCTCGGCTATGCCGGCAGTTACGGCGACTTCATGCGACTGTACCTGCGCGGCTACGACGGCTTCTGCCGCGAGGACTGCCTGAGCCTGCCAACCTGGAACCACCTGTGGTTCGTGGCCTACTTGTGGGTGTACACGCTGGTGCTGGGATTCGGCATGGCGCTGCTGGGCACGGCGCGCATCGCGCGGATCGGGCAAGGCGCGGCGCGGCTGCTGAGCGGCTGGAGGCTGATCGTGCTGCCGGCGCTGTTCCTGGCCCTGATGCACCAGCTGCTGGCCGAGCGCTTTCCCTCGACCCACGGCCTGTTCGACGACTGGCACAACCATGCCACCTACCTGCCGACGTTCCTGCTCGGTGCGCTGGTGGCGCGCTCCGGCACGCTGTGGCAGGCCGTGGAGGCGCGGCGCCGGAGCGCACTGGCGCTGGCACTGGCCGGGTGGATGGGGATCGTGCTGTGGTTTTCGCTCGACCACGACAAGCACAGCGCGGAAGAGATGGCAGTGATGGTGCCGCTGATCCGTCTGGTCTACGGCTTCTGCGCCTGGGGTGCGATCATGGCGGCCTGCGGTTTCGCACGGCGGTATCTGAATACCGACGGCCCGGCGCGGCGCTACCTGACCGATGCCGTGTTCCCTGTCTACATTGCGCACCAGACCCTGATCGTGGTGCTGGCGCATTCCTTCCAGCCACTGAGCCTGGCGCCGGGACTGGAAGCGCCGCTGCTGATGGCGCTGACGGCGGCCGGCAGCTTCGCCCTGTACGAAGCGGTGCGCCGCGTGGCCCTCGTCAGGCCCCTGTTCGGTCTGCGCTATGGCACCGACCGGCCGCATGCTGGCACACGCGGCCGGTCGGCGTCCACGCTCTAGTGGAAAGCTGCGGCGGGCTTAATGCGACGCCCCGGCCTGGCGGCCCTGCTGGCCGGACTGGCCGTGCTGGGCGGCAGTCTGGGACGACGACTGGCCCGAGCCGTTCGGCTGGCCGGACAGGCTGGTCTGGGCGGAGCCGTCGCCCGCGCGGCTATGGCTGGCACCATCCTGACGTGCGAACGGATCGGTCATGTTGCGCATCGCTTCCTGCTGGCTGCGGATGCCGCGCTCGGCTTCTTCGGCCGAAGTGCGCGCCACTTCGTCCACCAGCGCACGGGCGGTGCGGGTGGTGTTCTGCACATGCTGCTCGGTCACCCGGGCCAGCTCGACCTGAGCGTCGGACGCCAGGCGCGCGATGTGCTGCTGGTACGAACGCAGCTTCTCGGTGGCCGGCTGGGCGCGCGACGATGCCGCGCTCAGCACTTCGGACTGGCGGTCGGCGCTCAGCACCTGCTGGCTGGTGAGCGTGGTTTCCTCGAGCATGGTCTGGGCCAGCTGGATGTTCAGTTCGCACATCTGCTGGAACGAGCGGAACAGCGATTTCGACATGTCGTTGACGAAAGCGGTCTGGGCGTCCATGTGGGACCGCACGGCCGGCGTCACGGATTGCGGGAATGGGTACATGCAAAACCTCTCTGGTTTGGTTGGAGGGCGTGTCGACGGCATCCCCCGGCGCGGCGCCGCGCTCGTGGCGCGCACCCGGTCGGTGCATGCGCACGAGCGATCCCGGAGCATCTCTGTCCAGCTGCGGGCGTTTTTTCAGGCTTCTGCGCTGCGGCCGAAGCCGCCTGCGACACGAGCCTAGAAGGCTAAAGGCCCAAGCGTGCTCGACCTTTGATCTGGAACAAACGAATCCGCATGTATGCAACATGAGCTGGCGCGATCCTTGCATGGTAGAAAGCACCGTGAACCCGTCCGGGAGAAGGCGATGTTGGTGCAAAACGATGTACTCGAATATGTTAGTGCGCCCGAGCGCGCGATCCGCGTCCTGTGGATCGACGTCGAGCAGGCGCTGGCGTATGCCTATGAACTGCGCCGCCGCGCGGCGGTACCCTACCCGGTGCCGCTGCGCGCGCTGCGCGACGACGTGGCGTCCGGGCGCCTGCGCCGGCTGCTGGTCGACCCGTGCGCGGCGCCGGCCCCGCCCGACTGCATGCCGGCCGGCTACCTGGCACTGCAGGCCAAGGCCTGGTCGGCGGTGCGCACCCTGCACGCCGACCGGCGCGCCCTGTACGATCCGCGCCGGCGCGCGATGCTGCTGGCGAACTACGCCACGGCGCACGGCATCTCGAAGTCGAGCATCCTGCGCTACCTGCGCCGCTACTGGGAACGCGGCCAGACCCCGGACGCACTGCTGCCCGATTACGGCAACTCGGGCGCGCCGGGGCGCACCCGTGCGGTCACCGCCGGCATCAAGCGCGGCCGTCCGCGCAAGGATGCGGCAACGGGCCTGAACGCCGACGAACGGATCCGCGCCATCTTCCGCGTCGCCGCCGCGCGCTACGCAGCCAGCCACGACGACTTCTCGCGCCGCGCCGCCTATCGCCTGATGCTGGAGCAGTTTTTCCAGGGGATGGAGCCGAACGCGGTGCCGAGCTTCGGCCAGTTCAGCTACTGGCTGGAGCGCGACGCGTCGATCCCGGTGCCGGCCGGCGACAGCGCGGCCAGGCCGCGCCTCACCTCGGCATCGGCACTGGCGCGCTTCGCCCAGCAGGCCATCGGCGCGCCTTGAAAGTAGTCGCCTAGCCCTCCTGCGCGGCGTCGGCCGGCGCCAGCGCCGTGCCGCAATCCTTGCAGAAGTGGGCGCGCGGATCATGGCCGCCGCTGCCGCAGGCCGTGCAGCGGCGCGGCTCGCCGCGCGGGGCCTGGCGCGACAGCTTCTGCGAGGTCATCTCGGCGGTGACGATGCCGGTGGGCACCGCCAGGATGCCCCAGCCGAGCAGCATCATGAACGAGGCGATGCCCTTGCCCAGCGCCGTGTGCGGCGTCATGTCGCCGTAGCCGACGGTGGTGATGGTCACGGTGGCCCAGTACATCGCCATCGGGATGCTGGTGAAGCCGTTCTCAGGACCCTCGATCACGTACATCACCGTGCCCAGGATCAGCACCAGCATCAGCACCACCGACAGGAACACCATGATCTTGCGCCGGCTCGCCACCAGCGCCTGGCCCAGCTTGTGGTATTCCTCGATATACAGCGTGAGCTTGAAGATGCGGAACACGCGCAGCAGGCGCAGGATGCGCACGTCGAGGAACACCTGGCTGCCCGGCAGCAGCAGCGACAGGTAGGTCGGCAGCACCGACACCAGGTCGATCACGCCATAGAAGCTGGTGGCATAGCGCGCCGGGCGCCGGATGCACACCAGGCGCGCGATGTATTCGACCGTGAACAGCAGCGTGAAGGTCCATTCCAGCGCCGTCATCACCGACGCATAGCGGGCGCCGATCTCGGGCACGCTGTCGAGCACCACCACCAGGATGCTGAGCAGGATCAGGCACACCAGGGTGATGTCGAAACGGCGTCCGGCCGGGGTGTCGGTGCCGAAGATGACGTCGAACATGCGCGCGCGCCAGCCGCCGGCCGGGCGGCCCAGCAACGCCGGCAGGTCGCGCGGCGACGTCGGCACGACCTTCGAATCGGTGGAACGAATCATTGCGCGGGCATCCCCGCCATCATGCGCGCAGGCAGTACGGAGTCTGCCTTACGCCGCATGCTGGTCGACCCAGGCGCCATAGGCGGCCATGAACTTCTGGAAGAAGGCGCGCGTCGATTCGTCGGTCAATTGGTGGCCGTCGTACTTGGAGGCGACGCCGCCGATGTAGGCTTCCGGCGCCGGCATGGTCGGCATGTTCAGGAACGGCAGCATCTGGCGCAGGTGGTGGTTGGCGCCGAAGCCGCCCAGCGCGCCCGGCGAGACGCTGACGATGGCGGCCGGCTTGTCGGCGAACACCGCCTTGCCGTAGGGGCGCGAACCGACGTCGATCGCGTTCTTCAGGCAGCCCGGCACCGAGCGGTTGTATTCCGGCGTGCAGAACAGGATGCCGTCGGCCTTGCGGATGGCGTCGCGGAAGGCGGTGAAGGATGCCGGCGGGGGATCGGTCTCATCGTCCTCGTTATACAGCGGCAGGTCGCGGATCTCGACGATCTCGAGCTGCATGCCCGCGGGCGCGACGGCGATCAGGCTGTTGGCGACGCGGCGGGTGAACGAATCCTTGCGCAGGCTGCCGACCAGGACGGCGATCTGTTTGGTAGTCATGATGGTTCCTTGTATGAGGTCGTTGATGGCCGATGATAACCATTTTTGCAAGCTTGCGTTTTTGCTTTCACTGCCGGCTGGCTTGGAGACTGATGCGCTTACAGGCGCAGGCGGCGATAGGCTTGCAGGAAGCGTTTGGCGGCGGCGGCGCTCAGCACCCGGACCGGATCGCCGTGCCAGGCATACAGGAACGGCTCGCCGCCGAGGCGGTCGGTGAGCTTGGCCGACAGCAGGAAGCGCGTGCCGGGCGGATAGACTGCGGGGTCGAGCAGGCGGCGCGAGCATTGCACGCGCATGCCGGTACTGACCGCCTGGCCGCCCATCGGCCGCATGCGCAGGCGCCCGCTGCGCGGATCGATCACGGATTCGACCGCGACATCGCGGTAGGCCCAGGTGTCGCGCGCCATCTCAGCCGCCCGCCGGCGCCATGGCCGGCGCGCGCACGACCGGCTTCTCGCGGATCGGCAGGTTGACCAGGGCCGCGGCCACGGCCAGCGCCATGTCGGCGTACCACATCCAGCTGTAGTCGCCGGTATGCACCACCGCCAGCCCGCCCAGCCAGGCGCCGAAGAAGCCGCCGATCTGGTGCGACAGCAGCGTCAGGCCGAACAGCGTGGCCAGGTAGCGCACGCCGAACAGTTTCCCGACCAGGCCGGCGGTCGGCGGCACCGTGGCCAGCCAGGTGAAGCCGAGCGCACCGGCGGTGAGATAGAAGGTCCAGGCGGTCTTGGGCGCGAGCAGGTACAGGGCGATGATCACGGCGCGGCTGGCGTAGATCCACACCAGCAGCGACTTCATGCGGTAGCGCGAGGCCAGCGCACCGGCGCTCAGGCTGCCCGCGATGTTGAACAGGCCGATCAGCGCCAGCGAGGTGGCCGAGACGCTGGCCGGCAGGCTGCACAGCGCGACTTCGCCCGGCAGGTGGGTGACCAGGAAGGCGATATGGAAACCGCACGTGAAGAAGCCCAGGTGCAGGCAGATGTAGCTGCGGTCGCGCAGCGCCTGGCGCAGTTGCTGGCCGAGGGTGATGGTAGGTGCGGGAGCTGCCGCGCTCGCGATGGCCGCCGGCGCAGGCTGCACCGCGCGCTTGCCACGCAGTGGCCAGGCCAGCGGAATGGTGAGCAAGGTGGTCGCGGCCATGGTCAGCATGGCCCAGATCCAGCCGACGCCGGCGATGATCGCCCCCATCAGCGGCGCGAACACGAACTGGCCGAACGAGCCGCCGGCATTGATGAAGCCGGACGCGAAAGCGCGCCGTTCGGGCGGCAGGCGCTGCGCGGTGGCGCCGATCAGGATCGAGAAACTGCCGGCGCCGGCGCCCGCTGCCGACAGGATGCCCATCGCCAGCAGCAGGCCAATCTGGGAATCGACGAACGGCGTGGCGGCGGTGCCCGCCGCCAGCATGACACCGCCCAGCGCGATCACCCTGGCCGGCCCGTATTTGTCGGCCACCGCGCCGAATACCGGCTGCGCCGCGCCCCACATCAATTGCGCCACCGCCATCACGAAGCTGATGCTGGCCACGCCCAGGCCGGTCGCGGTATTGATCGGCGACAGGAACAGGCCGGTAGTCAGGCGCGCGCCCATCGTGATCATCATGATCGCGCTGGCGGCCAGGATCAGTAGCCAGATGGACCGGTTGTCAGTGGCGGTGGCGTTACTCATCAGGCAATTATAAGACGTTTGCGATGGCGTGACCGATGCCGCGATCGCGGTCCTACAGCGTGTCTTCCCGCCGCGAACGGCGCGCGCGCAACTCCGGCTCATGGCGCTCGGCCCACAGCCACAGGCTGCAGAACGCGGCGCACAGGCTGGTCCCCATCTCGGTCAGCTGGTACTCCACGCGCGGCGGCACTTCCGCGTGCACGGTGCGCAGCACCAGGCCGTCCGCTTCCAGCTGGCGCAGCGTCTTGGTCAGCATGCGCTGGCTGATCGAGCCGACCAGTTCGCCCACGCGGGTGAAGCGCTGCACGCCATGCTGGTGCAGTACTTCCAGCACGCACATCGTCCACTTGTCGGCGACGCGGTCGAGCACGTCCAGCACCAGCACGTCGAGCTCGGGACCCGGCGCGCGCGCAATGCCATCCTGTTGTGGCGGCTCGAATACCACGCGCCGTTTTTCCGCTTTTGCCATAGTCGATCCAATCCTTACCGATGTGTTTGTACAGCACAAAAAAGTGCCTACTTCCTGATTGAGAGTATTGGCGCTAGGCTAGCACGAATCCGACGCGGATCAAGGCCTCGGGTCACTGTTAAACAACCACGAAAGCCCCCATGAAAACCACTGACAACACCATTCTCATCACCGGCGGCGGTTCCGGCATCGGCCGCGCGCTGGCCGAAGCCTTCCACACACGCGGCAACCGGGTCATCATCGCCGGCCGGCGCCAGGCTGCGCTGGATGAAGTCTCCGCAGCCCATCCCGGCATGGCGACGGCCGTGCTGGACGTCACGGATGCGCAGGACATCGACCGCTTCGTTCGCCGGATCGAGCGCGAGCATCCGGCCCTGAACGTGGTCATCAACAATGCCGGCATCATGCGCGCCGAAGACTGGACCGCGCGAACCGTGGACACGGCGACGGCGCAGGCGACCATCGCGACCAACCTGCTGGCGCCGATCCTCCTGAGCGCGGGCCTGCTGCCCCAGCTGCGCAAGCAGGCGCGGTCGGCCGTGATCAACGTCTCGTCCGGCCTGGCCTTCCTGCCGCTGGCCATCACGCCGACCTACAGCGCGACCAAGGCCGCGATCCATTCGTTCAGCGAATCGCTGCGGCATCAATTGAGGAATACGAATGTCGAGGTGATCGAGATCGCCCCGCCTTATGTGCAGACCGAACTGATGGGCGCGCAGCAGGCCAGCGATCCGCACGCCATGCCGCTGGGCGACTTCATCGACGAGGTGATGCGGATTCTGGAAACCGTGCCGGAGGCGGTCGAGGTACTGGTGCAGCGCGTGCACCGGCAGCGCTTCGCGGCGGAACAGGGACAGGCCGGCTACCGCGAGCTGTTCGCCCAGGTCAACGGCGCGCGCTGACCGGCAGCTGACCGGCGAGATGCGGCATCGCCGGCGGACGCAGGCTGCCGGCGATGCCGCCGGTGTTCTTACTCGGCGGCGCGGATCAGCAGCGCGGTGGCGTGCGCCGCCATGCCCTCTTCGCGGCCCAGATAGCCCAGCTTCTCGTTGGTCTTGGCCTTGATGTTGACCTGCTGCGGCGACACACCCAAGTCTTCGGCGATGCGCGACACCATCTGCGGGATGTGCGGCGCCATCTTCGGCTGCTGGGCGATGATGGTGGCGTCGATGTTGCCGATGGTGTAACCCGAGTTCAGCACGCGGTGCGCGACTTCGCGCAGCAGCGTACGCGAATCGGCGCCGGCGAACATCGGGTCGGTGTCCGGGAAGTGCTTGCCGATGTCGCCCAGCGCGGCCGCGCCCAGCAGCGAATCGATGATCGCGTGCAGCAGCACATCGGCGTCCGAGTGGCCGAGCAGGCCGAGGCGGTGCGGGATGGTGACGCCGCCGACGATCAGCTTACGGCCTTCGACCAGGCGGTGGTTGTCGTAGCCGGTGCCGATGCGAAACGGTGGGGTGGGATTGTAGGATGCGAGTGCCATGGTGTGGTTCGGTTGTGGTTATCGTTTCAAGGCCGGGCGGCCGCGGCCAGGTACATCTCGGCGATGCGGATGTCGGACGGCAGCGTGACCTTCAGGTTGCGGGGATGTCCTTCGACTAACTTGGGGGCCAGGCCGAGGGCTTCAACCGCACTGGCGTCATCGGTAATCGCGGCAGGATCGGTGGCGGCATCGAGCGCGCGACCAAGCAATTGATAGCGGAACATTTGCGGCGTTTGCGCCAGCCACAGGCCGTCGCGCGGGACGGTGCTCACCTCATCCTGCGCACTGCGCTTGACGGTGTCGACCACCGGCAGCGCCAGCAGGCCGCCGACCGGATGCGCGCCGGTCTCATTGATCAGGCGTTCGATCAACTGCGCATCCAGTCCTGGACGGGCGGCGTCGTGCACCAGCACCCAGTCGTTCAGATCGATCGTGCCGTGCAGCGCACGCAAGCCGTTGCGGATCGATTCCATGCGGGTGGCGCCGCCACAGCGCAGCACGGTCACGCGCACACCCTCTTCTTTCGCATCGAGCAGCACGCCATCGATAAAGGGATCGTCGGCACTGACCACTACGTAGGTGTGGGCGATCAATGGGCTGGAGAGAAACGCATCGACGGTGTGTCGCAGCATCGGCTTGGCGCCGATGCGCAGGTATTGCTTGGGGCTGGCGGCAGCCATGCGCGCACCGACCCCGGCGGCCGGGATCAAGGCAAGGTAACGCGGACTGCAACTCGCAGCCATGTCTTGAGGTGAAGTGTTCTGGTGTTCGGTCATTCAGTGACGTATCAGTTGCGGCGCTTAGGCTGAAGCAAAGACTGTACCTCACCTCCGCACACCTTGCCCAGTCGCGCGTACTCCTGCGGCGTGTCGATCGCGGCCTGCAGCACCTCGACCCTTGCCATTTCACGCTTGATATAGGGCATCCAGCTGCGGTCGATCTCGCGCTGCAGCGACGCCTGGGCCTGGCCGATCGGCGCATACAGCGGCTTGCCGGCGAAGCGCTTGGCGAGCGCAGCGCGCACCCGCGCTTCAGCCTGCGGCAGAAAGTCCTGGTAGGTCTTGAGGTGCCGCATCTCGTGCGCCATCACCTCGCGGTACGCGCAGGTCCCGGGCGGGAATTCGCGGCTGACATAGACCACGATCGGCAGGTAGGTCAGCGAGACGTCGATGCGCGGCGTGATGCATTCGTAGCCGCTGGTGCGGTCCTGCAGCATTCGGCCGCCGGCCTTGATGTCGATCCGGGCGTCGGTATGGGTCAGGCCCAGCACCCATTCGTTGGCGCGGGCCTGGCCTTTCAGGCGCGTCAGGTCATAGAAGGAACGGGTGGTGTCGACCCGGTAGCCCTGCTGCTGGGCCGACAGCACCGAGATCGACTGGCCGATGGTGTCTTCGCACTTTGTTTGGAACGGCGTGCGCTGTTGCGCGGCGGCCGGCCAGGCTGCGCCCAGGAGGCCGGCAGCCAGCACGGCGATCCTGATCAGGCGGGCGTCCACGTCCCGGACAGGATCTTCTCGAGCCAGAAGGCGCCGATGATGGTCTTGACGTCGGTGATCTCGCCGCGGCGCACCATCTCCAGCAGCTCGGGCACGGTGACGGTGAACAGTTCCAGGAACTCGCCGTCGTCGAGCTTCTGTTCGCCGGCGACCAGGTCTTCGGCCAGGAACAGTTCCAGGTGCTCGTCCGAATAGGCGATCGCGTTGTGGATGGTGCAGACGAAGCGCCAGCGGCCGGCCGTGTAGCCGGTTTCTTCTTTCAGCTCGCGCTTGGCGCAGGCCAGGTGCTCCTCGCCCGGATCGATCTTCCCGGCCGGGAATTCGATGAAGACTTGCGAGTTCGGATAGCGAAACTGGCGCTCGAGCAGCACGCGGCCGTCGGGTAGCAGCGGCAGGATGACAACGGCGCCGGGGTGGCGGAAAAATTCGCGGTGGCTGATCTTGCCGTCAGGGAGCGCAATGCGGTCGCGTTCGACCTTCAGGAAGTGGCCATCGTAAACGACGCCGCCGTCGAGGCGGGTTTCTTTGAGTTCCGACACTATGTGCTCCAGGCAGAGTTGAACGGGTTGGTGGGCGAGCGTGGTGTGGACGCGTTGGCGGCTCCGCCGCCGACGCGTTCAACGCCCCAATGCTCAGCCGCGCCGCTTGCGCAAATAGCGCAGCACAAACCCCGGAAACGCCAGCACCAGGAACAGACACCCGGTTACCGCATAGAACTCCCAGGTCTGCACATACACCGAACCGATACGCGATTCGAGCAGCCGCGCGACGAAGCCGACGAGGAAGTATAAGACAATCAGTTCGAGCAGGCGCAACGGGAAGCGCTTGGTGCGCTCCCCTGCCCCCGATGCTGCTCCCTTGCCGGCCGGCAGGGGAAACAGACCGAGAATCCGCTCACTGAAGAAAGGAAGGTTGGCCGCGGCCGCCGCGAGGGCGACCACCAGCCAGGCAGCGATGGAATTGTCCAAACTCAGTTGCCACTCAGTTTGCCAGGGTTGCCTGCATCGTGGCGTAGCAGATCGCCAGCAGACCACCCGGGATGATGCCCAGCACCACGATCGCGACGCCATTGAGCGACATGATGACGCGCATGTCGGTCGGGGTCGAGATGGCGCTTGCATCGACTGCCTCGTCGAACCAGATGGTCTTGACGATACGCAGGTAGTAGAACGCGCCGATCAGCGAGAACATCACGGCCACGACCGCCAGCCACACCATGCCTGCGTTGGCGACGGCCTGCAGCACGGCGTACTTGGCGATGAAGCCGACCATCGGCGGCACGCCGGCCAGCGAGAACATCAGGATGGTGGCGACGATCGCGAACCATGGGCTGCGCTTGCCGAGACCCTTGAAGTCGCTGATCAGCTCGGCTTCATGGCCGGCGCGCGCCAGCATCATGATCAGGCCGAAGGTGCCGACGGTGGTGATCACGTACACGATGGTGTAGTACATCGCGGCGCTGTAGGCGGCGGCAGCGTTGGTGGTGTCGCCATCGACATTACCCACGACCATGGCCAGCAGCACGAAGCCCATCTGGGCGATGGTCGAGTAGGCCAGCATGCGCTTGATGTTGGTCTGGGCGATCGCGGTGATGTTGCCGAAGGCCAGCGACAGCACGGCCAGCACCATCATCATCTGTTGCCAGTCGAAAGCCATCGACGGCAGGCCTTCGGCCAGCACGCGGATGACCATGGCGAACGTCGCGATCTTCGGCGCGCCACCCAGCAGCAAGGTGACGGCGGTCGGGGCGCCCTGCACCACGTCCGGTACCCACATGTGGAACGGCACCACGCCCAGCTTGAAGGCCAGACCCGCGACCACGAACACCAGGCCGAACACCAGGATGGTGCGGTTGGCGCCTTCTGCGGTCGCAGCGGCGTTGATGGCGTTGATGTCCAGGGTGCCGGTGGCGCCATAGATCATCGAGATGCCGTACAGCAGGAAGCCGGAAGCCAGTGCGCCCAGGATGAAGTACTTCATCGCCGCTTCGGTCGAGACCGCGTGGTCGCGGCGCAGGGCCACGAGTGCGTACAGCGACAGCGACATCAGTTCCAGACCCAGGTACAGCGACAGCATGCTGTTACCCGAGATCATGATCATCTGGCCCAGCATCGAGAACAGCGCGAGCACGTAGAACTCGCCGCCCAGGTTGCCCGACATCATGCCGCGCTCGCCGGCGTACTGGCGCGAGTAGACGATGGTCATGGCGGTGGCCAGGTAGGTGAACAGCTTGAGCAGGTTCGACATCGGGTCCGACACGTACATGTGGTTGAACGTGTAGACCGTGCTGCCGGCGCTGAAGTCGACGAACGAGAACGCGGCGCAGCCGCCGATGGCCAGCAGCGACAGGCCATAGGTCAGGTTGCGCTTGCCCTCTTTCAGGAACATGTCGATCAGCAGGATCGCGGAGGCCGCGATCAGCAGGAAGATTTCGGCGTACACCGGCACCAGATTGGTATCGGTGGCCGCGAGCAATGTGGAGTTCATTTCATTCATGGCAGTTTATTGAGGCACTTTGCTGACTGCGACGTGTTGCAGGAGGTCGGTGACCGACACCTGCAGCGTTTCGGCGATCGGCGCCGGGTACAGGCCCATCAGCAGCGTGGCGATCGCCAGCACCGACAGGATCGCGAACTCGCGGCCGTTCAGGTCGGTCAGTTCGGCGACGTGCTTGTTGGCGACCGGTCCGAAGATGACGCGCTTGACCATCCACAGCGAGTAGGCGGCGCCCAGGATCAGCGCGGTGCCCGACGCCACGCCGGTCCAGAAGTTGAACTCGACGGCGCCCAGGATGACCATGAATTCGCCGATGAAGCCCGAGGTCGCCGGCAGGCCGGCATTGGCCATCGAGAACAGCACGGCAAAGGCGGCGAACTTCGGCATGGTGTTGACCACGCCGCCGTAGGCGGCGATTTCACGCGAGTGAACGCGGTCGTACAGCACGCCGATACACAGGAACATCGCGCCCGACACGAAGCCGTGCGAGATCGACTGCATCAGGCCGCCCTGCACGCCCAGGTCGTTGAACATGAAGAAGCCCAGGGTAACAAAACCCATGTGCGCGATCGACGAATAGGCGACCAGTTTCTTCATGTCCTTCTGGACCAGGGCCACCAGGCCGATGTAGATGACGGCAATCAAGGAAAGCACGATGACCACCGGGGCGAGGTACTGGCTGGCGTCCGGTGCGATCGGCAGCGAGAAACGCAGGAAGCCGTAGGCACCCAGCTTCAGCATGATCGCGGCCAGCACCACCGAACCGCCGGTCGGCGCTTCCACGTGGGCATCCGGCAGCCAGGTGTGCACCGGCCACATCGGCACCTTGACGGCGAAGGCCATGAAGAAGGCGATGAAGATCAGGATCTGCTCTTTCATCGTCAGCGGCAGGCGGTGCCAGTCCAGGATGTTGAACGAACCCGACTGGTTGTACAGGTAGACGATCGCGACCAGGGTCAGCAGCGAGCCGAAGAAGGTGTACAGGAAGAACTTGAATGCCGCGTACACACGGTTCGGGCCGCCGAACACGCCGATGATGATGAACATCGGGATCAGGGTGGCTTCGAAGAAGAAGTAGAACAGCAGGCCGTCGAGGGCGACGAACACGCCGATCATCAGGCCCGACAGGATGAGGAACGAGCCCATGTACTGGGCCACGCGCTCTTCGATCACCTGCCACGCCGCCGCCACCACGATGATGGTGATGAAAGCGGTCAGCGGCACGAACCACAGCGACAGACCGTCCACGCCGAGGCGGTAGAAGATGTTGAAGCGTTCGATCCAGGCTGCCTGTTCAAAGAACTGCATGCCGTGGGCGGCGTTGTCGAAATTCGTGATCAGCGGGATGGTCGGCAGCAGGCTGACGACCGCGCCGACCAGCGACAGGATGCGGACCATGCCGGCGTTCTTGTCGCGGCCGATAGCCAGGACCAGCACGCCGAACAGGATCGGGAGCCAGATCGCCAGGCTCAGGTACGGTGGAAATGTAGATAACTGCGTCATTTTTTTTGTCTCTGCCTCTGATTAACCGCGCCAGAACGGGAAGAAGTACAGCATGGCGGCCAGCACGCCGGCGATCATCACGAACGCGTAGTGGTAGATGTAGCCGGTCTGCGCGGTCTTGGTGACGCGCGAGAACCATTCCACCACCTTGGCGCTGCCGTTGACGACCAGGCCGTCGATCAGGCCGCGGTCGCCCACGTTCCACAGGCCCTTGCCGACGCCGAGTGCGCCGCCGGCAAAGACTTTCTGGTTGAACGCATCCATGTAGTACTTGTTGTCCAGCAGGGTGTGCAGCGGCTTGAGCTTGGCGTAGAACCAGGCCGGCACGCGCGGGTTGACCATGTAGCAGTAGTACGCAGCAACCACGCCTGCCAGTGCCAGCCAGAACGGTGCGGTCTGCAGGCCGTGCAGCGCCATGGCGCCGGCGCCGTGGAACATCTCGCCCAGTTCGGCCATCGCCGGGTGGCTCGGGTTGACGGTAATGACGCCGTCGAAGAAGTTACCGTGCAGCATAGGACCGATGGCCAGGAAACCGACGATGACCGACGGGATCGCCAGCAGCACCAGCGGCAGGGTCACGACCCATGGCGACTCGTGCGGCTTCTGGCCCGGAGCCAGACCATGGTGGTGATGGTCGTCGTGCGCGTCTTCTTCATGGTGCGCATCCGAATCGTGCTTGGCGTGCGGATCCGAGTGATCGTGAGCAGCAGCGGCCGGAGCATGGTGCGCATCGTGATGGTCGTGTGCATGCGCCTTGCCAAAGCGCTCTTCACCGTGGAACACCAGGAAGTACATGCGGAACGAGTAGAACGCCGTGACGAACACGCCGGCCAGCACTGCGAAGTTGGCGAAGCCCGAACCCGGCAGGTTACTTGCGTGCACCGCCTCGATGATCGAATCCTTCGAGTAGAAGCCCGAGAACAACGGCGTACCGATCAGGGCCAGCGAACCGATCAAGGACGTGATCCAGGTGATCGGCATGTACTTGCGCAGGCCGCCCATGTTGCGCATGTCCTGGTCATGGTGCATGCCGATGATGACCGAACCGGCGCCCAGGAACAGCAGTGCCTTGAAGAACGCGTGGGTCATCAGGTGGAACGCTGCCACCGAGTAGGCCGAGACGCCCAGCGCCACGGTCATGTAGCCCAGCTGCGACAGGGTCGAGTAAGCGACGACGCGCTTGATGTCGTTCTGGATGATGCCCAGGAAGCCCATGAACAGCGCGGTGATCGAACCGATGACGATGATGAAGGAGAGCGCGCCATCCGACAGCTCGAACAGCGGCGACATGCGCGACACCATGAAGATGCCGGCGGTAACCATGGTCGCGGCGTGGATCAGTGCCGAGATCGGGGTCGGGCCTTCCATCGAGTCCGGCAGCCAGACGTGCAGCGGGAACTGCGCCGACTTGCCCATCGCGCCGATGAACAGGCAGATGCAGGCGGCGGTCAGCAGTGGCCAGTCGGTACCCGGCACAAACATGGTCGAGAGCTTGTCGGCTTGCGCGAACACGTCGGTGTACTGCATCGAACCGGATGCGGCCAGCAGCAGGCCGATACCCAGGATGAAGCCGAAGTCGCCGACGCGGTTGACCAGGAACGCCTTCATGTTGGCGAAGATCGCGGTCGGACGGGTGTACCAGAAGCCGATCAGCAGGTACGAGACCAGGCCCACCGCTTCCCAGCCGAAGAACAGCTGCAGGAAGTTGTTGGACATGACCAGCATCAGCATCGCGAACGTGAACAGCGAGATGTACGAGAAGAAGCGGTTGTAGCCGTCGTCTTCCGCCATGTAGCCGATCGTGTAGATGTGCACCATCAGCGACACCGAGGTGACAACGCACATCATCATCGCGGTCAGGGTGTCGATCTGGAAGCCGACCGCCATTTTCAGCGTGCCGATCGTCATCCAGGTGTAGATGTCTTGATTCAGCTTGAAGCCGTCCAGGGTGGCCATCAGGGTCATGACCGAGATGACCAGGGCGATCGCCACGCCCAGGATGGTCGCCGTATGCGACACCTTGCGGCCGACCACGTTGCCCAGGAACTTGGTGCCCAGCAGGCCGGCGATCGCCGAGCCCGCCAGCGGCGCCAGCGGCACCGCCAGTAAGAGTGAGGTTGAAATTTGCCCCGCCATTGTTGAACCTTATTCGTTATAAGTTATCGAGCGAGACCAATCAGCCTTTGAGGCTGTCGAGGTCTTCCACGTTGATCGTGTCCAGGTTACGGAACAGGACCACCAGGATCGCCAGGCCGATTGCCGATTCGGCGGCGGCGACGGTCAGGATGAAGAACACGAAGATCTGCCCCGCCGCGTCGCCCAGGTAATGGGAGAACGCGACGAAGTTCAGGTTCACCGCCAGCAGCATCAGTTCGATGGCCATCAGCAGGATGATGATGTTCTTCCGGTTCAGGAAGATGCCGACCACCGAGATCGCGAACAGGATCGCGCCGAGGATCAGGTAGTGTGCGAGCGATACGGTCATTTCTGCTCCTTCGGTTCTGCTGCCGGTGCTGCTGCGGCCGAGGCTGCTGCCGCCGCTGCAGCTGCCTTCTCGACGTTCGCTGCGTCGATGGCGCGCTGGTTGACCGTTTCGACCTTGACGATCTTCAGGCGGTCGTTACGCTTGACACGAACCGCGAGGCCCGGGTCGATGGCTTTGCTGTCCTTGCGCTTGCGCAGGGTCAGGGCGACGGCGGCGATGATCGCCACCAGCAGCACCACGGCGGCGATCTCGAAGCCGTAGATGTACTTGGTATAGATCTGCAGGCCCAGTTCCTTGGTGCCGCCGATGTTCAGCGCGGCCGCTTCCGGCGTCTGCGCGAAGTTGGCGTAGCCGTTCCACAGCACGGCGCCCATCTCGACCACGATCAGGATGCCGATACCGGCGGCCAGCGGCAGGTAGCCCCAGAAGCCTTCGCGCATGCGGTCGATATTAATGTCGAGCATCATGACGACGAACAGGAACAGCACCATGACGGCGCCGACATACACCAGCACCAGCACGATGGCGAGGAATTCGGCCTTCAGCAGCAGCCAGATACCGGCGGCGTTGAAGAAGGCCAGCACCAGGAACAGCGCGGCGTGGACCGGGTTCTTGGCGGTGATGACGCGCAGGCTGGCCAGCACCATCACGGCCGCGAACACGTAGAACAAAATGTTTGTGAAAGTCATTTCCCGAGCCTGTAGTTATTAGCGGTACTTCGCATCCGCCTCGCGGGCGGCGGCGATGTCGGCTTCGTAGCGGTCGCCCACGGCGAGCAGCATCTCTTTGGTGTAGTAGAGATCGCCGCGTTTTTCACCGTGGTATTCCAGCACGTGGGTTTCGACGATCGAGTCGACCGGGCACGATTCTTCGCAGAAGCCGCAGAAGATGCACTTGGTCAGATCGATGTCGTAGCGCGTGGTACGGCGGGTGCCGTCGTCGCGCTGCGCCGATTCGATCGTGATCGCCATCGCCGGGCACACCGCTTCGCACAGCTTGCAGGCGATGCAGCGCTCTTCCCCGTTGGGGTAGCGGCGCAGCGCGTGCAGGCCGCGGAAGCGGTTCGACATCGGCGTCTTTTCTTCCGGGTATTGCACCGTGATCTTGCGCGACAGCGCATATTTCCCGGTCAGGGCCAGGCCCTTGAACAGCTCGGTCAGCATCAGGCTGCCGAGGATATCTTTCATTCGTGACATGTCTCTTCCTTACTTCCAGATATTCCACGGCGTCTGCATCCAGACGGCGATCAGCACCAGCCAGATCAGGGTCAGCGGGATGAACACTTTCCAGCCCAGGCGCATGATCTGGTCATAGCGGTAGCGCGGGAACGTGCCGCGGATCCAGATGAACAGCGAGACGATGCAGAAGGTTTTCAGGAACAGCCAGAAGAAGCCGATGAAGCCGCCGATCGTGCCGCCCACTTCCAGGAACGAGAACGGTGCCGACCAGCCGCCCAGGAACAGCAGCGAGGCGATGCACGCGATCAGGATCATGTTGCCGTACTCGGCCAGCATGAACATTGCGTACGACATGCCCGAGTACTCGACCATGTGACCGGCCACGATCTCGGATTCGCCTTCGACGACGTCGAACGGGTGGCGGTTGCACTCGGCCAGGCCGGAGATGATGTAGATGATGAACAGCGGCAGCAGCGGCAGCCAGTTCCACGACATGAAGTTCACGCCCCAGTCGGCGAACATGCCGATCTGCTGGGCGCCGACGATCGCCGAGAAGTTCAGGCTGCCAGACACCATCAGCACCACGACCAGCACGAAGCCCATCGGGATTTCGTACGAGATCATCTGCGCCGAGGCACGCATCGCGCCCATGAACGAGTACTTCGAGTTGGACGCCCAGCCGGCGATGATGATGCCGTAGACTTCCATCGAAGTGATCGCCAGCAGCAGCAGCACGCCGGCATTCACGTCGGCCAGCGCGAACTGCGGGCCGAACGGGATCACCGACCAGGCGGCCAGCGCCGGCATGATGGTCATGACCGGACCGATCACGAACAGGCTGCGGTTGGCTTTCGCCGGGATCACGATTTCCTTGATCAGGAGCTTCAGGCCGTCGGCCATCGGCTGTAGCAGGCCGCCGGGACCGACGCGGTTCGGACCGACGCGGATCTGGATCCAGCCGATCAGCTTGCGCTCCCACAGGGTGAGGTAAGCGATGAAGATCATCAGCGGTGCCAGCACCGCGACCACCTTCAGGACGGTCCAGGCCAGCGGCCAGACCGGGCCCAGCAGGTCAGCCCCGCCGGCGGTGAAACTATCGATAAGACCGGGCGTTGCCATTACTTGCCCTCCCCTGCTTTTTCAACTTGGATGGAACCGAACATCGCGCCCAGCGTGGCCACGGCCGGGTGGCCGGCAGCGACGCGCACCGCGTTCGACGGCAGGTGCGGATCGACATTCGCGACCAGGATCGCCGAGCCGGAGCCCTGCGTGACCTTGACGCTGTCGCCGCTCACGACGCCGATCTGTTCGGCGACCGCTTTCGACAGCGTGACCAGCGGCGCATTGGCGTCGGCGGTGCGCTGCAGCGGCTCGGAACGGCGCGCCAGGGCGTCGGTGAAGTACACCGGCACGTCGGTCACGCGCTCGAGCTGGCCGGCCGGGGCATAGCTGCCGACGGTCGGGGCCAGTTGCGCCACGTTGTTCAGTTTGCTCGAGAGGTCGGTATTGCCCTTGCCGAAGGCTTCGTCGCGGATCGATTCCGACGTCTCGTAGTCGAAGCCTTGCAGGCCCAGCAGGTTGCCCAGCACGCGTAGCACTTTCCAGGCCGGACGCGCGTCGCCCAGCGGACGCACGGTGCCGTTGAAGCTCTGTGCGCGGCCTTCGCAATTCACGAAAGTGCCGGCGGTTTCCGAGAACGGCGCGATCGGCAGCAGCACGTCGGCGTAGTCCATGCCGTGCTTGAAGGCCGACATCGCCACCACCATTTCGGCTTGCGCCAGTGCAGCGGTCGCCTGCTGCGGGTTGGCCGCATCCAGTTCCGGTTCCGCGTTGAGCAGCACGTAGGCTTTCTTCGGCGAAGCGAACAGGGATTCCTTCTTGCCCGAGGTCGCGCCCACCAGGTGGCCGCCGACGCTGTTCGCCGCTTCCACCAGGTAGCCGAACTTGCAGCCGGTCTGTTCTGCGATCCATTGCGCCGCGGCGTGGATCTGCGAGGCTTGCGGGTGTTGCGCGGCGGCGTTACCGAGCAGCACGGCGCCCGGCAGGTCGACGTCGCCGACCACCACCAGCGAGGCGGCGATCGAGGTCGCGACGGCGCTGGCTTCGATGTTTTCGAAACCGGCCGGGACGGCGATGCTCTTGGCGGCGGCCACGGCCACCACGATTTCCGACAGCGCCACCAGCC
This sequence comes from Massilia sp., assembly GCF_031995545.1. GTDB lineage: Bacteria > Pseudomonadota > Gammaproteobacteria > Burkholderiales > Burkholderiaceae_D > Telluria. The sequence goes on from NZ_DAMAGA010000002.1 coordinate 90,268, forward strand.
AGTCGGCCGGCGCAGCGATCAGCTTGTGGGCGATCGGCATCAGCAGTTCGTCGTCGCTCGCGGCGAGCAGCGACAGGCGCGCGCCGGCCTTGGTGGCGCCGCGCAGGCGGGTCGCGACCAGCGGGTGATCCTTGCGCAGGAACGAGCCGATGACGAAGGCACGCTTGAGCTTGCTGATGTCGGCGATCGGCATGCCGAGCCAAGGGGTAACGCTACCATCCAGCGCGAAATCGCTCTGGCGCAGGCGGAAGTCGACGTTCTCTGAACCGAAGCCGCGGAAGGCCTTGTTCAGCAGGTACAGTTCTTCCACGGTCGAGTGGGCGGTGGCGACGGCCGCCAGGCTGTCGGCGCCATGTTCGTGGCGGATATTGCGCAGGCCGTGGGCGACGTACTCGAGGGCGGTCGACCACTCGGTCTCGATCCACTTGTTGTCCTGCTTGATCATCGGCTTGGTCAAGCGGTCGGCATTGTCCAGCGCTTCGTACGAGAAACGCTCTTTATCCGACAGCCAGCACTCGTTGACCGCTTCGTTTTCGAGCGGCAGCACGCGCATGACTTTGCCGCCCTTGACCTGGACGATCAGGTTCGCGCCCAGCGAATCGTGCGGCGAGACCGACTTGCGGCGCTGCAGTTCCCACGGACGTGCGGAATAACGGAAAGGCTTGCTGGTCAGCGCGCCGACCGGGCACAGGTCGATCATGTTGCCCGACACTTCCGAGTCGACGGTCTTGCCGACGAAGGTTGTGATTTCGGAGTGTTCGCCACGGCCCAGCATGCCGAATTCCATGACGCCGGCCACTTCCTGGCCGAAACGCACGCAACGGGTGCACTGGATGCAACGCGACATCTCTTCCATCGAGATCAGCGGACCCGCTTCTTTCGGGGCCACCACGCGCTTTTCTTCTTCGTAGCGCGAGCCGCTCTTGCCGTAGCCGACCGCCAGATCCTGCAGCTGGCATTCGCCGCCCTGGTCGCAGATCGGGCAATCCAGCGGGTGGTTAATCAGCAGGAATTCCATCACGGATTTCTGCGCCTGCACCGCCTTGTCGCTGTGGCTGCGCACGATCATGCCCGGCGAGACCGGGGTGGCACACGCCGGCAGCGGCTTCGGTGCTTTTTCCACTTCGACCAGGCACATGCGGCAGTTCGCGGCGATCGACAATTTCTTGTGATAGCAGAAGTGCGGAATGTACGTGCCGAGCTTGTTTGCGGCGTCCATCACCATGGAACCCGGTGGGACTTCGACTTTCTTGCCGTCTAATTCGATTTCAACCATTTCGATACCTGACCTGGCTTAAAGGTAACTCGGCACGAGGCAGTGCTTGTGCTCGATGTGATATTCAAATTCTTCGCGGAAGTTCTTGATCATGGCCTGGACCGGCATCGCGGCGGCATCACCCAGGGCGCAGATGGTGCGGCCCTTGATGTTGTCGGCGATGTTGTTCAGCAGATCCATGTCTTCCGGACGACCCTTGCCGTTCTCGATACGGTGCACCATGCGGTACATCCAGCCGGTGCCTTCACGGCACGGCGTGCACTGGCCACACGATTCTTCGTAGTAGAAGTACGACAGGCGCAGCAGCGACTTGACCATGCAGCGCGTCTCGTCCATCACGATCACGGCGCCCGAGCCCAGCATCGAGCCGGCCTTGGCGATCGAATCGTAGTCGAGGTCGGTCTGCATCATGACGTCGCCACGCACCACCGGTGCCGACGAACCGCCAGGAATCACGGCCTTGATCTTCTTGCCGCCGCGCATGCCGCCGGCCAGCTCCATCAGGGTCGCGAATGGCGTACCGAGCGGGACTTCGTAGTTGCCCGGACGCTCGACGTCGCCCGAGATCGAGAAGATCTTGGTGCCGCCGTTGTTCGGCTTGCCGAGCGCCATGTAGTTCTCTGGGCCGATGTTCAGCAGGAACGGCACCGCAGCGAAGGTCTCGGTGTTGTTGATGGTGGTCGGCTTGCCGTACAGGCCGAACGAGGCCGGGAACGGCGGCTTGAAGCGCGGCTGGCCCTTCTTGCCTTCGAGCGACTCGAGCAGCGCGGTTTCTTCGCCGCAGATGTAGGCGCCGTAACCGTGGTGCGCGTGCAGCTGGAACGAGAAGTCCGAACCCAGGATGCGCTCGCCCAGGAAGCCGGCGGCGCGCGCCTCTTCCAACGCTTCTTCGAAGCGCAGGTACTCTTGGAATATCTCGCCGTGGATGTAGTTGTAGCCCACGGTGATGCCCATCGCGTAGGCGCCGATGGCCATGCCTTCGATCAGCGCGTGCGGGTTGTAGCGGATGATGTCGCGGTCCTTGAACGTACCCGGCTCGCCTTCGTCGGTATTGCAGACGAGGTATTTCTGGCCCGGGAACTGGCGCGGCATGAAACTCCACTTGAGGCCGGTCGGGAAACCGGCGCCGCCACGGCCGCGCAGGCCCGAGGCCTTCAGGTCGGCGATGATCTGTTCCGGCGAAATCTTTTCTTCGATGATGCGGCGCAGGGCCGAGTAGCCGCCGCGGGCGACGTAGTCGGACAAATGCCAGTTCTCGCCGTTCAGATCCTTCAGGATCAGCGGCTTGATGTGACGGTCGTGCAGGCTGGTCATTTATTCAGCTCCTCGAGCAGGGCGTCGATCTTCTCGTCGCTCATGAACGAACACATGCGGTGGTTATTCACCAGCATCACCGGCGCGTCGCCGCAGGCGCCCATGCACTCGCCTTCCAGCAGCGTGAATTTGCCGTCGGCGGTGGTGTCGCGGTAGTCGATGCCGAGCGCGTCCTTGATGCGCTGGCCGGCGCGTTCGCCGCCCGACAGTGCGCATGGCAGGTTGGTGCACACGGTGATCTTGTGCTGGCCGACCGGCTTGATGTTGAACATGTTGTAGAAGGTCGCCACTTCCTGCACGGCGATCGCCGGCATGCCGATGTAGTCGGCAATCTCTTGCATGGTTTCAGGCGACAGCCAGCCCAGTTCGACCTGGGCGTGGGCCAGCGAAGCCATCACGGCCGACTGGCGTTGATCGGCCGGGTACTTGGCCAGCTCGCGATCGATTTTTTGATAGCACTGCGGGGATAACATAGTTTTCTCTCTGCCCTTCTGTTACCGGTCGATACTGCCGAACACGATGTCCTGGGTACCGATGATGGCGACCGCATCAGCGATCATGTGGCCACGCGCCATTTCGTCCAGGCTTTGCAGGTGGACGTAGTCCGGGGTGCGCAGCTTCAGGCGGTATGGCTTGTTGGCGCCGTCCGAGACGATGTACACGCCGAACTCGCCCTTCGGATGCTCGATCGCGGCGTAGGCTTCGCCTTCCGGCACGTGGAAGCCTTCGGTGAACAGCTTGAAGTGGTGGATCAGCGATTCCATGTTGGACTTCATGTCCATCCGGTTCGGCGGCGCGATCTTGTTGTTGTCGACCATCACCGGACCCGGGTTGGCGCGCAGCCAGGCCAGGCACTGCTTGATGATGCGGTTCGACTGGCGCAGCTCTTCCACGCGCACCAGGTAGCGGTCGTAGGAGTCGCCGTTGGTGCCGACCGGAATGTCGAACTCGACCTTGTCATAGGCCGCGTACGGCTGCTTCTTGCGCAGGTCCCAGGCCACGCCCGAACCGCGCAGCATGGCGCCGGTGAAGCCCATCGCCTTCGCGTCTTCCGGGCTGACCACACCGATGCCGACGGTACGCTGCTTCCAGATACGGTTATCGGTCAGCAGGGTTTCGTATTCGTCGACGTAGCCGTCGAAACGCTTGGTAAACGCGTCCAGGAAGTCGATGACCGAACCCTGGCGGTGTTCGTTCAGCTCGGCGATCGCCTTGGCGCTGCGGATCGGCGACTGCTTGTGCTGCGGCATGGTGTCCGGCAGGTCGCGGTACACGCCGCCCGGGCGGTAGTAGGCCGCGTGCATACGCGCGCCCGACACCGCTTCATAGACGTCGAACAGGTCTTCGCGGTCGCGGAAGCAGTACAGGAACGGGCCCATGGCGCCGATGTCGAGCGCGTGCGCGCCGAGCCACATCAGGTGGTTCAGGATGCGGGTGATCTCGTCGAACATGGTGCGGATGTACTGGGCGCGGATCGGCGCTTCGATGCCGAGCAGCTTTTCGATCGCCAGCACGTAGCCGTGCTCGTTGCACATCATCGACACGTAGTCCAGGCGGTCCATGTACGGCACCGACTGCAGGTAGGTGCGGGTCTCGGCCAGCTTCTCGGTGCCGCGGTGCAGCAGGCCGATGTGCGGGTCGGCGCGCTGGATCACCTCGCCGTCCAGCTCCAGCACCAGGCGCAGCACGCCGTGCGCTGCCGGGTGCTGCGGACCAAAGTTCAGGGTGTAATTCTTAAGCTCAGCCATTATTTCGTCCCGTAGGTTTCTTCGCGGATCACGCGCGGGATGTTCTCGCGCGGTTCGATCGTGACCGGTTGGTAGATCACGCGCTTCTGCTCGGGGTCGTAGCGCATCTCGACGTAGCCCGACACCGGGAAGTCCTTGCGGAACGGGTGGCCGATGAAGCCGTAGTCGGTCAGGATGCGGCGCAGGTCGCCGTGGCCGTCGAACAGGATGCCGAACAGGTCGAACGCTTCGCGCTCGAACCAGTTGGCGGCGCGCCAGATCGGGGTGATCGATTCGACCAGCGGCATGTCGTCGTCCGGGCAGAACACGCGCACGCGCACGCGCCAGTTATGTTCCAGGGACAGCAGGTGAGTCACCACCGCGAAGCGCGGGCCGTCCCAGGTGCCTTCGCCGTACTGGGAGTAGTCGACGCCGCACAGGTCGATCATTTCTTCGAAGCGCAACGTCGGGTCGTCGCGCAGGGTGGTCATCGACTGGATGTAGTCGGCGGCCTTGACCACCACCGTCAGTTCGCCCAGCGCCGCAGTAATGGCAGCGCCCTCGCCCAACGCTTTGCGCAGGGCGAGTTCAAGGTTCTCGAGTTTTGTCGTCATGGAGTAGACCGATTCTTTTTAGCGCGCGATGGTATTGGTGCGCTTGATCTTGTTTTGCAGCTGCATGATGCCGTACAGCAGTGCTTCGGCGGTCGGCGGGCAGCCCGGGACGTAGACGTCGACCGGCACGATGCGGTCGCACCCGCGCACCACCGAGTAGGAGTAGTGGTAGTAGCCACCGCCGTTGGCGCAGGAACCCATCGAGATCACCCAGCGCGGCTCGGCCATCTGGTCGTACACCTTGCGCAGGGCCGGGGCCATCTTGTTGCACAGGGTGCCGGCCACGATCATCACGTCGGACTGGCGTGGCGACGGGCGGAACACGATACCGAAACGGTCCATGTCGTAGCGGGCCGCGCCCACGTGCATCATCTCGACCGCGCAGCAGGCCAGGCCGAACGTCATCGGGAACATCGACCCGGTGCGCGCCCAGTTGATCAGCTTGTCGGCTGTGGTGGTGATGAAACCTTCGTTTAAAACGCCTTCAATTGCCATGGCTTATTCCCAATCAAGGGCACCTTTCTTCCAGATGTACCAGAAGCCCACGACGAATTCGGCGATGAACACCATCATCGTGATGAAACCGGTCCAGCCCAGTTCGCGCATCGAGACGCCCCATGGGAAGAAGAATGCCGTTTCCAGATCAAACAAAATAAACAGGATCGCGACCAGGTAGTACCGGACGTCGAACTTCATGCGCGCGTCTTCGAAGGCTTCGAAGCCGCATTCATACGGGGACAACTTGGCAGAGTCGGGGCGGTACGGGCCGAGCAGGCGGCCGAGCACCTGGGGTGCGACGCCGACACCGACGCCGACCAGAATGAAGAGCAGGACGGGGAGATAATTTTCGAGGTTCACGATGATGCCTATTTGAACGATCGGTTAGAAAACACACCGCATGGGATGCGGCGCCGAATCGCGCGAACCTGGCAAAGGTTGCCACCAGGATCGTACGAACAATCCTCGTAAAAAAGCCAGCTCAGGCAGGAGATGGAACTCATGCGCCCTTGCTGGCTTTCTTTCATCAATTCTTGGTGCCGACGGCGAGACTCGAACTCGCACAGCTTGCGCCACTACCCCCTCAAGATAGCGTGTCTACCAATTTCACCACGTCGGCTGGAGACCAGTATTTTACCCTGTCTTAGCACTACTTTTCAATGCTCAAATTGCGATATCACAAGGATATTTTAGTGCGAACCCACTTTGGATAATAGTAGCGGTCAATTATCGCGCCCTACTCCATTAAAGCCATTAATTACTTACGGCTTCATGACCGTCCGATAGCCGATTTATTGCAGTGCATCAAATTCCTGAAAAAACTGGAATTAAGGAAATCGGGTTCTGAAATGACAAACGCGCCGGTTGGGCGCGTTTGTTCGGGGTTACTGCCGAGGCGTCACCGGGACGCCGGCATGCTTAGTTGGTGGCTGGCGCGGCCGGTGCCGGAGCTGCCGGTGCCGGCGCTTGTGCCGGAGTAGCTGGAATCGCGGCGGCCGGTGCGGCGTTGTTGCCCGGCAGGGTCGGCACGTCGGCCGGCGCGGTCTGGGCCGGGGTGGTGGCCGGGATGCCGGTGGCCGGGGCCTGGCTCGACGGCACGGTGATGCGGCCCATCACGCCTTCGTCGGCGCCGCCGACCCGGGTGTTGCCGATGTAGGCCAGCGCCAGGGTCGAGCCGAAGAAGATCGCGGCTGCCAGTGCGGTGGCTTTCGACATGAAGTTCGAGGAGCCGGTGGCGCCGAACAGGCTGCCCGAAGCGCCGGAACCGAAAGCCGCGCCCATGTCGGCGCCCTTACCGTGCTGCATCAGCACCAGACCGATAATGGCCAGGGCCGAAATAACCTGCACGACGATAATCAGATTGTGGATCATTGCAATTCCATTCCAAGGTTACACTGCGTTTTTAAATTTCTTGTTTTCGAAAGCTTCGAAAATTACTGCATTCTTATTCATGGCGCTTTTCAGGACGTTTTGAAAACCCGTTCTCGCAACGTCTTATGCACTCTTATTGCTGACTGTTTACTTCACGCAGGGCCTTGTTTAGTCCTTGCGCCGTTTTAAACGGTTGCCCGGATAATCCCGAGAAAATCTTCCGCCTTCAAAGCCGCGCCGCCGATCAGGCCGCCGTCGATGTCCGCTTGCGCCATCAGGTCGCGAGCATTTTCCGGCTTCATGCTGCCGCCGTAAAGGATTTGTACCTTTTCAGCGCTTTCCGCGTTGCAATCACGCAGCTGTCGGCGCAGGCCGGCGTGCACTTCCTGGGCCATCGCCGGGGTCGCGGTCTTGCCGGTGCCGATCGCCCATACCGGCTCGTACGACAGCACCATCTTGCCGACGCCTTCCGGCCCCAGCAGCGCCAGCACCGCGCCCAGCTGGGCGCCGACCACGGCGGCGGTCTCGCCTGCCTCGCGCTGGGCCAGCGTTTCGCCGACGCACACGATCGGGGTCAGGCCGGCGTCGAGCGCGGCCTTGGCCTTGCGCGCCACCAGTTCATTCGATTCGCCATGGTAGGCGCGGCGCTCGGAATGGCCGACGATCACGTAGCGGCAGGCGAAGTCGCGCAGCATCCCGGCGCACACTTCGCCAGTGAAGGCGCCGCACGGCTCGGTGGCCACGTCCTGCGCGCCCCACGCGACCGGGCTGCCCGCCAGCAGCTGTTCGCACTGGAACAGATACGGTGCCGGCACGCATACGGCACAATCCGCGCCTTTGCCGTCCAGGCCCGCGAGAATGCCTTGCAACAGCGCGGCGTTGGCGGCGCGGCTGCCGTTCATTTTCCAGTTACCTACGACGAGTTTGGAACGCATACTACCCCATGATGAATAACCCGCTATTCTAGCGGTCGATAATCTGACGGTCAAACAATGGCTGAGCCAACCCGTGGCCGAACCTGCATCGGGTTCTGCGACGGATTGCCCGGCCCTGCCGACCGCTACCTGTATTGGTGTCCGGCGTGGCCTAGACCACTTGCAGCACGATCTTGCCGACGTGCGTGCTCGATTCCATCAGCGCATGCGCCTCGGCCGCCTGCTCCAGCGGGAAGCTGCGGTGGATCACGGGCTTGAGCTTGCCGTGGCCGAACAGCGGCCACACCTGCTCGCGCAGCTGGCGCGCGATCGCCGCCTTGAATGCCACCGGACGCGGGCGCAGGGTCGAACCGGTGATCGTCAGGCGCCGGCGCAGCACCTGGCCCATGTCGAGATTCGCCTTGGCGCCGCCCAGCAGCGCGATGATCACCAAGCGGCCGTCGTCGGCCAGGCAATCGACTTCGCGCGCCACGTAGTCGCCGGCGACCATGTCCAGAATGACATCGACACCTTTTTTGCCGGTAAGTTCCTTGACCACGGCCACGAAGTCTTCATCGCGGTAGTTGATGCCACGTTCGGCGCCCAGCGCCTCGACCGCGCGGCACTTGTCGGCGCTGCCGGCGGTGGCGAACACGCGGTGGCCGAGCGCAGTGGCGAGCTGCACCGCAGTGACACCGATGCCCGAGCTGCCGCCCTGCACCAGCAGGGTCTCGCTGCCGGACAGGCGCGCGCGGTCGAACACATTGCTCCACACCGTGAAATAAGTTTCGGGCAGGGTCGCCGCCTCGAGCGGGCTCAAACCCTCGGGCAGCGGCAGGCATTGCTCCAGGGGTGCGGCGCAGTATTCGGCATAGCCGCCGCCCTGCACCAGCGCGCACACCATGTCGCCGCGCTGGAATCCGCTGTCGCCCAGATCGCCATCGACGATCTCGCCGGCCACTTCCAGGCCCGGCAGGTCGGAGGCGCCCGGCGGCACCGGATAGTGGCCCATCCGCTGCAGCACGTCGGGACGGTTGATGCCGGCCGCGTGGACGCGGATCAGGACTTCGCCCGCTTTCAGGGCCGGTTGTGGCCGTTCGCACAGTTGCAGGACGTCCGGTTTGCCCGGCTGGGTAATTTCGATGGCGCGCATGCGATGCTCCCGTATGTTGGCAAGTATGTTGGTAAATTACCAAAACCGCAATTGTACGGGAGTCGCGCCAACCGTGCGCCGGCCGGCTTCGTTTGTGCGCCACGCTTTCCGGCAGCTTTCAGCCGTTTACTGACGCCGCTCAGGCCTCGGCTTCGGCCAGCGCCTGGCGCGCCATGGTGCGGATACCGTCCAGCGAACGGGCGGCGGCAATGAAACGTCCGGTGTGGCAGAACACCGCGTCCGGCACCCCGGTCACGGCCGCCAGGTCGGCGTCGCGCAGGCCGGCCCAGCTGGCCGGCAGGTCGGCGCGCGCATCGAAGCTCTCGGCATCAACCGGCACCGTGTGCAGGATGTAGCGGTTCTCGAGGATGCTGTAGCTGATCACGAACAGCACCTTCGGCATTTCCTTGCGCACCACACTGCTCCACGGCAGTGCGGCATTCTTCAGGAACAGCACCCGGCCGCCTTCCAGCGATTCGGCCGAACGCACCTGGCTCACAGCCAGAATGGCGCCCACGCGGTAGCGCACCGCATTGCTCATGATGTCGGTGAGGAATTCCAGTGCGCGCATGAACTGGCTCATGCGGAACGCCTCGACCGCCTCGCCATAGCCCAGGCGCTGCTCGTCCAGCCAGCCCGGATTGAAGCCCGATACGGTGGCCGACAAGCCGTAGCTGCCGGGCGCGCTGCGCGCCACGCCGACATCGGACAGGTCCAGGTACTGCACCACGTCGGCATCGATCGCGTAGGCGATCTGCTGGGCGGTGTCGTCGGCGATCTGCTGGCCGGTATGGCGCTCGGCCAGCACGGCGACGCAGCGCGCGCCGTATTCCTTCCATACCAGGCCGGCGCTGGCGTAGGGCACGCCGGTGGTGCGCGCGCCGCCGAATTCCTTCTGGTGGTGGTCGAAGCGGCCGCTGGCCGGGTCCCAGATGCCGCCGACGTCGATGGCGAAATCGGCGGCTTCGATACGGGCCGCTTCGCGTGTGCGGACGATGTCCGCCTCGGGGAACAGCACCTTCAGGACGGCGCAGGCCCACGCGTCATCCGCGTGGAATTTGCCGCCGTGAGTGGCAATCAACATACAGGCTCCAAATGGCCCGGCCACATAAACAATGCCCGGGCGAACGATACAAATGCAAAGATCCAGAGGCGAAGCCTACCACGCCGGGGCGCCCGGTGCCCCGCCTGGCTGCGCAGCCGGCTGCATCAGGGCGTTCGCACGCCCTCGCGCGTCGCGCGCTCGGCCGGGGAGGCATTCAGGGTACGCGACAGCACCTTGTGCCGGTGCTCGAAGAACTTCTTGACGAACCAGCCGACCACCGGGGCGGCAACGCGCGGCGAAAATTCCAGATTGTCGGTAACGCAGGTGCCGTCGCCGGACGGCGTCACCACGCGCTCATGGCGCCAGAAGCGCATCGACAGCAGCGGCGACTGTTCGACGAAACGGTGGCCCGGTTCGATCTCGGTGAAAGTGAGCTTCGACATGTCGATCGGGAACAGGCCCAGCAGCAGAAACTGGCAGCGGCACAGCGGTTTGCGCAGCGTGGTCTCCTTGCCGATATGGGTCATATCCTTGGGGAAAGTGATTTTCAGGATGGGCCACATCTCGGCCTTGAGGCCACGGATCGAGGTCGACCATGACCAGGCGTCCTGCAGCGAGGCCGGGACCCGGGTTGCAAATGAGAGTCGAACTGTTTCCATGTCAGCCTCCATGCGGTTTGTACATTTCCATACTGAACGCTCGTTCGACGCCTTTCAGTTCGCTAGTTCGCACTACGGCGTCTCGGTGGTGAAGTTGTTGAGGATCTGGTGTTTTAAGCCAACAATCATTGTAAATACGAGATTTTTCTAAACGGAATCGCAACCCGACGGCAATTCGATGCCGCGCAAGAAACGCGTCGATCGCCATCTATTCCGGGTAGAGCGCCGGGGCTAGATTGTCTAAACGAGCTCATGCGCACAGCATGGCCGCTTCGAAAGCCGCCCCATGACCACCCTCTCCTACCTGCGCGACGCCGCCGCCCGGCTGGCGTCCGAACTCACCCTCTCGATGCGGCGCCTGTCGCCGGCGCGCCGCCGCCTGCTGCTGGGCAGTGCCATGCTGGCGGCGGCCATCGCCCTGCCGCCGGCGCCGGCATCGGCCCAGCACTGGGACAGCGCGCGCTGGCAAGGCGCCTGGGGCACGGCGCCGGCCGGATCGCCGCTTGACGCCGGCCTGCAGACTTTCAGCAACCAGACCGTGCGCCTGATCGTGCGCCTGAACGCCGGCGGCAACCGGGTGCGCATCCGTCTGTCGAACGAAATGGGGAGTACGCCGCTGACGATCGGGGCGGCTGCCATCGGCCTGCGCGCTGCCGGTTCCGACGTCGCGCCGGGGACCATGCGCGCACTGACCTTCGGCGGACGCGCCGGCGTCACCATCCCGCCCGGCGCGCCGGCGCTATCCGATCCGTTCGACCTGAACCTGGCGCCGTTGTCCGATGTCGCGGTCAGCTTGTATCTGCCGGTAACGACCCGGGCGGGCACGCTGCACGGCACCGCGCTGCAGTCCGGCTATGTGTCCCCGGCGGGCGACTTCACCAACGCCAGCGCGATCAAGGTCGAGCGCACGATCACGGTGTGGCCGTTCCTGAGCGCGGTCGACGTCGATGCCGGCGGGCCGGCGATCGTGGCGCTGGGCGATTCGATCACCGACGGCACGCGCAGTACGATCGATGCCAACAGCCGCTGGACCGACGTGCTGGCGCGGCGGCTGCAGGGCACACGTGAATCGCGCGGCGACACCCGCAACGGACAGCAGGCGCGCCCGAGCGTGATCAACCGCGGCATCAGCGGCAACCGGCTATTGAGCAACAGCCCCAACCCGCTGGCCGGCCGCAGCGCGCAGGGACGGTTCGAGCGCGACGTGCTGGCCACCAGCGGCGTGCGCCATTTGGTGGTGCTCATCGGAATCAACGATATCGGCAACAGTTCGGCGGCGAGTCCGGTGACGGCAGACGACCTGATCGCCGGCTACCGCCAGCTGATCGCGCGTGCCCGTGCCCAGCGCATCGCCGTGATCGGCGCCACGCTGCTGCCGTTCGAGGGGGCGGCGTATTACTCGCCGGAGAAAGAGGCGTTGCGCCAGGCGGTCAACGCCTGGATCCGCGACGGCGGCGAGTTCGACGCCGTGATCGACTTCGACCGCGCCACGCGCGACCCGGCGCGCCCGAGCCGCCTGCTGCCGACGTATGACAGCGGCGACCACCTGCATCCGGGTGACCTCGGGTACCAGGCGATGGGCAATGCGGTGCCGCTGGAGGTCTTTCGATAACGCGATACGACCGGCGCCTCAGCCCTCGCTACCGGTACGCGACGCCGTCGGCAGCGCCGTCCCCGGCTTCCAGGTCCGCGACAAGGCCTGTGCCTCTTCGATCTGCTCCTGCGTCATGCGCTTGGCGATGGCGGCGCGCTGGTCGACCGCATTGCGGTTGCCGCCCGCCGCCGCCAGGTTCCACAGCATATAGGCCAGCACCGAATCCTGCGGCAGACCGGCCACGTGGTACCGGTACATCAGGCCCAGCGCGTGCTGGGCTTCTGCATGGCCCTGCTCGGCCGCCTTGCGGAACCACGTCACGGCGTGCTTCTGGTCCTGCGGCACCGCGTTGCCGGTGTAGTACATGGCGCCGACCACGTACTGCGCATCGGACTTGCCCTGCAGCGCCGCCTTGTGGTGCCAGGCGAAAGCCTGCTTGTAGTCGCGCGTGACGCCGCGGCCCATGTAGTACATCAGCCCCATCAGATGCTGGGCGTCCGCATTGCCGGCCTTGGCCAATGGCGTGATCTCTTTCAGCGCCAGCGCGTAGTTGCGGGCGTTATAGGCGCTCGCCCCTTCCGCGAACCCGGCCAGGGCGCCCGGCTGCAGGCCGAATTGCAGGACAATCGCAAGCGCGATCGCTAGGAATGGTTTTTTCATGTCTCGTGCACGGAAATCAACAACCCCGTCATCTCAGGTCGCTCATCGAGCGCCGCCATCACTTCCAGTTGACCTTGCCCAGGCCGTCGAGCACCACCTTGCGGTTGGCCGGCTTGCCGAACACCGTCACCGACCCCATCCCGGACAGCATCAGGTTGGCGCTGTTCTGGGCATTCACCGTGGCATTGCCCAGGCCCGACAGCTCCAGCGCCACGGTCTCGACCGCGCACTGGCGCGCGTCCAGGCTGCCCAGGCCGTTAAGCACGGCGCGCAGCGACTTGCTGCGCCCGCTCAGCGTGACGAAGCCGGCCCCCTGCAGGCTCAGTTCGATCGCTTCGCTGTTCACGCCATGCACCTTCAGGCTGCCGACGCCGCCCAGGCTGGCCGAGATCATGCGGTAGTCCGACGATACGTTCATCGATCCGGCGCCGTCGAGGTTGATGGCCAGCTTGTCGCCGGCGAAGCCGCTGACCTCGGTGGAACCGACGCTTTCGGACGACACTTCCTGCAGGTCCGGCAGCACCAGTTCGGCGCGCAAGCCTTCGCTGCGGCCGAAGTTGAAGGTCGACGAGCGCACTTCGGTATCGATGTTCAGGGTGTCGCCGCGCTGCTGGGTGGTGGTCTTGCCGAGCAGGCGCGGGTCGCCGCTCAGCACCAGCATCGGGCTGCTGCCGCGGCGGATGCGCAGGTCGACCACGCCGTCGAGCTTGACGCGCACCACGCGCGCGTCGATCGGACGGGTTTCGGTGACCGTGTCGGGCGCCGCCTGTGCGCCGGTGGCGACCGCGCCCAGGAAGGCAGCCGCCGCACTCAGCTTGATCATGTGATTCATCGGTTTCCTCCGAATTATTCTTGTCGTGTGCCGGCGCCTGAAGCGGCCATCGGCCGCACTACACTACCAGCAACACGGGTGGCGCTCCACCAAAATTATTTCATCCAGACAATTTGGCTGGAATGGCATGCCAGAACTATATCGCCGTCCCGTGCATGACCCCAGCGGCATGCGACGAACTGCAGGAAACGCTGCCTGGGCCGTCACCGGCACAGCCGGATCGCAGCGCCGTGCAGCGCGCATGACAGCACGCATGACAAGCCTATGTCACGCGTATGCATATCAAAAAGATTACTTGTTGGCATGGCGCTGCGCTAAGATAACCGCGCCGGTGGCCCTAAGCCATCGCCCTCCTATTCCAGAATTCAAATCAAGAGGACACCATGCGCATGCGCCAACTCCCTGCCCTGCTGGCGGGGCTTTCCCTGTCGGCGTCGGCCTTCGCCGCCACCCCGTCCGACCAGTGGACCCTGCCGGTCAACGTCAAGAAACTCGACAATGGCCTGACCGTCATCGTCTCGGAAGACCGCAGCTCGCCCACGGTCGGCGTGTCGGTGGTCTATCACGTCGGCATGCGCCTCGAGCCGAAGAACCGCACCGGCTTCGCCCACCTGTTCGAGCACCTGATGTTCCAGGGCACGCCGCACGCACCGAAAGGCGTGTTCGACACCACCATCACCTCGGGCGGCGGCTGGAACAACGGCTCGACCCGCGCCGATTTCACCAACTACATCGAGACCGCGCCGTCCACCGCGCTGGAGCCGATCCTGTGGCTGGAAGCGGACCGCATGAAGACCCTCGACTTCAATCCGGCCACGCTGAAGAACCAGCAGGACGTGGTCAAGGAAGAGATCCGCGTCAACGTCAAGAACCAGCCGTACGGCGGCTTCATGTGGATCGACATCGGCCAGCACGCCTTCCAGAAGTGGGAAAACAACCACGACGGTTACGGCAGCTTCGAAGACCTGGAAAATGCCAGCCTGGACGACGTGCGCGCCTTCCACCGCGACTACTACGGCCCGAATAACGCGGTGCTGGCGATCGCCGGCGACATCACGCCGCAGCAGGGCTTCGCGCTGGCGCAGAAATATTTCGGTTCCATCCCGGCGCGTCCGACGCCGAAACCGACCGACTTCTCCGAACCGCTGAACACGGTCGAAAAACGCGTCCAGCAAAGCGACGCCCACGCCCAGGTGCCGGCGATCGCCGCGGCCTGGAAAGTGCCCGAGCGCGGCAGCCGCGACCAGGCGCCGGTGGCGGTGCTGGCCGAGCTGCTCGGCGGCGGCGACGCGTCGCTGTTCTACCAGGGCCTGGTCAAGGGGCGCGAGATCGCGCTCAATGTCGACACCATGTTCGGCCTGACCAGTCCATGGGAATACAACGGCCCGACGCTGATGACGGTGTTCGCGCTGTACAAGCCGGACAGCAGCGCCGACGCCGTGCTGAAAGCCATGGACGAAGAGATCGCCAAGATCGCGCAGAACGGCGTCGACGACGCCACGCTCAAGCGCGTCAAGACCCGCATGCTGGCCGACTGGAACAACAAGCTGGAAAGCTTCGTCAACCGCGCCGATACCATGGCGCGCATGCAGACCCTGTGGGGCGACGCCAACGTGGTCAACAAGATCCCGGGCTGGATCGAAGGCGTCACCTCCGCCGACATCCAGCGCGTGGTGAAGACCTATGTGGTGCCGACCAACCGCACCGTGATCGACCGCAAGCCGGCCGCCATGCTCGCCGCCGAAAAAGGCGCGGCCAACACCAATGCGCCAGCCGGCGCGACCAAATAACAAGGAGCGCATCGATGAAAAAACTGATGCTCGCAACGGCCATCTCCCTGGCCCTGGCCCCGCTGGCGGTGCACGCCGCCGCCGATGTGAAAACCCCGGCCGGCATGCCCGCCTTCGGCAAGGAAGCGACGATCCCGGCACCGAAGATCGTCAAGCAGACCTTGTCCAACGGCCTCACCGTGTGGGTGGTGCCGCGCCAGGGGCTGCCGCGCGTGGACTACGTGCTGGCCCTGCGCGGCGCCGGCTTCGCCGCCGACAGCCCGGCGCAGGCCGGCTTCGCGGCGATGCTGGCCGGGATGCTCAATGAAGGCACCGCCAGGCGCGATTCGCGCGCCATCGCCGAAGCGGCCCAGGGAATGGGCGGCGAAGTCGCGGCCAGCCCGGCGGCGGACGGGATCGTGATCTCGGCCAATGCCCTCGCCTCGCACGCGTCCGGCATGATGGAACTGCTGGCCGAAGTCGCACGCCAGCCGTCGTTCCCGGAAAACGAAGTCACCCTGGCCAAGGCCAACGCACTGCAGGCGCTGCGCGTCTCGGAAACCCAGCCGACCTTCCGCGCCGAGCGCGCGATCAAGGCCGCCGTGTATGCCGACCACCCGTACGGCCGCACCGATCCGACCGTGGCCTCGATCAACGCCGTCGATGCCAAGCTGCTGCGCGGCGAGCATGCCAAGCGCTTCCGCCCCGACCGCGCGCTGCTGGTGGTCACCGGCCGCATCAGCGAGGCGGAAGCCATGAAGCTGGCGCAAGCCTCCTTCGGCGACTGGAAGGCCAGCGGCCCGGCCCTGCCCGACACGCCGGCGGCAAGCATCGACGCCAAGCCGGCGCGCATCGTGCTCAAGCGCGAAGGCAGCGTGCAGTCGACGCTGCGCCTGGGCAGCCCCGGCATCGCCGCCAGCGCGCAAGACCAGATCCCGCTGCGCCTGGCCAGCACCATCCTCGGCGGCGGCTTCTCGAGCCGCGTCAACACCAACCTGCGCGAGGAAAAGGGCTATACCTACGGCGCCTCGGCCGGCGCACGCATGAGCCGCGCGGGCGGCATGATGGTGGGCGGCGCGGACGTGCGCAACGAAGTCACCGGCGCCGCGCTGAAGGAATACTTCGGCGAATACCAGCGTATCGGCAGCGAGCTGGTGACCGCCAAAGAGATGGAGATGAACAAGCGCTATGTGGCGGGCGGCTACCTGCTCAGCAACCAGCTGCAGCGCTCGGTCGCGGCGACGCTGGCCAGCAACTGGCTGGTCGGCTTGCCGCCGGAATTCCTCGGCCAGTATGTGCCGCTGATCCAGAAGGTGACGCCGGAACAGGTGCGCACCGTGGCGAAGAAGTACTTCGCGCCGGAGCGGCAGTCGATCGTGGTGGTGGGCGATCCATCCAAGCTCGATGAGCAGCTCAAGCCGTATGGCGAGTTCACGGTGGTCGACAAGTAATCGCGCTCGCCTTCGTGAGACGGCCCCGCCTGCGTGCGGGGCTTTTTTTTGCTAGTCGTCGATGACGGCAACGGCGCCCGGCCAGGTCGACAATGCCTGCTCGATGACTGCCTCCAGCATCGCGCGGCTGAAGCCGGCCTTGGCCTGCACCGCCATGCCATGCATGATGGCCAGCACGAAGGCCGCCAGCACCGCCGGCCTGGCGCTTGGCGGCAAATCCCCTTCAGCCTGGGCGCGCTCGAAGCGTGCGCGCAGCAGCGCCTCGCCATCGGCCCGGAAATCGATCAGCGCCTGGCGCACCGGCTCGGCTTCGTCCGACCCGGCCATCACGCCATTGATGCCGAGACAGCCTGCATGCCCCGGATCGCGGGTATTCAATTCAGCTGCGCCGTACAGAACGTGCGCGGCCACCTCGCGCGAAGTCGGCAGCGCCAGCGCATGCGGGATGAAGTCGAGATAGCGCTCCTGGTAGCGCGCCAGCGCCTGGCGGAACAGCGCTTCCTTGTTGCCGAAGGCGGCGTACAGGGCGGGCCGCTCGACGCCGGCGGCCTCGGTCAGGTCGACGTACGAGGTGCCTTCATAGCCCTTGCGCCAGAACACGCACAGCACGGCATCGAGCGCCTGCTCCACATCGAATTTGCGATGGCGTCCCATCAGTTCAACCGAACCTTTCCATAACACTCATTACGAAAAATCTTGACAGCATGCCTTCAGATTATATACTGGTCGTTATCGTAATGGTCGTTACGAAATAACCGGGCGCCCGTCGAGGACGCTTTGCTCCATCCCATTGAAAGGATTTTTCCATGTCGCAAACACTGAAGGGTAAGGTCGCCCTCGTCACTGGCGGCTCGCGCGGCCTGGGCGCCGCCACCGCCGAAGCGCTGGCCGAACTCGGCGCCGACGTCGCGATCAGCTATGTCGCCTCCGGCGACAAGGCCGAGGCCGTGGTCGAGAAGCTGAAAGGCAAAGGCGTACGCGCGCTGGCGATCCGCAGCGACCAGGCCGACATGGCGGCAGCCAGGCCGCTGGTGGAACAGGTGCTGGCCCACTTCGGCCGCCTCGACATCCTGGTCAACAATGCGGCGATCGCGGTGCAGGGCAAGACGGTCGACGATCCCGAACTCGACACCGTCAACCTCGACCGCCAGTGGCAGATCAATGTCATGGGCTCGGTCGCCGTCACGCGCGCCGCAGCGCCGGTGCTGGCGGACGGCGGGCGCATCATCTTCATCGGTTCCCAGCTGGGCACCCGCGTGTCCTGGCCCGGCGCCGCCGATTATGCCGGCAGCAAGGCGGCACTGATCGGCTACGCCTACGGCGTGGCGCGCGACCTGGGCCGGCGCAACATCACCGCCAACGTGGTCCAGCCGGGCATCATGCCGACCGATATGAAGACCGAGGTGCTGGGCGACAGCGTGCCCGACGCCCTGCTCGACACGCATGCGATCCGCCGCATTGCCACGCTCGAGGAAGTCGCGGCCACGGTGTGCTTCCTGGCCGGTCCGGCCGCCGGCTATATCACCGGTAGCGTGATCGACGTGGCGGGCGGCATCGGCATCTAGATTGCAGGCGCCGCGCCGCCTTGCGTTAGACTGTTCCGCGGATAACTGTCACTTCGACCGATGGAGGAACACTATGTCTGAACTGAACAAGTCGGTACTGCAAAAGGCGAACGCGGCGATCAGCACTGGCGACACCGAAGGCTTCCTGGCGTACTGCACCGACGATATCGTCTGGTCGATGGTGGGCGCCGAAACCTTGCGCGGCAAGGAGGCGGTGCGCGCCTCGATGGCCAAGGAGTATCCGGGGCCGCCCAAGTTCACGGTGCATACCCTGATCGCGGAGGGCGACCATGTGGTGGCGCTGGGCGACATCACGACGCCGGGCGAAAACGGCCGCCTGGTGACGCACGCCTACTCGGATGTCTGGCGCTTGCGCGACGGCAAGCTGGCCGAACTGCGCGCCTTCGTCATCGCCAGGGGCACCGACGAACTCTAGTCGGGCACGCCCAGGATCACGCTCGATGCCTTGAACAGCGCGGTCGCGGCAGTGCCCTCTTCCAGCCCGAGCGAGGCGGCGCTGTCGTTGGTGATCGTGGCGGCCACGCTGGCGCCGCCCGCCAGCGCGATCACCACTTCCGAGTTCACTGCCCCGCGCATCAGGCGCGTAACCGTGCCTTGCAGCTGGTTGCGCGCCGACAGCCGCGCGCCCGTGCTATCCGTCATCACAATCACCGACGACGACTTGATCAGCGCAAACGCCTGGCGTCCGGGCGCCAGCCCGAGGCTCTCGGAACTTTCGCGGGTGACGATGGCCACGATCTGCTGGCCGCCGGCGATATCGAGCAGCACTTCATCGTTGACGGCGCCGCGCTCTACCTGCGTCACGGTGCCGAAGAACTGGTTGCGTGCACTGGTCCTCATCTTGAACCTCGTAAAAAGGGCGACATCGTCGGCCAGGCCGGTGGCCATCGACGCGGCCTGGCGATTGAGCCGTTCGAGAAAATCATTGTGCACCTGTTCGATCATCCTGAAATTGGCCACCAGCTGGCTGCCGCGCGCGGTCAGGCGCGTGCCGCCGCCGCCCTTGCCGCCGGTGACGCGTTCGACCAGCGCCTCGCCGGCCAGGTTGTTCATGGTATCGATCGCATCCCATGCCGCCTTGTAGCTCAGGCCGACGGCCTTGGCCGCACCGGTGATCGAACCCAGCTCCGCGATCGCCGCCAGCAGTTCGACCCGATTCGTGCCGCCCAGGTTCTCGCCGCCGACGCTCATCCATAGCTTTCCCTCAAGGACAATGCCTTGCTGTTCCTTGTCCATCGTTCTGTGTTGCCTCTCGGTCAAAGATTCGTTATATACTCAACGCTATAGCGCTCGTATCTCAACCCGAGCATATCCTTTTTTGGAGAAAACATGAAACGCCTTGCCAGCCTGCTTGCCATCCTCGCCTGTTCCGGTGCCGCCAACGCCGGTGAAGTCCAGGTCGCGGTCGCCGCCAACTTCGCGGGTCCGATGGAAAAGCTGGCCGCCGAATTCCAGAAAGACACCGGCCACAAGGCGGTGGTCGCGACCGGCGCCACCGGCAAGTTCTACGCCCAGATCAGGAACGGCGCGCCGTTCGAGGTGCTGCTGGCGGCCGACGACGAAACCCCGGCCAGGCTCGAAAAAGAAGGCCAGGTCGTGGCCGGTTCGCGCTTCACCTACGCGGTCGGCCGGCTGGTGCTGTGGTCGGCCAAGGATAACTACGTCGACGCCGCCGGCAACGTGCTGAAAACCGGCGACTTCAAGCACCTGTCGATCGCCAATCCGAAAACGGCGCCGTACGGCGCGGCCGCGATCTCGACCCTCGAGCGCCTGGGCCTGCGCGACAAGCTGCAGCCGCGCTTCGTGCAGGGCGAGAATATCGCCCAGGCCTGGCAGTTCGCCAGCACCGGCAACGCCGAACTGGGCTTCGTGGCCCAGTCCCAGGTCTGGCGCGACGGCAAGTTCACCTCGGGTTCGGGCTGGATCGTCCCGGCCAGCATGCACGACCCGATCCGCCAGGATGCGGCCCTGCTGAACAAGGGCGGCAACAACCCGGCGGCCCAGGCGCTGCTGCAATACCTGCGCAGCGACAAGGCCAAGGCCCTGATCCGCACGTTCGGCTACGAAGTATGAGCGGGATGATGCGTTGATGCCGCTGGATTCGACCGACCTGGCCGCGATCTGGCTGACCCTGAAACTGGCCTCGACCGTCACCCTGCTGCTGCTGCTGCTCGGCACCCCGCTCGCGTGGTGGCTGACCCGCACCCGTTCGCCGATGAAGCGGGTGGTCGGCGCACTGGTGGCGCTGCCGCTGGTGCTGCCGCCGACCGTGATCGGCTTCTACATGCTGCTCCTGATGGGCACCAACGGCCCGCTCGGCCAGCTCACCGCCGCGCTGGGTCTCGGCACGCTGGCCTTCACCTTCACCGGCCTGGTGATCGCCTCGGTGGTGTACTCGCTGCCGTTCGTGGTGCAGCCGCTGCAGAACGCCTTCGAGGCGGTCGGCCAGCGTCCGCTGGAAGTCGCGGCCACGCTGCGCGCCGGTCCCTGGGACACCTTCTGGTCGGTGGTGGTGCCGCTGGCGCGCCCCGGCTTCGTCACCGGCGCCATCCTCGGCTTCGCGCACACGGTGGGCGAATTCGGCGTGGTGCTGATGATCGGGGGGAACATCCCGGACAAGACGCGCGTGGTGTCGACCCAGATCTACGACCACGTGGAAGCGATGGAGTATGCCCAGGCCCACTGGCTGGCCGGCGGCATGCTGGCGTTCAGCTTCGTGGTGCTGCTGTTGCTGTACACCCTGTATCCGCAGTCGATGCGGGGAGCAAATAGATGAACGATATCCGCACCCGCGTGCGCATCGCACGCGACACATTCACGCTCGACGTCGACCTGACGCTGCCGGGCCGCGGCGTCAGCGCCCTGTTCGGCCATTCGGGTTCGGGCAAGACCACGCTGCTGCGCGTGCTGGCTGGCCTCGAGCGCGCGCCGGGCGCCTTTGTCGCGATCGGCGACGAAGCCTGGCAGGACGATGCGCGCAAGCTGTTCGTGCCGACCCACCGGCGCGGCATCGGCTACGTATTCCAGGAGCCGAGCCTGTTCGAGCACCTCGACGTGCGCGCCAACCTGGAGTTCGGGCGCAAGCGCCTGGCAGCCTCCGAACGCCGCTTCGAACTGGCGCCGGTGACCGAGCTGCTCGGCATCGGGCACCTGCTCGACCAGCGCCCGGCCACGCTCTCGGGCGGCGAGCGCCAGCGCGCGGCGATCGCGCGCACCCTGCTGTCGTCGCCGCGCCTGCTGTTGATGGACGAACCGCTGGCCGCGCTCGACCTCAAGCGCAAGCTCGAGATCCTGCCCTACCTGGAACGCATGCACGACGAACTGGCGCTGCCGGTGGTCTACGTCAGCCACTCGGCCGACGAAGTGGCGCGCCTGGCCGACCACCTGGTGGTGCTGGATGCCGGCCGGGTCCAGGCCAGCGGGCCGCTGGCGGCGACGCTGGCGCGGATCGACATCGCGGGCAGCTTCGAGGACGATGCCGGTGTGATGATCGAAACCGTGGTCGGCGGGCACGATGCCGATGGGCTGACCCATCTGGCATTCGCGGGCGGAACGCTGCTGGTGGGTCGGCGCGAAGCGGCGGTGGGAGGCCGCATCCGCTGCCGCATCCACGCGCGCGACGTCAGCCTGGCGCTGGAGCAGCCGCGCGGCAGCAGCATCACCAACATCCTGCCGGCGACGGTGGAAGCGGTGGGCCCGGGCGGCGCGCCGGGGCAGGTACTGGTGCGGATGCGGATCGGCGAGACGGCGCTGCTGGCACGGATCACCGAGCGCTCGCGGCGCGAGCTCGATATCGTGCCGGGACGCGCGGTGTGGGCGCAGGTCAAAGCGGTCGCACTGCTCGCCTGAGCCGACGCTGTCACTCGCCGCGCAGCGCCTTCTCCAGATCCGACAACTCCGCCGGCTTGACCAGGTGCGCGTCGAAGCCGGCTTCGTGCGCGCGCTTGCGGTCCTCGGGCGAGCCATACCCCGTGTGCGCCACCAGCCGGATATGCGCCAGTTGCGGATTGGCCTTCAGGCGCCGCGCCACTTCATAGCCATCGACGCCCGGCAGCCCGATATCGAGCACGATCACCTGCGGCTTGTGGCTCGTTGCGATCGCCTCGATCTCGCTGGCGTCGGCCGTGGTGCGCGCCTCGTAGCCCATTTCGGCCAGCAGGAAGCCCATCATCTCCATCGCGTCGATGTTGTCGTCCACCAGCAGCACGCGCATGCCGCCGGACGATGGCTGCTCCGACGCCACCTCAGGGACCGGCTCGGCGTCCGCGTCAGCCCCCACGTGCAGCAGCGGCAGGTCGACCGTGAAGGTGCTGCCCAGGCCGATGCCCGGGCTGGCCGCCGACAGGTGGCCGCCATGCAGCTCGATCAGGTGCGACACCAGCGACAGGCCGATGCCCAGCCCTTCCGGCGCGCGGTCCGGCGGCGCGCCGACCTGGGCGAACATGGCAAAGATGCGCGGCAGGTTGTCGCCGTCGATGCCGATGCCGTTGTCGCGCACCGAGATCCGGACCCGGCCGCCTTCTTCGGCAACGCTCAGCACGATCTCGCCGCCGGTGGGCGTGAACTTGGCGGCGTTGTGCAGCAGGTTGCCGACCGACTGCGCCAGGCGCACCGGGTCGCCCAGCACGCAGATGCGCTGCGCCGGCTGTACCACCTCCAGATGGTGGCCGCGCGCCGTGATCAGGGGCGCGGCGGTCTCGATCGCCTGGCCGATCACGCCTTTCAGGTCGACCTCTTCGTTGCGCAGCACGATCTTGCCTTCCGAGATGCGCGCCACGTCGAGCAGGTCGTCGACCAGGTGCGCCAGGTGGTCGACCTGGCGCGTGATGACGTCGCGCGCCCGCGCCTGGCGTTCGGCCGCGCTGTCGCCGGTCGCGCCCAGCAGCGCAGCCGCGTTGCGGATCGGACTCAGGGGATTGCGCAGCTCGTGCGCCAGCGTCGCCAGGAACTGGTTCTTGTTGCTGTCGGCGGAGCGCAGCAGCGCTTCCATTTCCTTGCGCGCCGAGATGTCGCTGGTCACGCGCGCCACTCTGTAGACGTCGCCGCGCGCGTCGCGCACCGGGAACAAGCGGTCGCTCACCCAGCGCACCTGGCCGTCGGCGGCTTCGATGCGGAATTCTTCGTCGTAATGAGGCTCGAGCGCCAGGCGCTCCCAGCGCGCCGCCATCCGGGCGCGGTCGTCCGGATGCACCGCGTCCAGCCAGCCGCCCGGCTGCCGGCCGAGCGACTCGTCGCTGCCGCCCCAAACCGCGCTGTAGGCCGGGCTGACGTAGACCAGTGCACGGCTCGGCACCGAGAACATCCAGAACACGTCGTCGATATTGTCGGTCAGCTGGCGAAACCGTTCCTCGCTGTCGCGCAGGTCGACCTGGGTCTGGCGCATGCGCAGCAGCGCATTCACGTTGGCGATCAGTTCGTCGGCCTCGATCGGCGCCGCCAGGTAGTTGTCGGCGCCGCCCTCCAGGCCGCGGATCTTGTCGGCGCGCCCGGTCAGCGCGGCCGAGGTCTGCAGCACCAGCACGCCGGCGGTCTCGGGATCGGCCTTGATGCGGCGGCACACCTCGATGCCGTTGATGTCGGGCAGCTTGACGTCGAGCAGGACCAGCGCCGGCGGGGTGCGCTTGATCAGCTCCAGCGCATCGGTGCCGTTGGCCGCTTCGATCACTTCGAAGCCGGCGCTTTGCAGGATGCGCGTCTTGGCGTAGCGCGCGCCGTCGTTGTCGTCGACGTTGAGGATCTGGGTCGAATGTGCGTTCATGGTGCGGTTCCGTCGGGGGCCGCCGCGTCCCGTTTCACGGGCGGCGTGCGCGGCAGGGTCAGCGTGAAGGTCGAGCCGACGCCGGGGGTACTGGAGACGTCGACCCGGCCGCCGAGCAGGTCGGCCAGCTTGCGGCACAGCGGCAGGCCCAGGCCGGTGCCCTTGGCGCGCCGCTGCAGCGGATGCTCGACCTGGCCGAATTCTTCGAAGATCAGCTGCAGGTCGTCGTGCTCGATGCCGATGCCGGTGTCGGCCACCGCGAACGCGATGGTGTCGGCTTCCGGGTCGTGCGCCGCGAACACCAGCACCGATCCCTGCTCGGTGAATTTCAGGGCGTTCGAAATGAAGTTGCGCAGGATCTGCGAGATCTTGCCTTCGTCCGACAGGAACGGCTGCTCGATGCCCGAGGGCTCGAACACCAGTTCCACGCGCGACTCGTCCACCAGCGGGCGCATCATGCCCTTCAGTGCGCGGAACAGGTTGTCCACCACCACCGGGTCGGTCTGCACGCTGACGCGCCCAGCCTCGATCTTGGCCAGGTCGAGCAGGTCGTTGACCAGGTCTGACAACTCGTTGGCGGCAGTGTCGATGAAGCGCACCTGGCGTTCCTGCTCCTCGGTCAGTTCGCCGTCCAGGCGCTGCAGCAGCAGCTGCGACAGCGCGCGGATCGACGACAGCGGCGTGCGCAGTTCGTGGCTGGTATTCGACAGGAAGCGCGACTTCATCTCGTCGGCGCGGCGCAGGCGCTCGGCCTTGTCCTCGATCTCGGCGTACAGGGCGACGATGCCGCGGTTGGTGTCTTCCAGTTCGCGCGTGAGCGAGAGCAGGTCGTCCTGGCGCTCGCGCAGCTCGGCCAGCGTGGCCAGCAGTTCCTGGTTCTGCAGCTGCAGCTCGTGCAGCGGATTCGACACCGGGCTGTCGGCCAGGCGCGCCCCGATCTCGGCCATCCGCGCCACAGTCACGTGCTCGTGGCGCGGCAGCGCCTTGCGCACCGTGACGGTGGTGGCGCCGGCCGCGCCGGGGTCGACCTCGCAGGCATCCATCAGGCGGTGCGCGGTGACGATCGCAAGTTCGCGCAGCGATTCGGCGTCCGGCTCGCCCGCCGTGATGCCTGCGCGGCCGGCGGCGCTGACCAGGATCTCCAGATGCTGGCGCCCGTCCTGCTCGCGCAGCTGGAACACGGCGCGTCCTCCCATCCCGGGCCGGCTGGCGCCGCGCGCCACTTCCGACACCGCGGTACCGATGCGTACCTGGTCCTGCTGCGAGAAGCCGAGCAGCGCCGAGATCTGGCGCGCGCGCTGGCGCACCAGCACCACGTCCTGGTCGCTGTCGAGGGCCACGCCGAGGATGCGCTGGGCGTTCATCGCGGTCCGTTCAGGCGGCGCACCACCAGTACCATGGCGTCGTCGCGGCGGCGGATGAAGTCGCGCATCAGCACTGCCGCGATCAAGGCCGGGATGCGTCCCTGCAGGCCGGGATACTTGCCCAGGTCCCACTGGGTCTGGATGCCGTCCGAGCACAGGATGCACAGCGCGCCAGGCGCGAACGGTACGGTAAATTCCTGCACCTTGCGCATATTGTGGCCGACGATGCCGTTGTGCGACACCAGCGCGCGGCGGCCATCGTCGATCGCCACCCCGGCGATGTTGCCGACGCCGGCGAAGCGCAGCTCGTCGGCACCGAAATCGATGTGCGCCACCGCCAGCGCCGCACCGCGCGTCGCGCGCAGCGCTTCGTGGATCGCGTGCACGGCCTCGCCTGCGCCGCCCGCCTGGCTGCGCGCCAGCGCGTCGATCGCCGCATTGGTGGCGCGCGCCGCGTCCGGGCCGTGGCCCAGGCCGTCCGAAGCCAGCACGGTGGCGCCGCCGGCGCCGCACAGCACCGCCCAGCCGTCGCCGCACACGTCCTCGCCCGCGATCGGGGTCCAGAGAGCGCCGACCTCGACGCCGCACGGATGCGGGGCCGGCACGTCGCGCCACAGGCGCATGAAGAACACGGCGCCGTCGCCGCCTTCGGAATACACGTCGAATTCGTCCGACAGGCGCCCCAGCGCGCCAAGGCCGGTGCCGGCGGTGCCGGCGGTCGAGACGCCGTCCACCAGGCTGCCGGCCAGGTCGGCGATGCCGGGGCCCTTGTCCAGCGCCAGCACGTCGATGCCGACGCCGGCCGCCGACTGCGCCGGGCCGACGTGGATCTCTCCCTCCTGCGCATGCTTGAGGATGTTGGTTGCCGCTTCGGTGATGATCAGCGCCAGCTTGCCGGCGCGGGTCTCGTCGAAGCCGAGCGACTCGGCCAGCTTCTGGCCGGCGCGCCGCACCGCGGCGACGTCGCTGGCATGGTTGACCGCGAATACCAGCTGCGGGGTCTGGGAACTGATCAGCGCTTCCATTTGACGATCAGCACCGCGGTGCCCTCCTTCGGCCGGCTGTCGATGTCGAATTCGTCGACCAGGCGCTTGGAGCCGCTCAGGCCCAGGCCCAGGCCGCCGCCGGTGGTATAGCCGTCCTGCAGCGCCTTGCCGATGTCGGGGATGCCCTGGCCGGCGTCGACGAACAGCAGGCCGACGCCTTTGCGCACGCCGTCGTCGAGGTCGTCGAGATAGACCTCGCCGCCGCCGCCGTACTTGATGGTGTTGCGCGCCAGTTCGCTGGCGGCGGTCACCAGCTTGGTCTGGTCGACCAGCGACAGGCCGATCGCCACCGCGCGCTCGCGCACCTGCTTGCGCACATTGACCACGTCCTCGTCCGAGCGCAGCGGCAGCGTCGCCCGTGCGCTACGGTGCTGGCGGTTGCGGTCCAGCAGCGCGGTGTCGAACAGGACTGCGTCGCTATGGGCGTCGACCATCACTTATAGCTCTTTCCGAGCAGGGCCATGCCCTTCTCGACGTTCAGCGCGGTCTTCACGCCGTGCAGGGTCAGGCCCAGCTCGACCAGCGTGATCGCCACCGCCGGCTGCATGCCGACCACCACGGTGCGGGCGTCGAGCACGCGCGCCATGGCGGCGGTGTTGCTGATCATGCGGCCGATGAAGGAGTCGACCAGGTCGAGCGCCGAGATGTCGATCAGGACGCCCTTGGCGCCGTCGGCGACGATGCGCTCGGTCAGGTCGTCCTGCAGCTGCATGGCGAGGCGGTCGTGCATGTCGACCTGGATCGTCACCAGCAGCAGGTCGCCCATGCGCAGAATCGGGATGCGTTCCATGCGCCGGCCCTTACGCGTGCTTGATCGTGATCGAGGCGCCGGTGCGCTCGAGCGCCACCAGGAAGGCGTCGGCCAGGGTGGCCTTGGTGATCACGTCTTCCAGGTTCACGCCCAGGTGCACGATGGTCTGCGCGATCTGCGGGCGGATGCCGCTGATGATGCAGTCGGCGCCCATCAGGCGCGCGGCGGCGATGGTCTTCATCAGGTGCTGCGCCACCAGGGTGTCGACGGTCGGCACGCCGGTGATGTCGATGATGGCGATCATGGCGCCGGTGTCGACGATCTTTTGCAGGATGTTTTCCATCACCACCTGGGTGCGCGCCGAATCCAGGGTGCCGATCAGCGGCAGCGCCAGGATGCCGTTCCACAGCTTGACCACCGGCGTCGACAGCTCGAGTAGCTCCTGCTGCTGGCGCACGATGATCTGGTCCTTGGTCTTCTGGAACACCTCGATGGTGTACAGGCCCAGCTTGTCGAGCAGGGTGGTGACGGTCCAGGAAGCGGCGGCCAGGCCCTCGGCGTCGGCGGCGAAGGCCGTGCGCAGGTGCGCGAACAGCGGCTGCTTGAGCGAGAACACGAAGGTCGCGGTCTCGCTCGGGGTCGAGCCGGACTTGGCGCGGCTGGAGGAAATCTCGCTCAGCAGGTCGCGCACCTCGTCCCAGGCGCGGTGCTCGATGTTGCCCAGTTCGCCGGAACGGGCGGCGGCGGCGAACGCCTTCAGGAACTGCTGGCAGTGCGAGCGCAGCTGTTCACGCGACGCGCTGGTGCTGCGCACCATCAGCGCTTCGAGCTGGGCGATCCACTCGGAACCGATTGCGGCTTCGTTCTGCTGAATCGCTTCGCCGATGGCGCTCGCGTAATCCTTCATGGTCATCTGTCATTTCCTTGCATTGGTGGGGGACGCGGCGCCGATTCCGGGACGGCGCCACCGCCGCCGGCGGCTGGCCGGCAACGGTTCTGTAATTATTGTGTGAAACGGCCAACTATACCATTTTCAACACTGTCCATACGGCACGCTTGAGTTGTCTAGTGACCATTTTTACTTTGAATCCGGAAAATCCTGCGCACGCCTGCCGCGCCGCGCCGCTCCCGGTGCGCCCACTCGTACAAGACCGGCAGAAGCAGCAAGGTCAGCACCGTGGACGAGCAGATGCCGCCGATGACCACCGTCGCCAGCGGCCGCTGCACCTCGGCCCCGGTGCCGGTCGCCAGCGCCATCGGCACGAAGCCGAGCGAGGCCACCAGCGCCGTCATCAGGACCGGACGCAGGCGCGCCAGCGCCCCTTCGCGCACCGCCCGCGGCAGCGCCATGCCGCCGTCGATCAGGTTGCGGATGAACGACACCAGCACCAGGCCGTTGAGCACGGCGACCCCGCTCAGGGCGATGAAACCGACCGCCGCCGAAATCGACAGCGGTATGCCGCGCAGCCACAGCGCCGCCACCCCGCCGGCCAGCGCGAACGGAATCCCGGAAAACACCAGCAGGCCGTCGCGCAGGTTGTTGAACACCAGGTACAGCAGCGCAAAAACCAGCAGCAGCGACGCCGGCACGATCAGGCGCAGGCGCTCGGCGGCGGTGCTCAGGTGCTCGAACTGGCCGCCCCAGCCCAGCCAGTAGCCGGGGCTCAAGGCCACCTCCTGCGCCACCCGCTGCTGGGCCTCGGCCACGAACGAACCGATGTCGCGCCCGCGCACATTGGCGGTGACGACCACGCGCCGCTTGCCCTGCTCGCGGCTGAACTGGTTGGGGCCGGGCGCGACCTCGAAGGCGGCGATCTCGCCCAGCGTGATGAAGCTGCGCGCCTGCCCTTCCCTGGCCATATCGTCGGCGCCATGCACGGCGGGCAGCGCCACCGGCAGCCGGCGCAACGCATCGATGTCGGCGCGCTGCGATTCCGGCAGGCGCACCGTGACGTCGAAGCGACGGTCGCCCTCGAACAGGGTGCCGGCCACGCGTCCGGCGGTGGCGGTGGCGATCGCTTCCTGGACGTCGCCGATGTTCAGCCCCATGCGCGCGGCGCGCTCGCGGTCGACCCGGATCTGCAGCATCGGCAGGCCGCTGGTCTGCTCCACCTGCACTTCGCTCGCCCCGGCCACCCGGCGCAGCGCTGCGGCCACCTGCTGCGCACTGGCGTCCAGCTGCGCAAGGTCGTCGCCGAACACTTTCACGGCGACGTCGCTGCGCACGCCCGACACCAATTCATTGACGCGCAACTGGATCGGCTGGCTGAATTCGTAGCTCTGGCCCGGTAACGCGTCCAGGGTGGCGCGCATCGCCGCCACCAGCTCGGCGCGCGTCTTGCGCGGGCGCGGCCAGTCCTTCTCGGGTTTGAGCATGACGATGCCGTCAGCGACATTCGGCGGCATCGGGTCGGACGCGATCTCCGCGGTGCCGATGCGGGCGAACACGCGCGCGATCTCGGGGTGCTTATTTAGCAGCGTGGTCTCGATCTGCTGCTGCATCTTGACCGACTGGCTCAGGCTGGTGCCAGGTATGCGCACCGTCATCACCGCGATGTCGCCCTCGTCCAGATTCGGCGCGAACTCCAGGCCCAGGCGGCTGCCCATCAACGCCGCGAGCGCAATCACCAGCGCGGCGAAGGCCAGCATCACCGGGCGGTTGTCGAGCGCGTAGCGCAGGCATGGTTCGTACCAGCGGCGTGCGCCATGCATGATGCGGCTTTCCTTTTCCTGCACCGAGCGGCCGATGAACAGCGCGACGGCGGCCGGCACGAAGGTGAGCGACAGGATCATCGCGCCCAGCAGCGCGAACACCACGGTGAAGGCCATCGGGTGGAACATCTTGCCCTCGATGCCGGTGAGCGCGAAGATCGGCAGGTAGACAATCATGATGATCAACTGGCCGTAGACCAGCGGCCTTCTCGCCTCGCCGGCCGCCGCGAACACTTCGGCGAAACGTTCCTCGCGGCTCAGGACACGACCAAGCCTTGTTTGCGCAGCGGCGATGCGGCGCACGCAGTTCTCGACGATCACCACCGCGCCGTCGACGATGATGCCGAAGTCCAGCGCGCCCAGGCTGAGCAGATTGGCGCTGACGCGGTTGCCCACCATGCCGCTGAAGGTGAAGAGCATCGCCAGCGGGATCACCAGCGCGGTCAGGATCGCGGCGCGGATATTCCCCAGGAACAGGAACAGCACCGCCACCACCAGGATCGCGCCTTCGACCAGGTTCTTGCGCACCGTGGCGATCGCCCGTTCCACCAGCACCGTGCGGTCGTACACCGTCACCGCCTTGATCCCGGGCGGCAGGCTGCGGTTGATCTCGAGCATGCGCGCATCGACCGCTTTGGATACCGCGCGGCTGTTCTCGCCGATCAGCATGAACACGGTGCCGAGCACCACTTCCTGCCCGTTCTCGGTGGCGGCGCCGGTGCGCAGCTCGCGTCCGACCGAGACCTCGGCCACGTCGCGCACCCGCACCGGGATGCCGCGGATGCTGGTCACCACGATGTTGCCGATGTCGTCCATCGACGCGGCCTGCCCCGGCGCGCGCACCAGGTACTGCTCGCCCTCGCGTTCGATGTAGCCGGCGCCGACATTGCTGTTGTTGCGTTCCAGCGCGCGCACCACGTCGGCCAGTTCCAGGCCGTACGAGGACAGCGCGGCGGTGCTGGGCGCGACCAGGTATTCCTTATCGAAGCCGCCGATCGAGTTGATCTCGGTGACGCCCGGCACGGTGCGCAGCTGCGGCTTGATGATCCAGTCCTGGATTTCGCGCAGGTCGGTTGGTGTGTAGGGCGTGCCGTCCGGCTTCTTCGCGCCCGGTTCGCTCTCCACCGTCCACAGGTAGATTTCACTCAGGCCGGTGGCGATGGGGCCGAGCGCCGGCACCACGCCCGCGGGCAAGCCTTCGCGCGCGTCCTGCAGCTTCTGGCTCACCAGCTGGCGCGCGAAGTGGATGTCGGTGCCTTCCTTGAACACCACCGTCACCTGCGACAGGCCGTAGCGCGACAGCGAGCGGAAGGATTCGAGCTGCGGCAAGCCGGAAAGTAGCGATTCGACCTCGTAGGTGATGCGCTGCTCGGTCTCGAGCGGCGAGTAGCCGGGGGCGGCGGTGTTGATCTGGACCTGGACATTGGTCACGTCCGGCACCGCGTCGATCGGCAGCCGGCCGTAGTTGTAGACGCCGATGACGGCCATCGCCAGCGTGGCCAGCATCACCAGCCAGCGCTGGGCGATGGCGGTCTGGATGATTCGGTTGAACATGTCGGCGCCTCTCAGTGATCGTGGCTGGCTTCGCCCTTGCCCTGCTCCGCCTTGACGGCGAAGCTGCCGGCGGCCGCGACCTGCTGGCCGGCCTGCAGGCCCGAGGTGATTTCGATATGGCGTCCGTCCGAGCGGCCGGTGGCGACCGGCTGGGCGACGAAGCCGTTATCTACCCGGCGGTACACCACCTGGCGTCCGTCGACGGTCTGCAGCGCGGCGCGGTCGATGGCCACCGGCACATCGCTGGAGCCGGTGACGATGTCGACGTTCACGGCCAGGCCCGGACGCCAGGATGCGCCGGGGTTGTCCAGCACCACGCGCGCGGTGGCCGAACGCGATTCCTCGCCGATCAGCGAGCTGACGAAACTGACCTTGCCGGGAGCGGTCGTGCCGGCGGCGATCGAGCGGATCACGGCACTGGTGCCTTCGCGCACGATGTCGAGGTCACGCGCCGGGACCACCACGTCGGCCCACACGGTCGACAGGTCGCTGATGGTGAAGACGCGGGTATCAGCGCCGACCACTTCGCCCAGTGCGATGTGCTTTTCGACGATCACGCCGTCGAACGGGGCGCGGATCTGCAGCCGATTGGATGCCTCCCCTGCCCCGCCGGCGCCCAACGCCTGCAATTGCTGGCGCGCGGCCTGCACCGCGATCTCCGCTTCGCGCAGCTCCTGCTCTGCGCGGATCAGGTCCTGGCGCGCCGAGACCTTTTCTTCGTACAGCGTTTTTTCTGAAGCGTGCACGCTGCGCGCCGTGGCCAGTCGCCGCTCGGCGGCCAGCAAGGCGCCACGCTGGACGGCGACGTCGGCGCTGGCGATGGTGGCCAGCACCTGGCCCTTCTTCACGCGCTGTCCCAGGCTGGCCGGCGCCGACTCCACCGCGCCGGACGCGCGCGGCGTGACGTGGGCGGTGCGGTCCTGGTTCAGCATGATCTGGCCCGGCATGCGGATGAAGGTGTCGAGATGGACCGGGCCGGCGGTGGCCAGCGTGATGCCGGCGGTGCCCACCTGGGCGTCGCTGAAAGCGATCACGCCGTCGTCGTGCGCGCGCTCCTCCTCGTGCTTGTCGCCCGGTTTGGATTGCGCGTGCTGTTCTTCGGCGTGCTCGCCATGGCTGTCGGCACCAGCGCTGCTGCGGTCGCGCAGCAGCACGACGACGGCGAGGACGAGGGCCAGCGCCAGCATGGCGGCGATGACCTTGGCTTGTTGCTTGTTCATGGATTCTCCTGGTCGGCCGGCATCCCGCTCAGGCGGACGATGTCGGCGGCGGCGCGGTGGCATTGCGCCATTGCGTTCAAGTATTGGGTGTGCGACTGGAACAGCGTGCGCTGGGCGTCGAGCACGTCGAGGAAGCCGAACTTGCCGGCTTCGAAGCCGCGCTGCGCGGCCTGTGCGGCGCTGCGTGCGCCGGGCAGGATCTCGGCATCGATCAATTGCGCTTCGGCGCGCGCGGTCTGCAGGCGTGCGTGCGCTTCCAGCAACGCGCTGCGCAGGCGCACGCCTTCCGCCTCCTGCTCGTCGCGGGCGCGATCGACCCGGCGCAGCGCGGCCAGCACCGCGCCGTTGTTGCGGTCGAACAGCGGCAGCGGCACCGAGACGCCGAGCACCGCCTGGTTGCGCTGCTCGGGGCCTTCGCGGCGAGCGCCGACGATCACGTTCACGTCCGGCGTGCGGCGCGCCTGCTCCACGCGTGCCAGGGCGGCACGCTGCGCGACCTGGGTGTGCGCACGGCGCATGGCCGGTGTCTGGTCGAGCCGTGCCAGCAGCACGTCGAGCGTCGGCGCTTGCGGCAGCGTTGGCGCCGACGGCGCCACGATCTCGATTCCGGCGCCATCGCCGCCCCACAGTGCAGCCAGCCGCGTGCGCGCCGTTTCCAGGTCACGCGCCGCGTGCAGCGCATCGATGCGGGCGTTGGCCTCGGCCACGCGGGCGCGGGTTTCGTCGACCGGCGAGACCTTGCCGGCCTCCACCCGGCGTGCGGCGGCGTGCGTGGCGCTTGCCGCCAGCGCTGCCATTTCGCCCGCCATGCGCAGGCGCTCCTGGGCGGCGTGCACGTCGTGGAACGCGGCGACGGTGTCGGCGCGCAGCGTGACGCGCAGCGCCTCCGCCTCGATCAGCGCCAGCTGGAGCTCCCGCGTTGCCGCCTCGATGCGGGCGGCGCGCTTGCCGCCCAGCTCGATGGGGATGCTGAGGGTGACGGTCGAGGTGCGCGTGTCGCGGTCCTGGCCTTCGCGCAGCAGCGACAGTTCCGGGTTGGGCACGGCGCCAGCCTGGGCGACGGCCCCATCCTGGGCAGCGGCTTCATTGAGGCCGGCGCGTAAGGCGGGGTTGGCGCGCTCGGCACGCGTGATCGCCGCTTCCAGCGTGAGGGGCGCCTGCGCGTGTGCAATGGCCGGCACGACGAGCACGGCCAGCCACAACACCAGCGGCGTAAATCCTTTGTTCATGATGATGCTCCGAATCGTTGAAAATTCGGCGGGATGGCGCGCGCCGTCACACCGCCGTCATCGGCGGGCGCGTCGGCACCGGTCGGCGTCCCGCCCTGTCAGGCGCGGGACGGCCGGTCGGGCGGCGGGATCAGGTCGGGGATGTGAGAGGCGTAGCGCCGCAGGTCGCCGCGCATGTGGGCCGAGACCTTCGGTAGCGGCAGGTTCGGCTGGGCCGACGGGATGGCGCTGGCCGACAGGTGGTGGCAGGCGTCGCAGTCGTCGCAGGGCTGGGCCGGGCCGTCATCGTTCTGGCTGCCGGAGGGCGGATGCTTGTGCATGTGGTGGCCCGGGTGCATCTTCGCTTCGTCATGGCTGCAATAGGCCGCGCCCGCAGCCCAGACGGACTGGAGCGGCATCATGATCAGCAGCAGTATGAGCAGGAAACGTTTCATGAACTCGGTCGGGTTTGGCGGACGACCATCGGTCGCCACTGGCACACTCTCATTAAATACCCTGTAGCGGCTACAGGGTCAAGCATATCGCGAGCAAATCCGCAGTCAGCCGAGCCATGCTACCCGCCATGCTTACCGATAGCAATGATTTCACATTGAGTTATGGTAGAGTATCCCGCTCGATCGTCGTGTTATCTGGATTGCTCTTTTGCGATGGCGGCCCCCATCGTTTCACTTGAAGGGAAAACATGTTCTCTGTGATTGGCAGCGTTTGTGTCGGAGACAAGACCTCTTGCGGTGGCACCGTGGTGACAGGCTCGGCATTTTCCAGTGTGAATGGCAAGGCAATCGCCAGAATCGGCGACAAGGTTTCCTGCCGCAAGAACTGCACGATCACGACCGGCAATCCCACCGAGATCATCGACGGCGCGCCGATGGCGCTGCATGGATCCCAAACCTCCGGCAATTGCACCTGCCTGTCGAACAACAACGATGTGCATGGCGACGGCCAGGTGCCCGGCACGGCGCCGGTGGCCAGCAAGGTCGCCGATCCCGGTATCGCGTTCATGCCGGCCATGGCGCAATTGCTGGACGAGGAAAACTGGGTCGAATTTCACTTGGTGAATGCAGAAGACCAGCCGATCGCGAATCAGGCATTCACGCTTACCGATGCCGCCGGCAAACAGACCAGCGGTGTGCTGGACGATGCCGGCCATGCCCGCGTCAGTCCGGTAGCGGCCGGCACCTGCAGCGTGAACTTCCCCGACCTCGGACACACCATCTCGGTTGAATCATGCCAGACGTAAGTGTCCCGGTTGCCAAGGCAACCAAACAAGTTCGGCTAGTCACCAATCAGAACACCAAGATCCAGGTGCGCACCGCGTCGATCGAAATCCTGGTCGGCGGTCCGTACGGTGACCACGCCTATGGCCATGCCGCGCTGCGCGTGACCACGTCGGAGGTCGACAAGGTATTCGATTACGGGCGCTACGGAAAAACCTGGGGCGTTGGCGGCTCTGAAGGCGAAGGCATTTTGAATATCTGGAACAACTCCGCTCCCTACATCCGCGGTGAAAACGCACTGGGACGGGTGACCACCGGATTTACGTACGAGACCACGGAAGAAAATGCCAACAAGGTGCTGGCTTTTTACGAGCAAAAAATCGCGGACAAAAAAATCAAATCGAAGACCAGCGCGAAGACGTCGGTCATCATCGACGAATATTACGCACTCGGCCCCAACTGCACCACCTTGAGCGTCTCAGGGGCGAAAGTCATCTTCCCCGACATCGACCGCGACCGGGCCAAACACCAGCAAGGCCGTGGGCTGGGCCTGATGGAGAAAAGCCTGGTGCGCGCAAAGGGATGGCCGGACAATATCTTCATGCCCGCAGACCTGC
The DNA here is from genome assembly GCF_031995545.1 of Massilia sp. Taxonomy (GTDB): domain Bacteria; phylum Pseudomonadota; class Gammaproteobacteria; order Burkholderiales; family Burkholderiaceae_D; genus Telluria. Next base: position 126,199 of record NZ_DAMAGA010000002.1, read on the forward strand.
AATCCATGCTCCAGAATTCAACCTCCAGAAAGCCCAAGGCGATCAAGACCTACGGCGGCGCCAAATGAAAGCCGGCCGATTCGTCTTTCCTGCCGCCGTCTTGGTGATCGTATTCTTCGCCGGGGTCTTCTTTCATACCATCCAGGATCTCATCATGCCGCAAACGACTTACTTCAAACTGGAAGAACCGCTCCTGATCGAATCGGAGGGCGAAGCCAGAAACTTCCACGTCCTGCCGGCCGGAACACCGATGTACAAGGACGCCTCATTTCCTGAAGGCCACACCCGCTACATCGTGTACGTCAACGTCAAGGGCGGACCAGCACTCGAAAAAATCGAGTCGGACAAGGCGCAGCTGATCGACCCGATCTGGGGCTATCCGGTGCAGCCGGAAGATGTTCCCGCCCTGGTCGCCGAGACGCCGGTCTCGAAGGATGAACTGGTACGCATCCTGAAGGCGCGCAAGATGACGCGCGAAGAGCTGGCCCAGATCGTGCGCGAGTGGCGCGATTGATTGCCGGGCGATTCCAGGCTGCTGATTCTTCACACCGCCAATAAAAAAACCGCCAGGCTCACGCACTGGCGGTTTTTTCATGCAGCGGCGAACCGCTGCGGCACCGCTTACTGCGCCGCGCCTTCGACCGGATCGGCCGCCTTCATCGACAGCTTCAGACGGCCACGCTCGTCGGTCTCCAGCACCTTGACGCGCACTTGCTGGCCTTCTTTCATATAGTCCGCCACGGCATTGACACGCTCGTTGGCGATCTGCGAGATGTGCAGCAGCAGGCCGTCTTTACCAAGCATGACTTGCACGATCGCGCCGAAGTCCAGCAGCTTGAGCACGGTGCCGTCGTAGGTCTTGCCCACTTCGACCGAGGCGGTCAGCTCTTCGATGCGGCGCTTGGCTTCCTGGCCGGCGGCGGCGTCGACCGAGGCGATGGTCACAATGCCTTCGTCGGTGATGTCGATCTGGGTGCCGGTTTCTTCGGTCAGCGCGCGGATCACGGCGCCGCCCTTGCCGATCACGTCACGGATCTTTTCCGGGTTGATGTGGATAGTGATCAGGAGCGGTGCGAAGCCAGACAGTTCGGTCGTTCAAAAGCCGCACCACCAAGCGTTGCTAGCGTCAAAAACAGTAATCAAAATAGAAACTCCGTAAGGGCCCAGCTTAATTTTCATGCTCACAATTACGAAAAAATAACCTATTAAGAGGGGTCTTTACAGATGTTATATATTTTGGTCGCCACATGATGCCAGAGAAAGAAAATTTCGGTATGCTACTGTTAGTTCCACTAATGAGATATGCAAAATGAATGAAAATGCTAAGAAATTCGCGTGGTTGCATTTAAGTGATCTTCATGCTGGCATGGACACGCAGTCATGGCTCTGGCCAAACTTAAAGGAGCAATTTTTCGAAGATTTGAATCGTATTTACGATTCTGCTGGTGGATGGGACTTAGTTATCTTCTCCGGCGACTTAACTCAGAATGGCACAAGTGCGGACTACATAACGTTGAACTCAGCATTGAATGAATTGTGGGAAAAATTTGATAAGTTAGGATGCAGGCCGAGCTTATTCGCCGTCCCTGGCAACCATGATTTAACCCGTGCAGATGAGGCAGATCCAGTTGCGATAGCATTCCAAAGCTTTTGGTCAAATAATGTAATCCGCGAAAGTTTTTGGAAAACAGAAGATAACCTCTATAGGAATTTCGTAACAAAAGCATTTAAAAATTTCACAGACTGGAAAGAGCAGCTATCCGGGTCAGGGATTCCTGTGGCAATGTCGAAAACTGGCATCATAGCGGGAGACTGCTCCGCAGTAGTCGAAGCCAATGGAACTCGGGTAGGGCTGATTGGCTTAAATACTGCTCACCTTCAACTCTCTAATACAAATGCTTTCGGAAAACTTGACGCAGATGTCCGTCAATTAATGGCACTAACAAATAGCCAACCTGATTTGTGGTGTCGACAAAATGATTTGAATTTTTTAATTACACACCATCCTTTATCATGGCTGAACGAAAGATCTCAGCGTCACTTTCGCGAAGAAATTTACCCACCATCTAGATTTACAGCTCACTTTTTCGGCCATATGCATAAACCGGAAATTGGGACCCACTCCAACGGAGGGTCTGCAGATCGACGTATCATCCAGGCGGCATCACTGTATGGTTTAAGGAAAATCGATAACAGTGAACATGATCGTATTCACGGATACAGTGCCGGCAAAGCGCTTCTAAATCCAACAGAAGGGGTACTTACATTCTGGCCTCGAATCAGCCATATAGTTAATTCTGGGACGCGTCGCTTTGTCGCAGATAACTCATTTGATTTAACTGAATCAAATAATTTTTCAGTTCGCCTTTCGGCAGTTAATGAATCTCTAGGCGAGACACAGCTTATCGCAAAAGTAGAGCCCAATTTATTCGATGGCCCTGGAACAGAGAGATTGAATCCTGAGCAAAATGCACATACCTTACGTAACCGTTGCTTACTACCGGCAGCACTGCATCATTTGTCAGTTCGAAGGGTAGAGCAAGAACGACTTCTGGTTGCACTTCAGCAAAATCAAGAAGCTTGGATTGTCGCAGACTGGGGCTACGGTGTAGACGAGTTTCTTTGGACCACATTGGTTAATGACAAAATTTCAACACCTCTTGTGTATCGGCTTGATTTGGAAGATTACTCGGATAAAGAAACATTCTTTGAAAGAGTTGTCGACCAAACAGGTTACAGCTTCCAAAAATTCTGCAAGCTTATTAACGGTAATGAACGCGCCTACCTTATCTTTGATAACGCACCCGTTGCAAGAGATTCAATTCCAAAAAGTAACGAATGGCAGACAGAAGTGGTCAATATTGTGCGCGCAGTCCGTGAGTACTGTACTAACGTTTCTGTTGTTCTTATCTCTCGACTTTCTCCGGAAAATACAGAAGTTCCGATTGTCGATCTTCAGCCGTTTGATGAACCAGATTTAAGGTCCTATTTATTGAGCCACCCCTCAGGAGGCAGTGCGTTTGAAATAGGAGACAATGCATTAGAAGTCTATAGGCTTTCAGGCGGCCTGCCGGTTCAGATTGATTCAATTTTAAATCAACTGCGATCCATGACATTAAGCGAACTCATTGAAAGTCATATTAGCAATACTAAATCGTCAGAAAACATAAAGAAGATTGGTGTTGGTTTAGTACAAGCAGTTGAGGATCTTAAAAATAGTCCCGATCCTTCGAATACACGGGCATATTCGCTATTGGTTGCACTTACATGTTTCCCCTACGGGGAGACATTGGGGCGCATCAAACGTTTTTATCCCGACGCCCCAATGTTTCATGCGCATGTACAAATTTTATTGGACCGCGGCTTAAGTGAAATACAAATTATTTCCGACAAGTTCCAAAAATCATCAACTCTTGAACAACCGCGAAAAATTGTGGCAAAAAAAGCAGTGCGAGATTATATACAATCCCATTTAAGTCCCGCGGAAAAGTTTAAGCTCTACAGTTTGGCTGCATCAATTTATTTTGGAGCAGAGTGGTCAAATGGTAAGCCAAAAAGCATTAAAACATCAGACCTTGTTACTTCTCTAGGCAGTGAAGGAGGACTTTGCAATCCGGAGGAGATCATTAATTTCTTGATTACTTACACTATTCAAAACAATGAAATAGGTAGACTCCGATCCGCCGTCTCGCTTGCCCGCCTTTTTTCTTCAAATCTTGAAAGCAATGATTATTTTCGGAGTTGCGCCACCGCGTGCAAAGTGTTTTTACTGGCCTTGCAAGAAACTGATGAAAAATTTGCGGCTGACAAGAATTCACTAAACTTTATGTTAGCTAAAGCTCTCCGCATGCTAGGCCAACATGAGGACGCAAAGAATATTTTCTTTGAGCTTGAGAAAGTTGGACTTGAGAAATCCATGCGGCAAAGGGTCCTTCTAAATCTAGCTCTTGCGTTGAAAAAGGATTTTATAAAACAGAGAGAATTTGCGGAAGAAGTGATCAAGCTCGGTAAAACCACTAACGCTGCTTTGCATGCTAAATCGCTGATTTTAATGTTAGATAAAGGAGATCCTGATCAGATCAAGAAGCTGACAATCCTTGAAAAAACTGCCAGAACGAGAAAAGCTATCACAGTCGCAAATAATATCGCGGTCTATTGTGCGAATAATGCAAAGGGTTCACCCGAGGAAAAACGTATTAAACTAAGGAAAATTGCCCAAGATGCAAGATCTAATGGCGATCCCTATAGTTCGGCCACGATTTCGATTGGAGTCGCCAGACTAGCAGCAGAATCTGCGGATGGAATCTCGATTGAAGAGATCAATAGTTTAGTGCAGGCATACCACTATTTGTATAATGAGCGGATTGACTCATTATTTGAAAGTTGCCACAAAGTTCTATGGGAACACTTCGAAAGAAAAGGTGATATCTTTAGTCTTCTAAGACTATTTAGACACAGCTCGTTTATCTGGCGAATACGTGGTCAAGAATCAATAGAACAAGTTTATCTAGCACGTCTCATAACTATATGTGGCGGCAACGCCCCATCTAACGTGCTTACTGCTGACCAAGAAACTGCTTATTTTTCTGCGCGTTCCCGCAGATTAACCCTCGATGCGCCTGTACAAAATTAGCTAAAAAAAACCGCCAAGCTCACGCTTGGCGGTATCGATGGATGGTAGCTGAACCTTACCAAGTAATTAACGCAGCTTACTGCGCTGCGCCTTCGACCGGATCGGCCGCCTTCATCGACAGCTTCAGACGACCGCGCTCGTCGGTCTCCAGCACCTTGACGCGCACTTGCTGGCCTTCTTTCAGGTAGTCGGCCACGGCGTTCACACGCTCGTTGGCGATCTGCGAGATGTGCAGCAGGCCGTCCTTGCCCGGCATGACTTGCACGATGGCGCCGAAGTCCAGCAGCTTGAGCACGGTACCGTCGTAGGTCTTGCCCACTTCGACCGATGCGGTCAGCTCTTCGATGCGGCGCTTGGCTTCCTGGCCGGCGGCGGCGTCGACCGAGGCGATGGTCACAATGCCTTCGTCGGTGATGTCGATCTGGGTGCCGGTTTCTTCGGTCAGCGCGCGGATCACGGCGCCGCCCTTGCCGATCACGTCACGGATCTTTTCCGGGTTGATGCGGATGGTGATCAGGCGCGGTGCGAAGTCCGACAGCTCGGTCTTCACGGTCGGCATGGCCTTCTGCATTTCGGCCAGGATGTGCTGGCGGCCGTCCTTGGCTTGCGCCAGTGCGACCTGCATGATTTCCTTGGTGATGCCCTGGATCTTGATGTCCATCTGCAGCGCGGTGATGCCCTGCGCGGTGCCGGCCACCTTGAAGTCCATGTCGCCCAGGTGATCTTCATCGCCCAGGATGTCGGTAAGGACCGCGAACTTGCCGCCTTCCTTGATCAGGCCCATGGCGATACCGGCCACGTGCGCTTTCATCGGCACGCCGGCGTCCATCAGTGCCAGGCAGCCGCCGCAGACCGATGCCATCGACGACGAACCGTTCGATTCGGTGATTTCCGACACCAGGCGCACCGAATAGCTGAAATCTTCCGGGTTAGGCAGCGCTGCGACCAGCGCGCGCTTGGCCAGGCGGCCATGGCCGACTTCGCGGCGCTTCGGGGTGCCCACGCGACCGGTTTCGCCGGTGGCGAACGGAGGCATGTTGTAGTGCATCATGAAGTCGTCGGTGTACTCGCCCATCAGCGCATCGATCTTCTGGCTGTCGCGTGCGGTGCCGAGGGTAGCCACGACCAGCGCCTGGGTTTCACCACGGGTGAACAGGGCCGAGCCGTGGGTGCGCGGCAGGACGCTCGAGCGGATCGAGATCGGACGCACGGTGCGCGTGTCCCGGCCGTCGATGCGTGGCTCGCCGTCCAGGATCTGCGAACGCACGATCTTGGCTTCCATGTCGAACAGGATGTTGCCGACGTCGGCAGCATCAGCGGCTTCGCCGGCGGCGGCCAGGTCGGCCATCACTTCCGACGACAGCGACTTCAGCTTCTGCTGGCGGGCCGATTTTTCGCGGGTCTGGTAGGCGTCGCGGATCTTGGCGCCGGCCAGTTCACCGACGCGCGCGATCAGCGCTTCGTTCTTTGGCGCCGGCGCCCATTCGACTTCCGGCTTGCCGCCTTCGGCGACCAGGTCGTGGATCGCATCGATCACGACTTTCATCTGGTCGTGGCCGAACACGACCGCGCCGAGCATGACTTCTTCCGACAGTTGCTGGGCTTCCGATTCCACCATCAGGACGGCGGTTTCGGTGCCGGCTACGACCAGGTCCATCTGCGAGGTCTTCAGCTCGGTGGTGGTCGGGTTCAGGATGTACTGGCCGTTCGCATAGCCGACGCGCGCTGCGCCGATCGGGCCGTTGAACGGGATGCCGGCGATGCACAGGGCAGCCGAGGCGCCGATCATCGCAGGAATGTCCGGATCGATTTCAGGGTTCACCGACAGCACGTGGATGATGACCTGGACTTCGTTCAGGTAGCCTTCCGGGAACAGCGGACGGATCGGACGGTCGATCAGGCGCGAGGTCAGGGTTTCCTTTTCCGAAGGACGGCCTTCGCGCTTGAAGAAGCCGCCCGGGATCTTGCCGGCGGCGTAGCTCTTCTCCATGTAGTCGACGGTCAGCGGGAAGAAGTCCTGGCCCGGCTTCGCGTCTTTCTTGGCAACCACAGTAGCCAGCACAACGGTGTCTTCGACCGATACCACGACGGCGCCGGAAGCCTGGCGCGCGATCTCACCCGTCTCCAGGGTGACATTGTGTTGGCCGTACTGGAAGGTTTTCGTAACTTTGTTAAACATGGGAATTCCCTTTCATTTTGCCGACAGATTTTCAGGGGCTGTCGTTCACCTCACCACCGGCCGCCGCGTCGGCGGCGACCTTGCCGCGTGAGACGGTAGAAAACAAAAATGCCCGCGTCAGTGAACTGGCGCAGGCATTTTCGTGACTAAACCGTCTGGCGCAATGATTACTTACGCAGACCCAGCTTGGCGATCAGGTCGCGGTAACGGTTCAGGTCTTTGTTCTTCAGGTAAGCCAGCAGGCTCTTACGACGGTTGACCATCATGATCAGACCGCGACGCGAGTGGTGGTCCTTCTGGTGGGCCTTGAAGTGGCCGTTCAGTTCGTTGATGCGTGCGGTCAGCAGTGCAACTTGCACTTCCGGCGAGCCGGTGTCGTTCTGGCCACGTGCATTGTCCGCGATGATCGCGGCTTTGTTGATGTTTTCTACGGTCATGATATTACCTTTCACATGCGGTGCAAGAGTCGCAACCCAGCGCACCGTGATTGATTGAATTGGCTGCCAAAATTCGACAGACCGGCAAGTATAGGGCAAAAAGCGGGCGCGAGCCAGTATTTAGCATCGCGGGCGCGGCGATTCATGGTTTTTTGGCTATGCTGGCAACACTGTCACGGATAAGCACATGAATAATATGAACAAGATTGCAATGCTGATGGCCGCCCTGCTCCTGTCCGGCTGCGCCGGGGTGATGCGCCAGGCGCCCGATCCCGGCGATCCGGCCGAGGTGGTGCAGGCCAAGATGGGCACGCCGACCGGTGTCTACCAGGATGGCGACGTGCGCGTGCTCGAGTACGCGACCGGGCCGATGGGCCAGTACACCTATATGGCGCGCCTCGGCGCCGACGGGCGGCTGCTGACCTACGAGCAGGTGCTGACCGGCGAGAAGTTCGCGACCATCAAGATCGACCAGGCGACGCACGCCGACGTGCTGCGCACGGTCGGCCGCCCGGCCGAGCGTTCGCGGGTAGCGATGAACAATTACGAGGTCTGGTCGTACCGCTACAAGGAAGCCGGGGTCTGGAATTCGCTGATGCACGTGCACTTCGACGGGCAAGGCGTGGTGCGCCAGATGCTCAACGGGCCGGATCCGATGTACGAGCCGCGCGACCGCTTCGGCTGGTGATGGTCCTGCCCCGGGCGCACTGCCCGCTCAGCGCTTGACCGCCGTGGCGGCCGTTGTGCGTCCACCGTCGCTGTGCACGAAGTCTTCCACCGCTTCCAGGCTCGGCGCCAGGCGGCGCAAGGTCTGGGACAGGGTCGCCACCAGCGTATTGTGGTTGACGCGGTCGTAATAGACCTCACGCACCGGCACCCTCGCGGCGCGCAGGCGGTCGCCCAGCACGCCGGTATTGCGCTCGGGATCGACCAGGTCGTCCTTGTTGGCCGCGATCAGCAGCGCGGGCGGCGCGCCCCTGTGCACGTGCGCCAGCGGCTGCGAGTCGGCCGGCGTATCGGGATAGTTGAACACCGGACGCGTGGTCGGGTTCTGCACCGGCAAGAAGTTATACGGCCCCGCCATGCCGATCCAGCCGCGCAGGCGTTGCGGGTCGCCGCCCTGGCGCCGCAGCCAGCGCGGATCCAGCGCCAGCATCGCCGCGTTATAGGCGCCGGCGCTATGGCCCATCAGGAAGATACGTTTCGGGTCGCCGCCGTAGGCCGCGATCTTGCGCTCGGTCCAGGCCACGGCGCGCGCACTGTCGTCGAGGAAATCGGGATAGCGCACCTGCGGATACAGGCGGTAGTCGGGAATCACCACCACGAAGCCGCGCGCCGCCAGCGCATGGCCGACGAAAGCGTAATCCTTGCGCTCCCCGCTGACCCAGTTGCCGCCGTAGAAGAACACGATCACCGGCGCGCTGTCGGCGCCGCTTTCGGGACGGTAGATGTCGAGCGTGTAGCGCGGATTGGCGCCGTAGGCGGCGCTGGTCACCGAGCGGTCGGCGCCGCTCGGCGAGACGGCGTTGACCAGCGACAGCGGCGAGCAACCGGCCACAAGGCCAGCTAGCATGGCGGTCAGGAACAGGACGGTTGCGGCGCTGGCTGCGCGGTGGAACGTTCTCATCGGGTACGATCGGAAGCTGGTCACGCCCTGAGTATATCGGGCCGGACCAAGTCATAGCGCACTTGAGCCAGAGAAATTTTTGTAGAGATGAAAGAACGGGGGCCCGGCGGGCGCCGCGAGCAGACATTATTCTCGCGGCGCACGGGATGATGAACGCGTCTCAGCGGCGTACGTCGCCGTCTTCGTCCATCGGGATGATGCTCACGCGCTTGCCCTTCGCCTTCTGCCAGACATACACGGCATAGCCGGACAAGCCATAGATCACGAAGATCGGCCACAGCACCTTGGGCGGGTCGATCGCCAGCAGCGCCAGCACCAGCGCGATCAGGAACACCGCGATGAACGGCACCGACTTCTTGAAGTTGACGTCCTTGAAGCTGTAGAACGGCACGTTCGAGACCATCGTCAGGCCGGCGAACACCGCGATACACCAGGACACCCAGTCGACCTTGCGCGCGCTGACGCTGATATCGGGGTCGGTCATCATCATGATGAAGCCGACCACCAGTGCCGCCGCAGCCGGGCTCGGCAAGCCCTGGAAGAAGCGCTTGTCGACCACTTCGATATTGGTGTTGAAGCGAGCCAGGCGCAGCGCGGCGCCGGCGCAGTAGATGAAGGCCGCGATCCAGCCCAGCTTGCCGAGGCCGCGCAGCGACCATTCATAGATCACCAGCGCCGGCGCGGCGCCGAACGAGACCATGTCGGACAGGCTGTCGTACTGGGCGCCGAATTCGGACTGGGTATTGGTCAGGCGCGCGATGCGCCCGTCCAGGCCGTCGAGCACCATGGCGATGAACACGGCCCAGCAGGCGTGCTCGAAGCGCTGGTTCATGGCCATGACGATGGCGTAGAAACCGCAGAACAGTGCGCCGGTGGTGAAGGCGTTCGGCAGCAAATAGATGCCGCGGCCGCGCTGGCGGTCTTCGGCGCGCCGCCCGAATCGCTTCAGGCGGGCAAAGCGTGGCGTCTTCGGTGCCCCTGGTGTTCTTCTTCGTGGAAAGGTTGGCATAAGCAGTCACATTCAAGTAAAGCGCCCTGGGGACATTCCCCCGCCGGGCAGGTGCCCCCATTATAGAGGCGAGGGCAATTGTTAGCTAACCAATACCCTAGCGCGACTGGCGAAGCGGTGGCGCTTACTTGAACTCGTCAGTGACCTTACTTGAACTTGACCTTGCCCACCAGGCGCATCTGCAGCGTGGTTTCGCCCGGTTCGAAGCTCGGTTCGCTCATCTGGTCGGCATTCTCGCGCTTGGCGCTCATGCGCATCATGGCCGGCGCGGCCTGGGCGTCGCCCGCGTAGTTGCCCGAGCCTTCGAAGTCGACCGTGTCGAGCACGGCTTCGCCCGGCTGGCGGCCCATGGCACGCGCGATCGAGACGATGCGCTCGTTCAGGTTTTTATAGGTGGCGGCGATGCGCTGGTCGTCCAGGCGCTTTTCCAGCTCCGGGCTCAGGCCGAAGTTGACGTTGTTGATCTGCAGAACTTTCTGGGCAGCGGCAGCGGTCTTCGGCAGCGCGGTCAGGTTGGTGGTCTTCACTTCGAGGTACTGGCCGACGCGCCATGCGATCGGCACCGGCGGTTCCTGCGGCTGGGTTGCACCACGCGCGGTTGGCTGCGGCATCGGCGGCACTTCCGGGTAGACCGGGTAGGTGTAGTAGCCCTGGGTTTTCAGCTCGGCCTTGGGATCGGCGCGGCGCACGATCTCGGTGCCCTCTTTCATCTTGCGGTTGACGCGGTCGGCGGCAGTGTTCTTGTCCTTGGCGTGCTCTTCGACGGCGAAGATGACGGTGGCCTGGTCGTTGGCGTGTTTCACTTCGCCAAAGGCCGGGACCACGACCAGGGTGCCTGCGGTGGATGGCGACGGGGTGGTCTGGGCGGTCTGGGCGTGGGCGGCGCTGAAGGCCAGAACCAGGGCTGCGGCGACAAGGGGTTTTGCGAAGGCCATTTATTATTCTCCAAGTAAGTTGCGACGAATGTCTGACTTGGTTTATACGATAGCGCCCTCGGGGCTTCTATCGGGAATTTGTAATGGACAGTTGCAAATAAGTAGCTTTTGAAATGGGTGTCTCGAATTGTCGCCATGACGGTTAACGATAAAACCGTCGTTCCGCACACGCGGAGACGACGGTTTCAGGAAGGATAATGCTGGCCGCGTGAGCACAACGCGGCCAGCAGAAAACCTTAGTTCTTCGACTGATCCACCAGCTTGTTCTTCGCAATCCACGGCATCATGCCGCGCAGCTTGGCGCCGACTTCTTCGATCGGGTGCTCGGCCGTCAGGCGGCGGCGCGAGATCAGGGTCGGGGCGCCGGCCTTGTTTTCCAGGATGAAGCTCTTGGCGTATTCGCCGGTCTGGATGTCCTTCAGGCACTGGCGCATCGCTTCCTTGGTCTGCGCGGTGACCACGCGTGGGCCGGTCACGTATTCGCCATACTCTGCGTTGTTCGAGATCGAGTAGTTCATGTTGGCGATGCCGCCTTCGTAGATCAGGTCGACGATCAGCTTGAGTTCGTGCAGGCACTCGAAGTAGGCCATTTCCGGCGCGTAGCCGGCTTCGGTCAGGGTCTCGAAGCCAGCCTTGATCAGCTCGACCGCGCCGCCGCACAGCACGGCCTGCTCGCCGAACAGGTCGGTTTCGGTTTCTTCACGGAAGTTGGTTTCGATGATGCCGGCACGGCCGCCGCCGTTGGCCATGGCGTACGACAGCGCGATGTCGCGCGCCGCACCGGATTTATCCTGGTACACGGCGACCAGGTGCGGCACGCCGCCACCCTGGGTGTAGGTGCCGCGCACGGTGTGGCCCGGCGCTTTCGGGGCGACCATGATCACGTCGAGGTCGGCGCGTGGGACCACCTGGCCGTAGTGCACGTTGAAGCCGTGGGCGAAGGCCAGCACCGCGCCCTGCTTGGCGTTCGGTTCGACGTTCTGCTTGTAGACTTCGGCGATGTTTTCGTCAGGCAGCAGGATCATGATGACGTCGGCGGCTTTCACCGCTTCGTCGACTTCGGCGACCTTCAGGCCGGCCTGCTCGACCTTGCCCCAGGAGGCGCCGCCGCGGCGCAGGCCGACGGTGACGTTGACGCCCGATTCGCTCAGGTTCTGGGCGTGGGCGTGGCCTTGCGAGCCGTAACCGATGATGGCGACGTTCTTGCCTTTGATGAGGGAGAGGTCGCAGTCTTTGTCGTAGAAAACTTTCATTTTGGGTGTCCTGTGATTTGAGTATCGTTATGGTGTGCGGGCGTAACGCGTCGGCGGCAGAGTGCGGGGCCGCCTAGGCCAATCCTACGTCCAATTAATTTTTGTGGTGCCGGTCAGACTTTCAGGATGCGTTCGCCGCGGCCGATGCCGGAGCCGCCGGTGCGGACCGTTTCCAGGATCGAGGCGCGGTCGATCGAATCGATGAAAGCATCGAGTTTCGATTTGGCGCCGGTCAGCTCGATCGTGTAGGTCTTTTCGGTGACGTCGATGATGCGGCCGCGGAAGATGTCGGCGGTGCGCTTCATTTCTTCACGTTCTTTGCCCACGGCGCGCACCTTAATCAGCATGAGCTCGCGCTCGATGTGCTGGCCTTCGGTCAGGTCCACCACTTTCACCACCTCGATCAGGCGGTTCAGGTGCTTGGTGATCTGCTCGATGATGTCGTCCGAGCCGGAGGTGACGATCGTCATGCGCGACAGGGTCGCGTCTTCGGTCGGGGCCACCGTCAGCGTTTCGATGTTGTAGCCGCGCGCCGAGAACAGGCCGACCACGCGCGACAGCGCGCCGGCTTCGTTTTCGATGAGGACAGAGATGATATGGCGCATCACAGATCCTCCGAACCGAGCAGCATTTCATTCAGGCCACGGCCCGCCTTGACCATCGGCCACACGTTCTCGCTCTGGTCGGTGATGAAGTTCATGAACACCAGGCGGTCCTTCATGGCGAAGGCTTCGCGCAGCGAGCCCTCGACATCGCCCGGCTTTTCGATGCGCATGCCGACGTGGCCATAGGCCTCGGCCAGCTTTTCGAAGTCCGGCAGCGAATCCATGTACGACTCCGAGTAGCGCGAGCCGTAGTCGATCTGCTGCCACTGGCGCACCATGCCCAGGAAGCGGTTGTTCAGGAGGATGATCTTCGGCGTCAGGTGATACTGCTTGCAGGTGGCCAGCTCCTGGATGCACATCTGGATCGAGCCTTCGCCGGTAACGCAGGCAACCGTCGCATCCGGATTGGCCATCTGCACGCCCATCGCGAACGGCAGGCCGACGCCCATCGTCCCCAGGCCGCCGGAATTGATCCAGCGCCGCGGCTTGTCGAACGGGTAGTACTGGGCCGCCCACATCTGGTGCTGGCCGACGTCCGAAGTGATGAAGGCGTCGCCGTCGGTCACGCGGTGCAATTGCTCGATCACGGATTGCGGCTTAATCAGCGTGTCGGAACCGGCGTATTTAAGACAGTCGCGGCCGCGCCATTCGTCGATCTGCTTCCACCAGCCTTGCAGCGCTTGTGCGTTCGGCTGCACGTTGCCGGCTTCCAGCTGCGACAGCAGTTCGACCAGCACATCCTTGACGTTGCCGACGATCGGGATGTCGACTTTGACGCGCTTGGAGATCGACGACGGGTCGATGTCGATGTGGATGATCTTGCGTGGATGCGAAGCGAAGTGCTTCGGGTTGCCGATCACGCGGTCGTCGAAACGGGCGCCGATGGCGATCAGGACGTCGCAGTGCTGCATCGCCATGTTCGCTTCATAGGTCCCGTGCATGCCGGGCATGCCGACGAAGTGCGGGCTCGACGAACGCGAGGCGCCCAGGCCCATCAGCGTATTCGTGATCGGGAAGCCGAGCTTGTCGACCATGCGGTTGAGCTCGTTCGAGGCATTGGCTAGGATCACGCCGCCGCCGGCATAGATCATCGGCCGCTCGGCGTTCTGCAGCAGCGCCACCGCCTTGCGGATCTGGCCGGCATGGCCCTTGTCCACCGGGCGATACGAGCGCATCTCGATCTCGCGCGGGTATTCGTACAGGCACTTGTTGACCGTGATGTCCTTCGGGATATCGACCAGCACGGGACCGGGACGGCCGGTGCGGGCGATGAAGAAGGCCTTCTTGATGGTCGATGCCAGTTCGCGCACGTCCTTGACCAGGAAGTTGTGCTTGACCACGGGGCGGGTGATGCCGACGGTGTCGCATTCCTGGAACGCATCCTGACCGATCGCGTGGCTCGGCACCTGGCCCGAGATCACGACCATCGGCACTGAATCCATATAGGCGGTGGACAGACCCGTGACGGCATTGGTGACGCCCGGACCGGACGTGACGATGGCGACGCCGACGGTTTGCGAGCTGCGCGAATAAGCGTCGGCGGCATGCACCGCGGCCTGTTCGTGGCGGACCAGGACGTGCTGGAATTTATCCTGATTAAAGATGGCGTCGTAGATATAGAGGACCGCGCCGCCCGGATAACCGAAGACGTGCTTGACGCCCTCTTCCGCGAGACAACGCACCACTATTTCAGCGCCCGTGATGGGGACGGCTGAATCGTTACTCATGTTCATTCCTTTCAAGACCCAGAGGGAGATTGATCGGATGCCCGTTCCTAACGATATGCGTCGTGCACTACCACCCCTCAGGCTTCCCTTCTTTCTGCGTGCACGTCAATGTTTCAGGACGCCGTAGGGTCCTTACGCACTGGCGCTGGGCGCAACTCGTTCAGCGTGAGTGTTTGTAGTGGACGGTCGCATCTCTCGCGCTTGTGGCGCGGGTCGGAGCAAACTGCCTACAAATGAAAGCGTGTCACAACCGGGCCAGGCCTTGTGTGCCGGGTCCAGATGACGTGGTTGCCTTGGGGGTGCAAAGCGTGGGGAACACCATACCGCGCCGCACCATTTTGGTCAAGAAGGAAAGATATAAATCGCCGCAAGCCCAAAATTGGTGCAACAAATTTGGCTGCGTGTCGGTAATCTGCGTGTTTTTTGCTCTGGCAAGGTTGGCTGCTCCGCCGCCAACCTTGCAATATCAGCGCTGCATGCCCCAGCGCCGCACCGTCACCCGCTCCAGCGTCTGGAACACGAAGTGCTCGATCGCCAAGCCAATCAGGATCACGGTCGCCAGCCCAGCGAACACCTTGTCGGTGAACAGCTCATTGCGGCTCTGGAAGATATACCACCCCAGCCCGCCCTGACCCGAGGTACTGCCGAACACCAGTTCGGCCGCAATCAGCGTGCGCCAGGCAAACGCCCAGCCGATCTTCAGCCCCGACAGGATCGACGGCAGTGCCGCCGGGATCAGGATCTGCAACACCATCCGCAATCCACCGAGCCCATAGTTGCGGCCAGCCATGCGCAGCGTCTCGGGCACGGCGCGGAAACCCGCACTGGCGTTGAGCGTCAGTGGCCACACCACCGAGTGCACCAGCACCATCAGCAGACTGCCCTTACCCAGCCCGAACCACAGCAGCGCCAGCGGCAGCAGCGCGATCGCTGGCAGTGGATTGAACATCGACGTTAGCGTATCGATCAGCTCGCGCCCGAGCCGGCTCGACACCGCGAGCCAGGTCAGCAGGAACGATGCGCCCACGCCGAGCAGGAAGCCCTGAGTCAGCACCGCCAGCGACACCGCCACGAACCCGACCAATTCGCCTGAACGCACTCCTTCGACGAAGGCCTGCGCGGTCTGCCACGCACCAGGCAGCAGCAGATCGTTGCCGAACCAGCGCGCCGCCGCTTCCCACAGCACGGCGATCACGAGCAGGATGGCCGGCTTGCGCAACCAGCCCAGATTGTTCAACGGCGACGAGCGCGGTCGTACGCCGTTCGCGGTCTGAATGGCGCCGGCGCCGGCAACCGGACGCAACGGCAATACGTATTCAGGCCGGATCGGCGGTTCACGCAGCGCCGTCATGGCAGCACCGCCGCGACAGGCTCGACCGCCGGCTGCGCCTGCTCAGTGCCGAACAGCAGGTCATGGATACGCTGGGTCGCCGCCTGAAACTCCTGGCTACCGGCGCTGCTCAAACTGAACTGCTGACTATTGAGTTCCGCCCGCACCCGCCCCGGATGCGGCGACAGCAGCAAAATGCGGTTGCCCACCACCAGCGCCTCCTCGATCGAATGGGTCACGAACAGCATCGTGAAGCCGATTTCATCCCACAGCGATTGCAGCTCTTCC
The DNA here is from genome assembly GCF_031995545.1 of Massilia sp. Classification (GTDB taxonomy): domain Bacteria; phylum Pseudomonadota; class Gammaproteobacteria; order Burkholderiales; family Burkholderiaceae_D; genus Telluria. The sequence goes on from NZ_DAMAGA010000002.1 coordinate 142,222, forward strand.
TGCATGCTGCGCCGGGTCAGCGCGTCGAGCGCGGCGAACGGCTCGTCCATCAGCAGCACCGACGGCTGCATCGCCAGCGCGCGGGCGATCGCCACGCGCGCCTTCATGCCGCCCGACAGCGTATGCGGATACGCGTCGGCAAAACGTGCCAGCCCGACCTTGCCCAGCCAGTGGCGGGCGCGCTGGTCCGCGTCGGTCCGCTTGATTCCGCTCGCCAGCATCGGAAACATCACGTTCTGCTTCACCGTCTTCCACGGCGGCAGCTGGTCGAATTCCTGGAACACGGCGATGCGGTCCGGTCCCGGCCCGGTAATCGGCTTGCCGGCCAGGCTCAGACTGCCGGCGCGCGGCTGAATGAAGCCACCGACGGCTTTCAACAGCGTCGACTTGCCGCAGCCCGACGGCCCCAGCAGCACGAAGCGGTCGCCGCGCCAGACTTCGAAGCTGGCATCGTCCAGCGCCCGCACCACGCCGCGCTCGCTTGCGTATTCCAGCGTCACATGCTCGGCGCGCAACAACGGTTCGTTCGGCACCAGGTTCAATGGGGTCAACACCGGACTCATGATCAGCTCCCCGAAGCGATGGCGGGATGGACGAAGAAATAATCTTTCCAGCTGGCCGGCTTGTTGCGGATCGCGCCCACCTGGTGCAGGAACTGGGCCAGGCCCAGCGTGTTCTGCGGCGCCACCCGGAACTGCACCTTCGGATCCTTGATAATCTTCAGCAGCAGCGCGCGGTCGGTATTGCCCTTGTTCACGCGCAGATAGCTGTCGGTCGCGCTTTCCGGATTAGCGGCAACGATCTGCGCCGCTTCCACCAGCGCGTCGAGGAAGGCGCGATAGGTCTTTGGATTCTCTTTCACATACTTTTCGGTCGCATACAGCACCGTGCTTGATGCCGGCCCACCCAACACTTCATAGGAATCGAGCACGACGTGCGCGTTGGGGTTGCCGGCCAGTTCCTGCTCCTGAAACGGCGGCCCGCCGAAGTGCCCGTTCAGCTCGGTCTTGCCGGCAATTAGCGCGGCGGCAGCATCGGGATGCGGCACGGTCTGGGTGATCGGATCAAGCTTCTTGAACTGCGCCACGCCCCACTGCTTGGCGGCCGCCATCTGCAGGATGCGCGCCTGCACCGACACCGTCACCGCCGGCAGCGCGATACGGTCCTTGGGCCCGAAGTCGGCAATGCTCTTCACCGCTAGATTGGTACTGACCAGGTAGTAGGGGAAGCTGCCCAGTGAGGCCACGCCGCGCACGTTCTGCCGTCCCTTGGTGCGGTCCCAGATCGTCATCAGCGGTCCGACGCCAGCCCCGGCGATGTCGATCGAGCCGGACAGCAGAGCATCGTTGATCACCGCGCCACCGGACAATTTAACCCAGTCGACGTCGATATCGACGCCCTGCTTCTTGCCGTGTTTTTCGATCAGCTTCTGGTCCTGCGCAACGTTCAGCAGCAGGTAGACGATGCCGAACTGCTCGGCGATGCGGATCTTGCCTTCGGCCTGCGCGCTCGACGAAAACGCGAGCGCCAGCGCCGCGCCGATGGCGGCCAATTTCTTAATGGTGGTCATAGAGTCCCTTGGTCAGAATGGCACGTCGCCCGCGATCGTGGTGCGGTACAGCTTGCGGCGCAAATGGTCCGGGCAGCCGGCCGCCAGGTGCATCAGCGAGCGGTTGTCCCAGAACACCATGTCGTGCGGCTTCCATTGGTGACGGTAGATGAACTCGGGACGGGTGCTGTGCTGGAACAGCGCGTCGAGCAGTTCGCGGCTGCGCGCCTCCGGCACGCCGAGAATGCGGGTCGTGAAATGCTCGCTAACGAACAGCGCGCGGCGCCCGGTCTCGGGGTGGGTGCGTACCACCGGTTGGCGTACCGGTTTGACTTCGTCGATCTGGGCCTGGGTCAGTTTCGGGCGCCACGGGTTGCGCTGGCGCAGGTACTCATAGCGCGCCAGGTACCAGTGCTCGGCCAGCAGGCTGTCGATTTCCTGCTTGAGGTCGTCGGGCAGCGTATCGTAGGCCGTGTGCTGGTTGGCGAACAGCGTGTCACCGCCCTCACTCGGCAATTCCTGGGCGTGCAGCATCGAACCCAGGCTCGGCGTTTCTTTATAGGACAGGTCGGAATGCCACAGATGGCCGGCGTCGCCCAGGCCGATCGGCTCGCCGTTCTCGCGGATATTCGAGATGATCAGCACTTCGGGCTGCTCGGGCAGCTGAAACTGGCGCAGCACGTGAATCTGCAGCTCGCCGAAGCGGCGGCTGAATTCCACCTGCTGGGCCGGCGTAATGCGTTGGTCGCGGAACACCAGCACGTGGTGGTCGAGGTGGGCCTGGTGCAGGCGCCGGAAGTCGTCGCCGCCGAGCGGGCGCGACAGGTCGAGGCCGAGCACTTCGGCGCCGAGCGCGGCGCCGGCGAAAGGCTGGATGTCGAAATCCTGGTGGATCGAATCGAGAGGCATGGTGGCAGTCTGGCTATGGTCGTGTTGGCAGAGTACCCACGCCCCGCGGCCTTGGAAACGAACGAATTCGCCTATCGTCATGCGCTTTTTGCAGCGCCCTCCTTGCGGACCGGTTCGGCAGTGCCTGAGCGATTCCGGTGCAGCCCCCGGCGTTTTTTGCTACGATTCGACAGTTTTCCTTAAAGCACGAAACGCGCGCTTCCCTCAACCGCATGGCCACAGACAAAGAACTCAACGACTTCCTGGCGAATGTCGAACGGCGCGCGTTCAAGCAGGCGGTGTATGCGGTGCGCAAGGACGAGTCGGCACTGGACATCGTGCAGGACGCCATGATCAAGCTGGCCGAGAAATATGGCGACAAGCCGGCCGCTGAACTGCCGATGCTGTTCCAGCGCATCCTGCAGACCACCATCCTCGACTACTTCCGCCGCGAAAAGGTGCGCAACACCTGGGTCAGCCTGTTTTCGGGCTTCCGCCGCGGCGAGGATGAGGATAACGACTTTGATATACTTGCCTCATACGAGGCCGAGGAAGGTTCGGCCGCCGCAGAATCGACCGCGGATCAGCTTGAGCGCGCACAAACCTTGCGCGTGATCGACGAAGAAGTACAAAAGCTCCCCGCGCGTCAACGGGAAGCCTTCCTCATGCGTTACTGGCAGGATATGGACGTGGCCGAGACGGCCGAAGCGATGGGATGCTCCGAGGGCAGCGTCAAAACACATTGCTCGCGAGCCACCCACGCCCTCGCCGAAGCGCTCAAGGCCAAGGGAATCACATTATGAACACTGACGACATCAACCTGGCGTACAAGATCCGCCACGCGCTGGACGAACAGCTCGACACGCTGCCGGCCTCGACCACTGACCGGCTGGCCGCCGCGCGCGCGGCCGCGCTCGCGCGCAAGAAGCCGGAACCGGTGCGCAGGACCGGCCTGGCCGGCATGGCGGCCCGCATTGCCACCCGTTGTAGCGCCCTGCTCAGCGGCCCGGCAACGTCGCGCCTGGCGATCGCGGTGCCGCTGCTGGCGCTGGTGATCGGCTTCGGCGGCGTGTACCAGCACGAGCAGCAGCAACAGATTGCCGAACTGGCCGAACTCGACGCCGCCGTACTGGCCGACGAACTGCCGCTGACCGCCTACCTCGATCCCGGCTTCAACGCCTACCTGGAGTCGCAGCAGCGCCGGCAATGACCAAGAAGACCGTGTCGAAGTCCCGCTTTCCCGTGTTGCGGACGGTGGCCGGCGTGCTGGCCGCCGGCGCCATCGCCTGGGTGATCGTCGAGCGCTTCGATACGCCGGCCGTACTGCCGACCGTGGCCGACGCCGCCAGCAATGCGCGTGCGCTGCCCAAGACCCTCGACAAGCCCCTGTGGCGCGACCTGAGCAGCAGCCAGCAGGTGGCGCTGGCTCCGCTCGAGCCGCAGTGGGACCGGATGGAAGGACTGCGCAAGCGCAAGTGGATCGAGATGTCCGCCAAGTTTGCTTCGATGCCGCCATCCGAGCAGCAGCGCGTGCACGAACGCATGCGCCAGTGGATGCGCCTGACGCCGGAACAGCGCGAACGCGCGCGCGAAAACTTCAGCAAGACCAACCGGCTGGCGGGCGACAAGTCCGCCGACTGGGAAAACTACAAGCAATTGTCGGCCGACGAGAAGCGCAACCTGGCGCGCGCCGCTGCCGCACGCAAGCCGGCGCCGGTGGCGCTGCCGCCGGAAGCGCCGGCCATCATCACGCCGATGCCGTGCCCGCCGAACACCACGCGCCGCGGCGCCGAATGCATCGTGATCGGCGCGCCGGAGGCAGCACCGGCGCCCGCCGCGACCGCTGCCACGCCACCGGCTGCCGGCGCTCCGGCAACTGCACCGGCGCCCGCGCCGGCCGCTCCGGCCGCCGCCCCCTCTCCCGCAGCCCAGGCCGCGAATGCGAGCAACTAAGCCGGCCGCCCTCCACGACGCCCGCCAGCCGGCAGCCGGCGCGCCCACGCCCGCCACGCCAACACTCAAGCGCCGCCTGACGGCGATGCTCTACGAATTCTTCCTGCTGTTCGCCGTCGAGATGCTGGCGGTGCTGCTGTACATCCTGGCCACCGGCAACCGGCAGGAAGCACCGTTCCAGACCGGCCTGAAACTGTTCCTGTTCATCGTCACCGGCGCCTATTTCACGTGGAGCTGGACCAATACCGGCCACACGCTGGCGATGAAGACCTGGCGCATCCAGGTGGTCAAACCCGGCCACGCACGCCTGCCGTGGAGCACGGCGATCGCGCGCTACCTGCTGGCCTGGGGCTGGTTCGCACCGGCACTGATCGTGTGCGCCGTGTTCGGCCTGCATGCCAGGGGCGAGATCGCGATCGCGCTGGCGATCGGTGTCGTAGCGTGGTCGCTCACCGCCCTGTTTGATCGCGACCGCCAGTTCCTGCATGACCGCTTGGCCGGCACCCGTCTGGTCGCCCTGCCGAAACCGGCCCTACGTTTCCGCGCGGAACACGAAAACTAGACTTGTCCAAATACTGAAATAATCGTTGAGAAGGAAGCACATTCCCAACCATTTCAGAAAGGATGAACATGAAATATCCAACACGCCGCATCGTGATCATGGGCGCATCGAGCGGCATCGGCGCCGCCACCGCCATCGCCTTCGCCCGCCAGGGCGCGCAGCTGGTACTGGGCGCGCGCGGCAAGGAAGGCCTGGAAGACGTCGCCTGGCGCTGCCGCCAGGCCGGCGGCACGGCCGAGATCAAGGTGGTCGACGCCACCGACGCCGACGCGGTCGCGTCGTTCGCCAAGTTCGCGCGCCGTACGCTGGGCGAGATCGACCTGTGGTTCAGCAACGTCGGCGCGGGCGTGGTCGGCAAGTATGCTGACGTGCCGCTGGCCGACCATCACCGCGTCATCGAGACCAACCTGATCACGCACATGAACGATGCGCACGCGGTGATGCCGATCTTCCTGGAGCAGGACCACGGCATCTGGGTCAACATGATCTCGGCCGGCGGCTTCGTCGCTTCGCCTTACGCTGCGGCCTACTCGGCCAGCAAGTTCGGCCTGCGCGGCTTCAGCGAAGCGCTGCGCGCCGAAGTGGGCAACAAGCGCCACATCCACGTGTGCGACGTGTATCCGCTGTTCGTCGACACGCCCGGCTTCAAGCACGCCGCCAACTACACCGGCGCGCGCATGAAGTTCCCGCCCGGCGTGCTGGCGCCGGAAGCGGTGGCAGATGCCGTCGTCGACCTGGCGCGCCGTCCGCGTGCCACCACCGCCGTGGGCGCGCCGGCCAGTATGCTCAAGTTGAGCGAGTTCGCCACGCCGCACCTGGCCGCCGCCGGCATGAACCGCTTCCTGAGCATATGGTCGAAGAAGGCCAAGCGCGTGCCGATCACCGAAGGCGCACTGTACGATCCGACGCCGCGCGCCGATGGCTTGTACAGCGGCCAGCGCCAGCCGCGCAGCAGGGTCGGCGGCAAGTCCGGCAGCAACAAAGGCTTGATGGTCGGCGCAGCGGTGGTCGCCGCCGCCTTCGGTCTGCAGATGCTGCGCAAGCGCAGCTGATGTTGGAAGGCGGCGTCCGGGCATGCACCCGGTACGCCGCCTGGGACGGCGCTTACTGGAAGCTCAGGTTGATCTGCATGATCGCCGTCGTACCGCTCACCTCATTGCCCACCACCAGCAGCGGCTTGTTGTTCGGCGACTTGTTGGCCGGGATCAGGGTCAGGCCTTCCGGACCCAGGTCGCCCTTGTCGCCATCGCGCGTGTTCAGGTAAGTCACGAACGACGCCGCGGTCGGCTTGGTCACGTCGTACACCATCACCCCGCCCACGCGTTCCAGGCCGATGAAGGCATAGGTTTTGTTGCCGAACTTGCCGACCACGACGCCTTCCGGCTCCGGACCTTTCGAGGCGCTACGGCCATCGAGGTCGTTGTTGTCGTTGCTGGCGTTGAACTTCACGTTCGGCAGTGCCTTGGTGCGCTGTTCGAATTCGTCGCCCGAATCGTAGACGCGGGTGATGTCGGTGTTCCAGATCGAGAACGAGCGGCCGCCGAACGAATACAGTTCGGTGCATTGTCCCGCCGCGTTTTTGCCGGTGTTGGCGCCGTTCGGCGAAGTGGTCACGCGCAGGCGGCCCAGGTTCGAATCGAGGATCAGGTTGGCCGCGTCCGGGAACACGGACGGGTCCAGGCCCGCCGTGCAGTGGGCGCGCACGCGCGTCTCTTCGTTGAAGCCCGGCCAGTCGGCGCGGGCGTCGCCCTCATTCGCGGTGATCAGGTAGCGCACGCCGTCCACGCTGTAGCTGGCGATGGCGTCCGGCAGGTACATGCCCTTCACCGGCTGCGGCGCGATCTTCACCAGCGGCGTGCCGCTGTTGGTGTTGGTGCCGCCGTCTTCGTCCGATGCATCCATCCCCATGCCGGCCACGTTGTGGTTCTTGAAGCCAAGCGGCTTGACCGACGTGATCTTGGCCGAGGCGACGTCGATGGTGGCGATCGCATTGTTTTCCTGCAGCGTGGCCCAGGCGGTGCGGCCGTCGTCGCTGACGGTGATGTATTCCGGCTCGAAGTCCTGGGCCGCGCTGGCGCCCGGTCCAAAGATGCGGATGCCCTGCGCGCGCAGCGCCGCTTCCTGGCCGTTGAAGCCCTTGAAGTCGGCAGTGGCGACGCTCGGCGTACCACCACGGTTGACGGTGATGATGCTGATCGAGCCTTCCGGATCGATCGAGTCAGGCAGGCCGTAGCTGTTCGGCTCACCTTCGTTGGCCACCAGCACCTTGCTGCCGTCCGGCGTGAACACCAGCATGTCGGGCAACGCGCCTACTTTCACGCTGTTGACCAGCTTCAGGTCGGCCGCGTTGTAGAAGGCCACGGTGCCCGGGCTGGTCTTGGGCGACGCTTCGATCGCCAGCGCCACCAGGCCGTCGTGCACGGCGACGCTGTTGACGGCCGCGCCCATGCTGCTCACGCTGATGGTGCCGACGCGCTTCGGTGCAGACGGCGTGGCCAGGTCCAGCACGTCCACGGTGCCGTTCGCGCCGTTGACCACGAACAGGCGCTTGCTGGCCGCGTCATAAGCCGTGATCTCGGCCGCGCCGACCGCGCCGCCATCGAAGCTGCCGATCTTTTCCATCGACAGCGTGGTCGGGGTCGGATCCTCGTCATCGTCGCCGCCGCAGGCGGTAAGAAGGCAGGCCAGCGCGATGGCGCTCAGCATGGGGAGGAATTTGGAAGGGGTGGCGAAGCGTTGCGGCATGGTTGTCGGTTTTCCAAGGATGAAAAATCGACAGCATAGGGAGGAAACATGACAGCGATATGACTCACGCTACCGCTGTCACAAATCGGATGCTCAAGCCTGGCCGAGCGCGCGCTGCATCACCTTGCGCGGCCACGGCAGCAGCTGGAACAGGATGCCGCACACGAGCGCCGGCAGGATGAACAGCTCGATCACCATGTAGGCGCGGATGATCTTCCACGGGTCCGGGTTGTTCGGGTCCATTGCGCCCAGCAGCGAACCATAGGAATTGCGCGCGATGTACAGCGTGGCGGCCGTCATCGCCAGGCCGCACAGCAGCGAGGCCACGGCGCCGAGCACCACCCTTGCACGCTGCGTGCCCAGGCGCCGGCGCAGCGATTCCAGGCGCAGCGCGATCGCCATCAGCACGCCATGCGCCAGCCCGAGCGCCGCCGCGATCAGGGCGCCGAAACAGATCGCGGCCAAGAAGAACGCCGGCATGATCTCGAAGCGGCCCTTGGTGAACAGGGTGGCAAGAGTGAATTCGAGCGCCGGCACCAGCGGTCCGAAGATGATGAAGAACAGGACGCTGGTGGCGATGATGCGGAAGTTGCTGGGCATGGACTACTTGAAAAATTAAAAACGCTCGACGTTGGCCAGGTGACGCCAGCTGCCAACCGGCAGGCTGCCCATCGAGATGCGGCCGATACGCAGGCGCCGCATCGACACCACCGACAGGCCGACGTCGCCCAGCAGGCGCGCGATCTGGCCGCGCTGGATGTTCTTCCCGGCGATGCGCAGACGCGCCTCGTTCTGCCAGCTGGCGCGGAACATGCGGTTGAGTTTATCCAGGCCGCCCTCGGCAATGCTGCCGCTGACTTCGACCACGTATTCGTATTCGTTGCGCGGCGCGTCTTCGACGAGTTTACGCATGACGCGCCAGTCCTGGCTGAACACGACCAGGCCCGAGGCCATGTCTTCCAGCGGCGTCGCGGCCTGCAGCTTGAACAGGTGGCGGCGCAGGAATGGCTTGCCGCGGCCGTTGTCCAGTTGCTGGTTGTCGGCGCCGATGCTGGCCAACGCGGCATCCATGCTCATTCCCGCCGGCTTGTGCAGCAGAATCGTCACCGGCTCCGGCTCCACCGGGGTGGCGCCGGGCAGCAGCACGACCGCCTGCTCCGGCGTGACGCGGCTGGCCGGATCCTCGGCCACCTCGCCATCGACGCTGACCCAGCCGCCGGCGATGTAGCGCTCGGCCTCGGCGCGCGAGCACGCCGCCACTTCGGCGACGCGCTTGGCCAAGCGGATACCGTCTTCTTTCGTTGCGTCAGTCATCAAGCGCGCCAGTCCGAAAAGAAGGTGCTGAACACGTCGACCGTATGCGCGACGTCGGCAGCCGAGATGTCGAGGTGGGTCACCAGGCGCATCTTCGGTCCGACCGTGGCGCGGATGCCTGCGCGCTCGAGCGCCTGGCGCAGCGGTGCGCAGGCGGCGGCCGGCACGTCCATCCAGAAGATGTTGGTCTGTGGCGTGGTGACCTTCAGCTGTTCGATTTTCGAGAGCCCACGCGCCAGTTCGGCCGCGTTGTCATGGTCCTGCGCCAGCAGCGCCACGTTGTGCTCGAGCGCGTAGTGCGCGGCAGCGGCGATCACGCCGGCCTGGCGCATGCCGCCGCCCAGCATCTTGCGCCAGCGCTTGCCCTGCTCGATGAACGCTTTTGGTCCCAGCAGCACCGAACCGACCGGCGCGCCCAGGCCTTTCGACAGGCACACCGAGACGGTATCGAACCCTTTGACCGCATCGCGCAGGCTGATGCCCTGCTTGACGGCGGCATTGCAGATGCGCGCGCCGTCCAGGTGGGTGGCCAGGCCCTTGCTGTGCGCGAGGCTGGTCGCAGCAGCCACGTACTCTTGCGACAGCACGCGTCCGCCGATGGTGTTTTCCAGCGCCAGCAGGCGGGTGCGCGCGAAGTGCATGTCGTCGGGCTTGATGTAAGTCTCGATGTCTGCCAGCGCGATCGAGCCGTCCGCCTGGTTGATGATCGGCTGCGGCTGGATGCTGCCCAGCACCGCAGCGCCGCCGCCTTCGTACTTGTAGGTGTGCGCTTCCTGGCCGACCAGGTACTCGTCGCCGCGGCCGCAATGGGTCATCAGCGCGATCAGGTTGGTCTGGGTGCCGCTCGGCGCGAACATGCCGGCCTCGAAGCCGAACAGGTCGGCCGCGTAGTCCTGCAGGCGGTTGACGGTCGGGTCGTCGCCGTACACGTCGTCACCGACATCGGCTGCCACCATGGTGGCGCGCATCGCGGCGCTGGGCTGGGTGACGGTGTCGCTGCGCAGGTCGATCCAGCGCTGTTGAGTTTCACTCATTCGGTTTACTCCGTGGTCTCGGCGTGCGGGGTATAGAAGCGGTGCTGCATTTCTTCCAGCCCGACTTCGCGCAGCACTTCGTGCAGGCGTTCGGCCGGACGGCGGCGCGGCAGGTTTTTATAGGTGGCGACGATCAGCTCGTTCTTCATCGAGTGCTCCCAGCCCACCAGTTCGGTGACGGTGACCTGGTAGCCGTGCGCCTCGAGCTGCAGGCAGCGCAGCACGTTGGTGATCTGGCTGCCGAATTCGCGGGTGTGGATCGGGTGGCGCCAGATCTCGGTCAGCGCACTGCGGCCCAGGTCCTTGCCCTTGTTCTTGCGCAGCACCGACGCGACTTCAGCCTGGCAGCACGGCACCAGCACCATGTGCTTGGCTTGCTTCTTCAGGGCGAAGTCGATGGCGTCGTCAGTGGCGGTGTTACAGGCATGCAGCGCGGTGACGATGTCGATCTGTTCCGGCAGCTGGTTCGAGGTGGTCGATTCGGCCACCGACAGCGGCAGGAAGGACATGCCCTTGAAGCCCAGGCGCGCCGCCAGCTCGGTCGATTTGGCGACCAGTTCTTCGCGCGTCTCGATGCCGTAGATATGCGAGCCTTCGCCGTGCTCCTTGACGAACAGGTCGTACAGGATGAAGCCGAGGTAGGACTTGCCGGCGCCGTGGTCGACCAGCGACACGCTGCCCTTGGCGTCCTGCACGTCGCGCAGCAGCGGCTCGATGAAGTTGTACAGGTGGTAGACCTGCTTCAGCTTGCGGCGGCTGTCCTGGTTCAACTTGCCGTCGCGCGTCAGGATGTGCAGCTCCTTGAGCAGCTCGATCGACTGGCCCGGGCGGACGTCCGGCGGCAGTTCAGGTGCGGCCGGGGCCGGGGATTTCTTGGCGTGGTCGGCGCGCTTCATCGGGATCAGTGGTTCTTTTCGGCGGCGTGGTTGATCGTGTATTTCGGGATTTCGACGACCAGGTCTTCTTCCGCGATGATGGCCTGGCACGACAGGCGCGAATTCGGCTCCAGGCCCCAGGCCTTGTCGAGCATGTCTTCTTCTTTTTCTTCCTGCTCGTTCAGCGAATCAAAGCCTTCGCGCACGATCACGTGGCAGGTGGTGCAGGCGCAGACGCGGTCGCAGGCGTGTTCGATCTCGATGTCGTTTTCCAACAGGACGTCGCAGACCGACTTGCCGGCCGGAGCTTCGAGCACGGCGCCGTCAGGGCAGAAGGTCGGGTGCGGGAGGATGACGATTTGTGGCACTTGGGTTACCTCGTTGATTTGTATTCTATGTGTGGCGAAGGCAACGTGGATGGCTTGCGGTCCACGCGCCCCGGTCCACCCTGCGTCAGACTTCGTCCAGCGACTTGCCTGCCAGTGCTTTACGCACGCTCTTGTCCATGCGCCGCGCGGCGAATTCTTCGGTGCCCTTGGCCAGCGCCTGCACCGCATTGTGCAGCGCGTCCTGGCGCTTGCCGGCGTCCAGCGCGGCGTCCTGCGACGACGCGATCGCGTCCCGCACGCCCTGCTCCAGCGCAGCGATGGCGGCGCGTTCTTCGGCCGACAGCAGTTCGGCATCGCCTTCGAGCGCCGACGTCGTCGCCAGCAGGATGCGCTCGGCCTCGACCTGCTCTTCGCGCAGTGCGCGCATCTGCATGTCGCTCGAGGCCGACGAGTACGAATCCTGCAGCATGCGCGCCACCTCGTCGTCGCCCAGGCCGTACGACGGCTTGACCGTGATCGAGGCTTCCACGCCCGAGCGCATTTCGCGCGCCGCCACCGCCAGCAGGCCGTCGGCGTCGACCTGGTACGTCACGCGAATGCGCGCCGCGCCGGCCGCCATCGGCGGGATGCCGCGCAGCTCGAAGCGCGCCAGCGAGCGGCAATCACTCACCAGTTCGCGCTCGCCCTGCACCACGTGCACGGCGAGAGCGGTCTGGCCGTCCTTGAAGGTGGTGAATTCCTGGGCGCGCGCCACCGGGATGGTCGAGTTACGCGGGATGATCTTCTCGACCAGGCCGCCCATGGTCTCGATGCCGAGCGACAGCGGGGTCACGTCCAGCAGCAGCCAGTCGTCGCCTTCGGCGCGGTTGCCGGCCAGCAGATTGGCCTGGATCGCGGCGCCCAGCGCCACCACGCGGTCCGGGTCGATGTTGGCGTGCGGGATGGTCTGGAAGAATTCGGACACAGCGCGGCGCACGTGCGGCATGCGCGTCGCGCCGCCCACCATCACCACGCCGTCGACATCCTCGACCGCCACATCGGCATCGCGCATCGCCTTGCGGATCGCGTTCATGGTCTTGTTGACCAGGTTCTTGGTGATCTCGGAGAACACCTGGGCGGTGACTGTCACCTGCACGATCTCGCCCGACTTCAGGATCGCTTCGACCGTCGTTTCTTCGTTGGTCGACAGCAGTTCCTTGGCCTGGCGCGCCTTGACCATCAGGGTCGCGGTATCGACTTCCGACAGCGGCGCCAGCTTGGCCTGCTCGCTGATCCAGCAGAACAGGCGGTGGTCGAAGTCGTCGCCGCCCAGGGCCGAATCGCCGCCGGTGGACAGCACTTCGAACACGCCTTTGGAGAGCTTCAGGATCGAGATGTCGAAGGTGCCGCCGCCCAGGTCATACACCGCGTACACGCCTTCCTTGCCATGGTCCAGGCCATAGGCGATGGCGGCGGCGGTCGGCTCGGACAGCAGGCGCAGCACGTTCAGGCCGGCCAGCTGGGCCGCGTCCTTGGTGGCCTGGCGCTGGGCGTCGTCGAAATAGGCCGGCACGGTGATCACGGCGCCGACCAGGTCGTCGCCGAGCGAATCCTCGGCCTGCTGGCGCAGCGTGGCCAGGATGTTGGCCGAGATCTCGACCGGGCTTTTCACGCCGGCCACGGTGTTGATCTGGACCATGCCTTCGCCGTCGACGAAGTCGTACGGCAGGTTCTCGGCGTGGGCGATGTCTTTCAGGCCGCGGCCCATGAAGCGCTTGACCGAGACGATGGTGTTCTTCGGATCGACCGTCTGGTGAACACGGGCTTTGTGGCCGATGTTGACGTTGCCACCGGGGAGAAAGCGCACGATCGACGGCAGCAGCGAGCGGCCCTCCTCGTCGCTGAGCACTTCGGGGCTGCCGCTACGCACGGTGGCGACCAGCGAGTTGGTGGTGCCCAGGTCGATGCCCACGGCCAGGCGGTGCTGGTGCGGAGCGGTGGACATGCCGGGTTCGGCGATTTGGAGGAGTGCCATAGTCGTGTTACCAATATTGTTTTTGTGCGCCGCGATGATACGCCGAATCGGGGGATCGCGCCGGACGATGGGCGGTATCGCGGTCGCATCAATGTAGGGTTGGCGGGTTCCCCGCCGACGCGTTCAATCGGTGCGCGCGTCGTGGCAGTGCATGCCGGAGTTGAACGCGTCGGCGGCGGAGCCGCCAACCCTACGCTTCGATGGACTCGAACGCGTATTGAACTTCGTCGCCGAACTTATCGAGGAACATCAGCGAGCGTACGCCCTGCGCCGCGGCCTTGTAGTCGCCCGCATCGAGCTGCTTTTCCACGCTGCCCAGCAGATTCTTGCGCTCGCTGCGCAGCTGCGCTTCCAGCCGATCCAGCGCAATTGCATCCTTGGCCGCACGCGCATCTTCCAGCTCTTCGCGCCATTCCATCTGCTGCATCAGGAATGCGGGCGGCATTGCCGTGTTCGACTCGGTCTGCAGATCGACGCCATTGAGCTCGCAAAGATACTGCGCGCGCTTCTGCGGATTACGCAGGGTCTGGTACGCCTCGTTGGCGCGGGTCGCCCACTGCATCGCCACGCGCTTCTCGGCGTCGGTGGCATTCACGAAACGGTCGGGATGGACGCGCCCCTGCACTTCGCGGTAGGCGGCGTCCAGGGCATCCTGGTCGACCTCGAAACGGGCCGGCAGCTGGAACAGCTCGAAATGATTCTGCATCTTAATGGAGCCGGCTTTAGATACGGAAGCTTTCGCCGCAGCCGCAGTTGTCCTTGACGTTCGGGTTGTTGAAGCGGAAGCCTTCGTTCAGGCCTTCGCGGGCGAAGTCGAGTTCGGTACCGTCGATGTAGGGCAGGCTTTTCGGGTCGACGAAGACCTTCACGCCGTACGACTCGAAAATGCTGTCTTCGGCCGCGCTTTCATCGACGTACTCCAGCTTGTAGGCCAGGCCGGAGCAGCCCGTGGTGCGCACCCCGAAACGCAAGCCGATGCCCTTGCCCCGGCGTTCGAGGTAGCGGTTGACGTGTTTCGCGGCTTTTTCGGTCAGGGTGATTGCCATGTGCTTCTCCAGCTCCTTCTACAACTTGATGACGGGTGATTACGCTGCGGCCTTGTCGGCGTGCTTCGCCTTGTAGTCGGCGACAGCGGCCTTGATCGCGTCTTCGGCCAGGATCGAGCAGTGGATCTTGACCGGCGGCAGCGCCAGTTCCTCGGCGATCTGGGTGTTCTTGATCGCCAGCGCTTCGTCCAGGCTCTTGCCCTTGACCCACTCGGTGACGAGCGAGCTCGACGCGATGGCCGAACCGCAGCCATAGGTCTTGAACTTCGCGTCTTCGATCAGGCCCTGGTCGTTGACCTTGATCTGCAGCTTCATCACGTCGCCGCAGGCCGGCGCGCCGACCATGCCGGTGCCGATCGCATCGTCTCCCTTGTCGAAGGCGCCGACGTTGCGCGGGTTTTCGTAATGGTCCAGTACTTTGTCCGAATATGCCATGGTAGTGCTCCGTATCTGTTTAAGTGCGTTCTGTGATTAGTGGGCTGCCCACTGGATCGAATTCAGATCGATCCCTTCCTTGAACATGTCCCACAGCGGCGACAGTTCGCGCAGTTTGCCGACTTTGCTCTTCAGCAGTTCGACGGCGAAATCAATTTCTTCTTCGGTCGTGAAACGGCCGATGGTGAAGCGGATCGAGCTGTGCGCCAGTTCGTCGCTGCGGCCCAGGGCGCGCAGCACGTACGATGGCTCCAGGCTGGCCGAGGTGCAGGCCGAACCGGACGACACGGCGATGTCCTTGACCGCCATGATCAGCGACTCGCCTTCGACGTAGTTGAACGAAACGTTCAGGTTGTGCGGCACGCGGTGGTCCATGTCGCCGTTGACGTAGACCTCTTCGATCTCCATCAGGCCCTTGGCCAGGCGGTCGCGCAGCGCCTTCACGCGCACCAGCTCGTCGTCCATTTCTTCCCTGGCAATACGGAACGCTTCGCCCATGCCCACGATCTGGTGGGTCGGCAGCGTGCCCGAACGCAGGCCACGCTCGTGGCCGCCACCGTGCATCTGCGCTTCCAGGCGCACGCGCGGCTTGCGGCGCACGTACAGGGCGCCAATGCCTTTCGGACCGTACACCTTGTGCGCGGTGAAGGTCATCAGGTCGACCTTGCTGTTGGCCAGGTCGATGTGCACCTTGCCCACGGCCTGGGCCGCGTCGCAGTGGAAGATGATGTTCTTCGAGCGGCACAGCGAGGCCAGCTCTTCGATCGGCTGGATCACCCCGATCTCGTTATTGACCAGCATGACCGACACCAGGATGGTGTCCGGGCGGATCGCCGCTTCCAGCTGGGCGACGGTGATCAGGCCGTTATCTTGCGGCTCGAGGTAGGTCGCTTCGAAGCCGACACGTTCCAGTTCGCGCACGGTGTCCAGCACGGCCTTGTGCTCGGTCTTGACGGTGATGATGTGCTTGCCGCGGGTCTTGTAGAACTGCGCCGCGCCCTTGATCGCCAGGTTGTTGCTTTCGGTGGCGCCCGAGGTCCAGATGATTTCGCGCGGATCGGCGCCGACGATGGCGGCGACGTGGCCGCGCGCTTCTTCGACCGCCGCTTCCGCGGTCCAGCCGTAGGCGTGCGAACGCGAAGCCGGGTTACCGAACTGCTCGCGCAGGAACGGGATCATCTTGTCCGCCACACGCGGATCGATCGGCGTGGTGGCCGAGTAATCCAGGTAGATCGGGAAATGGGGGGCAGTCGCGAAGCTCTGCTCGGTTTTCTTGTCCAAAGGCGCGTTCATCAATTCACTCCAGTAAGCTTCAATTTTGTTCGACGGCAGCGGCGGCGCCACGGTGCACATGCACCACGGCCGCTTGTTCCGCTTGTTCTTTCTGCCGCTGCTGGTCGACCAGATCCTGCAGGGACACGGAGTCGAGGTAATCGACCATTTTTTCGTTCAGCGTGGTCCACAGTTCGTGGGTCATGCAACGGGCACCGTGGGCGGCCGTGCCGGCGCAGTTTTCCTTGCCGCCGCACTGCGTGGCATCGATCGGCTCGTCGACGGCGATGATGATGTCGGCCACCGTCACCTTCTCCGCCGTGCGCGCCAGGGTATAGCCGCCGCCCGGACCGCGGATCGATTCGACGATCTCGTGGCGGCGCAGCTTGCCGAACAGCTGCTCCAGGTAGGACAGCGAAATGGCCTGGCGCTGGCTGATGCCCGACAGCGTGACCGGACCATTGCCTTGACGCATGGCTAGATCGATCATCGCGGTAACAGCAAAACGGCCTTTGGTGGTCAGACGCATTACAACCCCGGTTAATGTTAAAATATTCCTCTTGTTCAACTCCCGTCCTTATGCACTTTCTGCAGCGGGTCAGGCGAATAACCTGATTAGTTGAACGATTTAGTCAAGTATAGCAAATCGCGGCCGGCTTGTCTTGGAGGGCCCCAAAAACCGTCAGGGGCCATAGCCCATATCTCGATGACAACGTAGGGTTGGCGGCTCTGCCGCCGACGCGTCGATTGTTAGCGGCTCCGCTATCGCGCCGGATGATCTGGCCGCCAACCATCACGGCGTCGGCGGCGCAGCCACTGACCCTACGCTTTGAGCAAGTGCATCGGGCCGAACAGGCGCTGCATGCCTGCGTGCTCGATGAAGGTCAGGTTGTAGGGATGTTCGGCCACTTCCTGCGGGAACCTGGCGGTCTCCGGCAGCCGCTTCAGCTGCTCGGCAATCTTCCCCCACAACACCAGCGTCGGCGGCTGCGGCCGCTCGGCCAGCGCCGCCAGCACGGTCTGCAGGAACGGCAGCCAGGCACGCGCATCGACCACCGGCGCCACATGCTTGCGGAACACCAGCGCCGCGTTCAGCAGCAGGAAGCCTTCGCCATGCAGCTTGTCCTGCAACTGCGCCAGGGTCCGGATCGCGCCGCCGGCGCGCGCCTGTTGAGCCACCGGCGCCAGCGCATCGCCACCAGTCGCGCCCGGCTGCAGCTGGCCGTCGGCCACCAGCAGCATCTTCATGAAGTTGCGCAGCGAGGTGGCGCGGTTGACCGGCTTCGACAGCCCGGTCTCGGACCACAATTCTCCCACCGCGCCATCCATGAAGCAGACGCCGGTCGCGCTCTCGGCGCGCGGGTACGGCCCCTCCCCCACCAGCACATAGCGCACGCGTTCGAGCGGCTGCGCGAAGGCGGCGAATAGGCGACCCTCGGTCGGCAGGTAGCTGTCGACGGCCAGCGCCGGCAGGTAGCCGGGATTGGCGCGCGCTACGGCCTCCAGGCCGGCAGTCAGGATCGGGCGCCAGGAAGCGTCGGCCAGGTCGAGGGCTTGCAGGATCGCGGCGGGGATTTCGGCGTTGGACATAGTGAGGTGGCAAGTCGAAGAGGCGCGATTGTAGCGCAGCGCCGGTGTGCCGCGCGCGCAGGAACGGCCACATGATTCCGCGCTTCAAGGTGGCGTCCGCCTTGCGCGAAGCGGCGCATCATGTCCGCCTTCCCCGCCCGGGGCTTCGACCAACCCATGGAGGACAGCATGCAAACCATTCGCGAAGTGATGACACCCGATCCGCGCACGATCTCGCCGCAGGAATCGGTGCAGCGCGCGGCCCAGATGATGGATGAACTCAACGTCGGCGCGGTTCCCGTGTGCGACGGCGAGCGTCTGGTCGGCATGATCACCGACCGCGACATCACGGTGCGCTCGGTCGCCGCCGGCCAGGCGCCGGATGCCACCTGCGTGGCCGACGTGATGAGCACCGATGTGCGCACCTGCACCAGCAACCAGGAAGTCGGCGAGGTGATGCACCAGATGGGCGACGTGCAGATCCGGCGCGTGCCGGTGATCGACCAGGATTCGCACCGGCTGGTCGGCATCGTCTCGCTGGGCGACATGGCCGCCGGGCATTCGGCCCAGGTCGACCGCACGCTGGACGCGATCTCGACGCCGGCCGAGCCGGACCTGTCGACGATGCGTCACTGAAACACGCTTTTCAGATGCACCGGCCGCGACGGCCGGCGCATCACGCGTCTCAGCGACAGATCAAGCTGTTGCCGTACCTTTCTTGCGGCGGCGTCCCACCCAGCCCAGCAAGCCCAGGCCGCCGAACATCAGCGCGGCACTTGCCGGTTCCGGCACCTCGGCCGCCGTGACGACCGAGATATTGTCGATGGCGACGTCGAAATCGGTGAAGCCGTACATATAGCCTGGAACATAGGTCGAGAACACCAGTTCGTCCACGCTCGACAGCACGTCGGCAAAGGTGCGTCCGGGCGGAAGCGCCGGTCCGCCCGCGTCGTCGGACGTGCCGTAGCCGCCCCAACCGGTCGGCAAGGCGGTCGCAGCGGTATCGGCGATCGTCACCGACAGGTGCTGCCAGCCAAGGGTGGCGTCGATCACGCCCAGGTTGTACCACACACTGGTATATGGCATGCCCTCGGGCGTATTGCCGTAATCACGCAGTTCGACGACCAGATTGCGCGAGACTTCCTGGCCAAAAAAGCGGATCGAATTGGCGATAACGTCGAGGCCGATGGTTACGCTGCCGAGCCCGTTGTAATTGCCGAGGTAGTTCTGGTTGCTATTATTGCTGAAGCTGATGCCGAAGTTTTCCATCACGGTATGCAGCGCCGGCGCGCCATTGCCCATGCCGGTGTCGATGCCCGAGCCGCCGGCGCCATTCGCGGGCTGACTTCCTTGCCACCCTTGGGCGCCATTCGAAAAATCGACGGTTGACGATACCGGTCCCGCAGATGCCATACCGCTGGCCAGGGAAAACGCGACTGCAAACATTAATTTATGCATGGTCATGATGCTCCAATTATCAGGCGGTTGAAAAGAACCAGAACCCCATTACAGATGACCACCGCACCAGGAATTTGAATCTCTTGTTTATCCGGATGTGATTGTCAAAAGAAAAGAGGCAGTTGATTCTAGGCCTGCCATTTATCTGGAACTATCTCGTAATATGCATAAATTGTCGTGATTATGTAGCGTATTTTCTGTGTAAATATTATCCATTCCAAAGGGAAACAAACGCTTATAACCGGCATCCAAATAAACACAATATCCGAAACTGGCGAGCCACACTTAATTTAAATATGACCAACAGGCTTCCGGATTAATCAATTAAAACAATCCAGAATAATTCAGCTCTATTTATTCTGTTTAGTTTAAATCTGCTAAACCGGACGATAATTCTGCGCAAAAACCTTACTCCGTATCCGGCTGGTGCGACGGATGCGCCGCCCTGAACGCCGGCAGTTCGACGCACAGCGAATTGATACGGTCGATGTTCGGATAGGCCAAGACATCGATATTGAAACGCTGGGCGTTGAACACCTGCGGCACCAGGTAGCAGTCGGCGATGGTCGGATGATTGCCGTGGCAGAACGGTCCGGCCCCGGGGTCGCGCGCCAGGTGCGCCTCGAGCGACTGGAATCCTTCGATCACCCAGTGGCGGTACCACTCGGTCTTGGCCTGGTCCGACAGGCCCATGTGCTTGACCAGGTAGTTCAGCACGCGCAGGTTGTTGACCGGATGGATGTCGCAGCCGACGATCTGCGCCAGTTCGCGCACCCGCGCCCGGCCCGGCGCGTCTTCCGGCAGCAGCGGCGGCTGCGGATGGGTTTCTTCCAGGTATTCGATGATCGCCATCGACTGGGTCAGCGTGATCCAGTCGTCCTGGAACGACGGCACCAGGCCGCTCGGATTGATCTTGCGGTATTCATCCTGCAGGTGCTCGCCGCCGCTGCGCAGCAGATGCACCGGCACCGCGTCGTAGTGCAATCCCTTGAGGTTGAGTGCAATCCGCACGCGGTAGGCGGCCGAGCTGCGGAAATAAGTGAAAAGCTTCATTTATTTTCTCCCGTGCTGAGTTCCCTGTCTGGTTCCGCGCTTTTCTCCATGATGTGGTCCGTGATAACGCACCACTTCCTGGTCGATGGCGCCGAAAATGCTGACGCCGGCGTCGTCGAACATCTCGATGCGCACCGTGTCGCCGTACGCCAGGTACGGCGTCTGCGGCTTGCCGCCCTCGATGGTTTCGTACATGCGCACTTCGGCCAGGCAGCAGTAGCCGACGCCGCCGTTCTGCACGCTCGAGCCGTGCAGATTGCCCTGCTTGTTGGACACCGTGCCGGAACCGATGATGCTGCCGGCGCACAGCTCGCGCGTGGTGGCCGCGTGCGCCACCAGCTGGGCGAAGCTGAAGGTCATGTCTTCGCCCGCGTTGGGGCGGCCGAACAGTTCGCGGTTGAGCGTGACGGTGAGCGGCAGATGCAGCTTGCTGTCGTACCAGGCGTCGCCCAGTTCGTCCGGCGTCACCGCCACCGGCGAGAAGGCGCTGGCCGGCTTGGACTGGTAGAAGCCGAAGCCTTTGGCCAGTTCGGCCGGAATCAGGTTGCGCAGCGAGACGTCGTTGACCAGCATCACCAGGCGGATCGCGCCGGCCGCTTCGTCGCTCGACGCGCCCATCGGCACGTTGCCGGTGATCACCGCCACCTCGGCCTCGAGGTCGACGCCCCAGTCCTCGGACAACACCGCGATCGGGTCGCACGGGCCGACGAAGGAGTCGCCGCCGCCCTGGTACATCAGCGGGTCACTGTAGAACGAGGCAGGCACCTCGGCGCCGCGCGCCTTGCGCACCAGCTCGACGTGATTGATGTAGGCCGAGCCGTCGGCCCACTGGTAGGCGCGTGGCAGCGGCGAGTGGCATTCCTGCTCGATGAAGGATTCGGCGTTGTCGGCGGCGCCGTCGTTGAGCCTGTCATAGACCGCCTGCAACTGCGGGGCGATGGTGTCCCAGTCGTCCAGCGCGGCCTGCAGTGTGGGGGCGATGGCGGGCACGGCCTGGCAGGTGACCAGATCGCGGCTGACGACGACCAGCGCGCCGTCGCGGCGGCCGTTCTTGATGGTGGCGAGTTTCATGGATGTTTCCTTCGCTATTGCTGAGCAGTCGCCATTACAGGACAAAACCAATTATCATTCAAACGATTTTTTTCGCTCGATCTATCGGACTTTCTCATGAATCCAACCCTGCGCCAGATGCGCGCCTTCGTCGCCCTGGCCAAGAGCGGCAATTTCACGCTCGCCGCGCAGTCGCTGCACGTGACGCAGTCGGCGCTGTCGGGCCTGATCAAGGAGCTGGAGCAGACCCTGGGTGCGCGCGTGGTCGACCGCAGCACGCGGCGCATCGACCTGACCGACATCGGGCATGAGTTGTATCCGCTATTTAGCCAAATGATCGATGACCTGGACGGTGCGCTGGCTAACGTCGCCGATCATACGCGCCTCAAGAAGGGCGTGGTGCGCATCGCCGCGCCGCAACTGCTGGCGTGCACGCTGCTGCCGCAGGCGATCGCGGCCTGGCGCGCAGCGCATCCGGCGATCGAGGTGCGGCTTGGCGATACCGAGGTCGAAGGCGTGATCAGCCGCGTGCTCTCGGGCGAGGCCGACATCGGCATCGGTCCCGAGCGCATGCCGGCGCCGCCCCTGCAGGCGCGGCCGCTGTTCGAGATGCCGTTCGCGGTGGTGTTCCCGCAAGGCCACGCCCTCGACGGCCAGGCGCACGTCAGCTGGCAAGACCTGGCGCCGCACCCGCTCATCGCGCTGCAGGGCCAGTTCACCGAACGCCTGCAGGACGACATGCATGCGGCGGCGGCGCGCGCCGTCACGGTGCGCCCGGCGCACGAGGTCACCTTCATGACCACCGCGCTGGCAATGGTCGGCACCGGCCTTGGCATCACGATCTGCCTGCCCTACGCCGCGCCGCTGGTGGCGCAGCACGGGCTGGCGATGCGCACACTGGAAGCGCCGGTGCTGAGCCGGCGCTTCCAGGTCTACACCCGGCCGGGGCGTTCGCTGTCGCCGGCGGCCGAGGCCTTCATCGCATTCCTGTTCGGACATGTCGGGCGCGTCTACGGCGGGGCGGCGCTGCCCTAGCGCTCTGGCGCGCTACAATCGAAGGCTCTTTCATTGCCCGGCCTTTGACGATGTCCCTCAACACGATCGCGATCAACCAGCAGATGAACCGTTTCGACGGCCACGCCAGCGTGTGGCTGTTCGGCTACGGGTCGCTGATCTTCAAGGCCGACTTCCCCTTCATCGAGCGGCGCCCGGCCTTCATCCGCGGCTGGACCCGGCGCTTCTGGCAAGGCTCGCACGACCATCGCGGCACCGAGACCGCGCCGGGTCGCGTGGTGACACTGGCGCCGTTGGAAGGTGCGGTGTGCCATGGCATGGCTTATCTGGTGACGCCGGAAGAATTCGCCCACCTCGACCACCGCGAAAAGAACGGCTACCTGCGCCTGGCCACCGACATGCATTTCGAGGACGGCACTACGGCTGAGGGCATCGTCTACATCGCCACCCACGACAACGCCGCCTACCTCGGCCCGGCGAGCGAACTGGATATTGCGCGCCAGATCGCGTCGGCGCGCGGTCCCAGCGGACCGAACAGCGAATACCTGCTGCGGCTGGCGCAGGCGCTGCGTGAACTGGGCAAGCCGGACGAGCACGTGTTCGAGCTGGAACGCCAGCTGATCGCGCTGGGATCGAACGGCATGTCCGCGCCGGCATGAGCCGGTCGCACATTTTCCAGCCGTAGAATGAAGCGCGAAGACGCTCCGCTGCTGCACCTGACCTGCCCGCGCCAACGCCTGGTCCAGCCCACGCTCGTGAGCATCGCCGTCATGCTGGTCGTGGCCACGGCCTGGCGCAACAGCTGGTCCCGCATCCTGGCCGGCGAGGCCTGGCTGTTCATGGTGGTGTCGGCGCTCATGATGGCATGCGCACTCGCGATCCTGTATCGCAACTTCATCTTCCAGGACCAGCTTTACGTCATGCATGACGGACGGCTGGCGCCCGCCACGGGCGCCCTCCTTCTCGACGCGCGCGACATCGACTGCGTGCGCCTGCTGCCGGCATCCGCCCTGTCCGGCTCTGAACGGAAGATGGAATGGCTCGGACTGGGAGGGGGCCGGATCGAGATCGCCACGCCGACCCATTTCTACCGCTTCGGAGCCGGTTTCGACGAACACCAGGCCGAGGCCGCGGTCGCGCGCATCGTGGCGTGCTGCCGCGCGTATGCACCGTCGCCGAGGCGGCGCGCCTGAGTTACTCGGCAGCGGTTAAGTTCCCGTTTTGCGCCCGGCGCGCGCTGCGGTTGAGGGGAGTCATTCGCCTTCCAACTCGCGACTTCTCCGCAAGAGATTTGCCTACCATTGAAGTTCGACCGAACCGCGGGAGACGACAATGCGCGCAATCCTGAAGCACTTGATGTTACTTGCGGTGCTTGCCCTTACCGCATGCGGGGGCGACGACGAATGGGATCTGCGGATGTCGTTCCTTGCGTCGCCCGCCGTGCTGACGACGGGCGGGTGGGTGACGTTGAACTGGTCGTCCTATAACACCTCGTTCTGCACGGCGGAAGAAGGCTGGGACGGGACCAGGACGGCGTCCGGGAGCGAGCGGATCTGGCTGGACGGCGGCGGGCGCCGCGTCTTCAGACTGACATGCAGCGATGGCGACCGGATCGTGGTCAGCACGGTCGAGGTATTGGTGGCTCCATCGTGATCCGAGTGGCAAACGCGTGCGCAATCAGGCGGCGATGGCGCTTGCGGGCTGCGTCATGGTGGCCAGTACCTGCAGCACCTGTTCGGCGCGTGCTTCGAGCGTGCCGTGCAACACCGTGTACGCGATGCCGCGCCGGTCCAGGTCTTGCAGCACCAGTTGCTGGATGTGGGTGCGCCACGCCGCGTTCTCGCGCACGCCGGGTTCCTCTTCGTAGGGAATGTCGTCGGCGCACACGAAGTGGTGCAGGTAGCGCGTGCGGCACTCGTCGGCATGGCGCAGCAGCGTCGGCGGCGCCGGTTCGGTGACCTGGCCAAAGCACAGACCAAGCAGCAAGGTGGTCAAGGCATTGGTATCCACGAAGACCTGGCAGCTGCGTCCGCTGTGGCCGCTGTGCCCGCTGTATCCGCACGTCTGCGCCAGCGCGGCGTCTTCGGCGGCGCGGTGGCGCTCGGAAATCTCGACGTAGTCGGCGGGGCCGAGCTGGCCCTGCTTTTCTTCCCAGATAAAACGGCCGATCTCGGGCACGAAACCGGCGTCGCAGCGACGCGCGAGGTATTGCGCCAAGGTCGACTTGCCGGTCGACTCGGCGCCGACGAACACCACCATCCTGCTGACCGCGCCCTGCTCTTGCATGCCCAAGACCTCGCTTGAATAAGATGCGCCATGCTAGCCGAGCCGGTACACAAACTCAACCGTCAGGGCAGGCGCCGCAGTTGCAGGTGCAGTTGCAGTTGCAGTTGCAGTTGCAGTTGCAGTTGCAGTTGCAGTTGCAGTTGCAGTT
>NZ_DAMAGA010000002.1:166915-333682 GCF_031995545.1 Massilia sp.
GCAGGTGCAGGTGCAGTTGCAGGTGCAGTTGCAGCGGCCGGTCCGGGCGCCAGGTCACGTTCAGGACCGGCTTCGGCGCCTCCTGCCCCGACTGCATCGCCAGTGCGAAGCGTTCGCGGTGCCGTCGGGGCAGGAGACGCCAGCGCGAAGCCTTGGCCGTTTCGCCCCGCCCGACACCGATCGTCGCGACTCAGAACAGATCCAGCTGCGCGGTTGCCGCGGCGGATTTCTTGCCGGCCGGCGCAGGCACCACCAGCGGCTTCCTGAACTGGGTCGTGTCGAGCCGCCCGAACCGTCCGCGCAGTTCGCTCAGGCCAAGTCGTTCTTTCGCTTTCTCGAAACGCTGGCGGATCAGGTCGGCCCACACACCCTCGCCATGCATGCGGCGCGAGAAATCGCTGTCGTAGTCCTTGCCTCCGCGCATGTCGCGGATGCGGTTCATGACGCGCGCGGCGCGGTCGGGGAAATGCGCTTGCAACCATTCCTGGAACAGCGGGTTGACCTCGTTCGGCAGGCGCAGCACCGTGTAGTGGGCGCCGACCGCGCCGGCGTCGCGCGCCGCTTCCAGGATGCGCTCGATCTCGGGTTCGGTCACGAACGGGATGATCGGCGCCACGCTGACGCTGACCGGGATGCCGGCGTCGGTCAGGGTGCGGATGGTGCGCAGGCGCCGCATCGGAGCGGCCGCGCGCGGCTCGAGCGTGCGCGCGATCTGGGCGTCGAGCGTGGTCAGGGTGATGGCGGCGCAGGCCAGTCCCTTGGCCGCCATCGGCGCCAGCAGGTCGATGTCGCGCTCGATCAGCGACGACTTGGTGATCAGGCCGGCCGGGTGGCGGCATTCGGACAGCACTTCGAGCACCTGGCGCGTGATGCCGCGCTCGCGTTCGCACGGTTGATAAGCATCGGTGTTGACACCGATGGCGATGTGCTCGGGCACGTAACCGGGCTTGGCCAGTTCGCGCCGCAGCAGTTCAGGCGCGTTGACCTTGGCGAACAGGCGGCTTTCGAAGTCGAGGCCGGGCGACAGGCCGAGGTAGCTGTGGGTCGGGCGCGCGAAGCAATAGATGCAGCCGTGCTCGCAGCCGCGGTAAGGATTGAGCGAGACGTTGAACGGGATGTCGGGCGAGGTGTTGCGGGTCAGGATGGTCTTGGCGACTTCATCGGTGACGACGGTGCGTAACGCGGCGTCTTCGATATGGTGCTCCCAGCCGTCGTCGAAGCGCTCGCGGCCGTTGACTTCATAGCGGCCTTGCAGATTCGATACCGCTCCCCGCCCCTTGCGCGCAACGGGCGCAGGCGCAGCTGTGGCCTGCTCGATCAGGGCTTCGCGGACGACGTGGTGCTGGACGGAATGAGAGATGGCCATGACTGGCGCTCCATACTGTATTTTTATACAGTATATTACGCCGCACCGACATGGAACTCAAGCTGGATTTTTAACGGAACCAAGCGGCTTGTTGCGCCACGAAGCCATCGAATGCGTCCAGCAGCGGCGTGTAGCGCTCGCCCTCGCCTTCGAGCTGGGTCAGTGCCTGGGCTGCCGCTTCGAGCGACGACAGCTGGTGCGCGGCGTGCGCCTTGCGGATGCGGTAATTGGACGGGGCGACGTCGGTCAGGGCCAGGCGCGGCAACTGTTGCAGCGCCCGGTTCAGGTACAGCATCTTGCGGCTCTTGCGCCAGGTGGCATCGAGCACGACCAGGCGCAACGCGGACGCGGGAAGCGCCGGGCACGGCGGTGGCACGGGCAGGCCGGCGTCGCCGGGAGTGTCCGGATACAGCAGCAGCGGCGTGCGGCCGTCGGCGTGCAGCAAGGCGTCGAGTTCCTCGGGAGCGAAGGTTTCTCCGATTGCCATGGCGCTGCCCGTGACGCTCAGGTGCAGCAGGCGCGCGCTGTTCTTGGCATTGCCGACCTCCAGGGGATGCTGGAGGATCAGCAGGGCAGCTTGCGCCTGCACCGGAGCGATCCAGTGGCAGATGCAGGCTGAGGCGGCGCGCAGGCAGGTGCCGCACATGGCGCGCTTGAAAGCGAGGGTCATGCGCAACGTCGATTACCGGGACTGTGCAGCGGATGCTGCCGGTGCCGGAGACACCCCCGTCGCCGGCGCCCACCCTCCCCCCAGCGCCCGGTACAGGTCGACGTGCGCCGCCAGCAGGCTG
This sequence comes from Massilia sp., assembly GCF_031995545.1. Classification (GTDB taxonomy): domain Bacteria; phylum Pseudomonadota; class Gammaproteobacteria; order Burkholderiales; family Burkholderiaceae_D; genus Telluria. Next base: position 169,073 of record NZ_DAMAGA010000002.1, read on the forward strand.
GCGCGCAGCTGCAGCGCGTTGACGTCGGCGGTGAACGAGGTGCGCTGGGCGTCCAGTTCTTCCAGGTAGGAGGCGTAGCCGTTGGTGTAGCGGTTGCGCGCCACGCGCAGCACTTCCCCGGCCGCCACCCGGCGCGCCTCGGCTTCCACCAGCTGGCGGTGCAGGCCGTCGATCGAGGCCAGCGCATTGTCGGTTTCGGCGAACGCCGTGCGCACCACGGTTTCATAGGCGTACACGGCTCGGTCGCGCACCGTGCCGGCGATCTCGGCCTGGGCGCGCAGGCGGCCGGCGTCGAACAGCGGGGCCAGCACGCTGCCGCCGATGCTCCACAGGTCTTCCGGCGAACTGAGCAGATCAGGCAGGCTGTGCGCGGCGGCACCGATCGAGGCGGTCAGGCGGATCGACGGCAGCAGCTGGCTGCGCGCCACCGCCAGACTGGCGTCGGCCGCGGCCAGCGCGTTTTCGGCCTGGGCGATGTCGGGCCTGCGGCGCAGCAGTTCCGACGGCAGGCCGGGGGTGACGGCCGGTTCGCGCAGCGACAGCAGATCGGTGCCGCGCGCCACCGGGCCCGGGCTGGCGCCCAGCAGCAGGTTCAGCGCCTGCTCCTGCAGCGCGATCTGGCGCTGCAGCTGCGGCACCGCGGCGGCGGTCGCGTGCAGTTCGGCTTCGGCCTGCGACATTTCCAGGCGCGAGCTGTAGCCGACCTCGAACTGGTGGCGCGCCAGTTCGAACGAGCGTTCGCGCGACTCCAGCGTGGCGCGCGCCAGCTCCAGCTGGGCGTCCAGCCCCAGCAGGTTCAGGTAGCCGGAGGCGGTGTTGGCGGCCACTGATAGCGCGGCGGCGTCCAGCGCCGCTTCCTGTGACAGGTTATCGAAGCGCGCGGCCTCGACCGCGCCGGCCACGCGCCCGAACAGGTCGAGCTCGTAGCTGGCCTGCACCGAACCGGCCACCGACGTGCTTTCCACCGGCGTGCCGAACGGGCCGATGGCGCGCGAGCGGGTCGGCCCGACCGATACGTTCAGTGCCGGCAGGCGCGCGCTTTCGGCAACGCGGATGCGTGCCGCGTATTCCTGCAGGCGGGCCCGGGCGACGCGCAGGTCGCCGTTGTTGTCGAGCGCACGGCGCACCAGGGTGTCGAGCGCCGGGTCGCCGAAGCTGCGCCACCAGTCGCGTTCGACGACGCCGGGCGCCGGATTCGAACCGGCATCGCGCGCGGCCACCTCCGGTGCGCCCGCCGCCGGCGCCGGAGTGCGCCAGCCCTGCGGCACGTTCAGGGTCGAGGCGGGCTTGGGCTGCGGCGCCATGGTGCAGGCACCGAGCGCCAGCGGCAGCGCCAGCGCAATCAGGGAAATGCGAGGCCGGTTCACCGCTGCGCCCCCGCTGCCGCCGGCTGCGCCGCCGCTTGCGCGGTATCGATGGTGGTCACCACCGACATCCCGGGACGCAGGCGCCCTGCCAGCGGCTGGTTCGGATCGATGCTGATGCGCACCGGAATGCGCTGGGCGATCTTGACGAAATTGCCGGTGGCGTTGTCCGGCGCGATCACCGAGAACTCGGAACCGGTGGCCGGCGAAATCCGTTCGACCCGGCCGCGCAGGCGCGCGTTGCCGAGGGCGTCCACGGTGAAGGTCACCGGCTGGCCGACCGCCACGTTGCCCATCTGCGTTTCCTTCATGTTGGCGATCACCCACATGGTCTCGGGCACCAGCGCGGTCAGTTGCGCGCCGGCGTTGACGAACGCGCCCTGGCGCACCGTCACCTGCCCCAGCTGGCCGTCGCGTGGCGCGGTGATGTGGGTGTTGGCCAGGTCGATCTCGGCCAGGCGCACGGCGGCTTCGGCATTGGCAACCGCTGCTTCCAGCGCGGCGCGGTTGACGTCGACCGAGCGCAGGTTCTGGCGCGCAATCTCGAGCGTGGCGCGGGCCTGGTCGCGCGCGGCGGCGCTCTGGGCGCCGGTGGCACGGGCGGCGTCCAGTTCGCGCGCCGACAGCGAACCGTCGGCGGCAAGTTCTTCTACCCGGCGCAGGTCGGACTGGGCGCGCACCCGCTGGGCTTCGTTCGAAGCCAGCAGCGCTTCGTTCTGGGAAATGGTGGCGCGCGCGCTGCGCTCGCTCTGGGCAAAGTTGGAGAGCGCGGCCTGGCGGTTGGCCAGCTCGGCGCGCGCCTGGGCCAGGCGCTGGGTCGGGATGCGGTCGTCGATGCGCATCAGGAGTTCGCCCTTGGCCACTTTCTGGAAGTCCTGCACCCGCACCTCGACCACGTAGCCGCTCAGCTGCGGACTGATGATGGTCACCTGCCCGCGCACCAGCGCGTTCTCGGTGGTTTGCAGGGTACTTCGGAACGGCGGCAGGTTCCAGGCATACAGCACCAGCAGCACGCCGGCGATGGCGATGGCACCGAACGCGAGTGCGCTGAACAGGATGCGGCGGGAACGGGATGGGACGGTCGATGGTTCTGACATATCGGTTGCGCTCTATCGAATTTGATTGGCTATCACGTTAATCGGTAACGGGTTCCGGCGGCGGCGGGCCGACCTTGGGCGGCTGCGGCGGCTGGGCCGACGCTTTCGGGAAGTAATGCAGCCACACGGCGTGCAGGAAAATCCAGGTCGCGCTGGCGGCGGCCAGCACCGCCAGCACCAGGAACACGTCGTTGTAGGCCAGGATGTTGGCTTCGCGCGCGGCGCTGCTGGCCAGCGACTGCAGGCCCTGGGCGGTACGCGCGGCCGGATCGGCCACCAGGCGCCCGGCGGCGGCGGCGCCGGACTGGATGCGCGCCGCCACCAGCGGATCCAGGCTCGACAGCCCCTCCACGATCAGCGAGGAATGGTATTTTTCGCGCACCACCTGGAAGGTGCCGACCAGCGCCGAACCGAGCAGGCCGCCCAGGTTCTGGGTCAGGCCGAACAGCACCGAGAAGCTGATCAGGTTCTGCGGATTCGCGATCACCGAGCCCAGCAGCGACACCACCAGCGGTCCCAGGAACAGCGTGCCGCCGAAGGCGAGCAGGCTCTGGCTCAGGTACATTTGCTCGGTGCGGGTCTGGTTGGTGGCGTGGGCATCGATCCAGGCGCCCAGCGCCATCAGCAGCAGCGCGATCACCTGCGGCGCCATCAGGTGCTGGACGTTGATGGTCAGCGCCGACACCACGATCCCGGCCACGGTGGCCGCCAGCACCACCAGGTACAGGGTCTGCAGCTGGTCATTGTCCAGGCCCACCGCGCGCAGGAAGCCGACCGCGCCCACGCTCTGTTCCGACAGCACGATGCGCACCAGCACCATCGACAGCGCCAGGCGCGCGATGTCGCGGCTGGCCAGCCAGCGCAGGTTGAGCAGCGGATTGACGCGGTTGTGCTCGACGCACAGGGCGGCCGCCAGCAGCACGATGCCGCCGGCCAGCGCCATGCCGATCCAGGCGCGCTCGAACCACCATTCGACGCGGCCGAAGCTGATCGCCGCGCACAGCAGCGCCATGCCGGGCGCGAACAGGGCAAAGGTGACGAAGTCGGTCGGGCGGAACGCCTTGATGTGGTCGCCCAGCGGAAGCTTGAGCAGCAGCACCGCGCCCAGCGACACCAGGGCCAGGCCGAGCTCGAACATGTACAGCCCGCGCCACTCGGCGATCTGCAGCAGGTCGTTGGAAAACAGGTAGGCCAGTGGCAGCGCCAGCTGGGCCGCGCCCATCGCCAGCGCCACCCCGCGCAGGCGCCATTCCTTCTTGAAACCCTGCAGCACGTAATACAGGCCGAGCGGCGACACCGCCGCCGCCAGCATGCCGTGGGCGGCGCGCACCGCGATCGCCGAACCGAGGTCGTTGACGAACAGGTGGGCAAAGGTCACCAGCGCGTACAGCACCAGGAAGATCTCGGTGAACAGGCGCAGGCCGAACTGCTGGCGGAACTTCACCAGCAGCAGGTTCATGGAAGCGTTGGCCATCACGTAAGCGGCCGGCAGCCAGGTGGTTTCGGTGGAATACGCGCCCAGCACGCCCTGCAGGTGGACCAGGTTGACGGTGACCAGCGCATTGCCGAGGCCGCCGGTGATGGTGATCAGGATACCGACGAACAGGTAGGCGAAGCGTAGCGGCGTGGGGTGGGCTGGCGTGGACGGCGAGCCGGGCATCATCGGCTTTTCGTCGGGGGCCCACTCGCGCGGCGCGTACTTGCTCATCCGTTATGTCCTGTGGTTATCAGGCTCGCAATCATACTCTCAAGCGCCGAACTGTGTCGGATGATCACTTTGACACGACACGAAAATTTATCACCAGAATTAACAGAAGGGATATTGCTCTCAGGATTTACTCGCCCTAGACTTGAATTATTCCAAGCGGAAATTGTTCCATTCGGAACGGTGTCCGCCCCACTGCCGCATTCACCGTAAAGCGCAGCAAGTCCAGAGTCATCCACGTCGAGAGCAATGTCCATTCGTACCCTGATCTCCACTTCGATCGCCGCGCTGGCCATGCTGCCGGCGCTCGCCGTCCACGCCCAATCCCAGTTGACCTCGACCCAGCCGGTAGCGAGCACGGCTGCGGCCGCCATCGCACCCGCCGCCCGCACCACGCTCGACTACCGCATGAACGAGCGCATCGTGCAGGTACCAGCCGGCGCCAATGGCGAAGCGCTACTGGAAACCACCGTGTTCCAGCCCGACGGCGCCGGTCCGTTCCCGCTGATCGTGATCAACCACGGCAAGGACCCGGGCCGCCCCAGCCTGCAGCAGCGCGACCGCTTCTATCACATGGCCACCGCCTTCGTGAAGCGCGGCTACGCGGTGATGGTGCCGATGCGCCAGGGCTTTTCCAAGTCCGGCGGGCGCTACCGCGACCAGGGCTGCGACATGACCGCCAACGGCTACCTCCAGGCGGAGGACGTGCGCGCCACGCTCGACTTCGCGCGCCGGCAGCCTTGGGTCGATGGCGAGCACATCGTGGTCGCCGGCCAGTCGTACGGCGGCCTGGCCACGATCGCCCTCGGCACCGGCAGCCTGCCGGGCGTGCGCGGCCTGATCAATTTCGCCGGCGGCCTGCGCGACGACAGCGACCGCTGCGCCTGGCGCTCGCAGCTGGTGTCGGCCTTCGCCGAGTATGGCTCCAAGGCCAAGCTGCCGAGCCTGTGGATGTACGGCCAGAACGATTCGCTGTTCGGACCGGAACTGGCGCACCGCATGCATGACGCCTATGCCCAGGCCGGCGGGCGCGGCCGGCTGGTCGAGTTTTCCGCCTTCAAGCGCGATTCGCACGGCATGCTGGCCAGCCGCGACGGCGAGAAGGTGTGGCTGGAAGATACGGAACGTTTCCTGAAAGAGATCGGCATGCCGACCGAGGTCGTGTTCGACGTGGCGCCGATGCCGACCCCGGCGCGCACCGGGTTTGCCAAGGTCGACGACGTCAAGGCGGTGCCGTTCCTGAGCGAGAACGGACGCCGCGCCTACGCCGAATATCTCACCAAGCTGACCCCGCGCGCGTTCGCGGTGTCGCCGAGCGGCGCCTGGACCTGGGCCGAGGAAGGCGAAGACCCGGACGGCCGCGCGCTGGCGACCTGCTCGGCCAAGAGCAAGGAACCGTGCCGCCTGTACTCGGTCGACGACTACGTGGTGTGGAACGACAGCCGCCTGGATCAGGCCGAGAAGGCCTCGGCCACCGCGGCCCTGACGCCGGTGCCGCCGGCTCCGGCCGCACTGACCGCCGCCGCCGCCCCGGCCGCGGCCGCAGGCGCCCCGATCACCTCGGTCGGCAGCACCACGGTTCGATAAACACGGAAATGGCGCGCCACCCTGTCAAGCGTGGCGCGCATGTTTCCCTGAACAAATACGAACTGTCGCGCTCGCAGTCGATCCAGCGCAAACCGCGGCGCCATCCGAACTCCCACAATGTGCCTGACGCATTGAACGGAGAAGCCCGATGGTCCGCACTGTCCATGCCTGCGCCGCCGCCCTCAGGGCGTTCTGCCTCGCCCTTCTGGCCGTGCTGTGCTGCGCGCCCGCGCACGCCGGCAACAACTATCCGGTAGTGCTGGTGCACGGCTTCCTCGGCTTCGGGCCCGAGGAATTCGAGCACAGCGGTTTCAACTACTGGGGCGGCTATGGCGACATCGCCTCGCACATGCAGGTGTATCGCGGACCGCGCGCGATCTTCGCCGCCGTGGTCGGCCCGATCAGCTCCAACTGGGACCGCGCCGCCGACCTATATGCCCAGATCAAGGGCGGCTGCGTCGACTACGGCGCCGCCCACGTGCGCGACTTCGGCATTCCCGGCCAGGTGCAAAAGCCGCCCGGCAAATGCTGGGCCGCCGATCCCAAGAACAATCCGCAGGATTATCCGCTGGCGCTGTATCCGGCCTGGGACCAGGACCACCCGATCCACCTGATCGGCCACAGCCAGGGCGGCACCACCATCCGCGCCCTGATCGAGCTGCTCGAGCACGGTTCCAGCCAGGACGAAGGCGGCGGCGACCTGTACACCGGCGGCAAGATCGGCTGGATCCGCAGCGTGACCACCATCTCGGCCCCGCACAACGGCACCAGCCTGCCGGACGCAGTGCTCAACATCCTGCCCAATCTCGACCTGCCGCTACGCGACCTGCTCGGGCACCGCCTGGCCGGCTGGGAACTCGCGCCCGACGGCGCGCGCGAATTCAATCTATGGGCGCGCACCTCGCCGCATATCTATTACTTTTCAGTGGGCACGGTGGCGACCGAGGGCGGCAGCTGGTGCTGCAACGAGACCGACCGCAGCATTGCGCCGGTCCAGACCGTGCTGTTCCAGTATCCGCGCGCCGACATGATCCCCTACTTCAAGCTGTATTCCGGCGAATGGATCGTGCCGTCGGCGCTGCAGCGCGGCATGGGCAGCTATACCCAGAGCACGCCGGGACGGGTGCGCATCGACGCCGACTGGTTCGCCAACGACGGCGTGGTCAACACCGTCAGCATGCGCGCCCCGGCGGGCCACCCGGCGCGCGACTACGACGGCACCGCGCTGCGCGGCACCTGGAATTTTTTGGGCAATTACAAGGGCTACGACCACTTCGACATATTGAACTGGCCGAACAAGGGACCGTCGGCGGACAAGCTGTACGACCAGATCAGCGACATCATTTTCGATCTGTAAGCGCTTCGCTGCTGAGAACCTCGTCGCGGTGGATGCGCACGATCTTGCCGCCGTCGGGCCGGTCGGTCATCACGCACACCTTGCCGGTACGCTTGCAGTGGTCCTGTACCCGCCAATAGTCGCCATGGCTTAGGCAGCCGGTCTGGCAGATCACCAGGTCGGCGGCGTCGAGCATCACGTCCAGCGCGGCCGGCGCATGCCGCTCGTGCCGCGCCTGCTCCGCCAGCTCGCGCCGGTGCAGTTCTCCCATCAGGTCGCGCACCCGCTCCTGCAGGGTGTCGACCTGGCGCGCCAGCGCCACCCGCTTGCCGAGTCCCGGCAGCGACCGTTCCAGCTCGGCGCGCTCCTCGCGTTCCCAGTTCAATACCGTCTCGCTGCGTACCAGCGCCGCCCGGGTACGCATCAGCTGCGCCTCCATGCGCCGCATCGCCTCGCCCTGCTCGCGCAGCAGTTCGCTGCAGCGCGCTTGGGCCCGGGCATGGGCCGCCATCAGTACGCGGTGCTCGCGCAGCAACTGTTCCACATCGCGGTCACCCTGCATCGGCTTCTCCTTTCGGTCCTCGACGCACGGCGCGCCTGCCGGTCTCCGACAAGGAAGACCCGGCGCCCATTCTAGTTGAGAATGATTCTCATTTCAATCGAAGAGTGCAGGGTCGAAGAATGCAGCGCGAGTCCTAGTGCGCGCTGCGCAGGCTGCGCGCCAGGTCCGACAGGCGGTACGGCTTGCTCACAAACGCGAACTCGCCCAGCTTGCTGCGGTCGAGCCTGAGCGCCGGCTGCGGATAGCCCGAGGCCAGCATCACCTTGATGTTCGGATAGTTCTGGCGCGTGTACGCCGCCAGCTCGACCCCGTTCATCCCGTTCGGCATCACCACGTCGGTGAACAGGATGTCGACCTCGCGGCTGGCCAACAGGCCCAGCGCGTCGTTGCCGCTGGCGGCCGTCATCACGTCGTAGCCCATGCTCAGGAACAGCGACGAGGCCACGTCCAGCAGGTCCGGTTCGTCCTCGACGATCAGCACGGTCTCGGTGTCCGGCTCGTCGAAGTGGGCGACGCCAGACGTCACCGCCGGCAGGTAGATCGCGATGGTGGTGCCCTGCCCGACAACGCTGTCGATCACCACCTCGCCACCCGACTGCTTGATGAAGCCGTACACCTGGGCCAGCCCGAGGCCGGTGCCCTTGCCGATTTCCTTGGTGGTGAAGAACGGTTCGAAGGCGCGCGCAATGGTTTCCGGCGCCATGCCGCTGCCGGTGTCGCTCACGCTCAGGCGCACGTAGGCGCCGGGGGGCAGACCGTGCACCTGGTCCTGCGCCAGGGAGACATTGCCAGTAGCCACTTCCAGCCGGCCGCCGCCCGGCATCGCGTCGCGCGCATTGACCACCAGGTTCAGCACCGCCGACTCCAGGCGCGCGGCGTCGATCACGGCGTTGTCGGTCTTGGGGTCGAGCCTGAACACGAAGTCGATCGACGAATTGGCGGCGCGCCGCAGTACCGATTCGAAGCCGTTCAGGATGCGGTTGACATTGCGCGTTTCGGGTTCCAGCGGCTGCTGGCGCGCGAAGGCCAGCAGTTGCTGCGTCATGTTGGCGCCGCGGTCGATCGCACGCCGCATGCTGTCCAGCGTCTTGGCGTCGGTACCGCCGGCATGGCGCATGGTGAGCACTTCCAGGCCACTCGAGATTACCGACAGCAGGTTGTTGAAGTCGTGCGCGATGCCGCCGGTGAGCTGGCCGATCGACTCCATCTTCTGGGCCTGGAACAGCGCCGCCTGGGCTTTATCCAGCGCCTCGGCCGCCGCCTTCTTTTCGGTCAGGTCGCGCGTGATCTTGGCGTAGCCGAGCAGGCGCCCGTCCTCGCCGCGGATGGCGTCGATCACCACGTTGGCCCAGAACCGGGTGCCGTCCTTGCGCACGCGCCAGCCTTCGGCTTCGTAGCGGCCGACGTCGCCGGCGGTGCCCAGCGCCCGCGCCGGCATGCCGGCCAGGCGGTCTTCGTCGGTATAGAAGCGCGAGAAATGGTGGCCGACGATCTCGTCGTGCGAGTAGCCCTTGATTCTTTCCGCCCCGCTGTTCCAGTTCGACACCGTGCCTTCGGGCGTGAGCATGTACAGCGCGTAGTCGGTCACGCCCTGCACCAAGAGGCGGAAGCGCTGCTCGCTGTCGCGCAGCTTGTCCTCGGCCTGCTTGCGTTCGGTGACGTCGCGCGTGATCTTGGCGAAGCCGAGCAGGCTGCCGGCGCTGTCGTGGATCGGGTCGATCACCACGTGGGCCCAGAAGCGCCCGCCGTCCTTGCGCACGCGCCAGCCCTCGGATTCGTAGCGGCCGTGTTCCAGCGCATGCGCCAGCGCCTGCGCCGGCAGGCCGACGGCGCGGTCTTCGGGCGTATAGAAGCGCGAGAAATGCTGCTGCAGGATCTCCTGCTCGACGTAGCCCTTGAAGCGCTGGGCGCCGGCATTCCAGCTGTTGACGTAGCCCTGCGGATCGAGCATGTAGATCGCGTAATCGCTGATGCCCGAGATCAGGTACTGGAGGCGCTGCTCGTCGGTCAGCGGCTGCTTGACGGGGTGCGAAGTTTCCATGGGCCGTGCTGAATCCTGTCGGAAAGGCAAAAAAGTGTCTTATCTTAACCCTGCCCTGCCACATTTCGCCACGCATCTCGTTGTGCGTTTGCAGCATTGGCACGCTATCCAGCGTGGAGAATCGCCCTCGAAAGAGCTCTTCCGGGCGTTTTCAGGCCCGCATTCACGGTAGAATACCGCACTGTCAGTTGTTCTCCTGCAGTCGCTCTCTTGAATACCGGCTTGCGCCGCTCACCGTGCATGACCCCGAAGGCCCCATGACCCAGGCTCCTCCCGACCACCTCGACATCACCGGCTGCGACATCGAGCCGATCCGCACGCCCGGCAGCATCCAGCCGCATGGCTTCATGCTGACGCTGTCGCCCGCCCTCGAGGTGCTGCAGGCCAGCGCCAACCTGGCCGACTGGACCGGCCGCGCGGCGCAGGAAGCCATTGGCCGCCCGCTGCGCGAGGTGATCGGCGAAGCAGCCGGCGCGCGCATGGAGCAGGAACTGGGCGGCGAACTCGGTTCGCGCCCGCTGTACCTGGGTACCGTCACGGTCTGCAACGGCAAGCACTTCGACGTGCTGGGCCATGTATGGGACAAGCTGGTGATCGCCGAATTCGAAGCGGTCGACCGCCCTCAGCCGGCCGACTTCCGCCACCTGTACACCCTGGTCAGCGACTTCCTGCAGAAGGTCAACGAGCACGCCTCGATCCCGGCCCTGAGCGAGCTGGCGGCGCGCCACGTGCGTTCGGTGACCGGCTACGGCCGGGTGATGGTGTACCAGTTCGACCCCAGCGGCCATGGCCGCGTGGTGGCCGAGTCGCTCGCCCCCGGCTACGATTCCTACCTGGGCCAGTCGTTCCCGGCCAGCGACATCCCGGCCCAGGCGCGCGAGCTGTACACGCTGTCGCCGATCCGCCTGATCCAGGACGCCAACTACACCCCGGCGCCGCTGGTCCCCGAGAACAATCCGCTCACCGGCGCGCGCAACGACCTGTCGTTCGCCGCCCTGCGCAGCGTCTCGCCGATCCACCTGCAATACATGCGCAACATGGGCACGCTGGCCTCGATGTCGGTGTCGCTGATCGTCAAGGGCAAGCTGTGGGGCCTGATCTCGTGCCACAACGCCGGCCCGTGCCCGGTACCGGTCGAGAAGCGCACCGCCTGCGAGCAGCTGGGCCAGATCCTGGCGCTGTGCATCGAAACGCGCGAAGACGCGGGCGAACTGCAGTTCCGCCTCGACGTGCGCCGCGTGATGGTCGACCTGCTCGGCCACCTGACCAAGGGCGCCGACTTCGTCGAGAACCTGAGCGGCGTGTTTCCCGAATTGCTGCGCTTCGCGCGCGCCGGCGCCGTAGCGATCGTGGTCGACGAGCGCATCCTGACCTATGGCGACGCGCCCGACGAAGAAGCGATCCGGGGCCTGGCGACCTGGCTCGCGGTGCACGGGCACACCGAACTGTTCCACACCAATCACCTGGCCGACGTCTATCCGCCGGCCAAGGATTTCATGCGCAACGCCAGCGGCCTGATGGCGCTGCCGATCTCGCGCATCCACCAGCACTACCTGCTGTGGTTCCGCCCGGAGCTGGTGCAGACCGTCGAGTGGGCCGGCAACCCGTATGAAAAACAGGCCCCGGCCGGCGCGCCGACGCAGCTGTCGCCGCGCCAGAGCTTCGCCGCCTGGCGCGAGACCATCCACGGCCACAGCCTGCCATGGCACGCGGCCGAGATCGAACTGGCGATCGAGTTCCGCAGCGCGCTGCTGGGCATCGCCCTCGAACGCGCCGAGCAGATGGCTGAACTGGCCGAGGAACTGAGCCGCTCCAACAAGGAACTCGAAGCGTTCTCGTACTCGGTATCGCACGACCTGCGCGCGCCGCTGCGCCACATCGTCGGCTTCTCCGACCTGTTGATGGAATCGGCCGGCGCCGAGGACGCGATCATGCGCCAGCGCTTCCTGAAGAACATCAAGGAATCGGCGCGCCTGGCCGGCAAACTGGTGGACGACCTGCTGTCGTTCTCGCAGATGGGCCGCGCCGCGCTGCGCCCGGCCGATGTCGACATGGGCGAGCTGGTCTCAGCCTGCATCGACAAGCTCGGCATCGAGATTGGCCAGCGCAATGTCGACTGGCACATCGACGCCCTGCCGACCATCCATGCCGACCCGACCTTCCTGCACTTGGCGCTGTTCAACCTGCTGTCGAATGCGGTCAAGTTCACGAGTGCGCGCGACCCGGCGGTGATCCGCATCTGGTCCGAGCAGGTCAGCAACAACGGTAGCGACGAGACCGTGTTCCACGTGGCCGACAACGGCGCCGGCTTCAACATGGACTACGTGCACAAGCTGTTCGGCGTGTTCCAGCGCCTGCACCGGATGGAAGACTTCCAGGGCACCGGCATCGGCCTGGCCAATGTGCGCCGCATCGTCGAGCGCCATAACGGCCGCGTGTGGGCCGAATCGAAACAAGGAGAAGGCGCGACCTTCTCGTTCAGTATCCCGAAACAACTTACCCCAACCTGAGACCAACCATGCTCAAGCCCATCCTCCTGGTGGAAGACAATCCCCACGACCTGGAACTGACGCTCATCGCCCTGTCGAAGAGCCAGCTGGCCAACGAGGTCGTAGTGGTCCGCGACGGCGCCGAAGCGCTCGACTACCTGAACCGGCGCGGCGAATTCGCCGAACGCGCGGTCGGCAGCCCGGCCGTGATCCTGCTCGACCTGAAATTGCCGAAGATCGACGGCCTCGAAGTATTGAAGGAAATCCGCAACACCGAAGCGCTGAAACCGGTGCCGGTGGTGATGCTGACCTCGTCCAAGGAAGAACAGGACGTGGTGCGCAGCTACCAGCTGGGCGTGAATGCCTATGTGGTGAAACCGGTGGACTTCACCGAGTTCGTGCGCGCGATCGCCGACCTCGGCATCTTCTGGGCGGTGCTCAACGAACCGCCGCCGGGCTCGCGCCGCTACGTCAAACCGAAGTAAGCAGCGTGCCGGCAACGACGCCGGCATCGGCAACACCATTACGCCGGCCGCTTCAGGCCGGCGTTTTCATGTCCGCCTGCGCTCGCGCGCCAGCGTCCAGTCCGGGTTCGCTCAGTTCAGGTTCAGGTAGGCGGCGCTTTTGCCGACACCATTGCCGGCGCTGCTGCTGGTGCGGTGTTTCGCGCGCCGCAGCAGGTGGCGGATGCGCGCGCTCAGCGCGTCCGGGTGATAGGGCTTTTGCAACAGGTGCACCGATGCGTCCAGCTTGCCTTCGTGCGCCAGCACGCCCTCGGCATAGCCCGAGGTGTACAGGATCTGGCAATCCGGCTGGTGGCGCGCCACGATCTCGCCCAGCTGCAGGCTGCTGACCGGCCCCGGCATGATCACGTCGGTGAACACCAGGTCGACCTGGCGCCCGCTTTCGATGATCGCCGCCGCAGCGGCCGCGTCGCCCGCTTCCAGCACGTCGTAGCCGAGCGCCGACAAGATGCCGCAGGTGGATGAGCGCACGTCTTCTTCGTCCTCGACCACCAGGATGGTTTCCAGGCCGCCGGCCAGCGGGCCGTGCTGCTCGGGCTCGGTCACGTGCAGGGCGGCGTTGCTGCGCGGCAGATAGATGCGCACGCTGGTGCCCTGGCCGACTTCGCTGCGCAGGACGATCTCGCCACCGGACTGCTTGACGAAGCCGTAGGCCATCGACAGGCCCAGGCCGGTGCCCTGCCCGGTCGGCTTGGTGGTGAAGAACGGTTCGAAGGCGCGCCGCAGCACGTCCGGCGGCATGCCGCCGCCGGTGTCGGCGATCTCGAGCATGACGTAATCACTCTTCGGCACTTCGGCCGGCAGATCGTCGTCCGGCGCCGCGTTCCTGGCGCGGATGGTCAGCGTGCCGCCACCGCTCATGGCGTCGCGCGCATTGATCGCCAGGTTCAGCAGCACGTTGTTGAGCTGGTTGGGGTCGACATTGGTGCTGCCCAGGCCGGGCGCGATCTCGGTCACCACGCGCGTGTTCGAACCGAGCACGCGGCGCATCATGTCGTCCATCTCGCGCAGCAGGTGGCCGGGGTCGATCACCACCGACTGCAGCGGCTGGCGGCGTGCGAACGCGAGCAGGTGCGAGGCCAGCTTGGCGCCGCGCTCGACGCCCGACAGCGCCATCTCGACCCGGGTGCGCGCCTGTTCGTTGAGGGCGCCGACCAGTTTCAGCAGCTGCAGGTTGCCGCCGATGATCTGCAGCACGTTATTGAAGTCGTGGGCGACGCCGCCGGTGAGCTGGCCGATCGCCTCCATCTTTTGCGCCTGGTGCAATGCCGACTGGCTGGCCGCCAGTTGTTCCTGGCTCAGGCGCAGCGAAGCGAAGGCCTGGTCGCGCTCGCGCCGCGCAATGTAGGCGGCGCTGTGGTAGCGCACCCGCGCCACCAGTTCGCGCGGGTCGGGCCACTTGACCATGTAGTCGTTGGCGCCGACGGCGAAGGCCTTGGCCTTGATGTCGGGGTCGTCTTCGGAAGAAAGCAGGATCACCGGCACGTCGTGCGTGTCGGGGTGGGCGCGCAGCGCCGCGGTGACATCGAAGCCGTCGACTTCGGGCATGCGCAGGTCGACCAGCACGACGGTCGCCTTGACCTCGCGCGCGACGTCGACCGCACGCGCGGCGCTCGACTCGTAGCATAGCTGGTGCCCGGCACAGCCCTTCAGGCCATGCGCGATGATGTCCTGTGCGAAGGATTCATCGTCGATCAACAGCACGGAACAACTGGTGAAGTCGTCTTCGATCATTGCAACTGCGTCGCTTTCAGGGGTGTTGGAAATGTTGCAAAACGGTAAGGTTAAATTTTACACCATTACCCTATAACAAGAGTCCGAACCGCCTTATTGTGATCGCTATTCACGGGTCAACACTTGTGCATCCTGCTTGTGCATCCTGCCTTTAGCACCATATCCCATATGCGTACTGAACACAACAAGGAGTTACCGTGCATGAAGAGCATTGTCCACTCTGCGGCAGACTGCTCGGGACCGTCAATATCGACCGCCATCACCTGATCCCGAAGACCTTCAAGGGCAAGGAACAGTTCCCGATCCACAAGATCTGCCACCGCAAGATCCACTCGGCCTTCACCGAGCGCGAGCTGCTGCAGACCTATCACACCTGGGACGCGCTGCGCACGCATGCCGATATCCGCACCTTCATCGACTGGGTGGCCAAAAAGCCGCCCGAGTTCTATACGCGCACCCATACCTCGAACAAGAAGAAGAACCGGTGACGCGCATGATCGGCGATGCGTACCTGATTTGAACGCGTGGACGGCATAGCCGTCCACCCTGCGTCAGACTACGTCATGCCTGCCTGACGATGGCGGCGATGGCGTCGCCCACCTCCACGGTCGGCGCCGTGCCACCGAGGTCGCCGGTGCGCGGGCCGTCGCGCAGCACCTGCTCGATCGCTGCCACGATGACGTCGTGCGCCTGGCGCAGTTGCGGGCCGGCGCCCGTTGCCGCATCCGGATCGTCAGCAAGGAAGGCCAGCATCATCGCCCCCGACCAGATCATGGCGATCGGATTGGCGACGCCTTTGCCGGCGATGTCCGGCGCCGAACCGTGCACCGGCTCGAACAGCGACGGGAAGTTGCGCTCCGGATTCAGGTTGCCCGACGGCGCCAGGCCGATGGTGCCGGTGCAGGCCGGGCCGAGGTCGGACAGGATGTCGCCGAACAGGTTCGACGCCACCACCACGTCGAAGCGGTTCGGCTGCAGCACGAAGCGCGCGCACAGGATGTCGATGTGCTGCTTGTCGACCGTGACGTCCGGATAGCCCTGGCCGACGGCGTCGGCGCGGCCATCCCACCACGGCATGCTGATGGCGACGCCGTTGGACTTGGTGGCCACCGTCAGGTGCCGCCGCTGGCGCGCATTGGCCAGTTCGAAAGCGTACTTGAGTACGCGGTCGGCGCCGTGGCGCGAGAACACCGACTCCTGGATCACCACTTCGCGCTCGGTGCCGGGGAACATGATGCCACCCAGGTTCGTATATTCGCCCTCGGTGTTTTCGCGCACCACGAAGAAGTCGATGTCGCCCGGCTTCCTGCCGGCCAGCGGGCACGGCACGCCGTCGAACAGGCGCACCGGGCGCAGGTTGATGTACTGGTCGAACTCGCGCCGGAACTTGATCAATGAGCCCCACAGCGAGATATGGTCCGGCACCGTGGCCGGCCAGCCGACCGCGCCGAAGTAGATCGCGTCCATGCTTGAGAGTTGCTCTTTCCAGTCGGGCGGCATCATGTCGCCGTGCTCGAGGTAGTAGTCGCAGCTGGCCCAGGCGAAGTGGGTGTATTCGATCTGCAGGCCGAAGCGCTCGGCGGCCGCCTGCAGCACCTTGATGCCCTCGGGGAGGACTTCCTTGCCAATACCGTCGCCGGCGATCGCGGCGATCCTGAACGTGCGGGTCATGGGGCTCCTTTCGAAAAGAACATCGTAACGCCTTTCACGGTGTTGCGACATCTTTACGCCGCCAGCATTCGAGATCCGCGCGCAAAACAAAAAGGCCGCATCTTGCGATGCGGCCTCTTCACTATTCTGGCTCCCCGACCTGGACTCGAACCAGGGACCTGCGGATTAACAGTCCGTCGCTCTACCGACTGAGCTATCAGGGAATTGAGGCAATATTATAGCCGGGCGATTTCAATTTGACCAGTGCTCGATTGCAATCGAATCGTTCGGGCTGCCATGGCCGCCTGCAGCGCCGGGCCGCGTTTGCTATAGTCGCATCCATTCCGGCGCCTGCGCCCCATGCATTCCCTCACTCTTCACACCAACACCATGACCCATCCCCGCACCCTCGGCACGCCCTTGTCCCCTTCCGCCACCAAAGTCATGCTCCTCGGCTCAGGCGAACTGGGCAAGGAAGTGATCATCGCCCTGCAGCGCCTGGGCGTCGAAGTAATCGCCGTCGACCGCTACCCGAACGCGCCCGGCCATCAGGTGGCGCATCGCGCTCACGTGATCGACATGACCGACGGCGCCGCACTCGAAGCCCTGATCGCGCAGGAGCAGCCCGACCTGGTGGTGCCCGAGATCGAAGCGATCGCCACCGACAAGCTGGCCGAACTCGAAGCCGCGGGCCGCATCACCTGCATCCCGACCGCGCGCGCCGCCCAGCTGACCATGAACCGCGAAGGCATCCGCCGCCTGGCGGCCGAGGAACTCGGCCTGGCGACCTCGCCCTACCGCTTCGCCAGCAGCCTGGCCGAGCTGCAGGAAGCCTGCGCCGCGGTCGGCTTCCCGTGCGTGGTCAAGCCGGTGATGTCGTCGTCGGGCAAGGGCCAGTCGAAGCTCGACGGCGCCGGCGACGTGCAGGCCGCCTGGAACTACGCCGCCGCCGGCGGCCGGGTCGACGCCGGGCGCGTGATCGCGGAAGGCTTCATCGATTTCGATTACGAGATCACGCTGCTGACGGTGCGCTCGTTCGGTGCCGACGGCCAGGTCGAAACCAGTTTCTGCGAGCCGATCGGCCACAAGCAGGTGCAGGGCGATTACGTCGAATCGTGGCAGCCGCATCCGATGCAGCCGCTGGCGCTCGAGCGTGCGCGCGATATCGCGGCCAAGGTCACGGCCAACCTGGGCGGGCTGGGCGTGTTCGGCGTGGAGCTGTTCGTCAAGGGCGATATGGTGTGGTTCTCGGAAGTGAGCCCGCGGCCGCACGATACCGGGATGGTGACGATGGCGAGCCAGGTGCAGAGCGAGTTCGAACTGCATGCGAAGGCGATCCTGGGGTTGCCGACCAATGTGGCGCTGCGTGCGCCGGGAGCGTCTGCCGTGATCTATGGACAGCTGGATAAAGCCGGGATCGCGTTCGAAGGCGTGGCCGAGGCGCTGCGGGTGCCGGGCGCGGACGTGCGGCTGTTCGGCAAGCCCGAGTCGTTTGCGCGCCGGCGCATGGGGGTAGCGCTAGCTATAGCTGACACCACTGAGGCGGCGCGTGAGCGGGCTTTAGAGGCGGCGGCGAAGATCAAGCCAGTGTTGGGGAAACGGTAAGCCGCTCAATAATCAGCAGTACTGTCAATGCAATTTGCACCGCACACTTCCCCCCTCTACCAATACCATCTCCATAAAAGGCGGGGCCTACTAAATCGCATGGCGAGAACACATGCGTTAGTGAGTTATGCGCAAAAATTGGAATTGCACTTTCGTTGGGATAATAGTCTTTAGAGACAGTTTAAAAACTCAGAAGCAACTATGATGTCTACACGGTTCTGACAAGGGGCAGGCCATGTGGACAGAAGAGTAGCGAACGCGGCACAAGGTGGTAGAGCGCAGGGAGCGGCGGGGCTATACGACCGATACTAGCGATCAGGAATGGGAGCTCATCGAGCCGCTTTTGCCTGGTAAGGCAGGTACCGCCGTCTGCGGAGGACAGACCGTCGCGAGATCGTCAACGCATTGCGCTACCTAATCCGTACGGGCTGCGAATGGCGGATACCTCCCAACGACGTCCCGCCCTATCAGAATGTGTAATACTGGTTCTATCGCCTAATGCGATGCTTCCTGTTCCAGACGATCCACGACTTGGCGCTGATGCTGATCAGATGCGCGAGCAGCGCGTAGTGGCGCTCGGACGACATTGTCGATAGCCAGTCGGTGAAAGCGACAGGCGCGCGTGAAAGAGGTTATGACGTGCACAAGAAAGGTCAGCGGGCGCAAACGGCACAGGCCGTGTAAAAACGTGAAATCGGGCAGCGGTACCAGTTACAGCAAGTTTTCGGTTAATTGTGGAGTGCCAGGAAGGGCTGTGGCGCCTCCTGACCTCTGCCCGACACTTTCGGCAGTTCGAGCAAACGAAGCCTCCAGAACAAGCTAAAACGCTGCAGAAAACGGGCACAGGCCCGGATCGCGGCCAGCATGCCAGTGATGCCGAGTACCGCTATCAATCTCCGGAAATTATATGCGAGCACGTGCAGGCTCATCTCGGTTGCAACGCCTTCCAGTCCTTTCGTCAGAAAGTGTGTCGCCCCCATCCAGGATTTGATCGTCCCGTACGGATGCTCGACTGAGGACCGCCGAATTCGCATGGCGTCGGGATTCTGCTCAAGGCGCCTTCGCATCTCATCGAGCACGTTCTGATGCTCCCAGCGGGACACTCGCCGTTGCGCACTCGGCGTGCACTTGTCCTTGAGGTGGCAGCCCTTGCAGTTCGAGCTCCAGTACCGATGCAGCTTCATACCCTTTTCAACGCTTGCGAAACGCCATATCAGGGATTCACCTGCCGGGCAGCGATATTCGTTCTTTTGCGAGTCGTAAATGAAGTCGGCCTTGTCGAATCGGCCATCGGCCTTGGCCCCGGAAGTCTTCGTAGGCGGTACCAGGACTGAGATGCCAGCCTCATGACAGACAAGAATTTCTTCGCCCTTGAAGTAGCCGCGATCGGCAATTGCTGTGAGTTTCGTCGTGCCGATTGCGGCGCGGGCTTTCTTGGCCATACCTGACAGTTGGTCGCGGTCGCTGCCGTTATTAGTGACCTCATGCTCAACGATAAAATGATGCTTGGCGTCGACTGCAGTCTGCACGTTGTAGCCAACAATTCCCGAACCGCGCGTTATCATCGCGCGCGAGTCCGGGTCGGTGAGTGAAATCTGCGTTTCCCCAGTCTCTATCAGCTTCGCTTCAATTTCCCTGAGCGTCGCCATTTGAGATTTCATCGCTGCGATCTTGTCATTGAGACGAGCGCTTTTCGAATGTGCAGTAGCCGGCTCATGCCGATCAGCGGTATCGAGTTCTGCTAAATAGCGACCAATGTTCGCTTCGATCTCCGCTATCCTGCGCTTGAGTTTTGCATCGGTAAAATTCCGGTCGCTGCTGTTAACGGCCTTGAATTTGCTGCCGTCGATAGCGACGACTGCATCCGGAAAAAGATCCAGTTGCTGGCACAGCACGACGAACTGCCGGCAGACTTTACCGATCGCTTTGCCGTTATTTTTTCGGAAGTTCGCAATCGTTTTGAAATCGGGCGCCAGGCGTCCAGTGAGCCACATCAGTTCGACGTTGCGCTGGGCCTCGCGTTCAAGTCGCCGGCTCGATTGGATACGATTGAGGTAGCCGTAAATGTAGAGCTTGAGCAGCACAGCGGGATGGTAAGCCGGTCGTCCAGTCTTGGCCGGGTGTACGCGCTCGAATCCGAGACTGCAAAGATCAAGTTCTTCAACAAATACATCGACTACACGAACCGGATTATCCTGAGTTACGTAGTCGTCCAGAAGCTCAGGAAGCAGCGCCCCCCTTGCCCGCGATGTTCGCCTTCGATAAAGCGCTTCAATTGGCACCCCAGTGATGAGATACTTCCTCAACGTTTACCTGACCGGTTTCGTTTACATCGGCCTACGTTTTTACACAGCCTGGGCATATTGCGGTCGATACCGATGGGCACCCGCTAGCAGTAAACCTGACGCCTGTCGATTTCGTTGACTCGGCTGGCGCCCAGTTGGGCTTGATGCATTGGTCAAGCGCTGGCCTCGGGCCAAACCTCTGTTTGGTGATGCGGCTTATGACCGACGCACACAGCTAGCCAAAGCCGCTTTCCTTGCCTATACGGTGGAGATCGTCCAAGGTTTGCAGGGCCAGACGGGCTTCCTAGTCAGCCGTGCCGCTGGGTCGTCGAGAGAACGTTCACATTGTTAATGCGCTATCGTCGTTCGGTACGCGATTACGAGCAATGCATCGACGTCTCCGAGGTCATGATTTATATCGCCCTTGGCTCGTCCTTACTGCGCCGGATACATTTCTGGTAAGCTTTAAAACCGTCTCTTAGAAAAGCTGCACTGTCAACTGTATGCTTATTTTTATACCCTCACATTAGTAAAAAAGGGGCACATCTATATGCCCCCGCTCTTGCTATAACCCAACTTGGATCTGAACCACGGAGCTGCAGATTATCAGTTTTTAACACCTGCATCCAACGAGAAACGATTCCTTGCAGCAAGCGGCCTGCGCAAATGACCTTCCTTAACGATATAGCGTATGGGCATATCCAATTTTTCAACCGCTTTAATCGCGATGTCAACGAGCGAATTTGGCGTTATCAGCTCATGACGGAGTTGCTCAAGCGCAGAGCGAGCTTCCAATGTATATCGCTGCAGATCCGCAAGAACTGGTGAAGGAATTCTTTCTTCATGTCGATCTTGCAGCAACAGTGACGAAACATAGTCCGGCGGAAGTAGCGACGTCGGGTCTCGAAGAATCTTATGGTTATTTCGAGTAAGTTCCAATAATTCCTCAAGGACGCTCTCAGTTCGAGCCTGCTTAGGCAACTCTTTGGCTTTTTGCTCCACTTTGGGCAACGAAGCCCTAATCTGCTTTAATTCTTCATCGAGTCGTGGCCACCATACTTCAAACGTTTTGGCGAGTCGAACATCATCAAGCCCGTCTTTTTCACAAGCGCTATTGATTGACTGAAGAAGTTTGAATACATCATCTTTCTCCTCAATAGTCGATTGAAACTGAAGAATAGGACCACTAATTTCCGACCGCTTAAGATCAAATAGAAATGGGCTTACCCGGCTTTTCTCAACACTTTTACCAAGCGCCCCCGCCTCAAAATTAATCCATGGAGCAGCGAGGTTATCACGCGTTAAACAAATAATCCCATAACTCGATGCACTTAGCTCCCCAGCGATATCCGTAGACCAACGGGTACCCTTATCAATATCTTCAGACGAAACGTACGGCTCTACAGTCTGGATAACTGAGGGTAACCAATCTCGCAAAACTTTGGCTACACGATGACTAATTTCCCCAGACCAACTTATGAACACTTTCATAGTTATGAATATTATAGTAGTTAATCAAGAAATCAATTCAGTTCAAATTTCGGCGCGAACGCAATTGATTGCAGAGCAATAATTATACCCATGTTCGAGTCTATTGCTAGGGAAATCAGGTATTTACAAGCCTGCTTAACATCAACACCGCCTGTCGAATGTATAATCACGATCTATAAAATTTACATTTCCTAACCATAAAAGTGTGAGTGGCCGATTCAGCCCATGAAAGAAATGCGCAGGCTATAGGAAGTAAGTCCAAAGTACAGGCAAATGCAAAAAGGGCCGCATCTTCCGACGCAGCCCTTCTCTTGTTCTGGCTCCCCGACCTGGACTCGAACCAGGGACCTGCGGATTAACAGTCCGTCGCTCTACCGACTGAGCTATCAGGGAATGGAGGCCGCATTATACCGGTTGTTTTCGATTTCGCAAGGGTTCAATCGCGAAACACGTCAATTGACGCCGCTCAGCCGCGCCGAACGCGCGCGACCAGCCGCCTGAGCGCGTCCAGCACCACCTCCGGCTCCGACGTCTGCGGAAAGTGCGCACTGTGCTGCGCCACCACCCGCTCGCCCAGCGGCGACAGCGCCGCCAGCCCCAGCTGGGTGCGCTCGCGCTCGCGCACCAATGCCTGCGGCACCAGCCAGCGCGGCAGGCGCTTGCCGCCCGACAGCACCGTCACCGGCACCGGCGGGAAGGCCGGCGCCTCGTCGATGTCGCGCAGGGTTTCCATCTGGTTGCGGATCTCGTCGAACTTGTCGCGCGGCGACACCCGGTCGAGCAGGCGAATGAAGGCGCGCTGCCACGGCGCCTGGAACTGCTTCAGACCGGTGACGTCTTCCGGCGCGGTCGCTTCCAGGAACAGCACCCCGGCCACCTCGTCCGCGAATTCGCGCGCGAACAGGTTGGCGTGCAGGCCGCCGAACGAATGCCCGACCAGCACGAACGGCGGCTCGACGCCGGCCGCGCGCAGCAGCAGGCGCAGCTGCGCCACCACGGTCTCGCCGTACTGTGCCTCACGCGGCTTGGCGCTGCCGCCGACGCCGGGGCGGTCGTAGGCGAACACCGTGCCGAGCTGCTCGATCTCGGGATACAGCTTGTACCAGGAATCGAGCGGCCCGCCGGGGCCGGCAAGCAGGACGATCGATGGACTGCCCTGCCCGGACTTGGCAAAGCGGAACATCTGTCCCTCGATCAGGGTGGCATGGCTGTTTGGCAGTTGCTTCATAAAGCTCCCCGTGCGCGTTCGGCGCGCAAACGAAAAAGGCCGCATCCTGAGATGCGGCCTTTTCTAATTCTGGCTCCCCGACCTGGACTCGAACCAGGGACCTGCGGATTAACAGTCCGTCGCTCTACCGACTGAGCTATCAGGGAATTGATGCATGCATTATAGGGTTGGTGAAACGTTTCTGTCAAACTTGCAAACGAATCCGCTGTCGACCTGCCCTGCTTTGCTGCTCTCCGAACCTGCTGCTGCAAGTGCGGAGAGCCGCGATTTTAGAGAACTTTGGCAATCGCGTCAACGACGCGATCGATGTTCTTCGAGTTCAGCGCCGCCACGCAGATACGGCCGGTGTCCACCGCGTAGATCGACTCGTCGCGCAGCTTGCCCACTTGCTCCTTGGTCAGGCCCGAGTACGAGAACATGCCCACCTGCTGGCGCACGAATTCGAAGTCGTGGCCCGGGGCTTTCTCTTTGAGCTTCTCGACCATGGCGCCGCGCATTTCGCGGATACGCACGCGCATGCCGGCCAGTTCCTCTTCCCACAGCTGGCGCAGTTCCGGGGTCGACAGCACGGTGGCGACCACCTTGCCGCCGTGGGTCGGCGGGTTCGAGTAGTTGGTGCGCACCACGCGCTTGAGTTGCGACAGCACGCGCGCCGCTTCTTCGCCGCTGGTGGCGACGATCGACAGCGCGCCGACGCGCTCGCCGTACAGCGAGAACGACTTCGAGAACGAGTTCGACACCAGGAGCGGCATGCCGGTATCGGCAAAGCGGCGCACCACGGCGCCGTCTTCGGCGATGCCGTCGGCGAAGCCCTGATACGCCATGTCCAGGAACGGCAGCAGGCCGCCGGCCTTCACTGCCGCGATGACCTGGTCCCATTGCTCTTGCGACAGGTCGGCGCCGGTCGGGTTGTGGCAGCAGGCGTGCAGCACGACGATCGAGCCGGCCGGCATTGCTTTCAAAGCAGCCAGCATGCCGTCGAAGTTCACGCCGCGGGTAGCCGCGTCGTAGTAGGCGTAGTTGTGCACGGTGAAACCGGCGCTTTCGAACAGCGCGCGGTGGTTTTCCCAGCTCGGGTCGCTGATGTAGACGTCGGCGTGCGGCACGAAGCGCTTGAGGAAATCGGCGCCGATCTTGAGTGCGCCGGTGCCGCCCAGGGCCTGCACGGTGATCGCACGCTTCTCTTGAATTACGGCGCTGTCGGCACCAAATACCAACTCTTGCACCGCCTTGTCGTACGCCGCCAGGCCGTCGATCGGCAGGTAGGTGCGCGGCGCAGGCTGCTCCATCAGTTTCGCTTCCGCTTTCTGCACGCAAGCCAGCAGTGGAACCTTGCCATTGTCGTCGTAGTACACGCCCACGCCGAGGTTGATCTTGGCGGGATTGGTATCGGCATTGAAGGCTTCGGTGATGCCCAGGATCGGGTCGCGCGGGGCCATTTCAATGGCGCCAAATAAGCTGGCAGAGGCAGTGGAAGTCATCGTGATAAACTAAGTTTGTCGGCTGGGTTCGCAGCGGTTGTATAGACAGCGGCCCTTGATATGCAAGGCCGCAAGCGGATTCTCATTCTAGCAAAGGTCTGAAAGTATGGCTGATTTATCCATCGCAACTTCTCCCGAACCGACCGTCATCACCTACCCGGATTCGCCCTTCAAGCTGCATCAGCCCTTCCCGCCCGCCGGCGACCAGCCGACCGCGATCGAAGGCCTGGTCGAGGGCATCGAGGATGGCCTGTCGTACCAGACGCTGCTCGGCGTAACGGGCTCGGGCAAGACCTATACGATGGCCAACGTGATCGCGCGCGCCGGGCGTCCGGCGATCGTGTTCGCGCCGAACAAGACCCTGGCGGCACAGCTGTATTCGGAGTTCCGCGAGTTCTTCCCGCAGAACGCGGTCGAGTATTTCGTCTCCTACTACGATTACTACCAGCCGGAAGCCTATGTGCCGCAGCGCGACCTGTTCATCGAAAAGGACTCGTCGATCAACGAGCACATCGAGCAGATGCGCCTGTCGTGCACCAAGTCGCTGATGGAGCGGCGCGACGTGGTCATCGTGGCCACGGTGTCGGCGATCTACGGTATCGGTAATCCGAACGAATACCACAAGATGATCCTGACGCTGCGCCACAAGGACAAGGTGGCGCAGCGCGACATCATCGCGCGCCTGATCCAGATGCAGTACACCCGCAACGAGATGGATTTCTCGCGCGGCAGTTTCCGCGTGCGCGGCGACACCATCGACATCTTCCCGGCCGAGCACGCCGAACTGGCGATCCGCGTCGAGATGTTCGACGACGAGATCGAATCGCTGCAGCTGTTCGACCCGCTGACCGGCCGCGTGCGCCAGAAGATTCCGCGCTTTACCGTGTATCCGGGCTCGCACTATGTCACGCCGCGCTCGACCGTGTTGCGCGCGGTCGAATCGATCAAGGCCGAGCTGCGCGACCGGCTGGAAGAATTCCGCCAGCAGAACAAGCTGATCGAAGAGCAGCGCCTCGAACAGCGCACCCGCTTCGACCTCGAGATGCTGGCCGAGATCGGCTTCACGAAAGGCATCGAGAACTACTCGCGCCACCTGTCCGGCGCGATGCCGGGCGAACCGCCGCCGACCCTGATCGACTACCTGCCGAAGGACGCGATCATGTTCATGGACGAGTCGCACGTGATGATCGGCCAGCTCAACGCGATGTACAACGGCGACCGTTCGCGCAAGACCAACCTGGTCGACTACGGCTTCCGCCTGCCGTCGGCGCTGGACAACCGGCCGCTGAAATTCCAGGAATTCGAAGGCAAGGCGCGCCAGACCATTTTCGTCTCGGCCACGCCGGCCGAGTACGAACAGGGCAAGGCCGACAATGTGGTCGAGCAGGTGGTGCGCCCGACCGGCCTGGTCGACCCGCAGATCATCGTGCGCCCGGCCCTGTCGCAGGTCGACGACCTGATGAGCGAGATTAACGACCGCATCGCCAAGGACGAGCGCGTGCTGGTGACCACGCTGACCAAGCGCATGGCCGAGCAGCTGACCGAGTACCTGGGCGATCATGGCATCAAGGTGCGCTATCTGCACAGCGATATCGAAACCGTGGAGCGGGTGGAAATCCTGCGCGACCTGCGCCTGGGCACCTTCGACGTGCTGGTCGGCATCAACCTGCTGCGCGAGGGCCTGGACTTGCCGGAAGTGTCGCTGGTGGCGGTGCTGGATGCGGACAAGGAAGGCTTCCTGCGTTCCGAACGTTCGCTGATCCAGACCATCGGCCGCGCGGCGCGTAACCTGAACGGCGTGGCGATCCTGTACGGCGACCAGATCACCGATTCGATGCGCCGCGCGATCGACGAAACCGAACGCCGCCGCGCCAAGCAGATCGCCTTCAACGAAGCCAACGGCATCACGCCGAAGGGTGTGCAGAAGAAGATCAAGGAAATGATCGACGGCGTGTACAGCAACGCCGCGCAGAAGGCCATGGTCGAGGGCATCCACGAAGACGAGGCGACAGCCAAGGTCGAGTCGATGAGCGAGAAGCAGATCAGCAAGGAGATCAAGCGTCTCGAGAAGCTCATGGTCGATCACGCCAAGAACCTCGAGTTCGAGAAGGCGGCGCAGGTGCGCGATCAGCTGCATGTGCTCAAGCAGCAGGCGTTTGGGGCGCCGGGGGCGGACAACGTGGTGTCGATGCTCGGCAAGTAGGCCGCATGATCGCGCGGTCCTCGCGCGGACCGGCAACGCCTTCAGTTACAAGAAGCCCGTCACCCCCGCGAAGGCGGGGGCCCAAGTTCTGCTGGCGTTACCGAAACGCTGACAAACTTGGGCCCCCGCCTTCGCGGGGGTGACGGTTTTTCGGCTAACGAATGCGATTGAGCTGGCGATGATTTCGCCACTGGGCTCATACCGTGGCCAACAACTCCAGCAACTTGGTCAGATCCGCCGG
This sequence comes from Massilia sp., assembly GCF_031995545.1. Classification (GTDB taxonomy): domain Bacteria; phylum Pseudomonadota; class Gammaproteobacteria; order Burkholderiales; family Burkholderiaceae_D; genus Telluria. The sequence goes on from NZ_DAMAGA010000002.1 coordinate 195,696, forward strand.
CTTGACCAGGTGATGATCGAACCCCGCCTTGCGCGCCCGCTGCTGGTCTTCCACCTGCCCATACCCCGTTAGCGCCACCAGCATCGCGCCTGACGTCTCCGGCATCCCGCGCAAACGCCGCGCCAGTTCGTGCCCGTCGATATCGGGCAATCCGATGTCGAGCAGACAAACGTCGGGCCGCACGCGCAGCGCGCTGGCCAGTCCATCCTCGCCATTGAAGGCCAGCGTGGTCTGGTAGCCATTCATCTCCAGCAGCGTGCCGAGCATCTCGGCGCCGTCGACGTTGTCGTCCACCACCAGGATGCGCAAACCCTGGCCAGCGCTCGCCGCCACGGCCTCCGATACCTCCTCCTCCACGCCAGACGGCACCAGCCGCGGCAGGTGCACCACGAACTCGCTCCCCGTGCCCGGCCCTTCGCTGCGCGCATCGACCCGTCCGCCATGCAGCGCCACCAGGCTTTTCACCAGCGCCAGTCCCAATCCAAGCCCGCCCTGCGAACGGTCGGGCGTGCGCTCTGCCTGGATGAACAGGTCGAAGATATACGGCAGCACCGGCGGGTCGATCCCCTGCCCGTTGTCGCGCACCGCGATCGTCACGCAGTCGGCCTCGACGCCGGCGCGCAGCACGATGCGTCCGCCCGGCGGCGTGTACTTGGCGGCGTTGTTCAGGATGTTCGACAGCACCTGGATCAGGCGCGTGCGGTCGCCCTCCACGCGCAACGATTCGGGCGCGGTCTCGACCTGCAGCGTGTGGTGGCGGGTGTCGATCAACGGGCGCACCTGCTCTACCGCTTCGCCCACGATCGCCGTCATGTCGAGCGGTTCGCGGCTGAGCGTTACCTGGCCGCGCGTCACGCGCGACACGTCCAGCAAATCGTTCACCAGCGCTGTCATGTGGGCGGCCTGGCGCGCGATGATGTCGCTGGCGCGCTGGATGCCGGGCGGGTCCATCTGGCCGCGCTGCAGCAGCTGCGCCGCGGTGGTGATCGGCGCCAGCGGATTGCGCAGCTCGTGCGCCAGCATCGCCAGGAACTGGTCCTTCTGGCGGTTGGCGGCGCGCAGTTCGTCCTCGATGCGCTTGCGCGCGGTGACGTCGCTGCCTTCGACGAAGATGCCCGACACTTTGCCGTGCGCGTCGTGGATCGGCTGGTAGACGAAGTCAATGAAGCGCTCTTCGAGCGGCGCATTGGGATCGTTCTGGTCGCGCTGCACGCGCAGCGGCACGGCGTGGCCGACGAACGGCTGGCCGCTCTGGTACACGTGGTCGAGCAGCTCGAAGAAGCCCTGCCCCTGCACTTCGGGCAGCGCTTCGCGCGCGGGTTTACCGACCAGGGCGCGGTGGCCGATCAGCGCCAGGTAGGAACGGTTGGTGAGCTCGAACACGTGGTCCGGCCCGCGCAGCACGGCGATGATGCCGGGCGCCTGCTCGAACAGCGTCACCAGGCGCTCGTTCTCTTCGTCCCGGTAGCGCTGGGCCAGCACCTCGCCGGTCATCTCGACGCAGGCGCAGAACATGCCGGCCACGGCGCCGTCGTCGCCACGCACCGGCGAATACGAGAAGCGGAACCAGGTCTGCTCGTCGTAGCCGTGGCGGCGCATGCGCAGCGGCAGCCGGTCCATGTAGCTGGCTTCGCCATTCATGGCGCGATCGATCAGCGGATAGATGTCCTGCCAGATCTCGGCCCAGATGTCGTGGAAGCGCCGGCCCAGCGCGCTCGGATGCTTTTCGCCGAGGATGGCGATGTAGGAATCGTTGTACAAAAAGCCGAGCTCATCGCCCCAGGCCACGAACATCGGGAACTTGGAGTTGAGCATCAGGCCAACCACGGTGCGCAGCGCCTGCGGCCAGGTGCGCGGGTGCCCGAGCGGCGAGGCCGACCAGTCGTGGGCGCGCATCATCGCGCCCATCATGCCGCCGCCGCTCAGGAACGGCAGCGATTCGGACGGGGGTTCTGACTCCCTGCCCTGCTTCCGCCCTTGATCATGGTCCCGATTCATTCCTCCGACAACTCCCTGGTAACACGCCACATGCGTGTCCAGAGTGTGCCAGATTCGTGCGTCGGCACTCGCACGGCTTGCACGAGTTACAAGGTCTGTATGAACTCGCGGATACCGCCGAGCAGCATTTCGATCGACATCGCCGTCAGAATCAGGCCCATCAGGCGCTCGAATGCCGTCATCACCTGTGGACCGAGCTTTTGCTGCAGCTTCTCGGCACTGAGGAACACTGCCAGCCAGACCACGCCGACCGCGGCCAGCGCCGCCACGTGGACCATGGTTTCGGTGAAGCTGGTCGAGGAAAACAGCAGCACGGTGGCCAGTGCCGACGGACCGGCCAGCGCGGGAATCGCCAGCGGCACGATGAACGGCTCGCCGTGTTCGCTCTTGCCCAGCACGCCATCGGGGTGCGGGAAGATCATGCGGATCGCGATCATCAACAGGATCACGGCGCCGCCGATGCGCAGCGCCACCGGGCTCAGGTGCAGCGCTTCGAGGAAGTGCTTGCCGAAGAACATGAACACCAGTAGCAACAGGAAGGCGATCGCGCATTCGCGCACCACGATCTTGCCGCGGCGTTCGATTGGCGTGTCTTTCAGGGCGGCGGCGAACAGGGGGACGTTACCAAAGGGGTCGGTGACGAGGATGAGCAGGATGAAGGTCTGGAAGAAGCTTTGGGTCATGGTTTGTTATTGTTGGCAAACCCGGATGCGGCGAGTGCGGCAAGGGCGTGGCCGCAATCTTAGCAGAGTGCATATGCACATCGGCAGTTTTGCCGATGTGCGAAGGGCTTGCCGGGCCAGCCGGCGCAGCGAGGCTCAGGGCCGTGTGGTGCCCGGATCGCGCGTGATGCGGATCGTGAGGGTCTGCGCTACCGGGGTATTGCCCTGCAGCGCGGGGATATAGCGGCAAGCGGCCTGGGCAGCGAGAACCTGGCGATCGTAGTCGGGCCAGGCGCTGGGCGCCACCAACGCGATCTGGCCCGGCACGCCGCTCGCGTCCACATGCACGCGCAGGCTCAGTGCCAACGGCGCGTCCTTGGCGACCACTTCGGCCGGGAATTCCGGCATCGTGCAGGAACCGCTGACCTGGCGCGCCGGCATCGCCGCCATCGGCCCGCCATCGGGGACCGGTGGCTGCGGCGGCGGCTTGGGCAGCGACACCTCTTTGCCATTGACGCGCAGCTGACCGCCGCGCACCGTGATGGTGGCGCGCAGCACGCCCTTGTCGAGCTTGGCAAAGCCCTCTCCCAGCAACTTGCCGACCACCACATCGGTCATGGTCTGCGCCATCGCCGCCGGGTCCTGGCCGGCATTGCCGGCCGCGGCCAGCTGGCGCTTGGCGGCCGACAGCGCGCCGGCCTTCACCAGCGCCACCGGCACCGCGATGTCGAACCTGGCGTCGACGCGCTTGACCAGCTGCGCCAGGTCGTCGAAATCGCTTTCCTTCGCGCCCTTGAGCGCGACCCGTCCCTGCAGGGTGAAGGTGTGGCCGCCGTAGTCGGCGCTGATGCGCTCGATGGTGAGCGCGGTGCCGGCCTTGCTCGATGCGCGCGCCACGTCCTTGAGCATCGACAGCAGGTCGGCCGCATTGCGCTCGGTGTCCTCGGTCTTGATCTTGCGTTCGCGCGCCGTCATCTCGATCATGTTCTGCTTGTCGATGTTGTCGAGGCGGTAGTTCATGATCAGGTTGCTCACCTGTTCGCCGGCGATGCCGATGCTGCCGATGCGCATGCGCTGCACGATGTCCATCTTGCTGGCGCGCTCGGTGGTGCGGCTGCTGAAACTCAGGCCGTCCAGGGCGATCCTGACCGGTTCGCCCGGCGGGCCGGGCCGCGCACCCTGGCCCGGCTGGGGCAGCTGCAGATCGATGTGCGCGACATCGGCCTGTATCGTGCCGAACCACAGCCGGCCCTTGCCGAGTCGCTGGTCGGTGGCGGTCGTCATGTCGCGCGCGGCGACGCCCATCTCCTTGCCTTGCACGTCGAGCGCCGCCCAGGTGCCGCGCGACGTCAAACGGCGTCCGCTCTTGTCGACCCGCAGCTCGGTCGGCGACTCGCTCCAGCTGATGCGCACGCCATCCTCCAGCGTATGCTCGCGCGCCGGCAGTACCAGGCGGTAGGCGTCCTGGCCGTCGCGCTTGCCGAGGCGCTCGATGCGAATCGGTGACGCGGTGCCGATGGCCTGCTCCAGCAGGCGCGCGGTCTCGGGACTGAATTGATATTCGGCAAGGCGCTCGATATTGCGCCCCAGGTGCGGGCCGGTTTCCAGTACATCCTGTACTTCGATCAGGGCGCGCTCGGCCGCGCGCAGGATGACAGGCTTGGCCGGCGCGACCGGCTTGGCGGCCGGTTCTGCCTTCGAGGGTGCTTCAGGCGCGGACGCTTGTCCCGCGGCGTGGGCTGCCGGCAAGACCGGCAGGGCGAACAGGGCAGCAACAGCGCTGCGGCGCAGGAAAGGAAGAATCACGGTCGACAATCGAAAGTTTCAACCGATCAATTATCTAAGACGGCTGGACAAAAGTCACCGGCCCGGCCATGCCCGGGGCATATTCAAGCGCCGCCGTCTTTACTTTAATCGGCGCGCATAAAAAAACAGGGAAGAGCTCGCGCCCTTCCCTGCTTCATTCATCCCGTAACGACCGGATTACTTCTCGAACTTCTTCAGCCACGCCGACAGCTGGTGCGGACGCAGGCCGTCGTAATCTTCGAACGGCTGGTGAATCCACGGATTGTGCGGCAGGTCCTGCAGGTGGTAATCCGGCTTGAAGGCCGAGGTACCCTTGACCCAGATGACGGCCGATTTGACTTCGCTGACGTCCGGGTAGTTGGTCTGCAGGTGCTCGCGCACGCGCTGCAGGGTCACGCCGGAGTCGGCCAGGTCGTCGACCAGCAGGATGCGGCCAGCCAGCGGGCCCTTGGTCATCGTCATGTACTTGGCGATGTCCAGGTTGCCCTGCTTGGTGCCGGCTTCTTCGCGGTACGAGCTGGTCGACAGGATCGCCAGCGGCACGTCGAAGATGCGCGAGATCACGTCGCCCGGACGCACGCCGCCGCGCGCCAGGCACAGCACCATGTCGAACTTCCAGTTCGATTCATACACTTGCAGCGCCAGGCGCTCGACCAGGCGGTTGTAGTCGTCCCAGGAAACCCACAGGTCCTTGTCGGTCGATACAGGGGTGTTCATCTTTCAGTACTCCAAATCTTCTAAATTATGCTGCGAACGGATGGCGCAGGACGATGGTCTCTTCGCGGTCAGGACCGGTCGACACCATGTCGATCGGTACGCCAACCAGTTCTTCGATGCGCTTGATGTAGGCCTGGGCGTTGGCCGGCAGGTCTGCCATCGACTTGGCGCCGACGGTCGACTCGCTCCAGCCCGGCATCTCTTCGTACACCGGCTCGCACAGGGCGGCTTCTTCGGCGCCGACCGGGAAGATATCGACACTACGGCCGTCGATCTTGTAGCCGGTGCACAGCTTGAGCGACTCCAGGCCGTCCAGCACGTCCAGCTTGGTCAGGCACATGCCCGACACGCCGTTGATCTGCACCGAGCGGCGCAGCAGCGCGGCGTCGAACCAGCCGCAGCGGCGGGCGCGGCCGGTGACGGTGCCGAACTCGTGGCCGACGCGCGACAGGTGCTCGCCGACGCCGGCGTCGGTCGGCAGTTCGGCCGGGAACGGGCCCGAACCGACGCGGGTGGTGTAGGCCTTGGTGATGCCCAGGATGTAGTGCAGCATGTTCGGGCCGACGCCGGCACCGGCGGCGGCATTGCCCGCCACGCAGTTCGACGAGGTGACGAACGGATAAGTGCCGTGGTCGACGTCCAGCAGCGAACCCTGGGCGCCTTCGAACAGCAGCTTGCCGCCCTCTTTGTGCGCGGCGTACAGCAGCGACGAGACGTCGGCGACCATCGGACGCAGGCGCGGCACCAGTGCCATCGCATCGTCGTAGGTGGTCTGGAAGTCGATCGGATCGGCGCCCAGGTAGTTCACCAGCACGTGGTTGTGGTATTCCAGGTTCTCTTTGAGCTTTTCGGCGAAGCGTTCTTCGTTGAGCAGGTCGGCGATACGGATCGCGCGGCGCGCGACCTTGTCTTCGTAGGCCGGGCCGATGCCCTTGCCGGTGGTGCCGATCTTGTTCTCGCCGCGTTTTGCTTCACGGGCTTTGTCGATGGCGACGTGGTAAGGCAGGATGATCGGGCAGGCTTCCGAGATCTTCAGGCGCGACACGACTTCGATGCCGGCCGCTTGCAGCTTGTCGATCTCGCGCATCACGTCCGGCACCGAGACCACCACGCCGTTGCCGATGTAGCAGGCCACGCCTTCGCGCATGATGCCCGACGGGATCAGCTGCAGCGCGGTCTTCTGGCCCTTGATCACCAGGGTATGGCCGGCGTTATGGCCGCCCTGGAAACGCACCACGCCGGCGGCGTGGTCGGTCAGCCAGTCGACGATCTTGCCCTTGCCTTCATCGCCCCACTGGGTACCGATGACGACGACGTTTTTTGCCACGTTAGTATTTGACATCACTTAACCTAAGTTTTTGAGAATCCAATTTCCGTTTTCGAGGACGAGCACGCGGTCGCACTCGAACTCGTCCTGAATATTGTCGTGACCCGGCATGCTCTGGATCACGACTTCGCCTGCCTTGCGCAGGTCAGCGATTTTTTCGCGCAGCTCGGGCGCGTTGCCCCACGGGGCGCGGATCGAATGCTTGCGCTCGGCGATCGGCAGCAGCCGCGCCAGTTCGCGCAGGTCGAGCGAGAAGCCGGTCGCGGGACGCGCACGGCCGAAGGCCTCGCCCACGTGGTCGTAGCGGCCGCCACGCGCGACGGCATTCGGCAGGCCCGGCACGTACAGCGCGAACATGGCGCCGCTTTCGTACTGGTAGCCGCGCAGGTCGGCCAGGTCGATCGCTACATCGGCGCGGCCAATGGCCGAGGCCGCCAGCGCCGCCAGTTCGGCCAGCGCGCGCTGAATGCCCGGCAGCGCCGGCAGCGTTTCGCGCGCTTTCGCCAGCACTTCGACGTCGCCGTACAGGTGCGGCAGCGCGAGCAGCGCCTGGCGCGTCTGCGGGTAGTAGTTGGTCGAGATCTCGTCCAGGCCCGGCGCATCCTTGGCGCGCAGCAGGCTGTAGATCTGGGTCTCGTCGCGCTTGGCGGCCGGGTCTTCGTTCAGCAGTGCACGCAGCACGCCGACGTGGGCCAGGTCCAGGCGCACTTTTTCGAAGCCGGCCAGGGCCAGCGTGCCGAGCGCCAGCTCCTGGATCTCGGCGTCGGCTTCCAGGCCGGCGTGGCCGTAGATCTCGGCGCCGATCTGCACCGGCTCGCGCGTCGCGTGCAGGCCCGACGGACGGGTATGCAGCACGCTGCCGGCGTAGCACAGGCGGGTGATCGATTCGCGATTCAGCAGGTGGGCGTCGATGCGCGCCACCTGCGTGGTCATGTCGGCGCGCAGGCCGAGCAGGCGGCCCGACTGCGGATCGACGACCTTGAAGGTCTTGATATCGGTATCTAGACCGGCGCCGGCCAGCAGCGACTCGGTGTACTCGAGCAGCGGCGGCATGACCAGCTCGTAGCCGTACAGCCGGAAGTTGTCGAGCATCAGGCGGCGCAGCTCTTCGATCTTGCGCGCTTCGGACGGCAAGACATCGGCGATATTCTCAGGCAATAGCCAGTTCGGCATGGGCAACAGCGTAATGGGAGTTGGTGACAGGCGGGCAGCGATGGACGTGCCGACGCGCGGCGCGAACGCCGAATCGGTGATTTTAACCGAAAACAGGTGGGATGAGGCAGCGAATGCTGCCTAGACAAGTCGGCAGGTTAACATTCTGCCACGATTGCAGGGTTGGCGGCTCCCCTGCCAACCCGACGTAAAAAGGGCCCTCGCTGTCGCAAGAGCCCTTTGACAAGCACTGCAGGCTAGCGCTTAGCGCCCTGCCGCCGGCGCCTTCATGTACTTGAAGAACTCCGAGCTCGGATCGACCACCAGCACGTCGCTGCGATCCTTGAAGCTGGCGCGGTACGCTTCGAGCGAACGATAGTACTTGGCGAATTCCGGATTCTTGCCGAACGAATCGGCATAGATCGCCGATGCCTTGGCATCGCCGTCACCCTTGATCTTCTCGGCGTCGCGGAACGCTTCAGCGATGATCACGGTGCGCTGACGATCGGCATCCGCACGGATCTGCTCGGATTCGGCGGCACCGGTCGAACGCAGTTCGTTGGCCACGCGCACGCGCTCGGCGCGCATGCGTTCGTACACCGAGTTGTTGATCTGGTCGATGTAGTCGACGCGCTTGAGGCGCACGTCGACGATGCCGACGCCGATCTCTTTGGCTTCGGCCACGACCTTCTCGCGCACCGCTTCCATCACACGGGCGCGCTCGCCGGAAATCACTTCGCGCACGGTGCGCTTGGTGATCTCGTCGTTGAGCGCCGCCTTGATGATCTGCGACATGCGGTCGCGCGCGCGGCTTTCGTCGCCGGTGAAGCTGACGTAGTACAGGCGCGGATCGGCGATCTGCCATTTGACGAAGGCGTCGACCAGGATGTTCTTCTTCTCGGCCGTGATGAAACGGTCGGCGTCAGGCGTGTCCAGGGTCAGGATGCGCTTGTCCAGGTAGATCACGTTCTGGAACGGCGGCGGCAACTTGAAGTGCAGGCCCGGTTCGGCGATCACTTCCTTGACCTGGCCGAGCGCGAACACGATCGCGTAGCGGCGCTGGTCGACCACGAAGATGGTGGACGACAGCAGCATCAACGCGATGAAGCCCGCCACGAATAAAGTTACAAGGCGGTTCATCAGCGGGTCTCCCGGTCACGTGAAGAATCGCGGCTGCGCGAATCGCGCTCGCGTACCGCATCCATGGCTTGGGTCACTTCGGGGGTCGGCGCCGAGGAAGGTACCCCCCCTTGCACCTGCACCGGACCCGACTTGCCGCCGATCGCGGCGTCGTTGGCCTGGACCTGCTGCATCAGCTTATCCAGCGGCAGGTACAGCATGTTGTTGCCGGCGCGCGAATCGATCATCACCTTGGTGGTGTTGGTGAAGATCTGCTGCATCGTGTCGACATACATGCGGTCGCGCGTCACGGCCGGAGCACGCGAGTAGGCTGCCACCACCTGGTCGAAGCGCGAGGCGTTACCGGTCGCGTTCTCGACCACCATCGAGCGGTACGCTTCGGCGTCCTGCTGCAGGCGGAAGGCCTGGCCGCGCGCGGCCGGGATGATCTGGTTGGCATACGCCTCGCCTTCGTTGCGGGCACGGGCACGGTCCTGGCCGGCGCGCACGGCGTCGTCGAAGGCGCTCTGCACCTGCTCCGGCGGCTGCACGCCCTGCATGGTCACGTTGGTGATCAGGGCGCCCAGCTTGTAGCGGTCGGTGATCTGCTGGATCATCGCCTGGACGTCGGTCGCGACCTTCTCGCGGCCTTCGTACAGCACGAAGTCCATCTTGCTGCGGCCGACGGCTTCGCGGATCGCGGTCTCGGCGACCTGGCGCACGGTGTCGTCCTGGTCGCGGTTGTTGAACAGCCAGGCGACCGGGTCCTTCAGCGTGTACTGCACCGCGAACTGGATGTCGATGATGTTCTCGTCGTCGGTGAGCATCAGCGCTTCCTGCGGCTGCTTGTTGCGCACGTTGGCGCGGTAGCCGATCTCGGCGGTACGGATCTGCGACACGTTGACGGTTTCATGCGCCTGGAACGGGTACGGCCAGCGCCAGTTGAAACCCGGCGTGGTCGAGTGGCTGTACTTGCCGAAGGTGGTGACCACGCCGACATTACCCTCTTGCACGATGAAGGCGCCGCTGGCGAGCCAGATCAGGCCGACGATGACGGCCACCACGCCGGCGCCGATGCCGGCGCCGCGCATGTCGCCGCGGCCCGCGCCGCCGTTGTCGCCGCCGTTATTGCCGCGGCCGCCGAACATGCGGTTCAGGCGCGCATTGAAGTCGCGCCACATCTGGTCGAGGTCGGGCGGTCCGTCGCCGGGGCGGCGGCCTTCCTGCGCCTTGCGGTCGTCGTCCGGGTTGCGTCCCCAGCGTGGATCGTTCAGCGACAGTTTGACGCCGAATCTTTTTAGTATAGAAACAAACATAGGCTAGTGTGGCCCGACGTGGGTAGTAGGGGTGGAAGTTGGCATCTTGTCGTCAGGACCGCCAGAGCGCGCGTCCACCGACGCGTCGTCTTCGTCGAGCCCGAAGGCTGCGTCCTGCTCTTCGTATTCTTCGGCCTCGAAAGGCTGCTGGTACCGGTGATGCTCGCGCTGCACCGACTTGGCCGCCTCGGCGATCGCGTCGCGCAGCAGATCCAGGCCGGCGCCGCTATGGGCGCTGATGAAAACCCGGCTGATCTTATCATACTCATCACGCTCGACCGCGGGCTCCAGCCCGGCGGCGTCGATCTTGTTCCAGACCAGGATCTGGGGCACGTGATCGGCACCGATCTCGCGCAGCACTTCGTTGACCTGCTCGATCTGCTCCATGCGCGCCGGCGAGGCGCCGTCGACCACGTGCAGCAGCAGGTCGGCGTGGATGGTTTCCTCGAGCGTGGCGCGGAAGGCGGCCACCAGCTGGTGCGGCAGTTCGCGGACGAAACCGACGGTGTCCGAGATCACCACACTGCCGGCCTCGTCGCCGAGGTACATGCGGCGGCTGGTGGTGTCCAGGGTCGCGAACAGCTGGTTCGCAACATACACGCCGGCCTTGGTCAGCGTGTTGAACAGGGTCGACTTGCCGGCGTTGGTGTAGCCCACCAGCGACACCGAGAAGGTCTGGTTGCGGCCGCGCTGGCGGCGCTGGGTTTCGTGTTGCTTGCGCAGTTTGCCGAGGCGCGAGCGCAGCATCTTGACCCGTTCGCCGATCAGGCGGCGGTCGGTCTCGAGCTGGGTTTCGCCGGGGCCGCGCAGGCCGATACCGCCCTTCTGGCGTTCAAGGTGGGTCCAGCCGCGGATCAGGCGCGTGGCCAGGTGCTGCAGCTGGGCCAGCTCGACCTGCAATTTACCCTCGTGGCTCTTGGCGCGCTGGGCGAAGATATCGAGGATCAGGCTGGTGCGGTCGATCACGCGCAGCTCGAGACGGCGCTCGAGGTTACGCTGCTGGGCAGGCGACAGGGCGTGATTGAAGATGACGATCTCGGCGCCCTGCGACTTGGCTTCGAGGGCGATTTCGTCGGCCTTGCCGCTGCCGACGAAATGGGCGGCGTCGGGGCTGGAGCGCTTTGCCGTGATCGTGGTGATCGGTTCGGCGCCGGCGGAGCGCGCAAGCAGCGACAGTTCTTCGAGGCTGGCGGCAAAGTCGCCAGTCCCGAAGTCGATGCCGACCAGCGCTGCGCGCAGGGTTGGAGTGCCGGGGGCTTCAGCCATCGGCCTTACTCGGCTTCGTTGGAGTCGAGGTTAAGGTTGACGGCGCGGGCCGGCACGACGGTGGAAATGGCATGCTTGTAGACCATCTGGGTCACGGTATTACGAAGCAAAACGACATATTGGTCGAAGGATTCGATGTGGCCCTGGAGTTTGATACCGTTGACGAGGTAGATCGAGACAGGGACGTGTTCCTTGCGCAAGGCGTTGAGGAATGGGTCTTGTAACAGTTGCCCTTTGTTGCTCATGACAGCTCCGTAATGTTGTTGTAGTTAAAAGTTTGAGGCGATTTGCCTGTTTTCAAGGTCTTGGCCGCATTCTGCAGGAGCGAATGCGAGCGGTGAGCTACTGTAACCTGTTTCGCCAGTTTTTGTCGTACTGCTAAGGCCCACTTAAGACGGAGTTAAGTGGACCTCGGCCTTGACCTCAGCCGTAGCAACACTCAATCTTTTGCGAACGGATTCTTGCCGCTACGCAGTTCGATGCGCAGCGGGGTGCCGACCAGGCTGAACGTCTCACGGAAATGCTTTTCCAGGTAGCGTTTATAGGGTTCGGTGATGCCTTCCAGCGCATTGCCGTGGATGACGATGATCGGCGGATTCTGGCCGCCCTGGTGGGCGTAGCGCATCTTCGGGCGCGAGGTGCCCTTGCGCTTCGGTTCCTGCTTCTCGACTGCCTCCTGCAGCGCGCGGGTCAGGCGCGGGGTCGACAGGTTGGCGGTGGCAGCGGCATAGGCCGACTCGACCGACTTCATCAGCTGGGTGATGCCGGTGCCGCGCAATGCCGACACGAAGTGGGTCTTGGCGAAGCCGAGGAAGTCCAGTTTGCGGTCGAGGTCATTCTTGACCTGGTCGCGCTGGTCCGACTGCAGGCCGTCCCACTTGTTGACCGCCACCACCAGCGCCCTGCCCGACTCCAGGATGAAGCCGGCGATGTGGGCGTCCTGCTCGGAGATGTCCTGCTGGGCGTCGAGCAGCAGGATGACCACGTTGGCATCCGAGATCGACTGCATGGTCTTGACCACCGAGAACTTCTCGATGGCTTCGAAAATCTTGCCGCGGCGGCGGATACCGGCGGTGTCGATCAGGGTGAACTTCTTGCCGTCGCGCTCGAACGGGACTTCGATCGCGTCGCGGGTGGTGCCCGGCATGTCGAACGCGATCACGCGCTGCTCGCCGACCAGGGTGTTGATCAGCGTGGACTTGCCCACGTTCGGGCGGCCGACGATGGCGATCTTGAAGCCGTGGTCGGCCGGTTCCAGCTCTTCCGGTTCGTCCGGGCGGCTGGCGAAGGCGATGTCGAGCGCTTCGTTGACCAGATCGTGCACGCCGTCGCCGTGCGCGGCGGAAATGACGTACGGGTCGCCCATGCCGAGCTCGTAGAAGTCGGCGGTGACCGAGGTGTACTTCATGCCTTCCGACTTGTTGACCACCAGCATGACGTTACGGCCGCTCTTGCGCAGGTAGTCGGTAATGGTCTTGTCGTGCGGGGTCAGGCCCTGGCGGCCGTCCACGATGAACACGACCACGTCGGCCTCGGCCACGGCCTGGCGCGTCTGCAGCGCCATTTCGTGCATGATGCCTTCCTTGGCGACCGGCTCGAAACCGCCCGTGTCGATGACCAGGAACGGCCGTTCGCCGATCCGGCCTTCGCCATAGTGGCGGTCGCGCGTGAGGCCTGGGAGGTCGGCCACCAGCGCGTCACGCGAACGGGTCAGGCGGTTGAATAGGGTCGATTTCCCGACATTGGGACGACCGACGAGTGCGATTACCGGCTTCATGTGTTAATTCATTCGACCGCGATCGCGGTCACTGTTCCGTTTTGTGTTTGAAAAATCAGGTTCGTGCCTGCCACCAGCGGCGTGCCCACGATCGGGCTGCCATCGGTGGCGGCGCGTGCCAGGAAAGTGCCGTCTTCGCGCGACAGGAAGTGCACATAGCCTTCGTAGTCGCCGACCGCGACGGCGCGGCCATAAGAGAGTGGCGTCGACAGGCGGCGGAACGACAGCTTGTCGTTCTTCCAGCTGCTGTTGCCGGTGTCGCGCGTGAACGCATTCAGGCCGCCCTTGTCGTCCGGGGCGAACACGAAGCGCTGGTCGACCGCGACGCCGACATCGGACGACAGTTCACGCGTCCAGCGCGCCGAGCCGGTGGCCAGGTCGAAACAGCCGACGCGGCCCTGGTACGAGACGGCGCAGACGTCCTGCTCGAACAGCACCGGGGCGCCGCCGATATCGGTCACGCGCTCCAGTTCGGTGGCGCCGCGCGCCACGCCGACCTCGACGTCCCAGCGCGGAGCACCGGTGGCCAGGATCAGGGCCGAGAGTTTGCCGCCCGGCTGGGCGACGATCACGTCGCTGCCGGCCACGATCATGCCCGGCGCGGTGCGCAGGGTGAGCGGCGGCACCGCCTTTTGCACGGTCCATTTCTTTTCGCCGGTCCTGGCGTCGAAGCCGACGATGCGGTTATCGATCGAACGCGCCACCACGATGCCTTGCGACACGACCGGGGCCGACAGGATCTCGCTCGAGAGCTGGGTGTCCCACATGGCCTTGCCGTCCATGTCGAAGGCCAGCAGCTTGCCCTTGGCGCCGCCGACCACGATCAGGTTGCCGTCGGTGCCGACGCCCGCGCTCAGCTCGTCGTCAGTCTTGATGCGCCACAGCTGCTTGCCGTCGGCCGCTTCGACGCGCGCGATGGCGCCGGTGCTGCTGGCCACCACCAGGGTGTTGCCGGTCAGCGCCGGCGAGAACTGGTAGCCCTGCGACTTGCCGATGTCGAGTTTCCATGCGGTGCGCACGGCCATCGTGCCCTTCAGCTCGACCAGCTTGGCCGGTTGATCGGCCTTTTCCTTGTCGCCGAAGGGATTGAGCGAACTCAGGGTCGAGCAACCCGTCATCAGGGCCAGCACGCCAACACCAACAAGCTTCCTGCTAATACGCATTTTCTTCTACCTTGTTCCTGGACTAAAAGGACGCAAAGCCCGCGCCGCCTGCGGGAAGCGCTAAAAACCTACTGCGCGTTGCAGCTTCGGTTTGCGATGCTCGCCGTACATTCGTACGACTGCGCTTCTCAACCGAATCTGCTGCCGCTCGCGACGGTTTTTAGCGCTTCCCTTAAAGGCATACGCGGGCCATCTCATGCGGAAATTTTACGCGGCTGCTTTCTGTGCGGCCGCCTTTTGTTCTTCGGCTTTCTTGTCGACCGGCGCAGTGCCGCCGATCGATTCTAGCTTGATGACCACGACCTGGCGGCCCGGGCTGCCCGCATCCATGGCCGCGATCGCCGCCACATAGGCGTCGCGCGCTTCCTTCAGCTTGTTCTGCGCCACCAGCACGTCGCCCTTGCGGTCGTTGGCTTCGGCTTCGAACTGCGGCAGCACCTTGCCGTTCAGGACTTTCAGCGCTTCATCGTAGGCTTTCTCGTCCAGCAGCACGCCGGCCAGGCGGATGCGCGCGATCGACTTGAATTCGTCGTTGCCGTTGTCCACCACCCACTGCAGATGGGTCTTGGCGGTCTTCAGGTCGTTCGCTTCAAACGCACCCTTGGCGGCGCCCATGGCAGCCATCTGGGCGTAGGCGGTGCCGTCGTACTTGCCGCGGATGTCGCCGGCCACGCGCTGCACCTTGGCATTGTCGTTGGCGATCATCGCGCTCTGCAGCTCGTCGTACAGCGCCGACGCTTCGGCCGACTGGTTGCGCTTGTGCGATTTCCAGTAGTTCCAGCCGGCGTAGGAGCCGAGCGCGACGATCAGCACCCAGGTGATGATGCTGCCGTACTTCGCCCAGAACGCCTTGAAGGAATCGAGCTGTTCCTGTTCTTGATGATCGTATGCCATGTGCGTCTTCTTTTAATGAAAGGTTCGGATTGCTGTTTTGGACTGGTGATTACGGATGGTAATGCACGTGGCCGTGGTTGTGATCATGAGCGTGGTCATGATCATGATCATGACCGCCGCCGCTGATGATCTGGTCGACCAGGTAGTCGACCACTTCCAGGAACGGCACGCTGGTCTGCTGCTGCTCGTTCGCTTCGCCGCGCATCGACTTGACTGCCGCCACTTCCTTGGCGACTTCGTCCTCGCCGATGATCACGGCGAACGCCGCGCCGCTGCCATCGGCCTTCTTCATCTGGCTCTTGAAGCTGCCCGCACCGGCCGGCGTGGCGCAATGTAACACAACATCCAGGCCGGCATCCCGAATGCGCTCGGCCAGGATGAAGGCCTGCATGCGCGCCTCGTCGCCCTGATGGACCATGTAGACGTCGCAGGTGTTCGGCTGGGCCGGCTCGCCCATCGCCTTCATCAGCTCGATGATGCGTTCCATGCCCATCGCGAAGCCGACTGCCGGGGTGGCCTTGCCGCCGAAGGTTTCGATCAGCGGATCGTAGCGGCCGCCGGCGCAGATGGTGCCCTGCGATCCCAGCTCGTCGGTGACCCATTCGAACACGGTGCGGTTGTAGTAATCCAGGCCGCGCACCAGGCGCGGATTGACGGTGTACTGGACGGCAGCGCGGTCGAGGATGTTCTTGACGCCGTTGAAGTGCGCCAGCGATTCTTCGCCCAGGTAGTCCAGCAGGCGCGGGGCGCCGTTGACCATTTCCTGCATCGCCGGGTTCTTGGTGTCCAGGATGCGCAGCGGGTTACTGTGCAGGCGGCGCTTGGCTTCGGCATCGAGGATGTCTTCGTGCTTTTCCAGGTATGCGATCAGATCGGTACGGTGACGGGCGCGCTCTTCGGCGTTGCCGATCGAGTTCAGTTCCAGGCGCACGTTCTGGATGCCGAGGTCGTCCCACAGGCGGCGGCACATCATGATCAGCTCGGCGTCGATGTCCGGACCCGAGAACCCGACCGCTTCCGCGCCGAACTGGAAGAACTGGCGGTAGCGGCCGCGCTGCGGACGCTCGTGGCGGAACATCGGGCCCTTGTACCACAGGCGGCGCGGGCCGTCGTAGACCAGGTTATGTTCGAGCACGGCGCGCACCACGCTGGCGGTGCCTTCCGGACGCAGGGTCAATTGATCGCCGTTCATCGAGTCTTCGAAGGAATACATTTCCTTCTCGACGATGTCGGTCACGGCGCCGATGGCGCGCGAGAACAGACGGGTTTCCTCGACGATCGGGGTCACGATCTTCTGGTAGCCGTAGCTTTTCAGGATCGTTTCGGTGGTGTTCTCGAACAGCTCCCACAGCGGTGCGTCTGCGGGGAGGATGTCGTTCATGCCTTTGATGGCGACGATTTTTTCTGGTTTGGACATGTCAGTATGCTGTTGCGCACCTGTGGGGTGCAGAGAGTGTTAGCTCTAAAATTACCGTCATTCCCGAACTGGGCGTTCCCCTTGGCGGGAACCTAAGTTATCCGCACTGCGGTAACGCGTGCAAACTTAGGTTCCCGCCTGCGCGGGAATGACGGAGCAAAGGGTAGTGGCCGTATTTTATTGCGCCACTGCCTCGCGGCTGTAATTCTTTTTGACGTAATCCAGCACGATGGTCTTGAACTCATCGACGATGCGCTCGCCGCGCAGGGTCGCGAATTTCTGGCCGTCGACGAACACCGGCGCGGCCGGCGATTCGCCGGTGCCCGGCAGGCTGATGCCGATATTCGCGTGCTTCGATTCGCCGGGGCCGTTGACGATGCAGCCCATCACGGCCACGTTCATCGCTTCCACACCCGGATAGGTCTTCTTCCACTCCGGCATCTGCTCGCGCAGGAACGACTGGATATTGTCCGCCAGCTCCTGGAACACGGTCGAGGTGGTGCGGCCGCAACCCGGGCAGGCGATCACCATCGGCGTGAACTTGCGCAGGCCCATGGTCTGCAGGATTTCCTGGCCGACCACCACTTCGCGCGTGCGGTCGCCGCCCGGTTCCGGGGTCAGCGAAATGCGGATGGTGTCGCCGATGCCTTCCTGCAGCAGCACCGACAGCGCGGCGGTGGAAGCGACGATGCCCTTGCTGCCCATGCCGGCTTCGGTCAGGCCCAGGTGCAGCGGATAGTCGCAGCGGCGCGCCAGTTCGCGGTACACCGCGATCAGGTCCTGCACGCCCGACACCTTGCACGACAGGATGATCTTGTCGCGTGCCAGGCCGACTTCTTCGGCGCGCACCGCGTTCTCGATCGCCGACGTGATCAGCGCTTCGTACATCACGGCCTGGGCGCTCCACGGATTCGCGCGCGCGGCGTTCTCGTCCATGATGCGTGCCAGCAGCGACTGGTCGAGCGAGCCCCAGTTGACGCCGATGCGCACCGGCTTGTCGTACTTGGCCGCGATCTCGATCATCTGGGCGAACTGGGTGTCGCGCTTGGCGCCCTGCCCCACGTTGCCCGGATTGATGCGGTATTTCGACAGTGCCTGGGCGCATTCCGGATAGTCGCGCAGCAGCAGGTGGCCGTTGTAGTGGAAGTCGCCGACCAGCGGCACGTCCACTTCCATGCGGTCCAGCTGTTCGCGGATCGCCGGCACCGCGGCCGCGGCGGCCGGGGTATCGACCGTGATGCGCACGATCTCGGAACCGGCGCGCGCCAGTTCTTTCACTTGGATCGCGGTACCGATAGCGTCGGCGGTGTCGGTGTTGGTCATCGACTGCACCACCACCGGGGCGTCGCCGCCCACCCATACCGTGCGGGCGCCGTGCGAGACGGCGACCTTGCGGCTGGCGCGGCGCGCCAGCGGGCCGGACGGGATGGCCGCGCTGGTCGGCTGCAGGTCGGAGACTTGATTCGGGGAGATCATCGGACTGGTTCCAGGGTTATTTCAATGCGACGCGCGAGACCGTCTTGCCCGGCTGCTGCGGCAGCGGAACATTATTGCCGCGCAGGGTTGCGGTGACGCCGCCAGGGGCGCCTACGGTCAGGGTCGCCGGGCCGGTGAGATCGACCGATTCGGTGCTGCCGGCTTTCACCAGGCGCGAGATCAGCGGACGGCCGCCGCCAACGGGCGAGACCTGGATCCAGGAATCCTCGCGCACGTTCAGCACCAGGGTGTTGGCGCCGGCGGGAGCGGCGACGGTCGCTGGCGTAGCGGCGGCTGGCGTCGCCACGGCCGGCGCGGTCGCGGTCGCAGCGGTCGGCGCCGTGGTGGCCGGGGTCGGCGTGGTCGTGGTGGCCGGCGCCGCAGGCGGCGTGGTCACCGGCGCTGCGCCGGGCGCGGCGGCCGGAGCCGGGTTCGACGGTGCGGCCTGGCCGCCCGCGCCCGGCACCGAGATCAGCGGCACCGATGGATTGAGCAATTGGTCCTGCTGCGTTGCACCGGCGCCGGCGGCGGCGGCCGGTGCGGCGACCTCGCCCGGCGCGGCAGTGCCGACCGGGTTCTGCAGCACGTGATTGGCTTCGGCGGCTTCATGCTGCGCCGTGCCGGGAATCGCGCCCAGCTGCCAGGCGGCGACGGCGGCGCCGGCGACCACCACTGCAGCGGCGATCCAGCCCAGCGGCACGCGGTTGCGGCGGCCACCGATCGGGAAGCGGGTCTCCGAGAACGCCGCCGGACGCTGTTCGCGCCGCACGCCGGCGGTGTTGACGCTGGCGCCGGCCTGGGCTTCGGGCGGCATGTTCAGTTCGATCATCGACACCAGCGGCGCGGCGTCGATGCGCAGCAGTTTGGCGTAGGCGCGCACGAAGCCGCGCGTCACGGCCGGGCTCGGCAGCGACGCGTAATCGCCGGCTTCCAGCGCCACCACCTGGCGCGGCGCCAGCTTCAGCTGGTCGGCTACCTGCTCCACGGTCCAGCCCATCGCTTCGCGTTGGGACTGCAGGGTCTGGCCAGGGATGCCGGGCTGGTTGCCCGGGGTGGCCGGCTGGTCTGCGTGCTCGTTCATGGTGCTCGTCCTTGTCCTTTTCTCATTCGTCGAATGCCCCGCGCTCGAAGGCGGCGTACTCGGGCGAACCGGGGAAGCGGCGCCGCAGCTGGGCGGCAAGGCTCGCTTCATTGGTCCGGTCGCCCAGCTTGCGCTGTACGCGCATCGCCAGCCATAGCGCGTCGGCCGACAGCGTCTCCAGTTTTGCTGTCTCGATCAGGCGGTTGATGAAAAAACCGGCGCGTGTCAGGTCGCGCCGCTCGTAGTACACCCGCGCCAGGCCGGCGTTGACCGCCTGCAAGTCGGGGGCGAGACGCAGGGCATCGAGCAGGTAGCGCTCGGCCGCGTCGAAATTCCGGTGTTTGATGCTGCACACGCCCGCATTCACCAGCGCGCTGGTCGGCGTCTGGTAGCTCGGGTTCTTGATGGCGGCATCGAAATAGCGCAGCGATTCGCTCGGGCGACCCTGCGACTGGCACAGGAAGGAACCGTAGTTGTTCGACAGTTCCGGATTGCCCGGTGCCAGGCGCAGCGCGCGCTGGTAGTTCTCGTCGGCCAGCGGCAGCTGGCCCATCGCGGTGTAGATCAGGGCGCGCACGCCATACGCGTCGGCATAGTCCGGATCGGCCGCGATCGCCTGCTTGATCTCGTCCAGCGCGATCTCGAGCTTGCCTTCCTGGTAGTAGCCGACCGCCAGTTGCAGGCGGATATTGGCGCGCTTCTCGAGCGCGGTCTGGTCCGAGGCGGTTTTGAGTTCACCGCCTGCGGTC
The DNA here is from genome assembly GCF_031995545.1 of Massilia sp. Lineage (GTDB taxonomy): Bacteria > Pseudomonadota > Gammaproteobacteria > Burkholderiales > Burkholderiaceae_D > Telluria. The sequence continues at coordinate 215,616 of NZ_DAMAGA010000002.1, forward strand.
GTGCCAGCACCCGTGCCCGTACCGGCGCAGCCGGCCACCAGGGCCAGCACCAGGATTGGAGCACAGGTGAAGGCGGCGCGACGCATCAGGTCGGGATCTCCACGATGCGGCCGAAGTCGGCGCCGAATTTCTTCTGGTATTCGGCCATCTTTTCCATCCGTTCGGCCACGCGGGTACGATCCTTGACCTCGCCCGCCAGCTGGCCGCAGGCGGCATCGATGTCGTCGCCACGCGTCTTGCGCACGGTGGTCACGATGCCGGCGTTCATCAGCACTTCGCTGAAGGCCTTGATGCGCGGGTTCTTGGAGCGGAACAGGCCCGATTCCGGGAACGGATTGAACGGGATCAGGTTGAACTTGCAGTTGACCCCCACCACCGGATCGTTGACCAGCGCGATCAGTTCGCGCGCATGCTCGTCGCTGTCGTTGAAGCCGTCCAGCATGCAGTATTCGAAGGTGATGAAGTCGCGCGGCGCGAATTCCAGATAGCGCTTGCAGGCGGCCATCAGTTCGCGCAGCGGGTATTTCTTGTTGAGCGGCACCAGAATGTCGCGCAGCGCGTCGTTCGAGGCGTGCAGCGACACCGCCATCGCCACCGGCACGTCCTGCGCCAGCTTGTCGATGTTCGGCACCACGCCCGAGGTCGACAGGGTCACGCGGCGGCGCGACAGGCCGTAGGCGTTATCGTCGAGCATCATCTTGAGCGCGGTGACGGTCGGCTCGTAGTTCAGCAGCGGCTCGCCCATGCCCATCATCACCACGTTGGTGATCTGGCGCTCGCCTTTCGGGCCCGGTTCGATGCCCTTGGTCCGGCGCAGCTCGAACTCGGCCATCCACAGCTGGCCGATGATCTCGGCCACGGTGAGGTTGCGGTTGAAGCCCTGCTTGCCGGTCGAGCAGAAACGGCAGTTGACGGCGCAGCCGGCCTGGGTGGAGATGCACAGCGTGCCGCGGTTTTCTTCCGGAATGAACACGGTCTCGACCGCGTTGCCGTTGCCGACGTCGACCAGCCATTTGCGGGTGCCGTCGCTGGCCGTCTTGTCGCTGACGATGGCCGGGGCACGCACTTCGGCGCGGGTCTTGAGCTTTTCGCGCAGCGATTTGGCCAGGTCGGTCATGCTGTCGAAATCCGACGCGCCGAACTGGTGGATCCAGCGCTGCAGCTGCTTGGCGCGGAACGGTTTCTCACCCAATTCGGCGCAGTAGGCGACGAGTTGCGCGGGATCGAAGTCCAGCAGGTTGGTGAGCGTCGTCATGGCAAAAATCCTTTATTTCAAACCCCGCTCGCGCCAGCCCTTGGCTGCGGGCGAGCGGGTTACTCATTTAAATTAGTCCGGGGGAGAAAACGTCCGGGAAGCGCCCGGACTGCGCTCCCCCTCGACCAATTAACGCGAGTAGACGTTCAGTGCCGGGAAGAAGTAAGCGATTTCCACGGCGGCGGTTTCGGCAGCGTCCGAACCGTGCACGGCGTTGGCGTCGATCGAATCGGCGAAATCAGCGCGGATGGTGCCGGCGTCGGCTTTCTTCGGATCGGTAGCGCCCATCAGGTCGCGGTTTTTCAGGATCGCGCCTTCGCCTTCGAGGACGGTGACCATGACCGGGCCCGAGACCATGAAGCTGACCAGGTCCTTGAAGAACGGACGTGCAGCGTGCACGGCGTAGAAGCCTTCGGCTTCAGCTTGCGACAGTTGCACCATACGGGCAGCGACGACCTTCAGGCCAGCGCCTTCGAAACGGCTGTAGATTTGGCCGATCACGTTTTTTGCAACTGCGTCCGGCTTGATGATGGACAGGGTGCGTTCGATTGCCATGTAAAACTCCGATAAAAGTAAGGTTAAATCTAAGAAATTCGCGAGAACTTCGGGGCTCAATCAACCTTTAATTTTAGCATACCTGCCGCATATAACCGATATTGCGGTAGTGGCAAGCATAGTGGTACAGTGGCGACGAACTGCGTCCTGATTGCGGGCCTTTCTTCCCTGCGCGCCTTCATCTTCGATTAAGGTTGCCGCGCTAGGATGGATTCGACGTCTTGAGCGCATCGTGCAGCACCATTGTGCAACAACTTCCGCAACATTGTGCAGCATCTATTTACTCAACCGGAGGCACTATATGTACCCTAGTACCCAACAGCAAAGTACCATCGACCTGACCAAAGGCGGCCAGGCCACGCGCAACAAGGTCTTGCGCAACACGTATTGGCTGCTGGCGCTGTCGATGATCCCCACCGTGCTGGGCGCCGTCGTCGGCGTATCGCTGCAGGTGCCGATCTTCAGCGGCTTCCTCGGCTTCATCGTCTTCATGGCGATCGCCTTCGGTTTCATGTTCGCGATCGAGAAGTTCAAGGATTCGGGCGTGGGCGTCGCCCTGCTGCTCGGCTTCACCTTCTTCATGGGCCTGATGCTGACCCCGCTGCTGACGATGACGCTGGGCTACTCCAACGGCGCCAGCCTGATCATGACCGCCTTCGGCGGCACCGCGGCCGTATTCGCCGTGATGGCCAGCATCGCCACCACCACCAAGCGCGACTTCTCGGGCATGGGCAGCTGGCTGATGGCCGGCGTGGTGATCCTGATCCTGGCAGCGGTGGCCAACATCTTCCTGCAGATGTCGGCACTGTCGATCGTGATCTCGATCATGGCGATCGGTATCTTCTCGGCCTTCATCCTGTTCGACGTGCAGCGCATCGTCAACGGCGGCGAAACCAATTACATCTCGGCCACGCTGGCGATCTACCTGGACGTCTACAACATCTTCACCAGCCTGCTGCGCCTGCTGGGCATCGTCGGCGGCGACGACTGACCAGCCCGCTCCCCAACAAAAACCGGCTTCGGCCGGTTTTTTTATGGGCGTCATCCCAGCAGCAACATCCCCCCTTCACACCGGGGTCAGATCCGAAAAGTTAACACGAGCTCGACGCTAATCGACATGGGCTCGCTTAAGAGCATCCGCCACTCTCTAGCCCGTGTCCACTTTCCGGACCTGACCCCGGCGCTGGACCGCTTGCTAATCTTCAGTCCGTGCCCACTTTTCGGACCTGACCCCGGCGTTGGCTACCCATCGATAGTGGATGAAAAACGGCCCGGCGGATTGTGCCAGCCGGGCCGTGATGACGTTCAGCAAAGAGCAGTTCAGGCCTCTGCGGACGCCGCCTCGATGCCAGGGACGAAGGCGCCCGGCGCCGGCTTCTCACCCAGCTCGAACACGCCGATCGACTCCACGTGCGAGGTGTGCGGGAACATGTTGACCACGCCGGCCTTCTTCATCACATAGCCAGCCTTGTGCACCAGGATGCCGGCGTCGCGCGCCAGCGTCGATGGGCTGCACGAGACGTAGACGATGCGTTGCGGCATCAAGTCTTCGTGGGTTTCGCGCAGCTCGGCCAGGGCCAGTGCCAGCGCCATGGCGCCGTCGCGCGGCGGGTCGATCAGCATGCGATCGAATTTGCCCAGTGCGACCAGGTCATCCTTGGTGACTTCGAACAGGTTGCGGGTCGAGAACGAGGTCTTGGCGTCCAGGCCGTTGGCCTTGGCGTTGTCCAGCGCGCGCGTGGTGAGCGCGGTGCTGCCCTCGATGCCGACCACTTCGCGCGCCTGGGTCGCCAGTGGCAGCGTGAAGTTGCCCAGGCCGCAGAACAGGTCGGCCACGCGGTCTTGCGGCTGCACTTCCAGCAGGCGCAGCGCTTTCGCCACCAGCACGCGGTTGATGTGGTGGTTCACCTGGGTGAAGTCGGTCGGCTTGAACGGCATGCGGATGCCGAATTCCGGCAGCGTGTAGTACAGCTCTTTGCCCAACGGGTAGAACGGATAGGCGGTGTCCGGGCCCTTCGGCTGCAGCCACCACTGGATCTCCCACTTGTCGGCGAAGGCCTTGACCAGCGCTTCGTCGGCCTGCGTCAGCGGCGCCATGATGCGCAGCACCAGTACCGTGGTCTCTTCGCCGATCGCCACCTCGATCTGCGGCATCTGGTTGTAGATCGACAGCGCACCGATCAGCTCGCGCAGCGGCATCAACAGGCGTGCGACGTGGTCCGGCAGGATCTCGCAGGTGGTGATGTCGGCCACGTAGGACGAGCTGCGCTCGTGGAAGCCGACCAGGATGCCGCCCTTCTTCGCCACGTGGCGCACCGACAGACGCGCGCGGTAGCGGTAGTCCCAGGTCGGGCCGTACATCGGACGCATGATGGTTTCGGCTTTTACTTTACCGAGGTGCCACAGGTTGTCTTCCAGCACGCGGCCCTTCATCGCCACCTGAGCCGACGGTTCCAGGTGCTGCATCGAGCAGCCGCCGCAATAGCCGAAGTGCTGGCATTTCGGCTCGACGCGCATCGACGAAGCACGCTGCAGGGTGACCATGCGGCCCGATTCCCAGTTCTTTTTCTTGCGCAGCGTTTCGAAGCTGACCCGCTCACCGGGCAATGCGCCCTCGACAAAAATCACCTTGCCTGGCGTGCCGTCCTCGTTCTCGAGATGGCCGACGCCGCGGGCGTCCGAGTCGAGGGATTTGATGTCGATGAATGTTTCTTGCATGGCGAGAGAATATGGAAGTGGACCACGGGCCGGACCGCCGAAAGGGACGTGCGGTCGGACGGCGCAAACAAAAAATGGGCGTTTCAAGCCCGGCGGGCATGATAGCAAGGAATCGGGGTGGGCGCTACCTTGGAGGCCCGTGGCCGCCCGCGCATGCGCTTGCGGTTCGCCGCCGTTCTGCTTCGTCTGGAAGGTGCGAGTCGCCTGGAACCCGGGCCCCTGACTTCCCGGAATTCACAGTTGGTTAGTTACTTTTTTGGGTTTGTGACAGGACGCTGAAGACGTGCTCGACAGGCTACAGCAGCGAATCGCGCACCACCCCGCGCGCCGCCATCGCCCGCTTGAGCTTGACCAGCGCCTCCTGCTGGATCTGGCGCACGCGCTCGCGCGTCACGCCCATCTGTTCGGCCAGCACTTCCAGCGTGGCCGGATCGTCGTTGTCCAGCCCGAAGCGCCGCGTGACCACCAGCCGCTGCTTGTCGGGCAGCCGCGTCAGCCAGTCGCGCAGCAGCAGCGCCAGCTCGTGCTGTTCGGCGCGCGCGTCGGGGCTGTCGCCGGCGTCGTCCGGCAGCATGTCTATCAGGCTCGACTGCGGATCGTTGTCGAGCGGCGCGTCGAGCGAGGTGGCGTGCTCGGACAGCGCCAGGATGTCCTGCACCTCTTCCACCGGCCGGTCGAGCAGGCTGGCGATGTCCTCGCTCGAGGCTTCCTTGCCGTCGTGGTGCTGGGCTTCGAGGTGGTACTTGGCGCGCAGCACGCTGTTGAGTTCGCGCACCATGTGCACCGGCAGGCGCACCGTGCGCGCCTGGTTCATGATGGCGCGCTCGATGCTCTGGCGGATCCACCAGGTGGCGTAGGTAGAAAAACGGAAACCGCGCTCGGGCTCGAACTTGTCGATCGCGCGCATCAGGCCGATGTTGCCCTCCTCGATCAGGTCGAGCAGGACCACGCCGCGGTTGATGTAATGCTTGGCGATCGAGACGACCAGGCGCAGGTTATGCTCGATCATCTTCTGGCGTGCGCCGAAGTCGCCGGCCTTGGCCAGGGTGGCGAAATGCACCTCTTCGGGCGCCGTGAGCAGGGCCCGGGCGCCGATCTGGTTCAGGTAGTGCTGGGTGGTGTCGGTGGCCAGTTCGGACTGCAGCACCTTGCGCAGCTCGTCCACCGTTTCGATGCCGGCCGAGCCGGGCAGCAAGGCGGCGCCGTTGGCCCCATCGGCCCCGTCGGCGCCGGCCTCGTCCGCAGCATGCACGCTCTCGCTTTCCGGATCGTCCGGAAAATCGTCCGAATCGTCGATGTCCAGCGAGTGCGGCGGCTGCGTCATGTGCTTCCTATCGGCCGGGCAGGAACCTCGTCGGGTCGACCGGCTTGCCTTGTTGACGGATCTCGAAATGCAATTTGACCAGGTCCGCGTCGGAATCGCCCATCTCGGCGATCATCTGGCCCTTGGCCACGTTGTCGCCTTCCTTGACCACGATCTTGCGGTTGTGGGCATAGGCGGACAGCAGGCTGTTGCTGTGCTTGACGATGACGAGGTTACCATAACCGCGAATCCCGCTGCCAGCGTACATTACCTTGCCGGCGCCGGCCGCGACCACCTGCTGGCCCATCTTGCCGGCGATGTCGATGCCCTTGTTGCGGCCCTCGTCGAAGGTGGCGATGATGCGTCCGTCCGACGGCCACATCCAGCTCAGCTTCTCGTCGTCGGTGGCGGTGACGGTGCTGCCGGCGGCGACCGAACCCGCAGCCGAGGTCGGCGCAGCGGTGACGGCGTCGGTGCGCGCGCCCGACGGCGGCGCGGTGTCCTTGCGCGTGTCGGCGACGGCGGTCTCGCTGTATGGCTTCTTGTCGGCGCGCGGCTCGGTCTTGCGCGGCGTGCCGCCGGCGCTCGGCGGCATCGGCACCGGCTGGGTGGTGACGGCGGCGCTGGCGCGCTCCGGACCATTCACGCGCAGCACCTGGCCGACCTTGATGTCGTCCGGGTTGGCCAGGTTGTTCCAGGTGACCAGGTCGCGGTAGTTCTGGCCGAAGTCGAGCGCGATGCGCAGCAGGGTGTCGCCCTTGCGCACGGTGTACATGCCGCGCTCGTCGTGCTTGGGCGCTTCTTCGACGCGCGCCGGCGCCGGACGGACATGGGATTGGGCCTGGGTGGCAGGACGCTCGACGATCGGCGCCTGGCGGGTGGTGGTGGAGCAGCCGGCAACGAGGCCGAGGAAGATCGTCAGGAGGGCTAAACGCGGTGCTTGTTTCATTGGCATTCTAATTAGTCTATCGGCGTACGGCGGAGCTTTGGAGGCTCCTTTCCTGGTTAGATGGTGCCCGGACGCAGCGGCACGAAGTGGCAGGCTTCCAGCGTTTCGCTGGTCCACTCGGATTTGCCGATGCGGGTGATGCGATGCAGATGCTGCACCTGGGCGCCGACGGGCGCAACGAGATGCGCACCGATGGCCAGCTGTTCGAGCAAGGCTTGCGGCACCTCGAGTCCGGCGGCCGCGAGGATGATGCCATCGAATGGCGCCACCTGCGGCAAGCCTAGCATACCATCGCCGTACTGCAAACGAAGGTTGGAAATCCGCAGCGGCCGCAAATTGGTCTTCGCGAGCTCGTGCAGGGGCTTGATGCGCTCGATGGAATACACCTCCTTCGCGACGAAGGACAGAACCGCGGCCTGGTAGCCGCAGCCGGTGCCGATCTCGAGCACGCGTCCCAGCGCCTTGCCGGCGCACATGACCTCAATCATGCGGGCGACGATATACGGCTGGGAAATCGTTTGATGATGGCCGATCGGCAGCGAGGCGTCGATGTACGCCTGGCTCGACAGGGCCGGTTCGATGAACAGGTGGCGCGGCACGATCTCCATCGCGCCCAGCACTTTGCTGTCGGACACGCCCTGGCGCGCGACCCGTGCCACCATCGCACGGCGCACCGCCTCGGTCGCCATCAGGTCGGAACGCTGGGCCGCCGGGGCGCTGCTGGCCTTCGGCGCGTAGCCCGGCGGACGCGGCGCCGGTCCGGGCGCCTGCGGCGCCTTGGCTGGTCCGCCCTGGGCGGTGCTGCTGGCGGCGCTGCTTGCCGCATTCCGGGTAGCGGTCTGCGGCGTCGCCACCGGACCGCGCGCGGCCGGCTTGACGCTGCCGCCGGTGATCGACGACAGGGGCAAGGGGAAATTGCTGCGCTGGCCGCTCATGCCAGTCTTTTCGCCAGCAAGTCGAGCTGGGTCTTGTGGGTGAGGTCGATCTGCAGCGGCGTGATCGAGACCTGGCCCTGGCTGGTGGCGTGGAAGTCGGTGCCCTCGCCCGCGTCGCGGCAGGCGCCGACCGCGCCGATCCAGAAGATCTCGCGGCCGCGCGGATCCTGCGAGCGCACCACCGGCTCGGACTGGTGGCGGCGGCCGAGACGGGTTGGCGTCAAGGCGCCGATCTCGTCGTAGGGCAGGTTCGGGATGTTCACGTTCAGCAGGAACGGCGACGGCAGCATGGCGAAGCCGCCATCCATGTAGCGCTGCACGATGTCGCGCGCCACGCGGGCGGCGGAATCGACGTGGGCCCAGCCGGCGTTCACCTGCGAAAAGGCGATCGCGGGCAGGCCGAACAGATAGGCTTCGGTGGCGGCGGCAACGGTGCCCGAATACAGGGTGTCGTCGCCCATGTTCTGGCCGTTGTTGATGCCGGAGACGACCAGGTCGGGCGGGCTGTCGGACATGCCGGTCAGGGCGATGTGCACGCAGTCGGTGGGGGTGCCGTTGCTGAAGTAGAAACCGTTGGCAGCCTTGTAGACGGACAGCGGGCGGTCCAATGTCAACGAGTTCGACGCGCCCGAGCGGTTGCTGTCAGGCGCGACGACCACGATCTCCGCTATCGCGGCGAGCGCGTCGGCCAGCGCGTTGATACCAGGCGCCAGATATCCGTCGTCGTTACTGATAAGAATTCGCATGTCGAAGATTTTACCCGAAGCAACGCCTGTATCGACGTTTGCGCAGCGAAATTCGCGCCCGGATTTCACAATCCGGGAAGGCGACGCGCAGCCCCGGCATCCGCACTGGGAGCGCGGTTGCGAAAGCTGAACAGGCTGACAACGCCGGATCGGGCATGAAAACAACGGTCGCCGCCGCTTTTTGCGTGAGCTTGTCTTGCGGTCAAGCAGGTGGCGGACCGTTTGTGATGTTTATTGTAAGCCGCCGGGACGTGGGTGGGAACGGCGCGCGTGCAGCCGACGGGGGACGGCCGGGAAATCTGGCGGCCGCGAGGTGCGCGTGGCAGTGCGCGGCGGGCAAGGCCGGCGCCGATCGCGGCGGTCGGGTCCCAGCGCCAGAGCGCATGCGGCGGACATGGCCACCGCATGCGATCAATCGCCGGCTCCCACGGTCAGCGCATGACCATGGGATTGTCGCGCGCCGCTTCGATCAGCGCGCCCTCCAGCAGCGACACCTCGTCTTGCGTGAACGACAGCAGCGCATCCTTGTCGCCCTCCTGCAGGTAGACCTGCTTGATCATGGCGGCCCCGCGCCGCCGAAGCGGATGGGCGGCGCTGGGACGCAGCACCGAGGTGCGCAGGCTGTCCGCCAGCGCGCGCGCCTCGCCCGGACTGCGGCTGTCGATCAGGTCCTGCAGCTGCGCCAGCTTGTGGCCGAGGCTGTCGCTCACGTGACCGGCCTCGCTGCCCTCGCGTGCCGGGTCGCGCTCGTGCTGGCGGCGTGCATCGTGCGCAGGCCTGCCATGCGCCATGCCATGATCGGATCCGGACATACCCGGCGCGACACCGTCGCTCGCATCCGGCCGCGCCTTCTCCGGTCGTGGCACGTCCGCGCCCGGCAAGCCATGCCGTACCGGATCATGCTTCAGCGTGCCCGGTCGGCCGGACTCGTCCGCTGCCGCGCCGGCCACTCCGGCGCGGTCCTTCCCCCACCCTTCCGCCTCCTGCAGGCGCTCGCGCAATTCCGCGACCTGCTCGCGCAGGCGGCGCGCGGCCTCGGCTTCGCCCTGCTGGCCGAGCGTCGACGCCAGCCGCAGCTGCATATTGAGCGTCTCCGGATGCCCCGCCCCCAGATGCCGTTCGCGCGTGCGCGCCAGCGATTCCTGGATGCTGCGCACCGCCGCCAGGTCGCCCTGCGCGGCCAGGATCTCGGCCAGTGCCTCGCGTGCGCCGAGGGTGCCGGCGGCGTCCGGCCCGTCATGCCGCTCGCGGGCGCGCAGCACTGCTTCCAGCATGCGCCGCGCATTGCCGAGTTCGCCCGTCTCACCAAGCAATAGCGCCAGCCGCTGGCCGCAGCGCAGCGTGTCCTGGTGTTCGCTGCCCTGCTGCTGCCGGCGGCCATCGAGTACGCGTTCGTAGACGATGCGCGCGCGCGTGTATTCGTGCTGCTGCACCAGGCTCTGGGCCAGGTCTTCGAGGCAGCCGAGGGTCGCCAGGTGATCGTCGCCCAGCGCGCGCTCGCAGGCCGCCACCACCTGCTCGTGCAGGGCCAGCGCGCGCTCGCCCTCGCCCAGGCCGGCCAGCGCACGCGCCAGTTGCGAGCGTGCGGCCAGCGTCTCGGGGTCGTCAGTGCCGGCACTGCGGGCACAGGACTGGACCAGCAGGTCATACTGGCGGCGCGCATCGTGCAGGCTGCCGCTTTCCAGCAGCAGTCCAGCCAGTGCGGCGCGCGCGGCGCGCGTCGCGCCATGGTCTTCGCCGAGGCAGCGTTCGCGCAGCGCCAGGCTCTCCTCGAAGCAGGCGCGCGCCTCGTCGCGCCGCCGTTCACGCCGGCACAGGGAACCGAGACGCGCCAGCACGTCGGCCAATGTACCGGACGCGGCCTGCGCATCCGGCGCTGCGATATGTGCCTGCGCCTCTGCCTGCGCCTGTGCCTGCGCCAGCGCCGCGCGCAGGCGGATTTCTTCGAGCGACTGCCACGGGAAGTGCCCCGGCGCCAGCCACTCGCCCAGTTGCGCGGCAAAGCGCGCCAGCGCGCGCCGGTCGCCACCCGTGCCGGCGGTGGACACGGCATCGGCCAGCGCCAGCTGCACCTCGTCGAAATAACTGTCGAGGTTGACACGCGACCAGCCGTAGCACGAGCGCAGCAGCGCTTCCAGGCGCGGCTGGTAGCCGGGCGTGCCGTTGCGCGCATCGCCGCGGCGCCAGCGTCCGTGCGGATCGCTGCGCGCGCCGTCGACGCTGCAGGCCAGCGGATACACCATCAGCGGCCGCTGTTCGTCCTCGTGCGTGCAGCGGTAGTCGATCGCGCGCCGCACCACCCCTTCGAACCCCTCCAGGCTGCCGGGGGCCGGCGTGAACAGGCCGGCCAGGCGGTCGGGCAGCAGCGTCGAGCAGACCGTGACGGTGGGCGAGCGTCCGGCGCCGGTGGCGACCAGCACATGGCGGAAGTGCTGCGACAGGCGCGCCGCGAAGCGCCGGAACAAGGCCGGACAGGCGTCGAACAGCGCTTCCCAGTCGAGCTGACCGGTGCGGTCGGCATAGCTGCCGTCGAAGCGGCCGGCCCGCATCAGGTACAGCGGGCGGCGGCCGTCGGCGCGTTCGATGTGGGCCTGCCAGGCGGCGGCATCGATCACGCGATCGGCCAGTTGGTCGGACTGCCCCGCCGATCCGCGCAGCTGCGCGCGGCAGGCTTCGAAGAATTCGAGCAGGCCGGCGCGCGGCGTACCGGTGCCGGGATCGGAATCCGCGTCGGCGTCGGCATCGGCCTCGGCGCCCCAGTCGTCTTCGGCGGGCAGCGCGAAATGGCGGTGTAGCGCGGGCGCTTCCAGGTCCCAGTCGAGCACCAGCACCGGCGCGCCGGCGTCGAGGCCGGCCAGGTGCAGCGCCAGCGCCGCCAGCGCGGCGTTGCGCGCGGCGCCTCCTTCGTAGGCATAGAATGTCGTCACCTCGCCGGGCTCGGCCAGCGGCTGGAATGCAATGCGGTTATGGTCCATGTGGCTCCTCAATTTTTTGGGAAAGTCAGATCTGGAACGTCGCGCCATTCGGGTGGGACAGCGGGCAGCACGAATTGGTTGCAATCATGGTCGGGCGGCGTGTGTTTTTTCTGGCAGGCGTAATGCGTGGCGATGCGCTTGACCATCTTGTCGATGTCGGGCAGGAAGTCGGGATTCGACTTCAGGTCGGCGGTGGCCATGGTGTAGTGCGAGAAGTCGACATAGAACGTGGACTCGGAAATCTGGCGCGGCAGCGATTCGGGGTGGCGCGTCATGATCACCGGGATCACCAGGCGGCTGGGCAGCACGTACCACTTGCTGCGCTCGGCTTCGAGCAGCTGCATGGCGGCGTATTCGCGCCGGGTATAGGCGTGGGCTTCGTACTTGGGCGTGTAGATCAGGATCATGCACACGCTCTCGCACATGGCACGTGCGATCTTGCGATCGAGGTCGTCCCCACCGCCGAGCTGCTCGGTGTCGACGAAGAGCTCGTCTTCGTTGTCGAAATAGGGTTCGAGATAGCAGCGCAGCGCGTCCGCCAGGCTGGACTTGAATCGCCGCATGAGCTCGTGCCGCCCATGCGCGTAACTGAAGAAACAACCGTAACGTATCGCCATGCTGGTCCCCGGTCCGCGGCGCTCCAGGCGCTCGCAACGTCATGACTCTAGCGCGCCGACCTCACCGAGCTTTGCGGATGGACAAGCGGACACGGGCCTTCCGCGCAATGCGGAAGGCCCCCGTTCTCATAGGAATTGTGTGGTGGAATTAATGCTCGAGGCCGCTGTCGGAACGGCGCCCGAGCCGCCGCGGATCAGGCCGCGTCCTGGTCGTCCCGGTCGTCCTGATCGGCCGGCTGGGCGGGACCGTCACGGAAGAACCGGATCACGTCTTCCTGCACCCGGGTGCGCTTGAACGACGGCAGGCTTTGCCAGATGCGGCGGCCATACGGCTTGGTGATCAGGCGCGGGTCGCAGATCATCAGCACGCCGCGATCCTCGACGTCGCGGATCAGGCGGCCGGCGCCCTGCTTGAGCGTGATGATCGCTTCCGGCAATTGATGGTGCATGAAGCCGTTCAGGCCCTGCTTTTCCATCACCTCGATGCGCGCCGCCAGCACCGGGTCGTCCGGCGGCGCGAACGGCAGCTTGTCGATGATCACCAGCGACAGCGCATCGCCGCGCACGTCGACGCCTTCCCAGAAACTCTGGCTGCCGACCAGCACTGCATTGCCGGCGTTGCGGAACGAATCGAGCAATTCGGTGCGGCCGCGCTCGCCCTGCACGAACAGCGGGAAGTCCCAGCCGCGCTCGGCGAACTCGGCGCGCAGGCGCTCGGCCACCTTGTTCACCGCGCGAATGGTGGTGCACAGGAAGAAGGTGCGCCCGCCCGCGGCCTCGATCACCGGCAGCGCGCAATCGACCACGGCGTCGGTGTACACCGCGGCCTGCGGTTCCGGCAGGCCGGTCGGCACGTACAGGATGCCCTGGTTCTCGTAATCGAACGGGCTGGGCCAGGTCTTGGCCGGCTCGCCGGTCAGGCCCAGCTGATCCGAGAAATGCTTGAAGTCGTTCTTCACCGCCAGCGTGGCCGAGGTGAAGATCCAGCTGCGCGGCGTGCCTTCGCGCTGGCTGGCGAAGATCGGCGCGATCGACAGCGGCGTCTTGTGCAGCTGCAGCGAAGACGCGAACGCCTCGGCCCACAGCACGGCCTGCTCCGATGCCTTGGCCTTCGGGTCCAGGCGCCAAGCCTCGAAGGCGGCGGCCAGCTCGATCGCGCGCACGCGGCAGGCCTCGACCGTCTCGGCGCGCGCGGCGTTTTCTTCGAGCACCGTGATCATGCCCGAGAGCTCGTCCTTGAGCTTTTCCAGGGCCGGGAAGAACTGCGAAGTCGGCATGATCTGCGGCAGCGACAGGCGCAGGTTGCCGTCGCCGAAGCTCAGGCGCAGGTCGCGCGCGGCCTTCTCGACCACGGTCACCACCTTGGCCCAGTCCGGACCGCCGCGCGCATGCGCCAGGCCCTCGGCCAGCACGTCGCGGCACAGTTCCAGCACCTGCGAGGTCGACACCGACTGGCCGAAGAACAGGGTCGCGGTGTCGGGCAGCTGGTGCGCCTCGTCGAAGATGATGGTGTTGGCCGACGGCAGCAGCTCGGCCACGCCGGTATCCTTCAGCGCCACGTCGGCGAAGAACAGGTGGTGGTTGACCACCACCACATCGGCCTGCTGTGCTTCACGGCGCGCCTTCATCACGAAGCAGTCCTGGTAGTACTGGCACTCGGCGCCCATGCAGGTGTCGCGGGTCGAGGTCACCAGGTTCCAGACAGTGGCGCTTTCCGGCACCTTGGCCAGCTCGGCCTTGTCGCCGGAACTGGTCATCTTGATGAAGCGGGAAATTTCGCGCAGGTGGCCGACGTCGTCGCGCGAAGTCAGGCGTCCGTTCTGCAGCGTGCGTTCGAGGTGGAAATGGCAGACGTAGTTCGAGCGGCCTTTCAGCAGCGCCACCGAGACCGGCGCGCGCAAGGCGGCGCGCACGGTCGGGATATCGCGCAGGAACAATTGATCCTGCAAGTTCTTGGTCCCGGTCGAGACGATGGTCTTGCCGCCCCACAGCAGCGCGGGAACGAGATAGGCGAAGGTCTTGCCCGTGCCCGTGCCGGCCTCGGCCATGAGCACTTGCTGGTCGGCGATGGCCTGGGCGACAGCCTTGGCCATCTCGGTCTGCGAGCGGCGCGGCTTGAAGGTGCCGACGGCGGGCGCGAGCGGACCGCCGGCGCCGAACAGGCGGTCGACGTCGGCGTCGTACTTGCCGGCCGGCGCGCTGGACGCATCAGGCGCGCCGGTCTCGTCCGTCGTCGCGGGAACGATGACGGGCACGGCGGACTGTTCGGCCGGGCCGGAGCCGGGCAGAGGATCGGGTAGATGGTCGGTCAAAATCGTGTTCTGTTGGGCCTGGATGAAGCGCGTCAGGCCGGGATGTCGGGGACCAGCTGCATCTTGAGCAGCGTAATATGGTCTTTGAGCTGTAGTTTACGCTTTTTCAGCCGGCGCAGTTGAAGCTGGTCAGCATGACCGTCGGCCGTGAGCAGCGAGATGACGGCGTCGAGGTCGCGGTGCTCCACATCGAGTTCGATAATACGGCGCTGGATGTCCTGGACGTCGGTCATGATTACTGTTCCAAACAGTGTTAAGCGAAAGTGGAATGCGGCGGGCGGGGCCGGCTGGATGGGCGAAAACATTAGCGCGCTGGCAACTTGGCTTGCAAGGCGGCGGCTTCTCGGTGCATAGTTTAATGCAGGCAGAGGTTGCCGCCAACAAAGAATGGCGTAAGCGCTACGGAAAACACGGATTTATGACTGCATACAAGATCGAAGCGGGAACCGCGCAACACATCGGCAATCGCCCCCAGCAGAACGACCGCGCCGCCCTGTTCACCGGCGCCCGCGCACCCGGCTATGTGCTGGCGGTGCTGTCGGACGGCATCACCGGCGCCGCCGGGGCCGACCAGGTGCTGCATACGGCGCGCCAGGTCTTCGACGAATTCAAGCCGGGCGACGGGGCCGACAGCGAGCGCCTGGCGCGCCTGCTGCACGAGATCATCAGCGAGACCCACACGGTGATCAAGATGAACGCGATCGCCAGCAAGACCGAGATCCAGGCCAGCTTCGTCGGACTGGTGCTCAGCCCGCATGGCGAAGCGGTGTGGGCGCACGTCGGCGATTCGCGCCTGTACCGCTTCGAGGACGGCGCCTGCGCGCTGCGCACCGGCGACGCGGCGTACGTCGAGCACCTGATCCTGAGCGACCGCCTGCCGCCGGACGCGGCGCGCAACCACCGCCGCTCCAAGCTGCTGCTCAATGCGCTGGGCAATAGCCGCAAAGAGCCGTTCGTAACCACCGGCAGCCATACCGGCCTCAAGGCGGGCGACAGCTTCCTGCTGTGTTCGGATGGGCTGTGGCACTTCTTCACCGATGCCGAACTGGGCGGCGTGATCGCGCGTTCGACGCCACGCCAGGCCTCGGAAAAACTGATCGAGAAAGCCGCCGAGCGCTCGCAAAGCAAAGGCGGCAATTGCACCATGGCGATCGTGAAGCTGGTGAAACCGGCCCAGGACGGCTCGTTCGCCGGCCCGGGCCGCTAGGGTTCGCTTATTCCCCGGACGTCGGCGCCGGTGCCGGCGCTGCAGTCCCGTTCGCCTTGGCGGCTTCTTGCGCCGCACGGCGTGCCGCCTTGGCCTCACGCTCGGCAACGCGGCGCGCCACTTCCTTCTGGCGCTCTTCCGACTTGCGCTTGCGCTCTTCATACGCGGCGACATTGGCCGCGCGCTTGGCCGCATCGTCCTCCGACCGCGCCGCATTCTCCTGGGCGCGCCCCTTGCTGCGCGACTGGGTCGTGGCGCGTGGCGGCGGCGTCGGCTCGACCTGCTTGGTGGCCGGCGGGTTGGCGGCCAGTTCCGCTTCTTCCTTTTGATAGGCCGCTTCGGCCTCGGCCATCGCGCGGTCGCGTTCCTCGACCTTGCTGCGGCGCAGGTAGCGCTCGGCCTCGATCTCGATCGCGCGCTGGGCCAGCAGCGCCACGCGGCGCCGTTCATTCGCCTGGTCCAGGCAGCGGTTGACGAAGAATTTGTCGTAGCACACTGCCTGGCGATCGGCGAAGCGCGCTTCGATGGCGGCGCGCTCGGCGGCGACGGCGGCCAGGCGCCCTTCGGCCTGGGCGACGGACGTGCTCGGTTCGGCCGGCGCTTCGGTGGCGGTCTGGTCGACGGTCGAGCAGGCGGCCAGCAGCGCCGCCAGGCATACGCCGGCCAACAGGCGCAGCGTCGGGTGGTAGTTCATGGTGGTCCTTTCGGTCAGGCGATGGCGTCGGCCGCGCCGCGCCGTTCTGCGAGCATGTATTCGCGCGACTGCATCTCGATGATACGCGATACGGTGCGGTGGAATTCGTTTGCCAGCTGACCTTGCGTGTACAGCTCTTCCGGCTCGACCGCGGCCGACATGATCAGCTTGACCTTGTGGTCGTAGAACACGTCGATCAGCCAGGTGAAGCGGCGCGCTTCCGACGACTGGCCGGCCGACATCGCCGGGATGCCGGACAGGATCACGGTGTGGAACTGGTGCGCCAGTTCCAGGTAGTCGTTCTGCGAGCGCGGGCCGCCGCACAGGGTAGCGAAGTCGAACCAGATCACGCCGCCGGCGCGGCGCAGTGCGCGGATCTCGCGTTTTTCGATGTGCACGACCGGCGCCTCGTCGGCGGTATCGGCCACTTTGGCGTAGGCGTCGCGCAGGGCTTTGTCGGATGCAGCGTCGAGCGGCATGTAATAGGCCTCGACCTGTTCCATGGCGCGCTTGCGGTAGTCGTTGCCGGCGTCGACGTTCAGGATGTCGAGCTTGTCCTGCAGCAGCGCGATGGTCGGCAGCATGCGGTCGCGGTGCAGCCCGTCCGGATACAGCGTCGACGGCTCGTAGTTCGACGTCATCACGAAGCTGACGCCGTTATCGAACAGGGCCTTGAGCAGGTTGTACAGGATCATCGCGTCGGCGATGTCCGAGACGTGGAATTCGTCGAAGCAGATCAGGCGGTATTTCTTGGCGATGCGCTTGGCGACTTCGTCGAGCGGATCGGCCACGCCTTTCAGCTCGTCCAGTTGGCCGTGCACGGCGCGCATGAATTCGTGGAAGTGCAGGCGCGTCTTGCGCACCACCGGCACCACCGAATAGAACGAATCCATCAGGAACGATTTGCCGCGCCCCACCCCGCCCCACATGTACACGCCCTTCGGCACGTCGGGACGGTTGATCAGGCGCTTGAAAGCGGACGACCGCTGGGCCTTGTAGTCGACCCAGTCGTCGTACGCCTGTTGCAGGCGGTCCACCGCCATCTGCTGCGCAGGGTCGGACTGGAAGCCGCGCTCTTTCAGCGCGTGCTGGTAGTACTCTTGAACATTCATAGACGGCGCGATGCAAAAAAGACGTGGGGTGGACGGGGACGCGCGTCCCCGTCCACCCCACGATTGAACGACTTAGAAGTTAAGCGAACGCTTGTCCACCGCCAGCGCGGCTTCCTTGGTCGCTTCCGACAGCGACGGGTGCGCGTGGCAGATGCGGGCGATGTCTTCCGACGACGCCTTGAACTCCATCGCGACCACGGCTTCCGAAATCAGCTCGGACGCCATCGGGCCGACGATGTGCACGCCCAGGATTTCGTCGGTGGTGGCATCGGCCAGGAACTTGACCATGCCCGAGGTGTCGCCCAGCGCGCGCGCACGGCCGTTGGCCATGAACGGGAAGGTGCCGGCCTTGTACTGCACGCCTTCTGCCTTCAGCTGCTGCTCGGTCTTGCCGACCCATGCGATTTCCGGCGAGGTGTAGATGACCCAAGGGATGGTGTTGAAGTTGACGTGGCCGTGCTGGCCGGCGATGCGCTCGGCAACCGCAACGCCCTCTTCTTCCGCCTTGTGCGCCAGCATCGGGCCGCGCACGACGTCGCCCACTGCCCACACGCCCGGCAGGCTGGTGCGGCATTCGTCATCCACCACCACGAAGCCGCGCTCGTCGACCTGCAGGCCCACGGTTTCCACGCCCAGGCCGATCGTATTCGGCACGCGGCCGATCGAGACGATCAGGCGATCGAACTCGGCGGTTTGCGCCGCGCCGGTGCTGTCGGCATATTCCACCGTGACGCTGTTGGCGTTCTTGGTGATGGCGCCGATCTTGCAGCCCAGGTTGATCTTCAGACCTTGCTTGGTGAACAGCTTGTGCGCTTCCTTGGCGATCTGCTCGTCAACCGCGCCCAGGAAGGTCGGCAGACCTTCCAGGACGGTGACGTCGGCGCCGACACGGCGCCACACGCTGCCCATTTCCAGGCCGATGACGCCGGCGCCGATCACGCCCAGCTTCGACGGCACCGCGTCGATCGCCAGTGCACCGGTGTTCGACAGGATCAGTTTCTCGTCGAACTCAGCACCCGGCAGTTGACGCGCGTTGGAACCGGTCGCGACGACCACGTTCTTGGCGGTGATGGTGTCCGTGGTCGGGCCCGACACATTGATGGTGTAGCCCGCATCGCCCTCAGCCTTGCCGGCGAACGCGCCGCGGCCGTGGAAGAAGGTGACCTTGTTCTTCTTGAACAGGAACAGGATGCCGTCGTTGTTCTGCTTGACGATGGTGTCCTTGCGCTTGAGCATGGTGCCCAGGTCGAGTTCCAGACCCGAGACCTTGATGCCGTGGTCGGCGAAGGCGTGGCCGGCGTGCTCGAAGTGTTCCGACGATTGCAGCAGTGCTTTCGACGGGATGCAGCCGACGTTGGTGCAGGTGCCGCCCGGAGCAGGCTTGCCGGCAGCGTTGCTCCACTCGTCGATACAGGCGGTCTTGAAGCCCAGCTGGGCCGCGCGGATGGCGGCGATGTAGCCGCCAGGACCGCCGCCGATCACGACGACGTCAAATTGTTTATCGCTCATTACTAATTCCTTTTTATTCTTCCGGAATGAATACCCACAGCAGCAGGTATATCAGGACGCCGAAGCCGAAGGTCAGCACGAACAGCACGAAGATCAGGCGCCAGACCCAGGATTCGAGTCCATAGGTGCGCGCCAGGCCGCCGCACACGCCGCCCAGCCAGCGATCCAGCCGCGAGCGGCGCAGGCCGCTCAACAGGTCGTCGCGATGGGTGGCGAACGAGGTCGAATCGCGCGCCACGTGCTCCTTGCTCAGGCTCACGGTGGCAGCGCCGGACAGGATGCGGGCCTTGGCCTGCTCGAATTCGGCGTCCGACAGCGCGCCGGCCTGGTGCAGCTCGTGCAGCCGCTTGATTTCGTCTGACAGCATGTCATTCTCCGGCAAACAGCAGCTGGAGCGGCCTGTGCCGCGCCAGCTTGTTTATAGGCTCACCTGTGAGGATTACAGGTCCAGCAGCAGGCGGGCCGGATCTTCCAGCGCGTCCTTCATCGCGACCAGGCCCAGCACGGCTTCGCGGCCGTCGATGATGCGGTGGTCGTACGACATGGCCAGGTAGTTCATCGGACGGATCACGATCTGGCCGTTTTCGACCACGGCGCGGTCCTTGGTCGCGTGCACGCCCAGGATTGCCGACTGTGGCGGGTTGATGATCGGGGTCGACAGCATCGAACCGAACACGCCGCCGTTCGAGATCGAGAAGGTACCGCCCGACAGATCGTCCAGGGTCAGCTTGCCGTCCTTGGCTTTCTGGCCGAATTCACCGATCTTCTTCTCGATTTCGGCGATCGACATCTGGTCGGCGTTGCGCAGGATCGGCACCACCAGGCCACGTGGCGAACCGACAGCGATACCGATGTCGAAGTAGCCGTGATAGATGATGTCGTTGCCGTCGACCGAGGCGTTCAGGATCGGGTACTTCTTCAGGGCGGCCACGGCTGCCTTGACGAAGAACGACATGAAGCCCAGCTTGACGCCGTGTTCTTTCTCGAACTTGTCCTTGTACTTGTTACGCAGTTCCATGACCGGAGCCATGTTCACTTCGTTGAAGGTGGTCAGGATGGCGTTGGTCGATTGCGATTGCAGCAGGCGCTCGGCGATACGGGCGCGCAGGCGGGTCATCGGTACGCGCTCTTCCGGACGCTCGCCCAGGTTGGCCGGTGCCGGTGCGGCGACTTGCTGCAGCGGTGCTTTCGCAGGTGCGGCGGCCGGTGCAGGAGCAGCTGGCTTGTTGGCGACGGCGTTCAGGGCATCGCCCTTGGTCACGCGGCCATCGCGGCCCGAGCCTTCGATACCCGAGGCGTTCATGTTGTTGTCGGCCAGGATCTTGGCAGCGGCAGGCATGGCGACGCCGGCTTTCGACTGGTCGGCCGACGGTGCTGCGGCAGCGGCGCTCGGTGCGGATTCGATCGGCGCGTTCGGCGCAGCCGACGGGATCGCTTTCACTGGCAGCGGGCTGGTCTGGGCCGAGGCTTCGGTATCGATGATGGCGATGACTTCATTGGCGACGACGGTGGCGCCGTCGGCCTTCAGCAGTTGCACGATCACGCCGGCGCTTGGGGCCGGCAGTTCCAGGACCACCTTGTCGGTCTCGATGTCGATCATGTTCTCGTCGCGCGAAATGGATTCGCCGACTTTCTTGTGCCACGACAGCAGGGTTGCTTCTGCGACCGATTCCGACAGGACGGGGACCTTGACTTCGATTTGTGCCATGTATAACTCCGATGTTGTATTCGAGTATTTATTCTGTGCAAAAAGCCCCACGCCTACGCAGACGTGGGGCCGGTGCCATTACTTCGTCAGGATGAAACCCTTGAGTTTCGAGAACGCGGTGTCCAGCAGTTCCTTCTGCTGCGCCACGTGCTTGTCGGCATAACCGACCGCCGGCGATGCCGACGCTGCACGGCCGGCATACGCCAGGCGCTGGCCATCTTCCAGGCCTTCGAAGATGTTGTGCTGGATCTGGAACCATGGACCCTGGTTCTGCGGCTCGTCCTGGACCCACACTACTTCGGTCGCGTTCGGGAACTTCTTCAGTTCGGCGGCGAACGACTTGTGCGGGAACGGATACATCTGCTCCATGCGGATGATCGCGGTGTCGCTGGCGTTGCGGGTCTTGCGCGAGTTGACCAGGTCATAGTAGACCTTGCCCGAGCAGACCAGCACGCGCTTGACCTTGCCTGCGTCGATCTTGTCGTCGCACTCGCCGATGACGGTCTGGAAGCCGCCCTTGGCCAGGTCGCCCAGTGCCGAGCCGGCATCCTTGTTGCGCAGCAGCGACTTCGGCGTGAAGATCACCAGTGGCTTACGGAACTGGCGCACCATCTGGCGGCGCAGCAGGTGGAAGATCTGCGCGGCCGTGGTTGGCTGCACGACTTGCATGTTGTTGTCGGCGCACAGTTGCAGGAAGCGCTCGATACGGGCCGACGAGTGCTCCGGACCCTGGCCTTCGTAGCCGTGCGGCAGCATCATGACCAGGCCCGAGGCGCGGCCCCACTTCACTTCGCCGGAAGCGATGAATTGGTCGATGACCACTTGCGCGCCGTTCACGAAGTCGCCGAACTGGGCTTCCCAGATCGTCAGCGTGTTCGGTTCGGCGGTCGAGAAACCGTACTCGAAGCCGAGCACCGCTTCTTCGGACAGCACCGAGTCGATCACGGTGAAGTCGGCCTGGTTGTCCGAGACATTCGCCAGCGGCAGGTAGATGCCCTGGTCCCAGCGTTCGCGGTTCTGGTCGTGCAACACGGCGTGGCGGTGCACGAAGGTGCCGCGACCGGCATCCTGGCCCGACAGGCGGATCGCGTAGCCCGACGACAGCAGCGACGCGAAGGCCAGGTGTTCGCCCATGCCCCAGTCCAGGTTCATCTCGCCGCGGCCCATGGTGGCGCGGTCGGCCAGCACTTTTTCGACCAGCGAGTGCGGCTTGAAACCTTCAGGCACCTTGGTGATGCGTTCGGCCAGGCGCTTCAGTTCGGTCAGCGGCACGGCGGTGTCGGCGGCATCGGTCCACTTCTTGTTCAGGAACGGCGCCCAGTCGACGGCGTACTTGTTCTTGAAGTTGGTCAGCACAGGGTCGACCGTGTGCTTGCCGGCGTCCATCGCGTCGCGGAAGGCAGCGACCAGCTTGTCGCCCTCGTCCGCCGGGATGGTGTTCTGCGCGGCCAGCTTTTCCGAGTACAGCTTGCGCGTGCCCGGGTGCTTGGCGATCTTCTTGTACATCAGCGGCTGGGTCAGCGCAGGGGTGTCCTGCTCGTTGTGGCCCAGTTTGCGGTAGCAGATGATGTCGACCACGACGTCCTTGCCGAATTCGGCGCGGTAGTCGAGTGCGATCTGGCTGGCCAGCACGACGGCTTCAGGATCGTCGGCGTTCACGTGCAGCACCGGCGCTTCGATCATCTTGACCACGTCCGAGCAGTACAGCGTCGAACGGGCGTCGCGCGGATCCGAAGTGGTGAAGCCGATCTGGTTGTTGATGACGATGTGCACGGTACCGCCGGTACCGTAGCCGCGGGTCTGGGCCAGGTTCAGGGTTTCCATGACCACGCCCTGGCCGGCGAATGCGGCGTCGCCGTGCACCAGGATCGGCAGCACTTCCTTGCCCTTGCGGTCGCCGCGACGCATCATGCGCGCCTTGACCGAACCTTCGACGACCGGGTTGACGATCTCGAGGTGGGACGGGTTGAAGGCGAGGGACAGGTGGACCGGACCGCCCGGGGTCGAGATATCGCTCGAGAAGCCCTGGTGGTACTTGACGTCGCCGGCCGGCAGGTCGTCGGCGTGCTTGCCTTCGAATTCTTCGAACAGGTCGGCCGGGCTCTTGCCCAGGGTGTTGACCAGCACGTTCAGGCGGCCGCGGTGGGCCATGCCGATCACGATTTCCTGGATGCCTTTTTCACCGGCACGCTGGATCACTTCGTCGATCGAGGCGATGAACGATTCGCCGCCTTCCAGCGAGAAGCGCTTGGCGCCGACGTACTTGGTGTGCAGGTAGCGTTCCAGGCCTTCGGCCGCGGTCAGGCGCTCGAGGATGTGCTTTTTCTTTTCGGCGCTGAAGGTCGGGGTCGAGCGGATCGACTCCAGGCGATCTTGCAGCCAACGCTTTTCGGTCGGGTCGCTGATGTACATGAACTCTGCACCGATCGAACGGGTGTAGGTGTCACGCAGCATGTTCAGGATGTCGCGCAGCGGCGCGGTTTCCTGACCGAAGTAGGTGTTGCTGATGTTGAAGACGGTGTCCATGTCGGCTTCGGTGAAGCCGTAGAACGCCGGATCGAGTTCCGGCAGAGGCGGACGTTCCTGGCGCTGCAGCGGGTCCAGGTTGGCCCAGCGCGAACCGAGGTAGCGGTAGGCGGCGGTGATTTGGGTGACGGCGACGCGTTTGCGGCCCAGTTCGGAGTCGGCGGAAGCGACCACGGTACGGATCGGGCCCTGCTTGGCGCGTTCCGCGAACGAAGCGACGACCGACGAGTGAACCACATCGGGGCGGCTCGAGCCGTCGACTGCCGGCACGTGCTGCATCTGGTCGAAGTAGGCGCGCCAGTTTTCGGGCACCGACGTCGGATTGTCCAGATAGGCTTCGTACAACTCTTCCACGTACGGCGCATTACCGCCGAACAGGTACGAGTTGGCGTTATATTGTTGCATCATTCTTGCTCACCTTTCTTTTCGCGCTTCGCGAGGTTGGGGCGGGTTGTTTAACCTTCCGCGACACGGCCTGACCGGTTAGCGGATTGCACTTCAAGACATCAAGTTGTGGGGGAAGGACTGTTCAAGACCAAAATCGTGTGCAAAATCCTGCCAATTTGCGCTGAGTATTGTAACGCATCATTTCATGCAGGGCAGGTCATCAAAAGAGAAATTATTTATTTCAAAATGTGAATAAGACCACGCTGCGTACGTGGAATTTCGTACCGACGAGTTGACCGTGTAAATGATAATCGTTATCATTTACTGATGGATTCTTCCCTGCCCTCCGCTGCCGTTTCGACTGCTCAGCCTGCTGCTTCGGCCGCTGCTTCGGCCGCGTCTCCAGGCACGCTGCCGGGCGCCCGGCGCGCCATCTGGCTCAAGCAGCTGCACACCTGGCACTGGATCAGCTCGGCGATCTGCCTGATGGCCATGCTGCTGTTCAGCTTTACCGGCCTGACCCTGAACAACGCCACGCTGATCGAAGCCAAGCCCGAAGTCACGCGCCAGAAAGCCTCGCTGCCCGAGCCGCTGCGGGTCCAGCTGCACGCCTGGGCCGAGGAACATGCCGACGCCGAAGTGCCGCTGCCGAGCGAGCTGGCGGACTGGACCAACCGCACCTTCCCGGTCGACGTGCGCGGCAAGCGCGCCGAATGGACCCCTGACGACGCCTACATCGCCCTGCCCCGCCCCGGCGGCGACGCCTGGCTGCGCATCGCGGTCGACGGCGGCGCCGAATACGAGGCTACCTCCCGCGGCTGGATCTCGTGGCTGAACGACATGCACAAGGGCCGCAACACCGGCGCCGCCTGGAGCTGGTTCATCGATTTCTTCGCCATCGCCTGCCTGGTGTTCTGCATCACCGGTTTCCTGATCCTGAAGTACCACGCCGCCAAGCGGCCGTCGACCTGGCCCGTGGTCGGGTTCGGCATCGTGCTGCCGGCCGTGCTGGCGCTGCTGTTTGTCCATTGATTTCAACAACCTGAGAGAAGACCAAGAATGAAATTGTCCAACGCCCTATCCCGCTCGCTCGTCCTTACCCTGCCGCTGGCCTCCAGCTGGGCCATGGCGGCCGACCTGTCGGTGAAGTTCGACCTGCCGCAGCTGAACGTGGCCGAATACCACAAGCCCTACGTCGCGATCTGGATCGAGCGCGCCGACCAGAGCGTGGCCTCCAACCTGGCCCTGCTGTACGACGTCAAGAAGAAGGACAACGCAGGCGAGAAATGGGTCAAGGACCTGCGCACCTGGTGGCGCAAGGCCGGCCGCGAAGCCACCCTGCCGATCGACGGCGTCAGCGGCGCCACCCGCGCCGCCGGCAGCCACACGATGAACTTCAATGCCGCCCGCAATGGCCTGGATAAACTGCCGGCCGGCGAATACAAGCTGGTGGTGGAAGCGGCGCGCGAAGCCGGCGGACGCGAACTGGTCAAGGTGCCGTTCAACTGGGCCGGCAAGGGCAAGCTGGCGGCCAATGCCGCCGGCAAGGAAGAACTGGGCGCGGTATCGCTGCAGATCCAATAACAGAACAACAGGAGACCACCATGCAACCACGTTCCATGAAATTCATCGCCCTCGGCCTGGCCCTGGCCGGCCTGTCCCTGTCGGCGCAAGCCCACCGCGGCTGGCTGCTGCCGAGCAACTCGATGGTCGAGGCCAAGGAAGCCTGGGTCACGCTCGACGGCGCGATCTCGGAAGGCCTGTTCGAGTTCCACCACGTGCCGCTGCGCCTGGACGGCTTGACGATCACCGATCCGGACGGCGTCACCACCCAGGCCACCGGCGCCGTGCTCGGCAAATACCGCAGCACCATCGACGTGCGCCTGCCGAAGGACGGCACCTATCGCCTGGCGATCGTCAACAAAAATGTGTTCGGCAGCTACAAGCTGAACGGCGAAACCAAGCGCTTCCGCGGCGTCGAAGGCAGCCCGGGCGCGCAGATCCCGGCCGGCGCCACTGATGTGGAAACCAGCACCACCCACGCGCGCCTGGAAACCTTTGTCTCGGCCAACAGCACCAGCGAAGGGGCGCTGAAGCCGAGCGGCACCGGCCTGGAGCTGGTGCCGGTGACCAATCCGACCGACCTGCGTGCGGGCGAGCCGATCCGCTTCCGCTTCCAGCTCGACGGCAAGCCACTGGCCAATTTCCCGTTCAGTATGGTGCCGGGCGGCGTCAAGTACCGCGGCACGCTGGGCGAACTGCGCTTCACCACCGATGCCAAGGGCGAGGCCAGCTTCACGGTGCCGAGCGCGAACATGTACTGGCTCAGCGCCAAATACCCGTACGAAGCGGCCCAGGGCCGTCCGCAACCGGGTGCGCGCCGCTACAGCTACGCCGCCACGCTCGAAGTGCTGCCGCAGTAAGGTGCACACAAGATGCGCGACGTGATCGTTCCTCTGCTGGTCGACGAGGCCTTGCCGCCGGGCGGCAGTACCTTGTTCACGGCAAGCGGGCGCAGCATGGGCACCGGCTGGTCGGCGCGCATGATGCTACCGCCCGGCGCCGATGGCGCCGCGCTCGGGCGTGCGCTGCAGGCCGAGCTGGACGAGATCGTCGCGCAGATGAGCCACTGGGACAGCGATTCGCTGCTCTCGCGCTATAACAAGGCGCCGGCCGGCAGCTGGCATGCGCTGCCACCGCAGTTTTATGAGGTGGCCGCGTACGCGCTCGGCATGGCCGACGACACCGGCGGCGCCTACGATCCGGCCGCCGGCGAACTGGTGCGGCTGTGGGGCTTCGGGCCGACAGCCCGCTACGATCAGGCCGGCTTCCAGGCACCCGACGCCGCACGCATCGATGCCCTGCTCGCGCGCCGCAGCGAGCGCCAGCCGCAACTGGACCATATCCACTGCCGCCTGCTGCAGCCGGGCGGCGCCAGCCTGGATTTTTCGTCAAGCGCCAAAGGCTACGCGGTCGACCGCATGGCTGCCTGTCTCGAAGCGCGCAGCGTGCGCCACTTCGTGGTCGAAGCCGGCGGCGAGCTGCGCGGCGCCGGGGTCAAGGACAATGGCGAGCCGTGGTGGGTCGAGATCGAAGCCGTGCCGGGCGCCACTGGCAACCAGGTGGTGGTCGCCCTGCACGGGCTGGCGGTTGCCACCTCGGGCGACTACCGCCAGTATTTCCAGCACGGCGAACGGCGCGCGGCGCACACGCTCGATCCGCGCAGCGGCCGGCCGGTCGCCAATGACGTCGCTTCGGTGACGGTGCTGGCGTCCACCTGCATGGCGGCCGACGCGCTGTCGACCGCGCTCACCGTGATGGGCCCGCAGGAAGGCATCGTCTTCGCCGACGCGCGCGGCATCGCGGCGCGCTTCCTGGTGCGTGGGGCAAGCGGCCTGAACGAAACCGTGTCGGCCGCCTGGCGCAACCTGCTGCAATGATGCTGACCATCGATCCTCTGCGCTGGGGCGGCGCGCTGGCCCTGTCCGGCGCCTGGCTGGCCATGTGCCTGAACATCTGGCGCGTGCGCCTGGCGCAGGCGCGCACGGCGCACGCGCATGCCGACTGGCTGGTGGTGCATGCCTCCCAGACCGGCAGCGCCGAATTCCTGGCCGAACGCACCGCCGCCACCCTGGCGCTGGGCGGCCTGAATGCGCGCGCCGCCTGCATGTCGACGCTCGACGCGGCTACCTTGCAGGCCAGCCCGCGCATCCTGTTCATTTGCAGCACCTACGGCGAAGGCGACGCCCCCGACACCGGCGCCCGTTTCGCCGGCGAGACCATGGGCGCCCTGCCCGACCTGTCGCACCTGCACTATGCGGTGCTGGCACTGGGCGACGCCACCTATGCCAGCTACTGCGGTTTCGGCCGCGCACTCGACGCCTGGCTGGGCGCACGCGGCGCCACGCCGCTGTTCGAGCGGATCGACGTCGACCGCGGCGCACCAACGGCGCTGGCCGAATGGCAGCACCACGTCGGTCGCCTGGCCGGCACCAGCGACGCGCCCGACTGGGAAGCGCCCGCCTACGGCGAATGGCGCATCGTCCGGCGCGAGCTGATGAATCCGGGCAGCCTCGGCGCGCCCTTGTACCGGCTGGCGCTGGTGCCGTCGTCCGGCATCCTGCCGGTATGGGAAGCGGGCGACCTGGCCCAGGTCAGCCCGCCGGTCGACCCGGAGCATCCGCGCGAATACTCGATCGCCTCGCTGCCGGAAGAAGGCAGCCTGGGTCTGATGGTGCGCCTGCAGCGGCGCGCGGACGGTTCGCCCGGCGTGGCTTCCGGCTGGCTGTGCAGCGATGCGCAGGAAGGCGACACGATCCGGCTGCGGGTGCGCGCCCATGCGCGCTTCCGGCTGGGAGGCAATGCGCGCCGGCCACTGATCGCGATCGGCAACGGCAGCGGCCTGGCCGGGCTGCGCGCGCTGCTCAAGGCGCGCATCGATGCGGGCGAGCGGCGCAACTGGCTGCTGTTCGGCGAGCGCAATGCCGAACACGATTTCCTGTGCCGCGACGAGCTGCAGACGTGGCAGGATGGAAGTAAGCTCGAGCGGCTCGACCTTGCCTTCTCGCGCGATGGCGGCGAAGCGCGCTACGTCCAGCACTTGCTGCTTGCGCAGGGCGAGGTACTGCGGCGCTGGGTGGCCGAGGGCGCGGCGATCTATGTCTGCGGCAGCCTGCAGGGCATGGCCGGCGGCGTGCACGAGGCTTTACAGACGCTGCTCGGCGCCGACGTGGTCGAGCGCCTGATGGAAGACGGACGCTACCGGCGCGACGTCTATTGAGCGCACGGCTGCGCACGTCGGCTTGCCATCTCGGCAATAAGCCTCTACATTCGCGGCAACACTCTTTGTAGCCATTGACCGGAAACCATGTACGCACTGTCGCTCGCGCTGTCGATCCTGACCTTCTTTACCGCCTGGCTGATGCTGCCGGTGCTGATCCTGCCGCCGCTCGCGTTCTACGTCGGTTACAAGGCATACAAGGCGCGCCGGCGCCAACCGGGGCCTTACAGCCTGGCAGGCAAACTGCTGTCGATCTTCCCGATGGCATTCGCCGTCGCCACCTTCGTACTGCTGTTCTACATGATTAACATCGGCTATAACGCCTGACTACGAGGCCTGGCCGAAGCGCAGCCGGTACCAGCCGATCCCGAGCAGCTCGTACACCGCATACCACGAGCGGCGCATGCCTTCCGCGCTCGGCAGCCAGGCGCGCAGGCCCCTGGCCTGGTCGCTGAAGAACATGGTCGGCGCATCGACCACCTCGAGTCCGGCGCGTTCGAACACGGACCTGGCGCGCGCCATGTGCATCGCATCGGTCACCAGCAGCACGCGCTTGACGCCATCCTTGCGCAGCAGCGCCGCGCTGTAGCTCGCGTTCTCCCCCGTATCGCGCGAATTCCCCTCGACCCATTGCACCGGCACGCCGAAATCCTCGCGCAGTGCCGTCGCCATCGCATCGGCCTTGGTGTACGCACGGTCCTCGGGCTTGGGATCGGCGCCGCTGGAACCGTTGCCGCCGCTGACCAGCAGCGGCAGCCCGGTACGCCGCTGCAGGTGGGCCGCGTAGCGCAGCCGCGCCAGGGCGATGTAGTCGGGAATGTCGCGTTCGCCGTATTCGGGCGCATCCTGCAGCCGTCCCGCAGCCAGTACCACGATTGCCTGCGCGCCCGCGCTTTCCGGCGCCAGCAGCGGCGTCGTCATCCGTTCCAGCGGCCTGACCAAGAAGCCGGCGCCGGCATTGCTGGACAGGATCGCCAGCGCCGCCAGTCCGGTGCCGGCGACGACACGCCCGGCGCGCGGAAAGGGGCGCCACAGCACCAGGCCGATGACGATCACGAAGAACAGACTGGTGGGAGGAAGAATCAGATCGCGGGGAATGGCGTTGAGCAGATTGAGCACGGGTTCGCTGGTAATGAAAGGCATCGCGGGATGCGGGCGCCCTGAGTAGACCGTAAGGAATATGATGACGTCAAGAAGCTTTTCAAAATGATAGGCACAAGAGCAAGACAGCCGGTTACGGTGGTGTCAGGATTCGATCGATGCCACCGGCCGCCGACAAGGAGCACATAATGAAGTCATCGATACCCGTCATCCTGTTCGCCCTGCTGGCCTGCGCCGGCAGCACCGCCGGCGCCAAGCAGGCCCGTGTCATCATCGAATGCAGCGTCAGCCACGACGATTGCATCAAGAAATCCACCAAGCGCGAGGCGCCGGTACTGCCGCCCGACCAGCCCGGCGTGGCGGAAATGGGACCGATGGCCGGTCCGATGGTGGCGGCGCCACCATCGCTGGCGGCGCACGCGATGCCTCCCGGGCCTTCCGCACCGGCCACGTCCGTCATTGCGCCCGAGATTCCCGCAGCCGCGCACGCCGCCTGCGCCAGGCGCAAGAACGGCAGCAAGATGACCGTGAAAGTCGGGGCGGAGCAAACCCTGACCGGTACATGCAAGAAGGAAGACGGCAAGATGCGCTTCAAGATGCGCAACTTCCAGAACAACAGCTGAGCCAAAGCGCTGCGCGCCGGTGGGCGACGGCGCACGCTTGAAACTCGCAAAGTTGGCAAAGTGATTACAATGCACTGACCAGCTTCATGCCTGCGGAGGGCATATGTTCGACCTCGATCTTGATTGGTGGGAATTAGTCGCACGCGGCGCGATCGTCTATCTGGCGCTGCTGGCCATGATGCGCTTGTCCGGCCGGCGCACGGTCGGCCAGTTCACGCCGTTCGACCTGCTGGTGGTGATGCTGCTGTCCGAAGCGGTGTCGAATTCGATGACCGGTGGCGACGAATCGCTGTTCGGCGGCCTGATCATCGCGGCGACGCTGGTGTCGCTGACGGTGCTGTTCGCTTTCCTGACCTCGCGCAGCAAGAAGCTGGAACAGATCATCGAAGGCAGTCCGGTGCTGATCGGACGCGACGGCGTCTTTTTCGACAATGTGCTGAAAAGCTGCCGCCTGTCCCAGAGCGACGTCGAGGAAGCCTTGCGCGAAGCCGATTGCCCGCGCCCCGACATGAAATGCGCCTTCCTGGAGGCGGACGGCCGCATCAGCATCATGCGCAATCCGTCGTAAAAACCGTACAGCGCCGCGGGCGTTTCGCCGACCTTCCCTAATTGAACTGACGAGATTTCTCGTCGGCTTTTGAACGCCCGTACCGTGTGGGCGGCCGCTTCTTGCTGTGCTAATTTTTTGGGCGGCGCTTCCGGCCGGAAGCGCGATTGGAATCCTTTCCTAATCAGGAGGTATGCCATGAAGAAAGCCCACACTCTGCCCAGGATAGCTGCGATCGTCCTGGCGGCGGCGACCCTGTTCGGCGCCACGGCGAGCCAGGCCGTACCGGTCACCTACCGCGCCGTGGCGAGCGGCCCCGGCGAAGACATCCCCAACGGTTCGCCAGGCTCGAGCGTCACGACGTTCGAGATCGACGACATGATCCTGCGCGCCGAGGTGCCGTTCCGCGACCTCAGCAGCCCGACCATCAGCGCCCACATCCACTGCTGTACGACGGATGCGTTCCGCGGCGTGGCGCAGATCGCGGTGGCCCTCGCCGACTTTCCGCTGGCGGTGCGCGCCGGGGAGTACAGCCGCACCTTCGACCTGGGCGACGCCGCGATCTACGATCCGGCCTTCCTGGCTGCCTACGGCGGCACGCCGCAACTGGCCAGCGGCGCGCTGATCGATGCCTTCAACGCCAACCAGGCCTACATCAACATCCACACCGAGCGCTATCCCGGTGGGGAGATCCGCGGCTTCGCCGTGGCCGCCCCGATCCCGGAACCGGCCACGTGGGGCATGCTGGGACTGGGCCTGGGAGTGCTGGCGTTGTACGGGCGGCGCCGGATCACGCCGCAGGTATAACGGCCTCGCGTTGCGCCAGCAGCCTGCCCCAGGCCGGGACCGCCGCCCGCCAGAATTCAAGGCGCGTCGCTCCCGGCCCGAGGGCGGGATTCAGTTCAAGTCCCAGCGCGCCTGCCGCCGCCAGCAGCGCGGCCACGGCCGCCGGTTCGTCATCCGCCGTCACTGCCAGCGCGCCGGTCTGCTTCGACAGCTTCTCTCCATTCGCATTGCGCACCACCGGCACGTGCAGGTAGCGCGGCGTCGGCGCCCCGAGCAGGCGCTGCAGAAAGATCTGGCGCGGCGTCGAGTCAAGCAGGTCGGCCCCGCGCACCACGTCGGTCACGCCCTGCTCCCAGTCGTCCACCACCACCGCCAGCTGATAGGCCCAGAAGCCGTCGGCGCGCTTCAGGACGAAGTCGCCCGAGTCGCTTGTCAAGTGCTGGGTATTGCTGCCGGCGAAGCGGTCGATGAAGGTAATCTCATCCTGGCCCGCTTCGGGCACGCGCACGCGCAGGCTGCGCATGCTGCGGCCCGGCCCCAGGCCGTGGCGGCAGGTGCCGGGATAGATGGCAGCGCCGTCAGGCGCGAAGCCGAGGCGCGAATCGGCGATCTCGCGCCGGTTGCAGCCGCAGGGATAGGTGTCTTGGGCGATGCGTTCGGCGGCGGCCTGGTACAGCTGCTTGCGCCGGCTCTGCCAAACGATCTCGCCGTCGGCGTGCATGCCGAGCGCGTCGAGCAGCGCCAGAATGCCCTCGGCCGCGCCCGCTACAGTGCGGCCCTCATCGATGTCCTCGATGCGCACCAGCCAGGTGCCGTCGTGGTACTTGGCGTCGAGATAGCTGGCCACCGCGGCCACCAGCGAGCCGGCGTGCAGCGGGCCGGTCGGGGATGGCGCGAAGCGACCGATGTAGGGGGTGGAACGGGGTGAAGTCACTTGCGGAAGATATCGTTGTTGCGGGTGAGCGGCTACCTTAGCATACGCGGTGAGCGCCGGCGGCCACCGGCGCCCGGGCGCGATCAGATGGTGAGCCGCCTCCTGATCGGCAGGATTACTTCTTCGCCTTTTTTTCGTGCTCGGCGATGATGCCGGTCACCTGCTCGACCACATCGTTCGGCACCGCGACCGCCAGCTGGTAGTGGACGATTTCAAAGCCGGTTTTGGTCTTGCGGATCACGCCGCTCGCCACGCACGGGCCCAGGTTTTCGGTATGCAGCTGCTCGTCGAACCAGATCAGCGACTTGTCCGGGGTCGAGTAGACGTTGCGTTTGGTGGCCCTGAAGGTCCAGGCTTTCTTGGCGTCGAAATAGGGCTTCGACCATTTGCGGAATTCGTCGCGGGTCCAGACTTCGGTGCGGTCGGTGCCGATATACACGCCGTCCTTGGCGATCTTGTCGAAGTAGCTCATGCGCGTGTTGGCGGCGTCCTGGTGCCAGCCGTCGAGGAAGGCATTGACGTCGCGCGTCAGGGTGGCATCGGTCGCGGCATGCGCGGTACCCAGCATGCTGAGGAACAGGAAACAGGCGGTCAGGAAGCGCTTCACGAAAGTCCTTTCGGTTGAATGGTTGACCGGATATTGTACACACGGAAATGTGTTGAATCGTGCAATCCACTGGGACAGTCGATGCCAGTGTATATTTGCCAATATCGTCATGATGAGGCTGTGCGATGAATCGTTTCCGGCTGGGCTCGTTTCGTAGTGTGGTACTGCGCCCGGTAGCTGGCGCGTTAATCCTGGCGCAAGCCAATGTGCTTGCGCAGGAACTGCCTGCCTCCCCTGCCGCCGACCTGCAGCAGGCCGTGCGCGAGCGCCCGCTGGAGCAAGCGGTACGCAGCGCCCTGCCCGACCTCGCACAAGAGGCCACGAAATCCGAGGCCTCGCTGCAGGGAAAAGAAACCGCGCTCAGCGGGGACAGCTACAGAGCATTTGCCCGTGAGTTTGCAGAAGCGAAAGTGCCGTATTGCCTGCACCGCGACGGCCTCAAGCGCCAACCGACCGGCATCGGACCCTTCGTCATCGGCGGCTATCTGGCCCTGCCCTTCATCTTTGTCGCACGGGCGCGTGCCAAATGTCTGTTCTGATCGCACAGGCTTGCAAAGAATCTCGCTTACATCCGCCGCATGAAATGCGCGTGTTCAGCCAGGCGATGAACGCCTGGCCCCTTACCCGGGGTCAGATCCGAAATACCCGGGGTCAGATCCGAAAAGTTGACACGAGCTTAGCAGTAATCCAGGCCGATTTTAATCACGCACTAATGTTCAGTTCGTGTCTACTTTTCGGACCTGACCCCGATTTTGGCCCTAATGTTCAGTTCGTGTCTACTTTTCGGACCTGACCCCGATTTTTGACCCCGATTTTGCTGACCTCGCTTGTGCGGCGGCTCAGCGATGCAGCTCGCCAGCCCGCTCCGGCTGGTAGTCGATGTCGAGCACGTTCGCCTCGAAGGTACCGCCATCGGGACGCTGCCAGGTGATGCTGTCTCCGATGCGCAGGCCCAGCAGGGCCGTGCCGACCGGTGTCAGCACCGACAGTTGCTGGTCGCTGTCGTGCATGTCCTTCGGATAGCTCAGGGTCATCGTGACCGTTTCGCTCGATCCGCTGAAGGCAAAGCGCACGCGCGAGTTCATCGTGACCACGTCGGACGGCATTTCCCATGGCTCGACCATGTCGGCGCGGTCGAGTTCGCCCATTAGCGCGTCGCGCGCATTGGCCTGGGCGGCGGGCAGGCGGTCGAGGATGCGTTCCAGGCGGTCGAGGTCGAGCCAGGATACGGTGATCGAAGGTTTCATTGTGTTCTCCACGGTGTGGCCGGATGACGGCCAGTGACTTGAAGCCGGCGGCTTGGCCGGCGCGACGGTGCGATGGAGGTGGCTCGGGAGGACGGGCAGGCGACTGCGCGCCCGTGGTTCCTCACCGAGCCCGCGAAAGCCGGGCGCAGTGACGAACGATGAGGTGTGCCGCTCGGCACGCGATGGCGGCATCCATGCGGCTGTCCGCGCACGCGCCCGCCACGCCTGGATTCAGGCGCGGGACGGTGTGACGAACTGGCAGGCGAGACGAATGCATGGCGGACAGTAAAGACGAATAGAACCAGTATAGTCCGCCAGTCGTGATTGCGCCATCATGAAGGAGACGACGAGGTCGACGGCACGGTCTGGAGCGGCCATAAAAAAAGCGGGCCGCAGCCCGCTTCCTGACGTTGCAGCGTCTCGATTAACGCTTGTCGATCGACGGCACGTCACGCGCCGGCGAACCGACGAACAGCTGACGTGGACGGCCGATCTTCTGTTCCGGATCGGCGATCATTTCGTTCCACTGCGCGATCCAGCCGATGGTACGTGCCATGGCGAAGATGCCGGTGAACAGCGAGACCGGGATGCCCAGTGCCGACTGCACGATGCCCGAGTAGAAGTCGACGTTCGGGTAGAGTTTACGCGACACGAAGTATTCGTCGTTCAGGGCGATCTTTTCCAGCTCCATCGCCAGCTTGAACAGCGGGTCGTCCTGCAGGCCCAGTTCGTTCAGCACTTCGTGGCAGGTTTCGCGCATCAGGGTGGCGCGCGGGTCGAAGTTCTTGTACACGCGGTGACCGAAGCCCATCAGCTTGACGCCCGAGTTCTTGTCCTTGACCTTCTCGATGAAGGCAGGGATGTTCTCGACCGAGCCGATTTCCTTCAGCATGGTCAGCGCCGCTTCGTTGGCGCCGCCGTGGGCAGGGCCCCACAGGCAGGCGATGCCGGCTGCGATACAGGCGAACGGGTTGGCGCCCGACGAACCGGCCAGACGGACGGTCGAGGTCGATGCGTTCTGCTCGTGGTCCGCGTGCAGGATCAGGATGCGGTCCAGGGCGCGCACCAGCACGTCGTTGACCTTGTACTCTTCGCACGGGTTACCGAACATCATGTACATGAAGTTGGCGCTGTACGACAGGTCGTTGCGCGGGTACATGAACGGCTGGCCGACGTTGTACTTGTACGCCATCGCGACCAGGGTCGGCAGCTTGGCGATCAGGCGGATGGCCGAGATTTCGCGCTGCTTGGCATCGTTGATGTCGAGCGAATCGTGGTAGAACGAGGCCAGGGCGCCGACGGTGCCGACCAGCACCGACATCGGGTGCGCGTCGCGGCGGAAGCCACGGAAGAAGAACTGCATCTGCTCGTGGATCATCGTGTGCTTGGTCACGGTGTCGCTGAACTTCGCCTTTTGCTCGGCGTTCGGCAGCTCGCCATTCAGCAGCAGGTAGCAGGTTTCCAGGAAGTCGCAGTTGACGGCCAGTTGCTCGATC
The DNA here is from genome assembly GCF_031995545.1 of Massilia sp. Taxonomy (GTDB): domain Bacteria; phylum Pseudomonadota; class Gammaproteobacteria; order Burkholderiales; family Burkholderiaceae_D; genus Telluria. The sequence goes on from NZ_DAMAGA010000002.1 coordinate 251,245, forward strand.
GGGTAGCCGCGGTACAGCAGCTCGCCCTTGTCACCGTCGATGTAGGTGATGCTCGAGTTGCAAGCGGCGGTCGACATGAAGCCAGGGTCGTAGGTGAACTTGCCGGTCTGGCCGTACAGCTTGCGGATGTCGATGACGTCCGGGCCGACGGTGCCTTTGTAGATCGGCATGTCGACCGACGGGCTGCCGTCCGAGAACGACAGGGTGGCTTTGGTATCAGAGATATTCATGGCACTTCCTTCTTGTGGGAGTGGGTTCTACAAAATAAAACGAAACCTTACAAGACCCGGCTTCCACACGGCGGCCGGATCAAAATTTCGCTTACGCTTGCCGCAGCTTCGCCAGCAAGGCGCGCACATGCGGCAGGTCGACATCGCCCTCGGGCTCTACACGTCCCAGGAGCAGATCCATCAGCGGATTGTCCGCCAGGTCCAGCAAGCGGGTCAGCGCATCGACTTCCTCGTCGGTCAGTTCCTCTTCGTGCGCATCCAGGAAGCGCGTCAGGATCAGGTCGTTCTCGAGGAGACCCCGGCGTGCGCGCCAGCGCAGGCGGGCACGGTTGGTGGGGTCGGATTGATGCGCGTTTGGGCTGGCCGTCACACTATGTTCCGTTGTTGGTTCGACATCATAACCCGGCTGCCGCGATTCGGCAGTACGGTACTTTTACTGTATTGCAGCGCCTTTTTCAGCGGCGATGCGGGGGTAATGCACACGTGCGTCGGACGCGTGGACGGGAGCCCGTCCACCCTGCCGCGCTGCGACGCACGTCTGCATACCGGACTGGGAATGTGCGGCGCCCTGCTCTGGCGCCGCACGCTTCACGCCAATTAAATGGCGCGACGAACCAGCAGTTCCTTGATCTTGCCGATCGCCTTGTTCGGATTCAGGCCCTTCGGGCACACGTCCGTGCAGTTCATGATCGAGTGGCAGCGGAACAGACGGTACGGGTCTTCCAGGTTGTCCAGGCGCTCGTTGGTGGCTTCGTCGCGCGAGTCGGCGATGAAGCGGTAGGCCTGCAGCAGGCCGGCCGGACCGACGAATTTATCTGGATTCCACCAGAACGACGGGCACGAGGTCGAGCAGCAGGCGCACAGGATGCACTCGTACAGGCCGTCGAGCTCTTCACGCTCTTCCGGCGACTGCAGGCGCTCTTTCTCCGGCTTGATCGAGTCGTTGATCAGGTACGGCTTGATCGAGTGGTACTGCTTGAAGAACTGGGTCATGTCGACGATCAGGTCGCGCACCACCGGCAGGCCCGGCAGCGGACGCAGCACGATCGGCTGGGTCAGTTCGTTCAGGTTGGTGGTGCAGGCCAGGCCGTTCTTGCCGTTGATGTTCATGGCGTCCGAACCGCACACGCCTTCACGGCACGAGCGGCGCAGGGCCAGCGAATCGTCGACGTCCGACTTGATGCGCTGCAGGACGTCGAGCAGCATCTTGTCGGTGTCTTTCAGTTCGACGGTCACGTCTTGCATGTAGGGCTTTTGATCCTTGTCCGGATCGTAGCGGTAGATTTTCAGTTGGACGGTGCGTGCCATTTGATTACCTGTTCTATCAAGCCGGAGCTTTGCTCCGGCTTTACATCAATATTAGAAAGTACGGGCCTTCGGCTTGAAGGTGTCCACGGTCAGCGGCTTCTGCACCACTGGCTTGTACTCGAGACGGTTGCCTTCCGAGAAGAACAGGGTGTGCTTCATCCAGTTCTCGTCGTCGCGGTTCGGGTAGTCGCTGTGGGCGTGGGCGCCGCGCGATTCCGGACGCGCCGCGGCCGAGACGATGGTCGCTTTCGCGGTCTCGATCAGGTTGTCCAGTTCCAGCGCTTCGACGCGGGCGGTGTTGAACACGCGCGACTTGTCCTGGAACGAGACGTGCTTGCGGCGCTCGTCGAGCTTCATGATTTCCTTGACGCCCGCGTCCAGCAGTTCCTGGGTACGGAACACGCCGCAGTACTTCTGCATCGTGGCGCGGATGTCGTTGGCGACGTGCTGCACTTTTTCGCCGCCGGTCGCGTTTTCCAGCTTGTTCAGGCGGTCCATCGCGAAGTCGGACGCGTCCGCAGGCAGTGCCTTGTTCGAGCGCTGCTTCAGGTTCGAGGCCACCACGTGGTTGCCGGCCGCGCGGCCGAACACCACCAGGTCGAGCAGCGAGTTGGTGCCCAGGCGGTTCGCGCCGTGGACCGAGACGCAGGCGCATTCGCCGATCGCGTACAGGCCGTTGACGATCTTCTGGCCGCCAGTGCCGTCAGGCGCCACCACCTGGCCGTGGATATTGGTCGGAATACCGCCCATCTGGTAGTGGATGGTCGGCACGACCGGAATCGGTTCCTTGGTCGCATCGACGTTGGCGAACTTGTGGCCGATTTCCAGGATCGACGGCAGGCGCTTCTCGATGGTGTCCTTGCCGATGTGGCGCAGGTCCAGCAGCACGTGATCCTTGTTCGGACCGCAGCCGCGGCCTTCCTTGATCTCCTGGTCCATCGAACGCGACACGAAGTCGCGCGGCGCCAGATCCTTCAGGGTCGGCGCATAGCGCTCCATGAAGCGTTCGCCGTTGCTGTTGATCAGGATACCGCCCTCGCCGCGCACACCCTCGGTGATCAGGACGCCCGCGCCCGACACGCCGGTCGGGTGGAACTGCCAGAACTCCATGTCTTGCAGCGGCAGGCCGGCGCGCGCCGCCATGCCCATGCCGTCGCCGGTGTTGATGAAGGCGTTGGTCGAGGCCGCGAAGATACGGCCGGCGCCGCCGGTAGCGAAGATGGTGGTCTTCGCTTCCAGGATCATGATGTCGCCGGTTTCCATTTCCAGGGCAATCACGCCGACCACGTCGCCATCGGCGTCGCGGATGATGTCCAGGGCCATCCACTCGACGAAGAAGTGGGTGCGGGCGCGGACATTACGCTGGTACAGGGTGTGCAGCAGCGCGTGGCCGGTACGGTCGGCCGCGGCGCAGGCGCGCTGGACCGGCTTCTCGCCGAAATTGGCGGTATGGCCGCCGAACGGACGCTGGTAAATGGTGCCGTCAGGGTTGCGGTCGAACGGCATGCCGAAGTGTTCCAGCTCGTACACGACCTTCGGTGCTTCGCGGCACATGAATTCGATCGCATCCTGGTCGCCCAGGTAGTCGCCACCCTTGACGGTGTCGAACATGTGCCAGTACCAGTCGTCTTCGCTCATGTTGCCGAGCGAGGCGCCGATGCCGCCCTGGGCCGCCACGGTGTGGGAACGGGTCGGGAACACTTTCGACAGCACGGCCACGTTCAGGCCGGCTTCTGCCAGCTGCAGCGATGCGCGCATGCCGGAACCGCCGGCACCAACGATGACCGCGTCAAAACGACGGGTAGGGATTGCAGTTTTGATTGCTGCCACGATTACACACTCCAGAGAATTTGCACGGTATAGGCAACGCAGCCCACCAGCCAGAAGATGGTGATGAATTGCAGCGTCAGGCGCAGGCCGACGTTCTTGATGTAGTCCATCCAGATGTCGCGGATGCCGACCCAGACGTGGTAGTACATGCCCAGGAAGGTGACCATCGACAGCAGCTTGAACCACTGCCTGGCGAACAGGCCGGCCCAGCCTTCATACGTGAAATTCTGGCCGGTCAGGAACATGGCCAGCAGGACGACGGTGTAGACCGCCATGAGGATCGCGGTGATGCGCTGGGCCAGCCAGTCGCGGAAGCCATAGTGCGCGCCGACGACGAGGCGACGCTGGCCGATATTGTTCTTGCTTGCCATGATTTAAAACACTCCGAACAGTTTCAGGCCGACCACGGCGGTCAGCAGCAGGCTGATGATCAGCACCCAACGGGCGGTCGACTGGGCTGCATCCTTGTCCAGGGCAAAGTGATTGTCCATGAACAGGTGGCGGATGCCGGCGGTGAAGTGGTGCAGGTAAGCCCACGACAGGCCGAGCAGGATGATCTTGACCAGCGGGTGCGAGACGATGCCCTGGAAGTAGCCGAAGGTCGACTCGGACAACAGGCTCTGCTGGAACAGGTAGAGCAGGAACGGCAGCAGCAGGAACAGCCCGGCGCCGCTGACGCGGTGCAGGATCGACACGATCGCCGACGGCGGCATGCGATATTTGGTCGTGATGTCGCCGATGTCGACGTTGCGATACACCGGCCGCCCTTTGTTGCTTGCTTCTCTCACGGCTTCCGACATGATGGTACACCTCCCATTTATGACAAATTTTTGTATGAACCCTGCATTCTTGCCGATTTCATGACCCGGTCCGGGGAAACTCGGACAGGGTGAGCGGGACAGCGAGCGGCGAACCGGGTCATGTCCGTCGCGTACCCAAAACCAATATATTTTAATCGCATCAAGCGATCGTCGCAGCCGGGACTTTTATCCCTTCCACTGAATTTCAGAACTATTTGAAATAACAAAAACGGCTAAATATTTACCGTTTATTCATTTCCCGATTTTTATTCTTGTTTTTGTCTTTTTTATGACAGCTCATTCAGATAATGGTGTTTTGCCGTCGAATACATTTCGCGCCGCAGCTCCACCGCCTTGTCGCCGTAGGTGAACGACACGCGCTCGCCGCACAGCAGCGGCGTGCCTTCCGCCACCTTCAGGTGCTCGGCCGTGACGGCATCGGCCGCCACCGCGCGGATCTTCTCGGTGGCGCGGATCATGCGGGTGCCGAACTCGGTCTCGAACAGACCGTACATCGGCCCCTTGTACTCCACCAGGCGCTCCGCGCTCAGGCCCTTGAACAGCTGGCCCGGCAACCACAATTCTTCCAGGATGGTCGGCTGGCCGTCGAACGACTGCACGCGCTTGATGTACACCACCGCGTCGCCCGACTTCAGCTCGAGCAGGCGCGCCACCTCGGCCGGCGCACGGATGCGCTTGACTTCGAGGAAGCGGTTTTCGGGATGGTGGGGAACGCCTTCGTCAGGCATCAGGCGCAGGAAGCGGAAGTGGGCGCGCTCTTCGGCATGGCTGGCAACGAAGGTGCCCTTGCCCTGCCGGCGCACGACCAGGTTCTCGGCCGCCAGTTCGTCGATCGCCTTGCGCACCGTGCCCTGGCTGACCTTGAAGCGCGCGGCCAGTTCGACCTCGCTCGGCATCAGCTCGCCCGGCTTCCATTCGCCGGCCTGCAGGCTCTGGGTGATCAGGGCCTTGATCTGCTGGTACAGCGGCCGGAACGACGGCGAGCCGCTGGCTGAGGCTGGTACGGCAGGGTTGGACGGAGCGGAATTCATAGACCGCGATTTCACCACAAAAGCGCACGACCGTCCAGTGCAACTCTGTCAAACATATGTGTCTTATATAAGACATATGATATGAATTGACAGATGGAATGGCGGAGGAATACACTCGTGGCCGACCGGGCGTCGGCAGCGGCTTTCTTCCATATTGTACGCGCGCGACATCCGATTAAATTGGCATGCGCTTTTGGTATCATTGCAGCTTCACCGAAACGGCAAGTCCCAGGCGTTGACTGTTTTCATTCCCACTTTGGAGATTCATCATGGCTAAAACCCCAATGCGCGTCGCCGTGACCGGCGCAGCCGGCCAGATCGGCTATTCCCTGCTGTTCCGCATCGCCAACGGCGACATGCTGGGCAAGGACCAGCCGGTCATCCTGCAGCTGCTCGAGATCGACAACGAGAAAGCTCAAAAGGCGCTCAAGGGCGTCATGATGGAAATCGACGATTGCGCGTTCCCGCTGCTGGCCGGCATGACCGCCCACGCCGATCCGATGACCGCGTTCAAGGACGTCGACGTCGCCCTGCTGGTCGGCGCCCGTCCACGCGGCCCGGGCATGGAACGCAAGGACCTGCTGGAAGCCAACGCCCAGATCTTCACCGTGCAAGGCAAGGCGCTGGACGCCGTCGCTTCGCGCAACGTCAAGGTGCTGGTGGTGGGCAACCCGGCCAACACCAACGCCTACATCGCGATGAAATCGGCCCCTAACCTGCCGAGCAAGAACTTCACCGCCATGCTGCGCCTGGACCACAACCGCGCGCTGTCGCAAGTCGCCGCCAAGACCGGCAAGGCGGTCAAGGACATCGAAAAGATGGTCGTGTGGGGCAACCACTCGCCGACCATGTACGCCGACTACCGCTTCGCCACCGCCGGCAACGAATCGATCAAGGACCTGATCAACGACCAGGAATGGAACGCCAACACCTTCCTGCCGACCGTCGGCAAGCGCGGCGCCGCGATCATCGAAGCGCGCGGCCTGTCGTCGGCTGCCTCGGCCGCCAACGCCGCGATCGACCACGTGCGCGACTGGGTGCTGGGCACCAATGGCAAGTGGACCACCATGGGCATCCCGTCGGACGGTTCGTACGGCATCCCTGAAGGCACCATGTTCGGCTTCCCGGTCACCACCGAGAACGGCGAATACACCATCGTCCAGGGCCTGGACATCGATGCATTCTCGCAAGAGCGCATCAACCTGACCCTGAAAGAGCTGGAAGAAGAGAAAGCCGGCGTCGCTCACCTGCTGGGCTGATCCGCTCAACCACGGCGCGAGGCAACCGCCGCGCGCCAGCCGCGCCGCGCCCTTCATCCGGCGCGGCGCAGTACCGTCATATGTTGTCATAAGAGATATGCATCCTTCCGAGGTTTTATTCCAGGGCAAACGCCAGCCACTGCTCCTCCCCGCCTGCGATCATTACGCCGGCACCGAGAAGCTGATGCGCAAATCGATGGCCCTGCAACAAGAGCTTGGCCCCCTGTTCGACATCACCTTCGATTGCGAAGACGGCGCGCCCACCGGCGGCGAAGCCGAACACGCGGCGCTGGTGGCGTCGTTCATCAATAGCGATGACAACCGTTTCAACCGCATTGGCGCACGCTTGCACGAGCCGGCCAGCGAGCACTTTGCCAGCGACGTCGCCACCATCGTCGGTGGCGCGGCGGCGCGCCTGGCCTACGTGGTGCTGCCGAAAGTGGCGGGTGTGCATGAGGTGCGCCGGGCGATCGACCTGATCAACCAGCACGCCGGCAGCCGCACGGATCTGCCGGTGCACGTCCTGATCGAAACCCACGGCGCCCTGCGCGAAGCCTACGACATCGCCGCCCTGCCCCAGGTCGAATGCCTGTCGTTCGGCATCATGGACTTCGTCTCCAGCCACTATGGCGCGATTCCGGCCAGCGCGATGCGCACCCCGGGCCAGTTCACGCATCCGCTGGTGGTGCGCGCCAAGCTCGAGATGGTGGCGGCCTGTCATGCGCACGGTAAAGTGGCGTCGCACAATGTCACCACCGATATCAAGGACAGCGCCGTGGTCGCCAACGACGCCCAGCGCGCCGGCGCCGAGTTCGGCTTCAACCGGATGTGGAGCATCCATCCGGACCAGATCAAGCCGATCCTGAAGGCCTTCACGCCGCGCCTTTCCGAAGTCAATGAAGCAACCAATATCCTGAGCGAGGCCATGGCCGCGGACTGGGGACCGATTGCTCAACATGGCCGCTTGCACGACCGTGCGAGCTACCGATATTATTGGTCGGTGTTGCAGCGCGCTAAGCTGGCTGGCCTTGCGCTGCCGGAAGCCGCGGCGGCAATCGTCAACCTCCCGCATGCTCCCGATTCCCACTGACCCGACCATGGCCACCCTCCTCCCCAAACTGATCGCCGCCTGCGCCGTCGCGCTCGCGGCCGCCGGCATGTGCGCGCCGGCCAATGCCGCTGGCGCAACCACCACCGCCAAGGAAAAACATCCGAAAGCGGAAAAAGTCCTGAAGGCACAAGCCAAGAAGAAATCGTCGAACAAGGCGAAAGCCGGCGCAGCTGTTGCAGCAACCGCTGCCGCAACCGTGGTCGCCGCCGACCCGCTCGAAGTCGACGAGCCGGACATCACCGACACCAAGGTCACCGAATACGCGTGTGAACTGAACAACAAGGTCACGATCTACACCAACGAGACCGACGACAGCCATATCGCGCTGCGCTGGAAGCACCGCCTGCACCGCCTGTCGCGCGTGGGCACCACCACCGGCGCGCTGCGCTTCGAGAACCCGCACTGGGGCCTGATCTGGATCGGCATCCCGGCCAAGGGCATCCTGCTGGACTCGAAGCTGAACCGCCAGCTGGCCAATGAATGCAAGAACGCCGAGCAGTCGGCGATCGTCGCCGCGGCTCCGGCGGACGCAGTAAAGAGTTGAATCGAAAAGTTGATGCAAGCCCCGGTCCCGGCCGGGAAAACCGAATCGCCCGACGTTATGACGGCCGCATTTCTGCTGTTGAAATAACAATACCCCACTGAAGGAGAGATTATGTCTCGCAACACTCTGAACACACTGAAGGAATTCCCGATCGGCGGCGGCCAGAGCGGCCAGTTCCATTCGCTGCCGGCGCTGGCGGAAAACCTCGGTGTGAACCTGTCGCGCCTGCCGGTGTCGATCCGTATCGTCCTCGAATCCGTGCTGCGTAACTGCGACGGCAAGAAGGTCACCGAAGAGCACGTCAAGCAGCTGGCCAACTGGGGCGCGACCGCGGAGCGTACCGACGAGATCCCGTTCGTCGTCGCCCGCGTGGTGCTGCAGGACTTCACCGGCGTGCCGCTGCTGGCCGACCTGGCCGCGATGCGCAACGTCGCCGCCAAGACCGGCGCCGATCCGAAGAAGATCGAGCCGCTGGTGCCGGTCGACCTGGTGGTCGACCACTCGGTGACCATCGACCACTTCCGCGAGCCGAACGCGCTGGACCTGAACATGAAACTGGAATTCCAGCGCAACAACGAGCGCTACCAGTTCATGAAGTGGGGCATGCAAGCCTTCGACACCTTCGGCGTGGTGCCTCCGGGCTTCGGCATCGTGCACCAGGTCAACCTGGAATACCTGGCGCGCGGCGTCATGAAACAGGGCGACATGTACTACCCTGACACCCTGGTCGGCACCGACTCGCACACCACCATGATCAACGGCGTCGGCGTGGTCGGCTGGGGCGTGGGCGGCATCGAAGCCGAAGCCGGCATGCTGGGCCAGCCGGTGTACTTCCTGACCCCGGACGTGATTGGCGTCAACCTGAAGGGCAAGCTGCGCGAAGGCTGCACCGCGACCGACCTGGTGCTGACCGTCACCGAACTGCTGCGCAAGGAAAAAGTCGTCGGCAAGTTCGTCGAGTTCTTCGGCGAAGGTACCCGTTCGCTGTCGACCACCGACCGCGCCACCATCGGCAACATGGCGCCTGAATACGGCGCGACCATGGGCTTCTTCCCGGTCGACGAAGCGACCGTCGACTACTTCCGCGGCACCGGCCGTACCGAAGAAGAACTGGCCGCGTTCGAAGCCTACTACAAGGCGCAGGGCATGTTCGGCGTGCCGCAGGAAGGCGAGATCGACTACACCCGCGTGGTGGAACTGGACCTGTCGACCGTGACCCCATCGCTGGCAGGTCCGAAGCGTCCGCAGGATCGTATCGAACTGGGCCATGTGAAGAACACCTTCACCGAACTGTTCAGCAAGCCAACCACCCAGAACGGCTTCAACAAGAACCCGGACGACCTGTCGAAAGTCTACGAGACCACCAACGGCGTGCGCGTGAAGAACGGCGACATCCTGATCGCCGCCATCACCTCGTGCACCAACACCTCGAACCCGAGCGTGCTGCTGGCCGCGGGCCTGCTGGCCAAGAAAGCCGTCGAGCGCGGCCTGACCGTGGCGCCGCACATCAAGTCCTCGCTGGCGCCTGGATCGCGCGTGGTCACCGAGTACCTGACCGCGGCCGGCCTGCTGCCTTACCTCGATAAACTGGGCTTCGGCGTGACCGCCTACGGCTGCACCACCTGCATCGGCAACGCCGGCGACCTGACTCCGGAGCTGAACGCCGCGATCACCCAGAACGACATCGTCGCTGCCGCCGTCCTGTCGGGCAACCGTAACTTCGAAGCGCGTATCCACCCGAACATCCGTTCGAACTTCCTGGCATCGCCTCCGCTGGTCGTCGCCTACGCGATCGCCGGCAACATGACGAAAGACCTGATGACCGAGCCAGTGGGCAAGGACACCAACGGCGTCGACGTCTACCTGGGCGACATCTGGCCTTCGTCGCAGGAAGTCGGCGAACTGATGCGCTTCGCGATGAACTCGGAAGTGTTCAAGAAGAACTACGCTGACGTCAAGGGCAACCCGGGCGCACTGTGGGAACGCGTGTCGAGCACCGAAGGCCAGGTCTACAACTGGCCGGAGTCGACCTACATCGCCGAACCACCGTTCTTCAGCGACTTCGAGATGACCCCGAAAGCGGCCGCCACCGGCATCACCGGCGCCCGTGCGCTGGGCGTGTTCGGCGACTCGATCACCACCGACCACATCTCGCCGGCCGGCTCGATCAAGGAAGACGGTCCTGCAGGCAAGTGGCTGAAGGATCACGGCGTGCTGAAGGCCGACTTCAACTCCTACGGCTCGCGCCGTGGTAACCACGAGATCATGATGCGCGGCACCTTCGCCAACGTGCGCATCAAGAACCGCATGATCCCGCCGAAGGCGGACGGTTCGGCGGTCGAAGGCGGCATCACCCTGCACCAGCCGACCGGCGAACAGATGTCGATCTACGACGCAGCGATGAAGTACGTGGAAGCGGGCACCCCGACCATGATCTTCGGCGGCGAAGAGTACGGCACCGGCTCGTCGCGCGACTGGGCTGCGAAAGGCACCCAGCTGCTGGGCGTGAAGGCCGTGATCGTGCGTTCGTTCGAACGCATCCACCGCTCGAACCTGGTCGGCATGGGCGTGCTGCCGCTGCAGTTCATCGGCAACGACAGCGTCGACACCCTGGGCATCACCGGCAAGGAAACCTACGACCTGAAGGGCCTGGAAGGCGAGATCAAGCCGCAACAACTGGCAACCCTGGTGATCCACCGCGAAAACGGCGAATCGCAGGAAGTCAAAGTGCTGCTGCGCATCGACACCCCGATCGAAGTCGATTACTACAAGCATGGCGGTATTCTGCCGTTCGTGCTGCGTCAGTTGCTGGCGGCGTAATCGGGCAAAGTCTTTTCAATACGGGATGGTTGTATAAATAAAAAGGGCTGGAATCTGAGAGGGTTCCAGCCTTTTTATGCTCATGCTTCGATACCGGTATGTCGACAGTGTCGACATACCGGTAGGTATTCATATTGATGAAATCAGCTTGGCCCCGCATGCAGTAGTGTCCATGTGATAAGCGACTTGTTTTCCATGGTGTTTACGATCGCTACCATTTGGTTGGATCGGAAACATGCCTTTACATTTAGGACAATAGGTTGAGTCCCCTTCGACGGCCACAGGTTTGCCGAGAACAGTAAAATCATTTGTTGCGGAGGTGACCTTACCGCCATGGCTGGTCTTGTCACCTAGCCGAATAACCCCATGTCCGTTCTGATCTTTCATTTTACTCCTAACTGATTTGCTCAGGCGATGCTATCAGCCCCAGCCACACTCTCGTTTATAGCGATGAGGTGATCATCGGAATCTAAAAAGACTTTTCTATATCGCCAGTATCCAGATAGTTCTAAATGGTGCAAATTGAATCCTGCAAGGGAGTCATGCACATAATTATCGAACAATATGGCGAAAGATGGCAGTGTTGCCTTAGATTTTTTAGCAAGTGCCAACACTGACTGTGCTTCTGGCTCGAGAAATAGATTAGTGATTAAATCTTTCCTACCTCTAGTAAACGTGCGATCTTTAACAATTTCAAATATTCGCCTACCAACACCCATATCTTTAGTTCTTGTCATGGCATTAGCATCATTGATAAGACGCTTGTTAAAAGTTAGCAATATCTCTTTTTCTTCTTGGACTGCCCGCGTAACTTGATTTGATGTATGAAAACTTTCACGTATTTGCCAACGCCAGTTGAGATAAGGCTGGAGCCACTCGTACATCGGTCGCGGCGTCAGCGTTGCCTGTGAAATGAAATCATCATAAGACTTAATGACGTCAGAGTGAATCGCAAATGGATCACGTCCTATAGCTGATTCACGGTTTTTTTTCAATGGAACGCCAGCAGCTACAGCACAATCGAACATATGATTCAGCGGAATTTGGGATAGCTTTTTGGAGTCGTCGTCTACCGCGAGACCTAGTTCGCCTGGCCGGTAACCGCCGCCAACATCGCTATGGGCGCCTGGATAAGCATATTGTACCCATCCGGATGACATGCTATCTTTGCTTCCAAATGCATCCAAAGGAAAATTTCGTCGAAGTTCGTGCATTGCCACCATGTGCAGGCAGTTCTGAACTGAATTCGAGACGCGCAGTGATTTAGCACTGGCCCAGGACCCATGCCCACCAGTTGAGTTCTTAATTAGCGCTGTTGTACCTGACCAGAATCCTGCTGACGCGACAGTGTCAATTATTCCAAGGAAACGAAATTGTAGTGGAACGCCGGCTAAGCGACCATTGACGAGCAAATCATTTAGCCAGTTGCAAAATACCCGCGCTTCCGCTGCTCCCCTTGAGAAACCAAATACGTCAATGAAACATTCAGCAATATGCGGTTTGTAATTTTTTAGCTTCGCCTCCAGCGAATCCGATTGTTGCCTTAGAAAAAGATGGCGGATATTAACCCCTTCTGCTGCCCCCGTCACTAAGCTCATATCCATATCAAATTTAGCGAGGTGCTCGCGATCGGCAACACCGGTAAACAGAGATCTATTACGACATAAACCGAGCACGGTTTTCTCATCGAACAAATAACTCTTCATGGTTCGATAACTTAGGAAGTTAAAAACGGATAGCAACCCGAAGACAACCCTTCCCTCACAACCGAATGCCCATCCCGTACCGAGCTTACTCTCTCCATCTTCTCCTATTTCAGGAAAACTTGTTCCGACTCCAGGAATATAGACACGTTCGTAGCCGTCCTTCCTTCTATCAATATAACTCCTAAATAGACGTGCGATGTTTGTATCCGCCAAATGCGGCAAATCTCTATACATATTATTATTAGTACCATCGAAGAATAACCCTATGTTTAGGGTCACTTGGCACGATTTAACATCGCAACTCACTTTTGGAACCACTATCTTCATGTCACTGACAGGAGCTAGTTTCGTGGGCGAAGCAGAAATTGTCTCGTGACTCATTACCATCCCCCAAGATTTTTTTTATCAATATCTGCTTGTCTTGCGAACTCAGCAACCTCTTCTTCGCTGAAGAATTCTCTTATTATCTTGCCCGGCGACGCTAATTGAGCTGCCTGTGAATTACCCCATTGAATTGGATGTTTATCACTATCGAATCCAAAAGGAGTTACCACAATACGTACTTTCCCATCCGAAAAGAAATGAACCCAGAAAAGATCTGGCTCTTTATATTTTTCAACTGGAACTTGAGCTTGATATATTCCTACGAGCTCCGCAGTTTCAGACTGTAGCGGACTATGTGGCCTGACGATATGATGTACCTCCCAGCGTACTTCCACCTTCAAATCAGGAGTCCATTTTTTTGGAAGTATCAGACAACATACATTACTGCCACCGCCCCCACCCTCCCCAACGCCATCGCCAATTTTTTTATCAATATAAAATTGGCTAATCAGATAATCTGACCCAAGATGATGAACACCTTTGACAGTGACAGGCAACCCTTCATCACCTGCTAGTACGGAATTTTTCTTGACGCAAGACCAAATCACGCTGATTGCAATTGCGCACAAAAAAATCCTACCCCACGAGAAATTTTTTAATTGGCCAATTTTCATAAATTTCCTCGAAAATATTGATCAACCAATGCCATTGCCGTTGCAAAGTCATATCGAGCTCATCTGCCTGACCAGTTCTTGCAACCTTTCTCGAAATATCCCTGCCTTTTCAATTGCAAGAAATTCTTGAATAGCTTGTCCGCTAAAAATATTGCCGCGCGTAAAAATAGCCGCCTCTGTCAAAAATGTTAAACACAACTCATTTGAGTTATTTGCTGCACGCCAAATCTGGCGCGCAGTACATGCCCAAGTGTATTGATCAGCAGCGCTACCCGGAAAGTCAGCACCATGATGCATCATCCTCACCTTGGCAACGAAGTGGTCAGGCTCACTCGATTCCTCAAGGGCATCCAATTGATCCTGCTCCAAACATATTGGCGTCGGTACGCTTGAAGTGAAATGAATTAGCGGAAGTCGCACGATCAACCCTGATCGGTTGCAAATATTCCATTTTGTAATTGGCGAACTCATAGCTGCCCATTGCTCTGGATTTAAGATCGAGGGGAGTATCGCGAGCACGGCGCAATCAGCATACCTAAGCGTGAACTGTTTCCCCGCAGAGTCGAGAATAAAGGTAAAGCGGCGCAGATGTTGAGCGATCTGTTTAAAGTCCAGGCTAGTTTCGATGATCGATACGTGGAGCGCGGGCTTGCACGCATTCAAGTAACCCATGACCTGATCAAGGGCACCTTCTTCGTAAGCAGATTCGATATCCACCAGGAGTGGACTGACTTCCAAAGCACGTTCCGAATAAATCGGCTCTAGCCATTCAGGACGACTTTTCACATCAGCTTCGGTATAGCCTGCCGAAACTTCTTGCAGCAGTCCGTTATCAATCAGGAGATAGACAAACATCTCGCACCTATCATCATTCATTCCGCCTCCACCAGTGGACTATGTGCACGTGCGGCCGCGAGCATGCAAGGAATGCAAATATCATGATGCGGCAGTTCGTCGGGAAATTGCATCTCGGACGCTTTCTTCGCAAACGTCTGATGATCCGCGGCGTACACATGACTATTACCAGTTGTATTAGCAATGATCCCCTCAGCACTGATCTTCAACTCACTGCCACCGCCGTATATCCGTACACCTTTTCTAGCCTTGATATTGATCCAGTCCGTCGTGCTGATCAGCTCCATCACCTTCTTCGCAACCTGTTCAATTACGCCATCCTGGGCCTCAGTCCTTACGCCGCCACGTGCCGCGATATACTTCATTCCGCCATCGTTGGCAAACATGCTGATTCCCTGCCCCGCGCGTACTGATGTCTTCCCCCCGGTGGTCAAGGACGTATCCGCGACCGTTATGAAGTCGGCATTCTTTTCAGCACCAATTACCACGCTTTCCGCGCTCGCCATGATGATGCCAGCCGGGCCATCGATTGCCACAATCCCGGCTCCGCCTGAACCGCCGCCGCTTTCAACGGCGTTGGTGCCGTGATCGAGATGCCTGAGCTTGTCCAACAGTTCTGTCAATAGAGGACCGCTGGCAGGATCTTTCGCGTGGGCCTCCGCCAGCTTCGCGAGCTGATCGGATATGTCGCGTAATCCGTCTGCCAATCCGATGAGTTCTTCCCGGTCCAGCTGCTTGCCTTCGGCCTTGTTACGCGGGTCAGCCGTAATCAGCACGCCCTTGCCGCCTCGGATTGCCACGGCATGGTCGCTGCGCAACTCCGCACCCTCGCCCCGGGGCCGATGGCCCTCTCCCCGTGGATGCGTCAGCCAACCGAGATTCAGTTGTGAAGCGCCCTCGTCGCTTGCCAATTGGGCGCTGATTTCGCGCGGCGTATCGTCGAAGCGCAGCTGGTTCGCACGTGAACCCTGGATCTCTTCACTGCGCATCCCAGACAGTAACCGCGTCCGTGGCACATTCGCCCGCTCGCTCAAAGGCGGGGGGAGAGCCTGTCCGTTGTATAGCTGCGCAATGATGATCGGTTTGTCGGGATCTCCGCCGAGAAAGCCCACCAGAACTTCGGTTCCGACACGCGGCAACGCCAGCGTCCCGCAACGTGAACTGCTACTGCCAGCCCAATTTGTCCCTACTCTTACCCACGCGGAATCGCTATCCGTATTTGACGCACCGGCACCTTTTGCATGCTGGTGGTCAGCCTGACGCATTGCCGGGAAGCGAATCTTTACACGGCTGAACTCATCGCAATACACGACATCTTTTTCTCCGCCGACCACAAGGGCGGTCTGCAGACCCGGATCACGCAGGTCGGTACGCGGGTCAAATGCTGGCACAATCGGAATACCGCGTCGCACCGCATCGAACCGCAGATGAAACGCGGGCGATTCTGGGGCGCCGGCCGGATTGAAGCTGGTAACCGCGCCATGCCAGCCATTACGAGCGAACAGGTGCTGTACTCGCTCTTCCAGGCTCCTCGGCAAATTATTTCGTGCTCTGATATCAATCGATGTGATAACGAAGTCTCGCTCCGTTGCTGGATGCCGGTCGATCTCCGGATGCCCCTTGATCGTGAAGTATTCACCTGCACGAAAGTCGCGTACGCTTCCTTCGCCTGTAAAACGCTTCGCATCGAGCTCCTTGCGTTGCATACGCAACCGGCCCTGGCGGTACAATTCTTCGTCATCACCAGCTACATGGGGCGATTCGACAATAAACTCTTGCACGCTTCCAGCCAGCTCGTTGCCCAATGGGCCTTGGTTGGCCATGCCTGGAACCTCGGCATGCATAAAATCGATATTTGCTGATCGCTTGTAGTCCCAGCTGAATACATTCGCGCTGCCCGGTTGAAGCGTGCGAACACCTGCCCAACCTGTAATCGAGTCACGCTCTTCAGTGGCGTCGTTGCGATGGAACCGCACGACGCCGGCCGCGTTCTGATCAAAAATGCTGGATGCGTCGAACAACGTGAGTGTGTGCGCCTCCTGCACATCACCGGCCTGCTGCTCCGTTGGACGTGCACGATGACGGCCCGGCCGGAAGAACCAGCCGATTCCCGACCGCTTCAGCAGGCGGCGTACGAACGCCGCATCCGATTCGTTGAACTGAATTGTCTGTTCGCGCTCAGAGTGCGCCTCCATGTGAAATCCTGGCGCGAATTCATAATCAAACATCCCGGCCAGCGCGCTGTTCGAACGCGCCCATTCCTCCAGCACCACAGTTACGACCTGCGGCCAGCTCATCCTTCGGAAGATTCGGGTGTTGACACGCTGTTCCATGATCGCCATGACATCACGGATGACGATGCGATAGCTGGCGATTGATCCGTCGAATTCGCCAGAACTTGCCTGCGCGACAATTCCGCTGACCCGTCGTAAATACCCGCGGTCAGTGACAAATTCAATAGTGGCGACCAAACCGATTAATTCTTTTAGGGGAAGCGTGTTTGAAGTAGCCACACAATCGACCTGATAGTCGAGCCCGCCGCATACGGTTTCGCTCCCGCGGATAAACTGCGGAAGGAGGATATCGTTGATCTGCTTGCCTAGATGGAAAAGCTTGAGACGAATAGGGCGATGAGTGGTTTGCAGGTGTCTGTCCTCCTGCATAAGACTGACGAGTTCATCACCAATGTGCACGACGGTCTCCCATGATCCACTTCTGAATAAGCGTGCATTTTGGCAGTTCCGCCTCATTAAAAATTGAGCAAAAGCAATGTCCACCTGTCAGAATATTCCGAATAAACCTCACTGCGTCTCGGAAAAACAAAATGCCCGATGGAGCTCATCGGGCACTAAGGTAAAACGACAAGTAATCAGGCGATCACGTCAACCGCTCGATTGCTCGCAATCTCGAACGCAGTTGCTTTTTAGTGCATCACACCTCGGCCCACATCCGCAACAGGTTGTGATAATGCGCCGTCAGCCCCACCGTCGTCTCGGATTCGCCATGCTTGGCGCGCAGCCGCTGAATATGCGTATCGAGGTCGAGCAACATGGTCCGCTTGCCGTCATCGCGCACCATGCTCTGCGTCCACAGGAACGACGCCACGCGCTCCCCACGCGTCACCGGCTTGACCTGGTGAATGCTGCCGGACGAATACACGATTGCATCCCCGGCATCCAGCTTCACCTCGTGCGTCCCATACAGATCCACCACTTCCAGCTCGCCACCGTCGTACTCGTCCGGCCCGCTCAGGAACACCGTGGTCGACACGTCGGCCCGCACCGGCGCCGAGCCGCCGCGCTGGGCGCGGATCGCGCCGTCCACGTGCAGGCCGTAATGCTCGCCGCCGCTGTAGGCGTTGAAGTAAGGCGTCAGCACCCGCAGAGGCAACGCCGCGGCGAAGAACAGGGGATTGGCCATCAGCGCCGCGCTGACGATCTGGCCGAGCTCGAGCGCCAGCGGCGTACTCTCGCCCAACTGGCGGTTGCGCTTGACCCGCGCGCCCTGCGGCCCGACGCTTTCGCGGCCGTCGATCCATTCGGGAGATTGATCGAGGCGGGCGCGGATCTGCGCCACCTGCTCCGGCGTCAGCACGCCGGGAATATGCAGCATCATATTCAGTTCGTCTTTTTGAATGCAACAAAAAAATCCCCCCTGGCGGCGCCAGGAGGGGCAAATCCGGTTTCCCGGCGGGGGTGGTACTCCGTGAAACAATGCTGCCAAACCAGCTGCCGACGAGTTTCCCGGTCGCCGGCAGCCTCAATCGAATCACACCCAAACCCTGAACGCACCTTCAACTTGACTTTGAATGAGAATCGTTCTCATTATGTACCGACTCGCGCCGACATGCAAGCGCTGTCGTGCGCACCCGGGCGGTGCCGGCGGTATTCGTGACTTGTGGCCGAATCAACTACAATACCGGGGATATGGGTTTATCATGACCCACTGGACTTTCGATTCATTCACCGACAAGAGACTCACAAGCGCCATGCGTCGTCCTTCCAAAGATTCAACCAAACTCTCCGCAGAAAGCCAGCGCCTCGTCAGCCTCTCGCAAGCCCTCATGCAAGCTGCCAGCCGGGCCGAGGAACGGGCCTGGGAACGCCAGCTGGACACGCACCTGCAAAAGCTGCTCAAGCTCAATCATCAGGACAGCGTCGACAGCGCCCTGAATACCCTGTTCAAGGATGACCTCGCCTCTTACGACGTGCTGATGGATACCGTGGAAGCGGTCAGCGAATCGTCGTGCATGGTCGAACAGACCGAAAAAGGCGACGTCACCTGGCAGGCGCTCTTGATCGCGGCGCCGATCCTGGCCTGGACCCGTTTCTCCATCGCCACCGGCAATATCCCGTCGGACCTGCTGGCTACGCTCGGCGCCCACTTCTCCGGCCACCTGCTGGCCGAAGGCACGCGCATGGCGATGGCGCCGACCCTGTATTCGCTTGACCAGTTGCCGCGCACCCACTCCGAAACCTATGCGCTGACCCACAAGCTGGCCGCCGCCGCGCACAAGGGCGGCACCATCAAGCCGGCGCCAAGCGCCGAAGAAGTCCCGGCCTTCCTGGCCGACACCCGCTATCTGGTCGTGGCCGTGGTGGCGCCGGCCGGCGAGCCGATCTTCCGCTGGCAAGAGCCGCAGCACCAACTGCGCTTTGCCGAAGAACGCAACCGCTGCCTGGAACAATGGCGCGCGCAAGCCACCGCCAACGTCGCGCGCCTGCTGCCGGGCTGCGGCATCGAGCTGCTGCTGCCGGAAGCGTATTACGTGGCCTGCCGCGAAGCGGATAAACTGATCCGCCCGATCTCGATCCGCGCCGCCGTGCACTATCTGACCAACACGCTGGGCGTGGAAGCGTCCGACCTGCGCGCCGTGGTGGCGGGTTTCGGCGAGGAAGCGGCCGACATCCAGATCGACGAATACCGGGTTTCGTTCACGATGCGCCAGAGCGCCGACGTGGTGTACGGCATCGTCTGGCCGCTGTACGGCCAGGAAGACGAGGAAGGCACGCCGATGGAAGGCCCGCTGGCCGCCGCCGGACAGCTCCTGAGCCCGATCAACGAGATCATCGCCCACCTGAACGACGCCGGCATCGCCCACGTCAAACGCATCAACGAGCGCTATGCGGCCGAGTACTGCGACGATTGCGGCTCGCCGCTGTTCGCCGATCCTACCGGCGAGCTGGTGCATGCCGAGATGCCGGAAGACGCGCCGGCCGGGACCGAGCACTTCCACTGAACGCTCGCGGCAGGCCCGCCCGGGCCTGCCGCGCAGGCAGCCGCCATCGTGCTGCGCGAAGCTTGCCCGAAGCTTGAGCGCGATAAAAAAAGGGCGCCGCCCGCAGCAATGCGGACGGCGCCCTTCTTCTTTGGCGAGCGAAAATCAGGCCATCGGGTCGATGGTGAAGGCAGGCATGCGCGCGCCATTCTTCGCGCTTTCCAGGAACTTGTCCGAGGTCAGCAGCGCTTCATGGATGGTGACGTCCATGTCCAGGTAGCGGTAGGTGCCCAGGCGGCCGACGAAGGTGACGGTATCGTCCTGCTTGGCCGTGTTCACGTACAGTTCCAGCTACGCCGTCTCGCGGGTCTGGCGGATCGGGTAGTACGGGATGTCCTTTTCTTCGCACTGGCGGCTGTACTCGGCGTAGCAGATGGTCTTGTCGTGCTGTTCCCACGGCGAGAAGTGCTTGTGCTCGGTGATGCGGGTGTAGGGCTTTTCGCCATCGCAGTAATTGATCACGGCATTGCCCTGGAAGTCGCCGTCGGCGCGGAACACTTCGAAGTCCAGCGTGCGGTACGGCAGGCGGCCGTCGCTGTGCTTGAACCAGGCGTCGATCGGGCCGCTGTAGAACACGTGCTCGTAGTCGCTCTTGGTCGACGGATCGAACATGGTGTTCAGGTGCACGGTCACGCCCGGCACGTCCAGGATGTTCTGCACCAACTCGGTGTAGCCGTTGGCCGGCATGCCCTGGTATTTGTGGTTGAAGTAATTGTCGTCGTAATTGAAGCGCACCGGCAGGCGCTTCAGGATGCTGGCCGGCAGTTCGCTCGGCTGCAGGCCCCACTGCTTGATGGTGTAGGTCTTGAAGAAGGCTTCATACAGCTCGCGGCCGACGAAGCGCAGTGCCTGCTCTTCGAAAGTGGTCGGGTTTTCGATCGACTTGTCGCCCAGGTTGGCCAGGAATTCCTGCGCTTCGGCCGGACCCATGGTCTTGTTGAAGAACTGGTTGATGGTCAACAGGTTGATCGGCAGCGTGAACACCTTGTTGTCGGTGATCGCTTTCACGCGGTTGACGTATGGCTTGAACTCGGCGTAACGGTTGACGAATTCCCAGGCGCGCTCGTTGTCGGTGTGGAAGATGTGCGGACCATAGATATGCACCATGACGCCGGTCTCGCTGTCACGTTCCGAGTAGCAGTTGCCCGCGACGTGGGGACGCGATTCGAACACCTCGACCGTATAGCCTTCCTTGGCCAGCTGGTTGGCGATCACTGCCCCGGAAAACCCTGCGCCGACGATGGCGATATTCTTTTTCATCTTCTTGTGTCCTGGTGGTGTTGGCAATGCCGGGCCTGCGCCTGGCCTCGACTCGAACAAGGAGAAAAAAGATGGAATTGCCGAGTCGAACCAGGGTCACACGACACCGCATCGCGGATGGAATTAATGCCAAAAATATATCACCAGAATGGCGTTTTGCCCCGCACAATTGGACGTGTGTGTGGTTGTGTTGTAGCGCTGATATGGATGAGCTACGAAACAGGAAGATCAGAGGTCGTTAGGCAGTGATTTGATGGCTGAAAACCCACGTGCCGCAGCGCGACAAACGACGGTAGGGTTGGCGGCTCTGCCGCCGACGCGTCGATTGTTATCGGCTTCGATATCGCGCCGGATGATCTTGCCGGTAACGATCACCGCGTCGGCGGCGTAGCGCGGGGCCGCCTAGGCCAGCCCTACTTGCGGATCGCGGCAATCACGCGCTTGGTGAACTCGGCGGTATTGCCCGAATGCCAGCGCCAGACCACCACCAGGTCATGGTCTGGCGACACCACGATGGTATTGCTGCCCGCGCCCAGCGCCGCGAACGCATTCGCCGGCAGCCCCGGCAGGTTCTTGCCCTTGGTATTGAGCCACCACAGATAGCCATAGTCCGGCCCATGCGCGCTCGGCGTCAGAGCCTCCTTGACGTAAGCCGCCGGCAGGATCTGCCTGCCGTTCCATGTCCCCTGCCGCAGCCACAGATAACCGAAGCGCGCCATGTCCCAGCTGTCGATCCACATGCCGCCGCCCCAGCGCGTGCCGCCGCTGACCGACGGCACCTGCTTGCCGTTCAGCTCCACATAGCTGTTATGGTAAGGCAGCCATTTCCAGCTGCCGGAGCCGCCGATCGGATCCATGACCTGCTGCTGGAACACCTCCGGCACCGACTGGCCGAACACCTGCAGCAGCGACAGCGAGAAGCGGTTGATGCGGGTATCGTTGTATTCGTAGAAGCTGCCCGGCGCCTGCAATGCGCGCGGCTTGCGCTCGCCCTTGCCGAAGGCGGCCTTGCCGATGAAATTGCTATGCTTGCCCCACAGCGTGCCATCCCATTCCGACTCCTGCTGCAGGTGCTGCTTCCAGGTGATCGGCGCGTTCTGCGGCGCATCGTAGCCGCCGTCCTTGACGCGCTCTGCCACCCGTTCGTCGACCTTGATGCGGCCGTCGCGCACGGCGATGCCCGCCACCGTCGCCAGCATGCTCTTGGCCACCGAATAAGTCGGATCGACGAAACGCGTGTCGCCGAACTCGGCCACCACATACCCCTTGTAGATCACCACGCCATTGGTGTGCGCGCGCCGGGTCGGCATCGAACCCAGGCGCTCGCCGAAGATGGTTTCCTGGGTCGACAGGTCGAGCGGCCAGTCGGTTTCGTGCGATTGCGCGAACTGCACGGCGGCGGCCAGCGCCGCCGGGTCCATGCCGAGCTGGGCCGCGTCCTTGCGCGCCCATTCGCCGGCCGGCGGAAAGTAGGTCGCAGGATCGGCGGCGAAAGCGGACGGCAGCGCCAGCCCGATTGCAGTGGAAAGAGAAACAGCAAGCAGGCTGCAGCGCGACAGGGTCATCGTGGCTGGGTCCAGGTGGAGTAAGGAGAACGGATCAGGTTGGAGTTGTAATAGCGCTTGTCGCCGGTGACCTCGTCGGCGATCCAGTCCGGACGCTCGAACACGGCATCCTCGGACGGCAGTTCGATCTCGGCCACCACCAGGCCCGCGTTTTCACCCAGGAACTCGTCGACTTCCCAGGTAAAGCCGGCATGCTCGATGCGGCGCCGGTATTTCTCGACCAGCGGCCGCTCGCACAGCCGGTCGAGCAGTTCGGATGCGTCCTGCGTCGGGATCGGATACTCCCACTCGCCGCGCGAGGCGCCTTCGCTCTTGCTCTTGATGGTGATGAAGCCCTGCTCGCCATAGATGCGCACGCGCACCGTGCGCACCGGGTCCGACGTCAGGTAGCCCTGGCGCACCAGCACCGGCTCGCCCAGCGCGCGCCAGTCGTCGCCCACTAGCAAAAACTTGCGCTCGATCTCGATGCCCATGGCATCAACCCAGCGCTTGCAGGATCGGCTGCAGCATCGCCGCGCCCAGGCCGGCGCTGCGCGCGCCGTTCCAGCCGGTATGCGCGTCCGGCAGGTTGGCGTTGTCCTTGAACGGCATTTCCAGCGTCAGCGACAGGCACTTGAAGTGGTGGCCGACGTACTTCGACGCCAGCGTCAGCAGCTCGTCGTTGTACTTGCTGGCGGCGTAGCCGAATTCCTTCTGGAAGTCCGGACTGCAGCTGATGTAGTTGTCGATGAAGCTGCTCTGCTCCATCGCGCGCTCGGCGCCGAAATCTTCCAGCATCTCGCAGCCGGCCACGAAGTTGTACGGTAGTGCTTCGTCGCCATGGATGTCGAAGAACATGTCGATGCCGATCTCTTCGATCTTCTGCTTCACGCACAGCACTTCGGGACTGCGCTCGAGCGACGGGTTCATCCATTCGCGGTTCAGGTTGGCGCCGGCGGCGTTGGTGCGCAGGTTGCCGCGGATCGAACCGTCCGGGTTCATGTTGGGAACGATGTAGAACACGGCGCGCTGCAAGAGCTTGCGCGACACCGGGTTGGCGTTGTCGAGCAGCGCATCGATCATGCCTTCGACAAACCACTCGGCCATCGATTCGCCGGGGTGCTGGCGCGCGATAACCCAGATCTTTTTCTCGGCTTGTCGGTTGCCGATCACCACCAGATTCATGTCGCGCCCCTCGACCGTGGAGCCGATGTCGTGCACGCGCGCGATCGGATTCTCGGCCACTTCGCCCAGCAGGCGCAGATGGCGTTCCCAGCTGTACGGTTCGAAGTAGGCGTAATACACGCTGTCGAGTTCCGGCGTGTGGTTGATGCTCAACACCTGGCCATCGAAGGTGGTCGGCACGCGGAACCAGTTCTCGGTATCGTAGCTCGCCACCGCCTGGTAATCCTCGAAGCCCTTCGGATAAGTGGCCTGGCCGGCATTCAGGAAACGCATCGTGACCGCCTGGTCGCGCGCGCCCTGCAGGCGGAAGTGGAACCACTGGTGGATGTCGGCGTGCGAATCCTTGCGCAGGTTCAGGTCGATCCGGGCCGGGTCGGCGGCATTGACGACGTCGATGGAACCGGAGTCGAACATCGTGCTGATCTTGATGGGCATGGCGATCCTTTCATGGCTGCAATCGCTGGATCTCAGCGGCAGCTGCAATTGTCGGGTTCTGGCCGGCCATCATACCGGATCGGGCCTGCCGTCCGGATGCGCGGGGCCGGCCGGAGGCGAAGCTTATTCGGCTTCGAGGTTGATCAAATCCTTGGTATACATCTGCATGATCTGGCGCAGCAGTTCGACGTTGCCGCGGTCGAGCACCACGGTCAGGTCTTGTTTAGCATCCAGCGCGAAGGTCATGCGGATGGCGCCCGGCAATTCCTTGCAGTTGACGAACAGGGCGCGCGGCGTATTCGGATTGTCCCAGTCCATCTGGGTGATGGTCGGACCGGCCGGCGGCGCCTGCAGGCGCGGATCGCGGTTGGCCGGCAGGTGCTGCAGCAGCCAGAACACGATATTGGCCGGCACCTGGATGCACACGTCGCCGGCGCCGTGGTTGGAGAACTTGGTCAGCAACAGGTTGCCGATCCGGTCGCACGACATGGACAGGCTCTTGACTTGACGGATAACCGCTGGTTTCACGACGTTGATCCTTGGAATGTTGAAAAAGGCGCAGCGATTCTACCGCATCCGTCCTGTATTTAGAAACAAAACGGGGAGCCGAATTGGCTCCCCATGCGTGTGTGTGCATGTCCGTTCTTCCTGGCGCTTCACTGCCTGCTAGAAGCGCGCAGTGCGGCGCGGACGAAGCGACGGTTGTTGCGGCGCGAAATTACTCTTTCGAGCCGCCGCGGCTGCCACCCTGTGCGCTCTGGCGGTTGCCGCTCTTGCTGCTGGTACGCGAAGCGCCGCCGGCGCTGGCGCTGGCCGACTGACGGTTGCCATGGCTCATGCTACCGGCGCGGCGTGCCTCTTCCGAGGTGAACTCGTGGGCCGTACCCTTGGCGTGGGCGGCCTTGCCGCCCTGGCTGGCGATCTCGCGCTGACGCGCCGGATCCATCGACGCGAAGCCGCGATTGCGGGTACCGCTGCTCTGGCTGTTGCCCTGGTTGCCGGTTTGCTTGTTACCTTGGTTGCTTGAAGCCATGATGATCTTCTCCCTGTACGCTTTTTGAAACCGCCGCGTCCTGCGGCAGGCTGAAGACCCTTTCGCCGCCAGGTTTCACGCCGATGAGCGATGAGTCGGAAGTCATCTTAGGCATGCAATATAGATGCGACTATAGGAGCATTTCAGATGACTTTGTAGGACTACACGCGACAGAAAATGCACTTACGAAATTGACTTCCACCGGTCAATATAGTTTGGCCAGCCTCGTCAGAAGCAGTCCTACATAGTCCCCCTACCTCTTCCTATTCGTGCGGCTCGCGCGAGCGCGCATCATGGCACTATTGGACGGCCATGAGCCGTCTGCTTGATCCAACAAAACAGGAGGCCGATATGGATGCGAACCAACGTAGCGAGAGCAACAATCAGACTAATAATGGCGCCAACGAAAAATGGACGCCGGGCTCGAAAGGCAATACCACGGGCGGCACGAACGATCACACTTATCCGAAGGGCGCCAGCGAACAGCGTGGCATGTCGGGCACCGGCATGGCGCATTCGGGCGGACGTGACCAGGCCGGCCTCGGCGGCAGCCCGGACGGCAGCGGCCAGGCCGGCGACCTGCCGGGCGGCTCGATGCAGACCCAGCAAACCGGCGGTTCCGGCCCGCAGCAAGGCATCACCGACAGCCATCAGCGCCAGATGGAAATGCGCTCCGACGCCTGGGGCGAACTGGAGCAGCCGGTCGGTCACCGTGCGGCCGACTCCGGCACTTCGCTGCGCGACCACCCGGACAACCGCCAGGGCAACACCCAGGCCACCGAAGCGATGAACCCGCAGAACCCGGCCCAGCCCGAGCTGCGCAGTGGCGCCGGCGCGCGCGGCACCGAAGCCGGCGTGCCGGGTGCACAGCAGGGCGACATCTACGGCAACCGCCAGAGCGGTGGCATCGAGCGCATCGAAACCACCGGCGCCGGATCGAGCCAGGCCGGGCAGTCCGCCGACAGCACCGACCGCAGTGGCTCGCAGACCGGCAACGGGGCGCGCGACGCTGGCAGCCATGACGTGCACCAGTCCAACGACGTCGCCGGCGGCCTGCCACGCAGCCCGGGCGGTACCGGGCCGACCAGCGAAAACCCGGGCTACAAGCCGGGCGGCAGCATGCACGCCGAACCGAATCCGGTGCACCAGTCGAACGACGCGGCCGGCGGCTACCCGCGCAGCCCGGGCGGGGCCAACAAGCTGGCCGGGGATCGCAAGATGGATGACGATACCGGCTTTTCGCGCGGGTAACCTGCAAGTAACCTGATAGCGAGGCGCGAACGGCTCACCGCGAGCGCCGATCATCGGTAACAGCCGGACCGTCATCCCTGCGCGGAGATGACGGTTTTCGGCTGCCGAACACCGAACTATCGCGCCGGCCTCCTCCCCTGGCCAGCCCCACTTCCCGCCTGATTGATCCACCTCCAAGCTGTACAGATGTCGCGGAACCCCAGCCGTAACCCGGCAATCGAACCGCTCACGATCGTCACGATCAGGTGGCGAGCGAGACCAGGGGGAGACATCACATGCCAGCCACGGATGAGGTCCTGACCACCAATGCATCGACCACCGTCTCGGTCGTACTGCCGGCCTGCGGCCGCATGGATCTGCTCGATCGCAGCCTGGACGCGCTGATGCGCCAGACGCTCGACCCGCGCAGCTACGAAGTCATCGTCGTCGACGACGAACCCAATCACAACACCTTGCACCTGGTGGCCGGCTGGCGCACCCGCACGCTCGAGCGCGGTCCGCGCCTGGCCTATGTCGCCAACACCGGCCCGCGCGGACCGTCCGCCGCGCGCAACCGCGGCTGGCGCGCGGCGCGCGGCGCCATCGTCGCCTTCACCAGCGACGATGCGGTGCCCGCGCCCGGCTGGCTCGAGCACGGCCTGGCCGCCTTCGGCGACGGCACCGAGGTGGTATGCGGCCGCATCGAAACCCCGGTCCCGGCGCGCCCCACCGACCGCCAGCGCAGCGCCCATGCCCACGAGCGGGCCGACTTCAGCAGCGCCAACTGCTTCATCCACAAGCCGGTGCTCGAACGCCTGAACGGCTTCGACGAGCGCTTCAGCGTGCAGCGCGGGAGCGACGCCGACCTGCATTTCCGGCTGCTCGAACACGGCGTGCGCATCGTGCGCGCGCCGCAGGCTCTGGCCACCCACCCGGTGCGGCCGGCGCCGTGGGGCGCCAGCCTGCTGCAGATCCGCCACGCCGTGTTCGACGCCCTGCTGTACAAGAAGCATCCCGCCCTGTACCGCCAGCGGGTCGAGGCGCATCCGTGCTGGGAACACTACGCCATCGTCGGCGCGCTGCTATTGACGTTGGGCAGCTGGCTGCTGGGCGCGCGCTGGCTGGCACTAGCCGGCGCCCTGGCCTGGCTGGCGCTGACGCTGCGCCTGTGCGCACGGCGCCTGCATGGCACCGCGCACAGCGTCTCGCACGTGGCCGAGATGGCACTCACCTCGATCCTTCTGCCGCCGCTGGCCGTGTTCTGGCGTCTGGCCGGCGCGGTGCGTTTCCGCGTGCGTTTCGCGTGAGCGCGCCATGCTGACCGATGCGAATGGCAATGCAGACAGGAACGATCATGCGCAGACCGGCTCGGCCCTGGACGCGACCATGGCTGCGGCCTTGGCCATATCCCCGGTTGCTGTAGCGGCCGATAGCGTGCGTACCTTACTTGGCCTGTACGATGGCGCCCCGCCCGCCCCGCCGGCCCCGCCCGCCCCGCCAATACCGCGTCGCATCGCCATGATCAGCACCCATGCCTCGCCACTCGCCGCGCCGGGCAACATCGGCTATGGTGGCCAGAGCGTCTACGTGTCCCATCTGGCGCGCGAGCTAGCGCGCGCCGGGGTCGCGGTCGATATCTTCACGTGCAGCGATGCGCCTGGACAGCAGCCGATCGTGGACTGGATCGACGGCGTACGCATCATTCACGTTCCTCCCGGTCCGGCGCACCATGTACCGAAAGAAGAGCTGCTGACACACGCCGGCGCCGGTGCGCGCTTCGTCGACAGCTTCTTGACCCGCTTCGTCGCCCGTTTCATCGCCCGTTTTGCAAGGCGCCAGCAGGCGATGTACGACCTGGTACACGCGCACCATTTCGTGTCCGGCATGGTGGCCGCGCGCCTGAAGCGCAGCTTGAAGCTGCCCTTCGTGATCACTTTCCATACGCTCGGGCAGGTACCGCGCCGGGCCCCGGGTGCCGGCGATGGTGTTGCTACGCAGCGCATCCGCATCGAAACTACCCTGATGCACGAAGCCGGCCGCGTGATCGCCGCATGCCCGCAAGACCGGGTCGACATGGAGCACTTGTACCAGACGCCATCGCCTCGCATCGCAGTGGTTCCGTGCGGCTTCTCTCCCGCTGAATTCTGGCCGGTGCCGATGGGCGAAGCACGCCAGCGCCTGCGCATCGCCAGCGGATGCTTCGTGGTGCTGCATCTGGGCCGCTTGGGCCCGCGCAAGGGCATCGACACGGTGATCCAGGGCGTGGCCATGCTGCGCCAGCGTCACGGCATCGATGCCGAGATGATTGTTGTCGGCGGCGATGAATACCAGCCTGCCGGGGCCTTGTCGAGCCGCTCTAACGACAGGCCCGCCCCAGGTCTGCAAGTGCACGGATCGCGAGACAACATCCACGCGAGTCTTGCCCTTACCCAGCCTGCGGCAATCAGCCACGAAAGTGCGGAGCTGGCGCGCCTGCGCCAGCTTGCCCTCGCACTCGGCATTGGCGAGCACGTCCGCTTCGAAGGCTGTCAGCCGCGCGAGATCTTGCGCGACTACTACGCCGCCGCCAATGTGTTCGCCAGTACGCCCTGGTACGCGCCATCCGGCATCACGCCGGTCGAGGCAATGGCTTGCGCGCGAGCTGTCGTCGGCGCCGAGGTCGGCGGGATCAAGAATACGGTACGCGACGGCGTCACCGGCTACCTGGTGCCCGCGCGCGACCCGGAAGCGCTCGCCGATCGTCTGGCCCGCCTTCAGCGCCACCCTGAACAGGCCCAGCGCATGGGCCAGCTCGGACGCGTACGCGCCTGCGAACACTACACCTGGCAACGCGTCGCGCAGCAGCTGATGACGGTCTATACCGAAGTTCTCAAGGAAACCCGGGCGGTCCAGCGGTCCGCCATCCAATTTGGCCAGGAGAGCGCATGATGACATCCGCAGCGTCCGCAGCATCGGTAGCACCGGCAGCATCAGCGACTGCAGCGACTGCAGCGACTGCAGCCACAGCTGCAACATCGACCCCAGCCCCGGCCCTGGCGTCGACATCGGCGCGCCCTGCCTCGGCCTCGCCGCTGTCCACGTTATCCCATTCGATGTCACTCGACGGCAAGACCGTTCTGATTACCGGCGCGGCAAGCGGCCTCGGCGCATCGCTGGCGCGCGTGCTCGGCGAAGCCGGCGCCACCGTGGTTGGCGTCGACATCCAGGCCGGCCAGCTGTCCGACGGCATGGCGGCGCTGCGCGAACGCGGCGTCGATGCGCGCGGTTTCGCAGCAGACCTGGCCGATCCGTACGACGCGGCGCGCGCCGTTGATGCCGCGCTCGACGGCAACGGACGACTCGACATCCTGATCAACAACGCCGGCACCGACATCGCGCTGCCGCTCGACGAACTCAGCGACAGCGACTGGCAGCGCGTGATCGGCACCAACCTGAACGCCCCATTCGTGCTGGCGCGCCAGGCGGCATCCGCCATGCGGCGCCAGGGCGGCGGACACATCGTCAACATCGCCTCCACCGCCGCCAAGCGCGCCTGGCCGAATGCCACTGCCTACCATGCCAGCAAATGGGGCCTGCTCGGACTATCGCATGCGCTGCATGCCGAGTTGCGCCCCTTTGGCATCCGGGTCACGGCAGTGGTCGCGGGCGGCATGCGCACGCCCTTCCTGCTCGAACGCTTCCCCGAACTGGACACCGCTGCCCTGCAGGATCCGAACGACGTGGCCGACGCGATCCGCTCGGTGCTGCTGCTGCCGGCGTCGGCCGTGGTGGCCGAGCTGACCATCCTGCCGCTGCGCGAAACGTCGTGGCCGTGACATGAAGGCGATCTTCCTCGACAAGGACGGCACGCTGATCGACGACTTCCCCTTCAACGTCGAGCCGCGTCGCATCCGCCTGGTGAGTGGCGCCGGCCCGGCCTTGCGCCTGCTGGCAGGGCTCGACTATCGCCTGTTCGTGGTGTCGAACCAGTCCGGCATCGCGCACGGCTGCTTCGGCGAAGACGCGATGGGTCCGGTCGCCGACCGCCTGTCCGACCTGCTGTTTCGCGAACAGCTGTCGCTCGACGGTTTTTATTACTGCCCGCACCATCCGCTCGGGACGGTCAGCGACTATGCCTGCGCCTGCGCCTGCCGCAAGCCTTCGCCCGGCATGCTGTTGCGCGCCGCTCACGAACACGGCATCGACCTGCGCGCCTCGTGGATGATCGGCGACATCCTGCACGACGTCGAAGCCGGCAACCGCGCCGGCTGCCGCACGCTCCTGATCGACAACGGCAACGAAACCGAATGGCGCCTCGGCCCGCGCCGCCTGCCGACCCGCATCGCGCCCGACCTGTACAGCGCGGCCATGCTGATCGCCCGTCACGCAGACGAGCGATGAAGGCGAGCGCCGCTGGACACCTGCAGCGCGGCGCCGCGGCACCTCGTGTGGATCCGCCTCGATTCCATCGGCAACATGCTGATGTGCACACCTGCCATGCTGCCGCCGCGGCGCCGATCTTGCCTGTCAGTTATGCCATCGACCGTGCCTGCCAGCGATGCATTCGCTTGTGATTCCAATCGAGTGTGATGCCGATGGTGATGCCGATGGTGATTCTGATTACGCCTGCCACCATGCGACCTGCTACGTCTCCGATAACGCCGCCGGGTATGTCTTCGATGGCGTAGCCGGTAACTGCGTCGACCGCACCGCCTGCAACGCCGGCGCCCGCATCTCCATCCGCGCCTGCCGATGACTTCGATAAGACGACGCAAGGCTGAAGGAGTTCCAAGCTTACAGCACCTTGCGCAAGTGCGGATCGGGCGGCGCAGTGGAAGCATTGCAGGAGCCGGAACAGCAAGCGGACATGGCATTTCCAGAAGCGGATTCGATTACAATCCCTCCCTTGAAAACCCTATAGTGACTACAAGGTCAAGCGGAGAACGCGATGTCGATGCAGACGATGCGCATAGGCGAACTGGCGAAGATGGCGGGCTGCCAGCCCGAAACGATCCGGTTCTATGAAGCGAAGGGTTTGCTGCCGCCGCCAGTCAGGACCCAGGCCAATTACCGCCAATACGACGACAGCCATGCGGCGCGGCTGCATTTCATCCGGCGCTGCCGCTCGCTCGGCATGTCATTGAACGAAGTCGAGGCCCTGCTGGGCTACCAGGACCAGCCCGAGCGCTCCTGCAGCGGCGTCAACGACCTGGTCGACCATCAATTGAGCGAGATCGACCGCCAGATCGCGGAACTCGGCGCCTTGCGCGCCGAACTGTCGTCGCTGCGCGCACGTTGTGACGCGGTGCGTCCCGCCGGCCAGTGCGCCATCCTGCGCGAGCTGACCGAACACGCCTGATCCAGGGCGCCAGCGGCGCCCGTCAACTTCAGCCTGCCGCCTGCGCCAGTGCCGCCTGGTCGTCGGCGCGCACCTGCTCGCCCATCAGCACGCGGTGGATCACTTCGCCGTGGATGCCGTGCTGCTTGAGGAATTCCACCGCGCTGCGGGTGCCCATATTGGCCTGGATCTCCATTCCCTGGCGCACCACGCGCGTCGGGTCCGCATAGGGGGCCGTGGCCAGTGCCTCCACCGCAACGGCGCGGCGATCGATGTGCGAATCGTGCATGACTTCCTTTCCTGCGCCGGCCAAGGGGCCGGGCAGTTCGACAAGGCCATGCCCGCGGGAATAGCCGGATTCAAAAAAAACCGCCGACCGCGAGGCCGACGGATGAACGCACATCCCTACAGGATCACGCGGAGAGACAGCGGCAATCTTAGCGCGCAACGGTTTCAGCTTGATGACAAGCGCCCGCCATCCGCAGCCCACCCTTGCCGCGGCGGAACACTCTACAATGGCCCATCGCTGATTGCTACGGGACGACAGATGGCAGTATCCGAGTTCAAGTACGGCTCCGACGATTCGGGCCTGGTATGGGGCTTCCTGATCGGCGGCCCCAAAGCGGTGCCGGTCGGCGCCCAGGGCGCGGCCGACTGGATGCGCCAGCCGAAACCGGGCGAATTCCTGTGGCTGCACTTCAACCTGTCGAACACCGCCAGCGAACGCTGGCTGCGCGCCCACGCCGGCCTGGCCGACGAGTTCTACGGCACCCTGCACCAGGGTTCGCGCTCGACCCGCATCGAGATCGCCGACAACGCCCTGATCGCCGTGGTCAACGATGTGCTGCACGGCTTTTCGATCGACAGCGCCGAGATCTCGACCCTGTGGGCCCACGTCACCCCGAACCTGGTGATCAGCGCGCGGCGCAAGCCGCTGGCCTCGATCGAGCGCCTGCGCCAGGCGGTGCTGCAGGGCGAACCGCTGCGCTCGCCGGTCGAACTGCTGGTGCACCTGCTGCAAGACCAGGCCGACGTGCTGGTGAACATCGTGCGCGAGGCTGTGGCGCGGGTCGATACCATCGAAGACCGGCTGCTGGCCGGACGCCTGACGCGCAAGCGCGAAGACCTGGGCGCGCTGCGGCGGGTACTGGTGCGCCTGCAGCGCCTGCTGGCGCCGGAGCCGGCGGCGCTGTTTCGCCTGCTGCAGCGTCCGCCCACCTGGGTCGAGCCGGACGACCGCCAGGCGCTGCGCCAGGCGACCGAGGAATTCACGGTGGTGCTGAGCGACCTGGCTTCGCTCCAGGAACGGATCAAGCTGCTGCAGGAAGAGATCGCCGCGCGCGTCAACGAAGACAACAACCGCAGCCTGTTCCTGCTCACCATCGTCACCGTGATGGCGCTGCCGATCAACCTGATCGCCGGCCTGCTCGGCATGAACGTGGGCGGCGTGCCGCTGGCGCAGAACGAGCACGGCTTCTGGATCGTGCTGGTGCTGGCCGCCCTGTTCACTTCGGTCGCCGCCTGGCTGCTGCTGCGCCTGCAACGCCAGCGCTGACGTCCTGAGAAACCCTGCGGCGCGTGTGGCGCATTGCTACGCACCAATACTGTTGCGAGTTTGCCGGATAGGCCGTATCGTTCACGGCTGACCATACCGGCCGACTACACCGACACCTTGACCACATTGAACTCGAGCTACAGCTTTCTTGCCGGCGGCGGCGACATGGGCGCCCTGATGCGCGCCCACGATTGGCAGCACACCTCGCTGGGCTCGCCCGATACCTGGCCTTCGACCCTGAAGACCGTGGTGCGCCTGATCCTGTCCAGCAACCACCCGATGTTCATCTGGTGGGGCGACGACCTGATCCAGTTCTACAACGACGGCTACAGCTTCACCATGGGTCCGGAGCGCCACCCGTCGGCGCTCGGCCAGCCGGGCCGCGAATGCTGGGCCGAGGCCTGGGACCTGATCGGCCCCGACATCGAACGCGTGATGCGCGGAGAAGGCAGCGTCTGGCACGAAGACCGGCTGGTGCCGCTGACCCGTCACGGCGAACGCCAGGATGTGTGGTGGACTTACGGCTACAGCCCGATCGAGGACGAAGCCGGCATCCACGGCGTGCTGGTGATCTGCAATGACGTCACGCGCGACCACCTGCTGCGCGAGCGCCTGGAACAGACCAACCATGCGCTGATCGAGACCATGGACGACGGCTTTTGCCTGCTCGAGATGATCGACGACGCCGACGGCCACGCGGTCGACTACCGCTTCCTGGAAGCCAACCACGCCTTCGCCCGCCACACGGGCCTGGTCGACAGCGTCGGCAAGACCGCGCGCCAGCTGGTGCCCGACCTCGAGCAGAGCTGGGTCGATACCTATGACGCGATCGCGCGCAGCGGCGAGGCGCGCCGTTTCAATGAAGGGTCGGAAGCGATGGGGCGCTGGTTCACAGTGTATGCCAGCCCGATCGCGCATCCGGGCAAGCGCCGCGTGGCGCTGCTGTTTACCGACATCACCGAGCAGAAAAAGGCCGAACACGCCCTACAGCTGAGTGAGCTGAGCGCGCGCGCCGCCGCGGCCCAGGCTGAAGCCGCGCGCCAGCGCCTCGACGCGCTGCTGGCAGCAGCGCCGGTGGCGATCATTTATGCCGACGAGCATGGCGCGCTGTCGGCCGCCAATCCAATGTGCACCACGCTGTGGGGCGAGTATCCGATGTCGACCGGCCAGGACGGCTACGGCGAATGGCGCGGCTGGTGGGCCGACGGTTCGGCGCGCCACGGCGAGCCGGTGGCCGCACACGACTGGTCGCTGGCGCGCGCCCTGCGCGGCGTGGCGGTCGAGAGCGACATCATCGAGATCCAGCCGTTCGGCCGCCCCGGCGAGCGGCGCACCATCTTCACCCGTGCCAGCGCGATCCTGGACGACGCCGGCGCCATCCGCGGCGCGGTGGCGGCATCGATGGATATCACGGCCCAGGTCGACACCCGGCGCGCGCTGCAGGAAAGCGAAGGCAAGTTCAGGACCATGACCGAAGCCATGCCGCAAATGGTCTGGTCGTGCCTGCCCGACGGCGCGAACGATTATTCGAATGCCCGCTGGTACGAATTCACCGGACTGGACCACCGCAACCTGCGCGGCAGCGACTGGATCAACGTGATCCATCCGGACGACCTGGCGACGTTGAAGGCGCTGTGGCAGGACAGCCTGGCCACCGGTCACCTGTTCGAGCTCGAGCACCGCATCCGCCACCGCAGCGGCGAATACCGCTGGGTGCTCAACCGCGCGCTGCCGGTGCGCGACGAGGACGGGCGCATCATCCGCTGGATGGGCACCGTGACCGACACCCACGACCAGAAGCTGGCGGCCGAGGAGCTGCGCTCGGCCAATGCGCGCAAGGACGAGTTCCTGGCGATGCTGGCGCACGAGCTGCGCAACCCGCTGGCGCCGATCAGCACCGCCGCCCAGATCCTCAAATTGTCCGGCGGCGACCCGAAACGCATCGCCCAGGCCGGCGACGTGATCGGACGCCAGGTGCGCCACATGGTCGAACTGGTGGACGACCTGCTGGACGTCTCGCGCGTCACGCGCGGCCTGGTCGAGATCGAAAAAGTGCCGGTCGACCTGAAAGCCGTGATCCAGAACGCCATCGAGCAAGCCAGGCCGCTGATCGAAAAGAAGGGCCACACGCTGTCGACCCGCCTGGGCGAGGCCAACGTTACCGTCACCGGCGACCGCAAGCGGCTGGTGCAGGTGATGGCCAACCTGCTCGGCAACGCCGCCAAGTACACGTCCGACGGCGGCGAGATCACGGTGTGCGCCGCCGCCACCCCGGATACCGTCACGCTGAGCGTGCGCGACAACGGCATCGGCATCGACGGCGCCCTGCTGCCCGACATCTTCGAACTGTTCACCCAGGCCAAGCGCACGCCCGACCGCGCCCAGGGCGGGCTCGGCCTCGGACTGGCGCTGGTGCGCAGCATGGTCGGCCTGCATGGCGGCAAGGTCGAGGCCAGCAGCGACGGGCCGGGCCGCGGCAGCTGCTTCAGCGTCACGTTGCCGCTGCATGCCCGCCAGCCGGCGCCTGGTGCGCAACCGGATCCCGGCAAGCCGGGCCTGGCGCAGCAGCGTCCGCTGCGCATCATGATCGTCGACGACAACCGCGACGCCGCCGAGTCGCTCGCGATCCTGCTCTCGAGCGTCGGGCACACGGTGGCGGTGGAAGAGTCGCCGCTGGCGGCGTTGCGCCGCGCCGAAGGAGAAGCGTTCGACGTCTGCCTGCTCGACATCGGCCTGCCCGACATGGACGGCTATCAGCTGGTCGGCCGCCTGAACGCACTGCCGCAGACCGCGCACACGACCATGATCGCGCTCAGCGGCTACGGCCAGCCACAGGACATGGAAGCGTCGCGCCGCGCCGGCTTTGCGCTGCACCTGGTCAAGCCGGTCGACATTCCGCACCTGCTGGCCGTGTTCGATACGCTGGCGCGCGAGGACGACAAGCGCTGAGCACGCATTTCATGCCTGGCGCATGCCTTATCCAGTTTACAGGAATTCTTATTCCAATATACTGGACGCATGGACATCAACCAACTGATCGCCCGGCGCGTACGCGAACTGCGCGCCGAACGCGACCTGTCTCTGGCCGAACTGGCCGAACGTAGCGGCGTCAGCCGTTCTAACATCTCGCTGATCGAACGCGGCGAGAGCAGTCCCACCGCGACCGTGCTCGACAAGCTCAGCGCTGCGCTCGGCGTTACCGTTGCTTCGCTGTTCGAGCAGAGTGGACAAGCGCCCTCCCCGCTGGCGCGGCGTTCGGACCAGCCCGTGTGGACCGACCCGGGTTCGGGCTATGTCCGGCGCAACCTGTCGCCGGCCACCTGGTCGCCGCTCCAGCTGGTCGAGGTCGAGTTTCCGCCGGGCGCACGCGTCGCCTACGAGACCGGCGCACGCGAGGCCGACCTGCACCAGCAGCTGTGGCTGATGGCGGGGACCATGGAATTGACCGTCGGCACCAGCAACTGGACCTTGAACGCAGGCGATTGCCTGGCCATGCGCCTCGACCAGCCGATCGCATTCCATAACCCGGGACCGGCGAGCGCGCGCTACATCGTGGCGCTGGGCGCGCCGTCCGGCCAGGCACCCAGGAGAGAACCATGAATGCAGACATCGCCGTGCGCAGTCTCGGCGCCGCCAAAGTAGAAGCCCGCATCGGAGAACTCACCCGGGTGCTGCTCGACTGCGTCGAGGGCGGCGCCTCGGTCAGCTTCATGCGGCCGCTGGAGCGCAGCGCGGCAGATGCCTTCTGGCGCGGCGTGGCGGCCGCCGTGGCGCGCGGCGAACGGACGCTGATCGTGGCTGAGGATGAGGGCGTCATCGTCGGCACGGTGCAATTGATCACTGATATGCCACCGAACCAGCCGCACCGCGCCGACGTCGCCAAGCTGCTGGTACATCGGCGCACACGCGGATCCGGCGTCGGCCGGCGCCTGATGGAAGCGCTGCACGAGACGGCGCGCCTCCAGGGCCGCACGCTGCTGGTGCTCGACACCGCCAGCGCCACGGCCGAGCGCCTCTACGAGCGGCTGGGCTGGCAGCGCGCTGGCGTGGTGCCGGACTATGCGCTGCTGCCGGACGGCGGCCTGTGCGCGACCACCTTTTTCTATAAACGCATTGCCTAGCCTGCGGGCGCCCTGATGCCGCGCTCGCGGCAGCGCGATGTGTTGCTCCGACTGTTAAAGACAGACGTGCGGCGTCGTCACAAAGAGCGGCGACCGGCCGCCGTCTCGCGTAGGATGGCGCTTTGCATGCACGCCCACCCGAATGGAGAACACCCGCGTGACGTTTGCCAGTGACCAGAACGGCTCCCAGCATCCGCTGTCGCCCAACGCCCAGCGCATGCTCGCCCTGCGCGACACCGTCTTCGCGGTCTGGGAAGCGCGGGTGCGCGAACGCATCACGCAGGCTAGCCAGGTGCAGCATCCGATCCTGATCGATACGCTGCCAGTGTTCTACGACAATATCGCACAGAGCATCAGCCCCGACTATCCGCGCGCCTCGGCCGTGGATGGCACCACCGTGGCCGCCGAACACGGCGGCGAGCGGGCCCGCGTCACGGCCTATGACCACGCGGCCCTGATCGGAGAGTACCAGGCGTTTCGCTGGGCAATTTTCCATGTGCTGCTACGCGATGGAGTGGTGCTCGACCACCGAGAAACCGAGGCGATCCACGCTTCGATCGACTCCGGCATCCAGGAAGCGGTGCAGGCCTTTTCGCTGGTGCACAGCGGGTTTCGCGAACGCTTCGCCGCCGCCCTCACCCACGACATGCGCGGCCCGCTGACCGCCACCATGACGGCGCTCGAACTCATCTTGCTGGGCAATGACATCGAGCGCATCAAGCTGGTGGCCGCCAAAGCGCTGACCAATGTCCAGCGCATGGGCGGCATGGTCGACGAGTTGCTCAATACCATGGCGTTCCATAGCGGCGAGCAGATCCAGCTTGATGTGCGCAGCGTCGATATCTGCGAAGTGGTCAAGGAAGTGCAGGCCGATGCGTTGGCGGCGCACGGACCTCGCGTGCGGGTCGAGGCGCGCCCGCTCGTCGGTCACTGGGACCGGTTGGCGCTCAAGCGCGCCACCGAGAACCTGGTCGGCAATGCCGTGAAATACGGCGCGCCGGGCACGCCGGTCACGATCCGCATCGACGAAGTGCATGGCCGCCTGCTGCTGTCGGTGCACAACGATGGCCCCGCGATTCCGCCCGACGAGCAGGAATGCATCTTCCAGATGTACCGGCGCGCCGAGGCCGCCAGGCACGGCGCGCGCCAGGGCTGGGGTATCGGCCTGCCCTACGTGCGCGCGGTCGCGGAAAGCCACGGCGGCAGCGTCGGCCTGGACAGCAGCGACGAGCGCGGGACTACCTTCGTCATCGACATTCCGATGGACGCGCGCATCGTGCAGGATGCGCCAACTCTCGAGTCCGGCTTGTCCTGAGCGGTCACGCGCGCGGGCGCGGTAGAATTACCTGGCAGCCCTCCAGGAGAACCCATGCACCGGCAAGCAGCGCTGATCGTCATCGACATGCAGCAGGGAATGCGCTTCGACACCCTGCCCCCTCGCAACAATCCGGATGCGGAAGACCGCCTTGCGCACTTGCTGGCCGCCTGGCGCGCCGCCGGCCAGCCGGTGGTGCTGGTTCGCCACATCAGCCGCTCACCGGCGTCGGTGTTCGCGCCGGGCCAGCCCGGGGTCGAGTTCCAGCAGCGCTTCCTGCCGCTGGCCCACGAGCACGTGGTCGAGAAGAATGTGCCGGACGCCTTCATCAATACCGGGCTGGAGCGCTGGCTGCATGCGCGCGGTGTGCAGCGCGTGGTGATTGGCGGCGTCAGCACCAACAACTCGGTCGAGGCCAGCGCGCGCACGGCGGGCAATCTGGGCTTCGACACGGTTGTCGTGGCCGACGCCTGTTTCACCTTCGAAAAAACCGATTTCGGCGGCACCCTGCGCAGCGCCGAAGAGGTGCACCTGATGGCGTTGGCCAACCTGGATGGCGAGTATGCGCGGGTGCTGGATACGGAGACGGTGCTGCAGATCCTCGCCGGCTGACCGGGCGCGATGTTGTATAACAAAAACTCAACCATTCCGATGGCTCTGATATAATTCCAGGCTAGTCGGGGCGTAGCGCAGCCTGGTAGCGTACGTGCATGGGGTGCACGGGGTCGGAGGTTCGAATCCTCTCGCCCCGACCAAGAATGTGTAAGAAAAATGGGTCGAGAAGCCAGTCTTCTCGACCCTTTTTTCTTTTCAACATCAAGCAAGCCTGCCCGACCGGCGGGCCGGTCTGCCCCCGGCCGGCCCGTTTCTCTTCGTTGCCCCCGCTGTTACTTCCAGTCGCCGCGCAGCGCCAGCACCTGCTGGCGCAGATACTCCGGCGTCGCCTGCTCCGGCGCCACCGGCATCCCCACCGCCAGCGCCAGCTGCGAGCGCATGCCGCGCGAGATGCGTCGCTCGAACAGGTTGCCCTGGTCACGCGTGAACCAGCTGCCCCACAGGCCGCGCAGCGCCATCGGA
This sequence comes from Massilia sp., assembly GCF_031995545.1. Classification (GTDB taxonomy): domain Bacteria; phylum Pseudomonadota; class Gammaproteobacteria; order Burkholderiales; family Burkholderiaceae_D; genus Telluria. The sequence continues at coordinate 291,108 of NZ_DAMAGA010000002.1, forward strand.
ATCACCGGCACCCGGCTGCGCTCGACGATCTTGGCGATGCCGCTGCGGAACTCGTTCAGGTCGCCGGTTCTGGTCAGTTTTCCCTCTGGGAAGATGCAGACCAGCTCGCCGTCATGCAGCGCGTGGGCGATGTCGACGAACGCCTTTTCCATGGTCCACGGGTCTTCCTTGGCCGGCGCGATCGGGATCGCGTTCACGGCGCGGAAGATCCAGCGCAAAAACGGCGTCTTGAAGATGCGGTGGTCCATCACGAAACGGATCGGACGCGGGCTGGCGGCATTGATCACGATCGCATCGACGTAGCTGACGTGGTTGCACACCAAAATTGCCGCGCCTTCGGCCGGGATGTGCGCGGTGTCGACCGTGCGCACCCGGTACACGGTGTGGATCAGCAGCCAGGCCAGGAAGCGCATCAGGAATTCCGGCACCAGCGAGAAGATGTAGACCGCCACCACCGCGTTGAGCAGGGCTGTGGTCAGGAACAGTTCCGGAATCGTGAAGCCCTGCCCCAGCAGCAGGATCGCCACGCCGGCCGATGCCACCATGAAGATCGCGTTCAGGATGTTCATGCCGGCAATGGTGCGCGAGACATGCTTCTGGTCGCAGCGGGTCTGGATCAGGGCGAACAGCGGCACGATGAAGAAGCCGCCGAACACGCCGATCAGCACCAGGTCGGCCAGGATGCGCAGCACGCCCGGCTGGCCCAGCAGCGTCATGAAGTCGACGCTGCCGGCCGCGGCGGCACTGCTGAAAGCTTGGCTGGCGAAGTACAGGTCGATACCGAACACCGACAGCCCGATCGAGCCGAACGGCACCAGGCCGATCTCGACCTTGCGGCCCGACAGCCGCTCGCACAGCAGCGAGCCGGCGCCGATGCCCAACGAGAACACGGTCAGGAGCAGCACGAACACGCTGTGGTCGCCCTTCAGATAATCCTTGGAAAACACCGGGAACTGGGCCAGCAGCAAGGCGCCGTAGAACCAGAACCAGGAATTGCCCAGCATCGACAGGAACACGGTGCGGTTCTGGCGCGAATAGGCCAGGTTGCGCCACGATTCGGCGATCGGGTTGCGGCTGATGCGCAGTTCGGGCGCCGGCGCCGGCGACGGCGGGATGCGCCAGCTGGCGGCCAGGCCAAGCACCGCGAACAGCAGCGTGGCGGCGGCCACCAGCATGATGCCGTTCGGCTTGTAGCCGACCAGCACCGCGCCCGCCACCTCGCCCAGCAGGATGCCGACAAAGGTGCCCATCTCGACCACGCCGTTGCCGCCAACTAGTTCGTCGGGCTTCAGATTCTGCGGCAGGTAGGCGTACTTGACCGGTCCGAACAGCGTCGAGTGCATGCCCATGCCGACCACGGCCACGATCAGCAGCCACAGCGTATGGGTCATCCAGCCGATACCGGCGATCAGCATGATGACGATCTCGGCGATCTTGACGATGCGCGCCAGCTTCGCCTTGTCATACTTATCGGCGATCTGGCCCGAGGTGGCCGAGAACAGCACGTAGGGCAGGATGAACAGGCCGGGGATCAGGTTGTTCAGCAGCGACGGGTCGAGCGAAGTCCAGTTCAGGGCGTCATAGGTCATGACCACCAGGAGCGCGGTCTTGAACAGGTTGTCGTTGAAGGCGCCCAGGAACTGGGTCCAGAAAAACGGACCGAATCGGCGCTGCGTCAGCAGGGAAAACTGGCTCGGTTGGCTCATGCTCGGGTAGCTCGGGTGTTGTGGAGTGCGTAATGTACAACGGCAAGACCGGCGCAACAAACGCTGTTTCTCACATTCACCACCGCGCGTGATTGCGTATCCGCAGACGATACCCGGGGTCGTGCCCGGCGATACGCGTCCTGGCTGGGACAGAACCGGGTCAGGGTTCGACCACAAAGCGCCGCGCCGGACAAGCGCCTGCGGCGAAAGTCCGGGCCCGGCGTTAATGTCGATTGAAACCGGTCAAACAGGACTGGATCCGGGAAAATGACGGCCGCTGCGCGGGGTAGAATCCGCAGATGACTTCAGCCAACTTCCACGTTTGCTACGCCAGCGTCGCCAATGCGCTGTTCGAGCACATCGAGCAGGACCTGCTGCTCCTGACGACCGCCCTCATCGATGAAGATGAGGATTTCATGTTTCGGCCGGAGCCGGGCGTGGCAGCGCTGGTGACAAGCGAAGGCATGCCGCCACCGTAGGCCACGTCACCGGCACTGCGGCCGCGCCGCGCAGAGAAAGGCGGCGCCACCGCGATGCGCCGGTGCTGCTTAGCCCAGCGACTCCAGGCGAATCCGCGTCACCTTCCCGATCACCGCCGGCAAGCCTTCGATCTTGGCGATCGCCGCATCGATATTCTTCTCGCGCGTCTGGTGCGTGAGCATGATGATGTCGATGTCGGTCTGGTTGCCCGGTTCCTTCTGCAGCACAGCGTCGATCGAGATGCCGGCGTCGGCCAGGATGCGGGTCAGGTCGGCCATCACGCCCAGCTGGTCCTGCACGTGCACGCGCAGGTAGTAGCTGGTGGTGATCTCGGACATCGGCACGATGGCGACGTCGGTCATCTGGTTCGGCTGGAACGCCAGGTGCGGCACGCGGCTGTACGGGTCGGCCGTCAGCAGGCGCGTCACATCGACCAGGTCGGCGATCACCGCCGAGGCGGTCGGTTCCGAGCCGGCGCCCTTGCCGTAGTACAGCGTGGCGCCGACCGCGTCGGCCTGCACCAGCACCGCATTCATCGCGCCCTCGACGTTGGCGATCAGGCGTCCGGTCGGGATCAGGGTCGGATGCACGCGCAGTTCGACGCCCTCGCCCGATTCGGTATGGGTGCGGCGCGTGATGCCCAGCAGCTTGATGCGGTAGCCGAGCTGCTCGGCGTAGCGGATGTCCTGCGCCTGCAGCTGGCTGATGCCTTCCACGTAGGCCTTGTCGAACTGCACCGGGATGCCGAAGGCGATCGCCGACATGATGGTCAGTTTATGGGCCGCGTCCACACCTTCGATGTCGAAGGTCGGGTCGGCTTCGGCGTAGCCCAGTTCCTGCGCCTGCTTCAGGACGGTGGCGAAGTCGAGGCCCTTCTCGCGCATCTCCGACAGGATGAAATTGGTGGTGCCGTTGATGATGCCGGCCACCGATTCGATGCGGTTGGCGGTCAGGCCTTCGCGCAGCGCCTTGATGATCGGAATGCCGCCGGCCACGGCCGCCTCGAACGCCACCATCACGCCCTTGTCCTGGGCCGCGGCGAAGATCTCGTTGCCGTGCTGGGCAAGCAGCGCCTTGTTGGCGGTGACCACGTGCTTGCCGTTGGCGATCGCCTTGAGTACCAGTTCCTTCGGCAAGTCGTAGCCGCCGATCAGCTCGACCACGATGTCGATGTCGGGATGGTTCACCACCTCGAACGGATCGGCCACCACCGTGACCGCGCCGCCGGTAAGCTGGCGTGCGCGCTCGGTATTACGCGCCGCCACCATCGCAATCTCGATGCCGCGGCCGGCGCGGCGCCGGATGTCTTCCTGGTTGCGCTGCAAAACATTGAAGGTACCGGCACCGACGGTGCCGATGCCCAGAAGGCCAACTTGAATCGGTTTCATGTAATCTGTTTCTCTATTGGTCCAGGCGCAAAATCCGGCACAAGCTGCAGCGCGCATTGCAACGCGCTGCAGCGTGCTCAGGCATGGCGCCGTCGGTAACCGTCGAGGAAGCGCGCGATGCGTCCGCAGGCGTCCGTTAAATCGTCGGAGTTGGGAAGGAACACCAGCCGGAAGTGATCCGGGGCGATCCAGTTAAAGCCGGTGCCTTGCACCAGCAGCACTTTTTCCTCGGACAGCAGTTCGCAGATGAACTGCTGGTCGTCCGTGATCGGGTACATCTTCGGATCGAGGCGCGGGAACATGTACAGCGCAGCTTTTGGCTTCACGCAAGTCACGCCCGGAATATCGGTAAGCAATTTGTGCGCGAGATCGCGCTGCCTCAAGAGGCGTCCGCCCGGCTTCACCAGGTCGTCGATGCTCTGGTAGCCGCCCAGCGCGGTCTGGATCGCGAACTGGCCCGGCGCGTTGGCGCACAGGCGCATCGAGGCCAGCATGTTCAGGCCTTCGATATAGCCCTTGGCATGGCGCTTCTCGCCCGACACCACCATCCAGCCGGCGCGGTAGCCGCACGAGCGGTAGTTCTTCGACAGGCCGTTCAGGGTGACGAACAGCACGTCATCGGCGAGCGACGCCAGCGAGACGTGTTCGGCGCCGTCGTACAGGGTCTTGTCGTAGATCTCGTCAGCATAGATGATCAGGCCGTGCTGGCGCGCCAGCTCGATGATCTCGAGCAGCACTTCGCGCGAATACAAGGCGCCGGTCGGGTTGTTCGGGTTGATCACCACGATCGCGCGCGTGTTCGGCGTGATCTTCTTGCGCATGTCTTCGATGTCCGGCATCCACCCGGCCTGCTCGTCGCACACGTAGTGCACCGGCGCGCCGCCGGCCAGGCTGACCGCGGCGGTCCACAGTGGATAGTCGGGCGCCGGCACCAGCACTTCGTCGCCGTTGTTGAGCAGGCCCTGCATCGCCATCACGATCAGTTCCGAGGCACCGTTGCCGAGGTAGATGTCGTCGATGCCGACGTTCGCGATGCTCTTCTGCTGGGTGTAGTGCATGATCGCCTTGCGCGGCGCGAACATGCCCTTCGAGTCGGTATAGCCGGCGGCATTATGCATGTTGCGGATCATGTCGCTGACGATTTCGTCGGGCGCGTCGAAGCCGAACACGGCCAGGTTGCCGATGTTCAGCTTGATGATCTTCTGGCCGTCGTCTTCCATCTGGCGCGCCTTGTCCAGGGCGGGCCCACGGATCTCGTAGCAGACGTCGTCGAGCTTGTTCGATTTGAGAATCGGTCGCAAAGTAACCCCTGGTGAAAGCGTGCACTGTTGCAGTGCGAAAAATACCATTCTGCCGAAAGCCTCGGGAATAGGCAACCTCGGGCAACCATGCCGATCCGGTACAATGAATCTCCCAGTACCTCAGCTCCAGGCCAGACGATGAAGCTTCATTCCGACAATACTCAACAATACCAGACCGTGACCGGCTACGACGCGGGCGTCGTGGAGATCAATGCCCAGCCCTTCGACTACAGCCTGACCGTGCTGCCCGAGGTGGCGCCGCAGCCATGGCACGTGACGCGCTTCGAAGACCTGAGCGCCGAGCACTTCGAGCGCATCGCGGCCGACAAGCCGGACGTGGTGATCCTCGGCACCGGCGAGCGCCAGCGCTTCATCCACCCGCGCCTGATCGCCAGCCTGTCGGAATTGCGCATCGGCGTCGAATGCATGGATAACCAGGCCGCCTGCCGCACCTATAATATCCTGATGGGCGAAGGGCGCAAGGTCACGCTGGCGCTGGTCATCGGCGCCAAGAACTGACGCTTTTGTTGCTGCGCAGCAGACGGCAGCTGGTCTTGAAATAAGGCAACTTGGACCATATTTGCGACAAGATTGCCAAATTGCCCACCCGGGACTGGCGGCGAGCGGCACGGGCGATTATTATCGCAATGCCGCTCCCTGCCCTTTCGCCAGGGAGGACATGAGACCCGGCGCACCGCGCCGAACCGCCAGGAGAATCCCGTGGCCGAGAGCCAAACCGCAAACGCAGTATCTGCCGACAACGCTGCAAACAGCGCTGCCGGCAGCGCCGCCGCATCCATCGCGCCGTTCAACGCCCCGATGACCGGCGGCCAGACCTTCGCGCTGGAAGGACGTCCCGCCAGGTACACCGTGCTGTACTTCTACCCCAAGGACAACACGCCCGGCTGCACCACCGAAAGCATCGCCTTCCGCGAAGCCTATCCGCAGTTCCAGGCGCTGGGCGCCGACATCTTCGGCCTGAGCCGCGATTCGCTGCGCTCGCACGAAAACTTCAAGTCCAAGCTGGGCCTGCCGTTCGAGCTGATCTCGGATCCGGAAGAAGCCGTGTGCAGCCAGTTCAATGTCATGAAGCTGAAAAATATGTATGGCAAACAAGTACGTGGCGTCGAGCGCAGTACGTTTGTCATTGACGCTCAAGGCCGATTGGTGAAAGAATGGCGTGGCGTGAAAGTCAACGATCACGTCACCGAAGTGCTGGAATTTCTGAAGAGCCAGCCCTGAATATGGATGGCTCCAGTTTGTTTAACCTGCTGGATCGCTATCGTTTATTTTGAGTCAACCCGCAACACATCCGCATCATTCCAATCTGGTTGCCCGCCGGACCCCTCACCCGCTTTCATCGGGTCCGGCCGTGTCGCAACAGTTTCTTCCGCAATCCCAAGTTGCATCGACCCCGTTCGCAGCGCGCCAGCGTGGCCCGCGCGCATTCGGCCTCCCCTTTTTTTAAATTGAGAACCTGATGCCACTGCCCAAAATTCCTACTCAACCGGCGACCATGCTGCTGGTAAAAGATTATCCCAAGGCGGAACCCGGCAAGAGCCCGGTGCGCCCGGTATCGGCGAAGACCGATGCCGAGGTCGAAGACCTGATCAGCGGCCAGGCCGTTCCCACCCCTAAGTCGCGTGCCCGCCGCAAGGCGCAGGACACGCTGGCCGCAGCCCAGGCGCCGGCTGTCGCCGCCAACCAGCCAGGCGCAGCGGACAAGGCGGCCAAAGGCGGCAAGTCGAGCTGGCCCGCCGCTGCTGCGAATACTGCCGCTGCCGCGAATGCTGCCGATCCTGGCGCCGAGCCGATCGGCGCCAAGCTGCGCGAAGCCGATGCCGGCCAGCCGCATCCGGTCAAGCACAAGCCGGTCGAAGTCACCGTCAAGTCGTCCACCAGCCGCAAGGCCGACCGCGCCGGTTCGACCAAGGTGTTCGTGCTCGACACGAACGTCCTGATGCACGACCCGACCTCGCTGTTCCGCTTCGAGGAACACGACGTCTACCTGCCGATGATGACGCTCGAAGAGCTCGACAACCACAAGAAGGGCATGAGCGAAGTCGCGCGCAATGCGCGCCAGGTCTCGCGCACGCTCGACGCCCTGATCGCGAATGTCGACGATGACGCGATCGAATCCGGCATTCCGCTCTCGAAGCTCGGCAACAAGGACGCCAAGGGCCGCCTGTACTTCCAGACCCGCCTGAACGGCGCCGCCCTGCCCGAAGGCCTGCCGTCGGGCAAGGCCGACAACCAGATCCTGGGCGTGGTACGCGCGCTGGAAGGCCAGATGAACGGGCGCGCCATCGTGCTGGTGTCGAAAGACATCAATATGCGCATCAAGGCGCGCGCGCTGGGCCTGCCGGCCGAGGATTACTTCAACGACCACGTGCTGGAAGACACCGACCTGCTGTACTCGGGCATCGTCCAGCTGCCGAACGACTTCTGGGACCTGCACGGCAAGGACGTCGAATCGTGGCAGGAAAACCGCAACGGCAATTCGGCGACCTATTACCGCGTCACCGGTCCGCTGATTCCGACGTTGCTGGTGAACCAGTTCGTGTACCTGGAACCGAAGGATGGCGAAGCGCCGCTGTACGCCCAGGTCAAGCAGATCAACGGCAAGACCGCCGTGCTGCAGACGCTGCGCGACTATAGCCACAACAAGAACAATGTGTGGGGCATCACGGCGCGCAACCGCGAGCAGAACTTCGCCCTGAACCTGTTGATGAATCCGGAAGTCGACTTCATCACCCTGCTCGGCCAGGCCGGCACCGGCAAGACCCTGCTGGCGCTGGCCGCCGGCCTGGCGCAGGTGCTCGAGACCAAGCAGTACAACGAGATCATCGTCACCCGCGTCACGGTGCCGGTGGGCGAAGACATCGGCTTCCTGCCGGGTACCGAGGAAGAGAAGATGTCGCCATGGATGGGCGCCTTCGACGACAACCTCGAAGTGCTGATGAAGTCGGATGGCGACGCCGGCGACTGGGGCCGCGCGGCAACGCAGGACCTGATCCGCTCGCGCATCAAGATCAAGTCGCTCAACTTCATGCGCGGCCGTACTTTCGTGAACAAGTTCCTGATCATCGACGAGGCGCAGAACCTGACGCCGAAGCAGATGAAGACCCTGGTCACGCGCGCCGGTCCCGGCACCAAGATCCTGTGCCTGGGTAACATCGCCCAGATCGACACGCCGTATCTCACCGAAGGCTCGAGCGGCCTGACCTACGTGGTCGACCGCTTCAAGGGCTGGAGCCACGGCGGCCACGTGACGCTGGCGCGCGGCGAACGCTCGCGCCTGGCCGATCACGCCAGCGACGTGCTCTGATCCCGGACGGACCCGCCTGCCCTCGTACGATGGGCGGGCATCCATCGCAACGCCCGCCCTCAAGCGGGCGTTTTTTATGCGCCACGCATTTGTCTTCATGCGTGCATCTGCAAGAACAATGAACGATGCCTTTTGTCCTGAAACTTCTGCTGGTTCCATCCCTGATCGCCCTCGTCACTCTGGCCGGACGCCGCTGGGGTCCGTCCGTGGCCGGCTGGCTGTCGGCCTTCCCCATCGTCTCCGGCCCGATCCTGCTGGCGATCGCGCTGGAGCAAGGCAGCGACTTCGCCGCCGTGGCTGCCGCCAATACCCTGCTCGCGGTGCTGGCGGTGCTGGTGTTCAGCGTGGCCTATGCGCGCATGGCGGCGCGCGCCGGGGTGCTGGCCTGCCTGGGCGCGGCGCTGCTGGCCTGGGGGCTGGCGGTGGCCGTCCTGCAGGGTGTGCAACTGGCGCCATGGATCGGCTTCCTGTTGGTAGCGGCCGGGCTGCTGGCCGCGCCGCGTCTGATCGGCCAGCCACCAGCGCCTGCTGCCATCAACGCCGGACCGTCACGCGATCTGCCGTGGCGCATGCTGGCCGGCGCGGTGCTGACGCTCGGCGTGACCGGGGCTGCGAGTGGGCTGGGGCCGGCATTGAGCGGTCTGTTCGCCATGTTCCCCGTGATGAGCACGGTGCTGGTCGGCTTTTCGCACCGCGCCTCGGGCGCCGGATTCGCGGTCGCCCTGCTGCGCGGCATGGTAGGCGGTTACTACGCTTTTGCCGTGTTCTGCCTGACCCTGGCGCTGCTGCTGCCGGGACGCGCACCCGGTCCGGTATTCCTGCTCGCGACCGCCTGCGCACTGGCGGTGCAGCTCGGCGTACGCGGCCTGACGCAGGCCAGAGCGCGCCGACCCTGAGCTTGCCACACCGTCCCGGTCCGCGCGTAGAATGGCCGGGATCCCCCATCCGCAGGAGACATCGATGCCTCATATGCTGCTGATCCACGAACCGGTCGGACAACGCGCCGCCCGCACCGAAGCCGAAGGCCGCGCGGCCTACGACAGCATGCTGCGCTGGGGCGCCGAATTGCGCGATCGCGGCATCCTGATCGCCGCCGAGTCGCTGGCCGCGCTCGACGGCGCGGCGCGCGTCACCGCAGCAGGCGGCAAGGCGCGCATCGTCGATGGTCCCTTCGCCGAGGTCAAGGAGATGGTGGGCGGCTTCTTTTTGCTGGACGTCGCCACACGTGAAGAAGCGATCGCGCTGGCCGCCGAGTGTCCGGCCGCGGCCTGGGCCACGGTCGAAGTGCGCGCGCTGGCGCCATGTTACCGAGATTGATCAAGCCGGTTCGGCCTGCATCAAACGCAGTTAGGGACATATTTTTCAGGCCTGTTGTCGAAACCGCAGTACTCCCTTCGTCGTAGCGCATGAAGGCAGGCACACGCCGGCTTTCCATCGACCACAACAGGAGAACCCCATGCGTTTCATGATCATCGTAAAAGCCACCGCCGGCACCGAAGCCGGCGTGATGCCCGAAGAGTCACTGTTCGCCGCCATGGACGACTACCACCAGGAACTGGCGCGCGCCGGCGTCCTGCTCGACGGCAGCGGCCTGAAACCGAGCAGCCAGGGCTGGCGCATCCGCTACGGGAGCAATGGCCAGGGTGAACAGCGGCGCATCATCGACGGCCCCTTCGCCGAGACCAAGGAACTGGTCGCCGGCTACACCCTGATCCAGGTGCGCTCGCGCGAAGAGGCGCTGGAGTGGACGCGGCGCTTCCCGAATCCGCAAGGCCCGGGCATGGAGGCCGAGATCGAAGTGCGCCAGCTGTACGAGATGGACGACTTCCCGCAGACCGAGACCATCAAGCGCATGCGCGGCATGTCGGCTTGAACCATTGCGAAAGGATCGGACCCATGAACAACAACCAGATGCTGGTCAACCTGCCGGTCAAGGACCTGCAGCGCAGCAAGGCCTTCTTTTCCGCCCTCGGCTACGGCTTCAAGCCCGAGTTCACCGACGACAAGGCGGCCTGCATGATCGTCAGCGAAGACCATAGCTATGTGATGCTGCTGGTCGAGCCCTTCTTCCAGAGCTTCATCAAGACCCCGGTGGCGGACGCGCGCAGCAACACCGAAGTGCTGATCGCGCTGTCGCGCCCCGACCGGGCCGCGGTGGACGACACCGTGGCGCGTGCGCTGGCGGCCGGCGGCGGCGCAGCCGGCGAGGTCGCCGACTACGGCTTCATGTACCAGCACTCGTTCGCCGATCCCGATGGGCACTTGTGGGAAGTGTTCTGCATGGACGGCATGCCGCCTGCATCCGCTACGGCCACGCCGCAGTGAGCGAAGCGGTCGGACAGACGCTGGCGGCGCTGTGGCGGATCGAGTCGGCGCGCATCGTCGCCGGCGTGGCGCGCATCGTGCGCGACGTCGGGCTGGCCGAGGAATTGGCCGGCGATGCGCTGGTGGCGGCGCTCGAAACCTGGCCGCGCGACGGCATCCCCGGGCGTCCCGGCGCCTGGCTGTTCACGGCCGCGCGCAACGGCGCGCTCGACCGCCTGCGGCGCGACCGCGTGCTGCGCGCCAAGCTCGCGCAAATCGGCCACGACCTCGAGGCGCAGGAAGCCCTGAGCGTGCCCGACTTTGTCGATGAGCTCGATGCGCGCCGGCGCGATGTGCTCCAGGACGACCTGCTGCGCCTGATGTTCACGGCCTGCCATCCGGTGCTGTCGCTCGATGCGCGCGTGGCGCTCACGCTCAAGCTGCTGGGCGGCCTGCAGACGGCCGAGATCGCCCGCGCCTTCCTGGTGCCGGAAGCAACGCTTGCCCAGCGCATCGTGCGTGCCAAGCGCCTGCTGGGCGAGGCACGGGTGCCGTTCGAGCTGCCGCCGCCGAACGAACTGGGGGGGCGCTTGGGAGCGGTGCTGGAAGTGGTGTACCTGGTCTTCAACGAGGGCTATGCCGCCACCGCCGGCGAAGACTGGCTGCGCCCGGCCCTGATCGACGAGGCGCTGCGCCTGGGACGGATCCTGGCCGAACTGGCGCCGGACGAGCCCGAAGTGCACGGCCTGGTGGCGCTGATGGAGCTGCAGGCGTCACGTGTCAAGGCGCGCTTGGACGGCGCCGGCCGTCCGGTACTGCTGCTCGACCAGGACCGCTCGCGCTGGGACGGCGTGCTGGTGCGGCGCGGCCTGGCCGCGCTCGAACGCGGCTTGCGCCGCACCAACCCGGAGCCGGCTGCGTCAGTGCCCCACGGCGACGCAGGCCAGACGCACGCGGCGGCGCGCGGCCCCTACCTGCTGCAGGCGCAGATCGCCGCCTGCCACGCCCGCGCCCACCGCGCCGAACTGACCGAATGGCATGCCATCGCGGCGCTGTACGGCGAGCTGGCACTGCGCCAGCCGTCGCCGGTGGTGGAGCTGAACCGCGCGGTGGCGGTCGGCATGGCCGAGGGTCCGGCCGCAGGCCTGGCCCTGGTCGAGCGCCTGCTGGAAGACGCCCGCCTGGACGGCTACCACTGGCTGCCCAGCGTGCGCGGCGACCTGCTGGCCAAGCTCGGGCGCGGCGAGGAGGCGCGCCGCGAATTCGAACGGGCGGCGGCGCTGACCGCCAACGCGCGCGAACGCGAACTGCTGCTGGCACGTGCCGGCGCGCGTGGCAGCGACGCCACATAGCCGTGCGACACGACTGATCGCACGCAAACCGGAGGCGCTCCCGTTGACTAATGCCACGAGGACACAAACCCGTTATGATCGAGAGTATCTAGAATCGGGACTTGCCTGAACAATCCCGATCGTTCCTGGCCAGGGAGTCTCCATGAAATTCCGCTTCTGGGGCGTGCGCGGGTCGATCCCCTCGCCCGGCCCGCGCACCGCGCGCTACGGCGGCAACACCACCTGCATCGAGGTGCGCACCGGCGGCGGCACCCTGCTGGTGCTGGATGCCGGCACCGGCCTGTTCCCGCTGGCGCAGCAGCTGCTGAAGGACGGGGCGGCGGTCGACGCCAACATCTTCATCACCCACAGCCACTGGGACCATATCCACGGCCTGCCATTCTTCACGCCGCTGTTCGTCAAGGGGAGCCGGGTGTGCCTGCATGGCGCGCGCGATCCGGTCAGCGGCCACGGCATCGAACACGTAATGGCGGTGCAGTTGCAGAACAGTTATTTCCCGGTAGACGAGGCGCAGATGGGCGCCACCATCGCCTATCGCACGCTGGAAGTCGGCGTGCCGGTCGAAGTCGGCGATGCGCTGGTGTCGAACGTGGTGATGAACCATCCGGTGATCAACCTCGGCTACCGCATCGCGAGCCGGGGCAAGTCGCTGTTCTTTACCGGCGACCACGAACCGTGGCACAACCCGCATCCCCTTGGCGACCCGCGCCATGCGCCGTTCGAAGCGCATCTGTTCGAGCGCCAGCAGGCGATGGACAGCGGGATGCTGGGCGTCGACGCCCTGATCGTGGACTGCTCGTACACGCGCGACGAATACGCGGCGCGCGCCGGCTGGGGCCATGGCACCTTCGACGGCGCGATCGCCATGGCACTGCGGGTCGGCGCACGCACCCTGTACTGCACCCACCACGAACCGACGCGCGGCGACGACGAACTCGAAGCCGTCTTCGCCGAGGTGCTGGCGCGCCACGCCGGCCAGCTCGGCCATCTGCAGGTGCACCTGGCCCATGAAGGCCTGGAAGTGTCGCTGGACTGAGACCGCCGCACCGGCAAAAAAAAACGGAGCCAGCGGGCTCCGTTCTTATCTACGCACAGCGTTTCTTACATGATATGGGTACCGATCCACCACGCGATCGCCGCCATGAAAGCCGACGCCGGAATCGTGAAGATCCAGGCCCACACGATATTGCCCGCCACGCCCCAGCGCACCGCCGAGGCCTTCTGCGCCGCGCCCACGCCGACGATCGCGCCGGTGATGGTGTGGGTGGTCGAGACCGGGATACCGAAGGCGCTCGACATCAGCAGCGTCACGGCGCCGCCCGATTCGGCGCAGAAGCCGCCGACCGGTTTGAGCTTGGTGATCTTCTGGCCCATGGTCTTGACGATGCGCCAGCCGCCGAACAGCGTGCCGAAAGCAATCGCCGCGTAGCACGAGATGATGACCCAGGCCGGCGGGTGGGTGTCGGCGGCGTTGGTATAGCCGGCCGCGATCAGCAGCATCCATATGATGCCCATGGTCTTTTGCGCGTCGTTGCCGCCGTGGCCCAGCGAGTACGCTGCGGCCGAAGCCAGCTGCAGGCGGCGGAACCAGGTATCGACCTTGCGCGGCGTCGACTTCACGAACAGCCATGAGACGATCAGCATGATGATCGAACCGAGCACAAAGCCGAGCAGCGGCGCGACCACGATGAAGGCCACGGTCTTGATCAGGCCGCCGGAGATCAGCGAGCCGGTGCCGGCCTTGGCCACGGCCGCGCCGACCAGGCCGCCGATCAGGGCGTGCGAGGACGACGACGGGATGCCGTAGTACCAGGTGATGATGTTCCAGGCGATCGCCCCGACCAGGGCGCCGAAGATCACGTAATGGTCGACCACGTGCGGGTCGATGGTGCCCTTGCCGATGGTCTGCGCCACCTTCATGTTGACCACGAAGATCGCGATGAAGTTGAAGAAGGCGGCCATCGCGACCGCAGTTTGCGGCTTGAGCACGCCGGTGGAGACCACGGTGGCGATCGAGTTCGCCGAATCGTGGAAGCCGTTCATGAAGTCGAACACCAGTGCCAGCAGCACCAGCAGACCCAGCACGTAAATGCTGATGTGGAGAGTTTCCATCATTGTTCCTGTACGTGCGCGCTTACGCGTTCTCGACGATGATGCCTTCGATGATGTTGGCGACGTCTTCGCAGCGGTCGGTCACGGTTTCCAGGATCTCGTAGATCGCTTTCATCTTGATCAGGTTGCGCACGTCCGGTTCATCGCGGAACAGCTTGGACATGGCGGCGCGCATCACATGGTCGGCGTCCGACTCGAAGCGGTCGATCTCTTCGCACAGGGCGACGATCTTCGGCGCGTTGTCCATGTCGTGCAGCAGGCCGACGGCTTCCTGCACCTTCTGGCAGCACGACAGGCACAGCTCGGCCAGGCGCTTGGCTTCCGGCGTCACGGCGTGCAGGTCGTACAGCGACACGGTCTGGGCCGCGTCTTCCATCATGTCGAGGATGTCATCCATGCGCGTGATCAGCTTGTGGATGTCGTCGCGGTCGAGCGGCGTGATGAAGGTCTTGTGCAGCAGGTCCACCGTGGCATAGGTGATCTTGTCGGCCTGTTTTTCGATGCTTTCGACCGCATGGGTGCGGGTTTCCAGATCGTCGAAATTGGTCATCAGCCCGACCATTTCCTGTGCGCCCTTTACGCACAGTGCAGCGTGCTGGTTGAACAGGTCAAAGAACTTGCCCTCGGTGGGCATGAAGCGTCCAAACATTGTTTTTCTCCGTGACTTTCGTCAGTTACTCTCTTGGGACTGGCACGCCGCCCCGGATAGGCGGCGGGCCAATGGGGTGCGGATCAGTCGCCCTGGTAGATGGCGAGGTTGCCGCTGTAGTTGCCGAACTTGGTGTATTGCCCGATCCAGGTCAGGCGGATCGCGCCGATCGGACCGTTACGCTGTTTGCCGATGATGATCTCGGCGGTGCCCTTGTCGGGCGAATCCGGGTTATAGACTTCGTCGCGGTACAGGAAGATGATCACGTCGGCATCCTGCTCGATAGCGCCGGATTCGCGCAAGTCGGACATGACGGGACGCTTGTTCGGACGCTGTTCCAGCGAGCGGTTCAACTGCGACAGTGCGATCACCGGGCAGTGCAGTTCCTTGGCCAGGCCTTTCAGCGAACGCGAGATCTCCGAGATTTCGGAAGCGCGGTTGTCGCCCGGCTGGCTGCCCTGCATCAGCTGCAGGTAGTCGACGATGATCAGGCCCAGCTTGCCGCACTGGCGGGCCAGGCGGCGCGCACGGGCGCGCATCTCGATCGGGTTCAGCGCCGGCGTCTCGTCGATGTAGAGCTGGGCGTCGTTCATCTTCTGGATCGCGTGCGTCAGGCGCGGCCAGTCTTCGTCGAGCAGACGGCCGGTACGCAGGCGGTGCTGGTCGAGCTGGCCGACCGAGCCCAGCATACGCATGGCCAGCTGGGCGCCGCCCATCTCCATCGAGAACACGGCGACCGGCAGGCCGGCCTCGATCGCGACGTTTTCGCCGATGTTCACCGAGAACGCGGTCTTGCCCATCGACGGGCGGCCGGCCACGATCACCAGGTCGCCCGGCTGCAGGCCGGAGGTCATGCGGTCGAGGTCCAGGAAGCCGGTCGGCACGCCGGTGATCTCGCCCTGGTTTTCGCGGCTGTACAGTTCGTCGATACGCTCGACCACCTGCGTCAGCAGCGGCTGGATCGGATTCCAGCCCTGGGCGCCACGCGCGCCCTGCTCGGCGATGGCGAAGATTTTCGATTCCGCCTCGTCCAGCATCTGCTTGACTTCCTTGCCTTGCGGATTGAAGGCATTGCCGGAAATCTCGTCGGCGACGGTGATCAGTTTGCGCAGGATGCCGCGGTCGCGCACGATCTCGGCGTAGCGGCGGATGTTGGCGGCCGACGGCGTGTTCTGCGCCATCGCGTTCAGGTACTGCAGGCCGCCGACCTCCTCGGCCTTGCCGAGCTGGTTGCAGGCCTCGTAGACCGTGATCACGTCGGCCGGTTTGCCGGAGTTGATCAGGCGGATCATCTGTTCGAAGATGATGCGGTGGTCGTAGCGGTAGAAGTCGTCCGCGTGCATGAAATCGGCGATCCGGTCCCATGCCGCGTTGTCGCGCAGCAGGCCGCCAATGACGGACTGTTCTGCTTCGATGGAGTGCGGGGGGATGCGGAGCGATTCGAGCTGCGGATCGGCGGGTGCTGCGTTCATGGGCGGCATTATACCTTCTCCTGTCACACGGCTGTCATAATTGGAGAGTTTCAAAAGCAAAAAAGCCGGGCGAACCCGGCTTTTTGAACTACTGGAACAACAATCGCTTAGGCAGCTTCGCCCACGACAGCGATGGTGATCTCGCTCACGACGTCGGTGTGCAGGGCAACCGAAATCGGGAACTCGCCAGTGGTCTTCAGCGGGCCGGTCGGCAGGCGCACTGCCGATTTTTCGACCGGGAAGCCTTGCTTGCTCAGCGCTTCGGCGATGTCGAAGTTGGTGACCGAACCGAACAGACGGCCGTCAACGCCGGCTTTCTGCGAGATGGTGACGGTCATGCCGTTCAGCTTGTCGCCTTGGGCTTGAGCGGCTGCCAGCTTCTCGGCGGCTGCCTTTTCCAGTTCGGCGCGCTTGGCTTCGAACTCGGCCACGGCCGACGAAGTAGCACGGCGTGCCATTTTTTGTGGGATCAGGAAGTTACGTGCGTAACCATCCTTGACCTTGACGACGTCGCCCAGGTTGCCGACGTTGATGACTTTTTCCAACAGAATAACTTGCATGTTCTTATCTCCAGGATATCTGACTGTCGCGACCGACGATTAAGCGTTGTGCAGGTCGGTGTACGGCAGCAGCGCCAGGTAACGGGCGCGCTTGATGGCGGTGTCGACCTGACGCTGGTAGTGCGCCTTGGTGCCGGTCAGACGTGCTGGCATGATCTTGCCGTTTTCCTGGACGAAGTCCTTCAGGGTGTCGACGTCCTTGTAGTCCACTTGCTCAACGCCGGCGGCGGTGAAGCGGCAGAACTTCTTGCGCTTGAACAGCGGGTTCTGCTGCTTGCGCTTGAGTTTTTCTTTAGCTTTGTTTTTGTCGAACTTTTTACCGAATGCCATTTCGAGGCTCCTGTATATCTAAAATTGCCGATTACGCGGCACTGAATTCAATGATGTGAAACACCAGGGCTTTGCTGTTGCGGTTTTTCCGTGCGAGGAATCCGGTGAAGCGGTAGCTGGCGCCGAGCTCGGCGCTTCCGAACCGGCCCGAAATCTCGCCCGCGGCGAACGCGGGGACTTCGAACTCGACCAGCCTGTCGACCCCTGCTTCTTCCTGGTGCGAACTGTGCATCAGGACAGCGGATACGATCGGCACGCCGGCCGGGGTATAACGCAACACGTCGCGCTCGGCGATGGTCGCCACGAGCTGGAGATGATTCTGTTCCAACTGTTACCCGGTTCTACTGCTTACGGCTTATTACGAATTCCTGGGAAAAACTTAGGCAGCGGCCGGTGCTGGAGCTGCTGCAGGAGCAGCGGCTTCTGCGCGGTGGCTCTTGGCTGCGTCTTCGCGCTGGACCGACTTCATCATCGGCGACGGTGCGGTTTCAGCTTTCTTCATCTTGACGGTCAGATGACGCAGAACGGCGTCATTGAACTTGAATGCGGTTTCCAGCTCGACCAGGGTCTCGTTGTCGCACTCGATGTTCATGCAGATGTAGTGTGCCTTCGGCAGCTTCTGGATCTGGTAAGCCATCTGGCGACGGCCCCAGTCTTCCACGCGATGGATGTTACCGCCGCGGGTCGTGACCGTGGTCTTGTAACGCTCGATCATCGCCGGAACTTGCTCGCTCTGGTCCGGGTGGACGATAAAAACGATTTCATAATGACGCATGCATTACTCCTTGAGGACGTTTAAACAAATGCCCACCCCGGCGTCAAGACGAGTGTGGGAAGGGAAAGCCCGACATTATAGCGCGGATTTCAAGGAAAGGAAATCGGATTGTCAAGACCGGCCTTCGCCGGCCGCGAGCGCTGCCGCGCAATTTCGCCGCGCCACCGCTGCATGACAAGCGAATTCGTGGCGATCCGCCCTCTTCTTCGCTCTTGGCGACGGGATTTTCAGATTTTTTTATGAATTCCCTTGCACATACACGAATACTGTACAAAAATACAGTCTACTCTTCTAACCCGTTGCTGCAACACATTTATGCTCAAGCTCACTGCAAGGCAAGAACAGATCCTGAACCTGATCAAGGAAGCGATCGAGAACACCGGGTTCCCTCCGACCCGGGCCGAGATCGCGGCCGAACTGGGCTTCCGTTCGGCCAATGCTGCCGAAGAACACCTGCAAGCGCTGGCGCGCAAGGGCGCCATCGAAATCGCCCCGGGCACCTCGCGCGGCATCCGCCTGGTCGGCGCCAGCGTCGAACAGATTCCGATGCCGCCACCGTCGATGATGCAGCTGCCGCTGGTCGGCCGCGTCGCCGCCGGCAATCCGATCCTGGCGCAGGAACACGTCGAAGCCACCTATAACGTCGATACCGCCATGTTCGCGGCCCGGCCCGACTTTTTGCTGAAAGTTAAAGGCTGGTCAATGCGCGACGCCGGCATCATGGATGGCGACTTTTTGGCGGTGAAGAAGATCGACAGCGCCAAGAACGGCCAGATCGTGGTCGCGCGCCTGGGCGAGGAAGTCACCGTCAAGCGCTACCGCAAGACCGGCGAGCTGGTCGAGCTGCTGCCGGAGAATCCGGACTTCAAGGTGATCCAGGTGACGCCGGACGAAGAGTTCGCGCTTGAAGGCCTGGCGGTGGGCCTGATGCGCAGCTGGAACTGAGTTGTTTGCGGCGGCCGGATGGCTGCCGCTGTTCTTTGTGCCGTTCACATCGGCATCGGTACCTGCATCAGCGCCGGTCTTCGAAACTGCGCTCGCTCTTGGCCTTCTTGACCGTTGCATTGTGCTGGTCGATATACGTTTCGGTCGCGCTGCGCCATGCGGCGAAATCGGCCATGATCAGCTTCGAATTCACCTTCGCCTCTTCCGCGATGTTCAGGCGTACCCGTTCCAGGTGCGCATGCGAGGCTTCGGTTTCCTGCTTGCTCATCAGGCGCGCGATATCCTCGGGAATTTGCTTGGACAAGGGCGACACTTCGTTCAGGTGGGTCACCATCTTGTTGTAGCAGTTCTGCCAATTCGTCACCGCCGCGCCCACGCGCTCGATCTCGTCGTTGATCTTCGACACCGTCGGAATGCGCGGTGCCGGGCAGCGGTATTCGCCCGACTTCAGTTCCGAACCGTCATATCCTTTCACCCAGTAATCGATGTCGGCGCGGCGCTCGACGCGCTGCTTCATCACATCCAGCGACGCCTGTGCGATCTTGTTGCCCTTGGCCGCCGACTTCTCGAATAGCGCCTTGGCCCTGGCCTCGTCGACCTCGCCCGCCTCGCCATACCAGTACATCTGGCCCAGCAGTTGCTGGGCTTGCGGATTGCCGGCGTCGGCCAGCTTGGTATAGATCTTCAGCGCGCCCGCGTAATCCTTCTTGTCGAACAGGGCGTTGGCGTCCTCGAGTTCGCCGGCATACACGGTGCTGCTGACGAGGAGAGACAGGCAGAACAGAAAACGTTTCATGGTTGCGGATCGGAATGACAAATGACCGTTCCATGATAGCCCTGTTTTACGGCTGGGCTCAACCGCAAAACTGACAAGACCGGCATCGAGCCGGCCCTGTATCGCGGTGTTTTACCTGGCTTTACACATCCAGTGCCTGGCGGAAGTCGGCCACCAGATCGTCGGTGTCTTCGATCCCGACCGACACCCGGATCAGCGACTCGGCAATGCCCATGCTGGCGCGCCGCTCAGCGCCCATCTCGAAGAAGATGGTGTGCGCGACCGGGATCACCAGCGTGCGGGTGTCGCCCAGGTTGCTGGCCGGGATGCCCAGCTGCAGGCGGTTCAGGTAATCGAAGCAGTCGATCCCGTCCTTCAGCTCGAAGCTCAGCAGCGAGCCGCCGGACCGGAACAGTTCCTTCACGATGCCGTTTTGCGGGTGCGAAGCCAACCCCGGATAATGCACCGCCGCCACCCGTTCATCGGCTTCCAGCATCGTCGCCAGCGCCAGCGCATTGGCGCAGGTGCGCTCCATGCGCAGCGCCAGCGTCTCGGCGCCGACCGCGATGTGGTGCGCCGCTTCCGGCCCCAGCGCGGCGCCGAAGTCGCGCAGCGCCTTCGCGCGCAGCTGGGCCATGCCCTGATTGGCACCCGGCTGCTTGCGGAAGTTGGCGGCGATGTTCGGGTACGCGGCCCAGTCGAACAGGCCGGTATCGGTCAGCGCGCCGCCGAGTGCGATGCCGTGGCCGCCGATCGACTTGGTCAGCGAATTGACCACCAGGCCGGCGCCCACGTCCTTCGGGCGGAACAGCCACGGCGTGGTCATCGTATTGTCGACCACGTACAGGATGCCGCGCTCGCGGCATAGCTGACCGATGCGCGCCAGGTCGGCCACCTGGGTGCGCGGATTGGCGATGGTTTCGACGAACACCATGCGCGTATTCGGCAGCAGGGCCGCCTCGACCTGGGCCACGTTGGTGGCATCGGCGAAGGCCACGTCCACGCCCTGCCCCGCCACCGTCTGCCACAGGCTGTTGGTGTTCCCGAACAGGAAGCTCGACGAGACGATGTGGTCGCCGGCTTTCAGCAGCGCCTGGAACAGCGCGCCGATCGCGGCCATGCCGGTGCCGAAGCACAGCGAAGCCACGCCGCCTTCCATCTTGCTAATCTTGTCTTCCAGCGCTGCGACCGTCGGGTTGCCCTGGCGGCCGTAGCGGAAGCCCGGCTCCTTGCCCTGGAACACCGACGCCAGCTGGCGGGCGTCGCCATAGCCGAACGCCACCGAGGTGTGGACCGGCTTGTGCAGCGAACCCTGCTCGATCGGTTTACGCCGGTCGTTGTGCAGGATGGTGGTGGTGAAGCCGTAGTTCCTGGACTCGCTCATGGCCTTACTCTGCAGCCACCGGCGGGTTCAGGTTCAGCTGGGTACGCACCTTGTCTTCGTCCGACTTGCCGTTGCCGTGACGCGCCGATTCTTGGCGGTCCAGGTATTCCGGGGTCACGTCGCCGGTCACGTACACACCGTCGAAGCACGATGCCTCGAAGTTCTTGAGTTCCGGATTCACGTCCGAGATCGCGCGCTTGAGGGCGTCGACGTCCTGGTACACCACGCGGTCGGCGGTGATCTCGCGGCACACTTCTTCGGTCGTGCGGCCGTGCGCGATCAGCTCGTCGCGGGTCGGCATGTCGATGCCGTACACGTTCGGGTACAGCACCGGCGGCGCGGCCGAAGCGAAGAACACCTTGCGGGCGCCGGCTTCGCGCGCCATCTGCACGATTTCGCGGCTGGTGGTGCCGCGCACGATCGAATCGTCGACCAGCAGCACGTTCTTGTCCTTGAATTCGGAGCTGATCGCGTTCAGTTTCTGGCGCACCGATTTCTTGCGCATCCCTTGCCCAGGCATGATGAAAGTGCGGCCGATGTAGCGGTTCTTGATGAAGCCTTCGCGGTATTCCACGCCGAGCTTCAGCGCCAGCTGGATCGCGGCCGGACGCGAGGAATCGGGGATCGGCATCACGACGTCGATCTCGTCCACTGGAATTTCCGAGCGCACCTTGTCGGCCAGGTATTCGCCCATGCGCAGGCGGGTGGCGTAGACCGACGCGCCGTCGATCACCGAGTCCGGACGCGCCAGGTAGACAAATTCGAAGGCGCAGGGATTCAGCGACGGGCTCTCGGCGCACTGGCGCTCATGCAATTTCTTGTCGTTGTCGATGAAGATCGCTTCGCCCGGCGCGATGTCGCGCACGAAACGGAAGCCCAGGCCTTCCAGCGCCACCGACTCACTGGCCACCAGGTATTCGTTGCCCTGCTCGGTTTCGTTGATACCCAGGCACAGCGGACGGATACCGAACGGATCGCGGAACGCCAGCATGCCGTGGCCGGCGATCTGCGCCACCACCGCGTAGGCGCCGCGCACGCGCTTGTGCACCTTGGCCACCGCCTTGAACACGGCGTCGGCGTTGAGCGAATAGCCGTCGGCCGCTTCCTGGACCTCGTGCGCCAGCACGTTGAGCAGCACCTCGGAGTCGGAGCTGGTGTTGATGTGGCGGCGGTCGTTGTGGAACAGCTCGTCCTTCAGCTGGGCCTGATTGGTCAGGTTGCCGTTGTGCGCCAGCGTGATGCCGAACGGCGCATTGACGTAGAACGGCTGCGCTTCTTCCTCGCTCGACGAGCCGGCGGTCGGGTAGCGGCAGTGGCCGATACCGGTGTTGCCGTTGAGCGAACGCATGTTCCGAGTGCGGAACACGTCGCGCACCAGGCCGTTGGCCTTGAACATCGAGAACATGCTGCTGTGATTGGTCGCAATACCCGCTGCATCCTGGCCGCGGTGCTGCAACAGCAGCAATGCGTCATACAACAGCTGATTGACGGGAGAATGCGAGACGACGCCGACGATGCCACACATGGTGTGCTCCTAAAAGCTGGACTGCTTGATTACAAAAAAGTTCAAACCTGAACGTCCGATGAAGGGCGTTCAATAGAGGACATTCAATAATTCACATGCTGCGACAGGGCAGCGGGCAGGAAGGGCTTGACGGTGCGCGCGCCCGATTCCGCGATCGGCGACAGCAGCGCATCGCGCCAGAAAGCCTGTTGCGGGATCGCCGTCATCCCGCACAATATGACGCCGGCGAGCACGATTACAATGCCGCGTGCCAAGCCGAACAATCCTCCCAGGCCGCGGTCCGCCAGGCTCAGGCCGGTGGCTTCGACCACCGCGCCGATCGCCAGCGACAGCAGGCCCATCAAAATTCGTACGCCCAGGAACAGCGCGATGAAGGCCACGATCAGGCGCGCGGTGGCGCCGGGAATCACTTCCGGCAGCAGCGGCGCCAGCTCGGCGCCGTAGGCATTGGCCACCACGAAGGCCACGATCCAGCCCAGCAGCGACAGGATTTCCTTGACCAGGCCGCGCAGCGTGCTGATCACGACCGACGTGATCAAGACGAACAGCACCAGATAATCGAAGATCGTCACGCCGCGAGCAGGGTCTTGAACAGGATTCTTACAGCGGCACCATCGAGCCGGACAGGCCGATGCCGCCCAGCTTGGCGCGTACCTGCTCCGCTTCTTCCTTGCTGAACGGACCCACGCGCACGCGGATCAGTTCGCCAGACTTCTGGGTGAACGACGACACGCCGGCGGCGCGCAGGCGCTCCTGCAGTTCCTTGACCTTTTCCTGGCTCGCCAGGGCGGCCACCTGCACCACGTAGCGCGGCGACGGGCCGGCCGAGGCGGCGGCAGGGGCCGGGGTTGGTACCGATGCGGGCTTGCCTTCCAGGATCGCGATGGCGCGTGCGGCGTCATCCTGGCGCGGCGGCTTTTCGGTCTTCTCGACCACTTTCTCGGCTTTCGGGTGCGTCTCGGCTGGCTTGGCCTCCGCTACCTTGACCGGTTTCTTCTCTTCGCGCTTTTCAGGCTCGGGCTTGCGCGCCGGCTCGGGCTTCACCGGTTCCGGTTTCAAGGCCGGCTTCTGCTTTTCGAGGTCGAGCGTGCGCAGCGGCGGCGGGTCGCCGGCGGCCGGCGCGGTCGGCGCAGGCGTCACAGCGGCTGGTGTGCGCGTGGTGGTGGCGGGCGGCGGCGGCGCCGGTTCGTCGCCGGCGGCGGCCGACGGATCGATGATCTCTTCGTCGCTGTCGACGCTCGCTGACGCCGGCACCTGTTCGGACGGCACCGGCAGCGGCGCCGCCTTTTCCTTGTCCGGGATATTGATCGCGATATCGGTGGCGAGCGGTTTGGGCTCGGAATCGAGCAGCATCGGCAGCGCCACGATGGCCGCCAGCGTCAGCGCGACCGCGCCGACCAGGCGGCGGCGCGCGCGCTTCTTCTCGGGCAGCATCGGGTCGCCGCGGCTGGATCTGGCGCCGTCTCCGGCGCTGCTTGCGCGCTTGGAACGGGCGCGCTCGGTATAGGCGGCATCGTCGTCCTTGACGAAGTGGCCACTGTCCCGGACAGTTTCTTGCTTGTTTTTATTGCCGAACGAGAACAAGCCCATGCGATTCAGGTATCAATGTAAGGAGGATTTGCGGGCCGCCATGACGCCGGCGACCGTGTAGAACGAGCCAAAGACCACAATTCTATCATTCTCCTCTGCCCGGCTCAGCGCATTCGCGTAGGCCTCGGCGGGAGTGGCGAACGCGGTGACCGAAAAGTCACCTTCCCTGGCGCCGGCCGGGGCTTGCGCCGCCAGCTTTTCCACCAGCGCTTCAGGCTGCGCCGAACGCGGCGAATCAAGGCGCGTGACGCACCAGTGGTCGATCAGGCCGGCCATCGGCGCGATCACGCCGTCGATGTCCTTGTCGTCCATGATGCCGAACACGGCGTAGGTGAAACGGTGGAAGCCCATATTGCCCAGGTTCTGGGCCAGGGTGGCGGCGGCGTGCGGGTTGTGCGCCACGTCCAGCACCTGGGTCGGGCGGCCGGCCAGCACCTGGAAGCGGCCCGGCAGTTCGACCATCGCCAGGCCGGCGCGGGTTTCCTGGGCGCCGCACGGCAACTGCATGCGCAGCGCTTCCAGCGCGGCCAGCGCGGCCGAGGCGTTGAGCAGCTGGTTGGCGCCGCGCAGGGCCGGATATGCCAGCGAATTGCGGCGCATGCCGCGGCCGCCGTAGCTCCACTGCTGCTGGTCGCCCTGGTAATTGAAATCGCGGCCGATCAGCCACAGGTCGGCGCCGATGTCTTCGGCGTGCTTGATCAGCGATTGCGGCGGCATGGGGTCGCTGCAGATCGCGGTCTTGCCGGCGCGGAAGATGCCGGCCTTTTCAAAACCGATTTCCTCGCGCGTGTCGCCGAGGTAGGCGGTGTGGTCGATGTCGATGCTGGTCACGATCGACACGTCGGCGTCGATCACGTTGACCGCGTCCAGGCGCCCGCCCAGGCCGACTTCGAGGATGGCGACGTCGATCTCGCTCTTCGAGAGCAGATGGGCGATGGCCAGCGTGGTGAATTCGAAGTACGTGAGCGAGACGTCGCCGCGCGCCGCTTCGACGGCGTCGAAGGCTGCCACCAGCGCTTCGTTCGAGGCCATCTCGCCATTGATGCGGGCGCGCTCGTTGAAGTCGAGGAAGTGCGGCTTGATGTAGAGGCCGACGCGGTAGCCGGACTGCAGCAGCACCGATTCCAGCATGGCGCAGGTCGAGCCCTTGCCGTTGGTGCCGGCCACCATGATCACCGGGCAGCCAAATGCCAGTTGCAAACGTTCCTTGACGGCGCGGACGCGGTCCAGGCCCATGTCGATATGGGTTTCGGCATGGCGCGACTCGAGCAGGGCCAGCCAGTCGGGCAAGGTGGTCGGTAATGATGACATGGGGTCGGTACGGAGGGGGACGGGAAGAAGGCGTGCGATGTTACGCGAAGGATCAGTGCAGATGACGCGGCATCCGCACTGATTCCGTGATGGCTGTGCTTACGCCAGGACTTCGGTCGCCTGGTTTTGCAGCAGGGCCAGCAGGCGCGCGATTTCTTCGCGCATCTTGCGGCGGTCGACGATCATGTCGACGGCGCCCTTCTGGACCAGGAACTCGGCGCGCTGGAAGCCTTCCGGCAGTTTCTCGCGCACGGTGTTCTCGATCACGCGCGGGCCGGCGAAGCCGATCAGCGCTTTCGGTTCGGCGATGACGACGTCACCCATGAAGGCGAACGAGGCCGAGACACCGCCCATGGTCGGGTCGGTCAAGACGCTGATGAACGGCAGCTTCTTTTCGGACAACTTGGTCAGCATGGCAGTGGTCTTTGCCATCTGCATCAGCGACAGCAGGCCTTCCTGCATGCGCGCACCGCCGGTGGCCGTAATGCAGATGAACGGCACCTTCTGCTCCAGCGCGACCTGGGCGCCGCGCACGAAGCGCTCGCCGACCACCGAGCCCATCGAGCCGCCCATGAATTCGAATTCGAAAGCCGCAACCACGACCGGCAGGCTCATGATCGAGCCGCCCTGGACGATAAGGGCATCGGTTTCGCCGGTGGCGTCCATGGCCGACTTGAGACGGTCAGGATACTTCTTGCTGTCCTTGAACTTCAGGGTATCGACCGGCAGGGTTTCCTGGCCGATGTCATAGCGGCCGCCTTCGTCGAGCAGCGCGTCGAGGCGCTCGCGGGCGCGGATGCGCATATGGTGGTCGCACTTTGGGCACACGTGCAGATTGGACTCGATGTCCGCACGGTACAGCACCGACTCGCACGACGGGCACTTGACCCACAGCCCTTCGGGCATGGTCTTGCGGTTGGCGGCGTCGGAGCGCTGGATCCGAGGGGGCAGCAGTTTTTCCAACCAGCTCATGTTCTCTCCTTTACGGCGATTCTTTCAGGTGGGGCGTAGTGTAGCCGCTCAGGCGCAGCTTGTCGAATGGTGGCAAGCTGCCAATGTTTTTGATTCAATATGCCTGCGCCGTCCCGCCCGCCGCACTCAGGAGCGATCCGCCACCTCGGCTGTCGTGAATTCGAAACCGCCGATACGCGCCGCGATCAGGTTGTAGACCCAGGCGCCGATCAGGGTGAACAGGAAGCCGAAGAAGGCGTATAAGACCGGCATCAGGATCAGGATCAGCAGGCCCGGCGACTGCTGCTCGCCTGCGAGCGCCGACAAGGCCAGTATCACGATGAATGGGAAAGAGCATACGAAGTACAACGCCGCCATTACCTTTGCCGACTGTACCGCCGATACGTTCACGACCTGTTTCTTCACGCTGTCACTCCTGTCAGTAAGCCACATGGCGCGCTTACTCTACAGCACCAGCATGCCTGCACGAATACTGTCCCGCGATTCTATTCACCCTGCCTAAAATCAATTTTAAAAAAATTAGGGTCAGAGTCGAATTGTTTGACAACTTTTGAAGTTGCCCGACAATTCGACTTTGACCCCAATTACGGATAAATTGATTTCGGTTAGGTTGCTTCAGGGACGACTTCGCTGGTCGTGAACTCGATGCCGCCATAGCGGGCTGCGACGATGTTATAGAGCCAGGCAGTGAGCAGGCCGCCGAGGAAGGCGGCTGCACCGTAAAGGATGGGCATCAGGACCAGCAAGGCCAGGCCTGCCAACAGGCCCACCGAGGCTTCTAGCATGATCGCCCACGGCAGCATGATTAGTAAGAACGGCAGGGCCAGCAGAAAGTAGATCGCCCCGAATGTTTTGCCGCACTGGAGAATCCCAAAATGCTTGATCCGCTTTTTCAAGATGAGCTCCTCTAATAATTGAAGGTGAGCATCAATTTATCTTGAGAAACTCGTGGAGCGGCAGGGTTGGCGCAAGTTCAGACATGCGCTACAGCAAGCAGCGTTTTCGTATTTTACAAATCTCGCTCGAAATAACGACGAGCCCGCGCCGAATTAAGCGGCAGGCCAAAAAGTTATCAAACAATTCGACTCTGACCCTAATTATTTTGCAATTTAGTTAATGCAAGAGCGACCTAATTAGGGTCAGAGTCGAATTAAGGCGTGAGCAATTGCTCAACAATTTTACTCTGACCCTAATTGTTTAGTTGTCGAGGGCGGTGCGGATGCTGGTGGTGAAGGCGCGGACGGCGTCGACGGCCTGGTCTTTCGGGGTCGATTCGATTTCCTGGATGATGCGGCTGCCGATGACGACGGCGTCGGCGACCTGGGCCACGGCTTTCGCGGTGGCGCCGTCGCGGATGCCGAAGCCGACGCCGATCGGGAGCTTCACGTGTTCGCGGATGGCGTTCACGCGGCGGGCCACGTCTTCGGTGTCGATGGCGCCCGAGCCGGTCACGCCTTTCAGTGAGACGTAGTAGCTGAAGCCGCCTCCGTGCTGGGCCACCTGCTTGACGCGTTCCACCGTCGAGGTCGGGGCCAGCAGGAAGATCAGGTCGAGGTCGGCTTCGCGCATGGCGGCGGCGAAGTCGGCGCATTCTTCCGGCGGGTAGTCGACCACGATGGCGCCGTCGGCGCCGGCTTCCTTGGCGCAGCGGATGAATTCCTGCTGGCCGATGCGCTCGATCGGGTTGGCATAGCCCATCAGGACCACCGGCGTGGTCTGGTCCTTTTCACGGAACTGACGCACGAAGCCGAACACGTCTTTGAGGCCGATATTGAACTGCAGCGCGCGCTCGCAGGCGCGCTGGATCACCGGGCCTTCGGCCATCGGGTCGGAAAACGGCACGCCCAATTCGAGGACGTTGGCGCCGCCCTCGACCAGCGCGTGCATCAGCGGCACGGTCAGTTCGGGACCGGGGTCGCCTGCGGTGATGAAGGTGACCAGGCCGGTCTTGTTGTGCGCCTTCAGGGCGCTGAAGGTTGGTGCGATACGGGACATGGGATGCTTTCTGGTTGGAGTCATGGATAGGGAAACCTGGTTGGCGCGACCACACAGGGCCGCGCCGCGATATCGGCAAATGCGTCAGCCGAAATCCAGCCCCATCCTCTGCGCCACCGTGTGCATGTCCTTGTCGCCGCGGCCCGACAGGTTGACCAGGATGATGTGCTCCTTCGGCAGCGTCGCCGCCAGCTTCACGCCGTAGGCGATCGCGTGCGACGACTCCAGCGCCGGGATTATGCCCTCGATACGGCAGCAGTCGTGGAAGGCCTGCAGCGCTTCCTCGTCCGTGATCGACACGTACTGGGCGCGCGCCGAATCCTTCAGCCAGGCGTGCTCGGGGCCGACGCCCGGATAATCCAGGCCCGCCGACACCGAGTGGGTCTCGATGATCTGCCCGTTCTCGTCCTGCAGCAGGTACGTGCGGTTGCCGTGCAGGACGCCCGGAATCCCGGCCGTCAGCGAGGCCGCGTGCTTGCCCGAACCGAGCCCCTCGCCCGCCGCTTCGACGCCGACCAGCTGCACGCCCGGCTCGCCGATGTAGGGATAGAAGATGCCCATCGCGTTCGAGCCGCCGCCGATGCAGGCCACGACGTAGTCGGGCTGGCGCCCGGTCATGGCCGGCATCTGGACCCGGCATTCTTCGCCGATCACCGACTGGAAGTCGCGCACCATCATCGGATACGGGTGTGGGCCGGCCACGGTGCCGATGATGTAGAAGGTGTTTTCGATGTTGGTGACCCAGTCGCGCATCGCTTCGTTGAGCGCGTCCTTCAGGGTCTTGCTGCCCGACTCCACCGGCACCACGGTCGCGCCGAGGAGCTTCATGCGGTACACGTTCTGCGCCTGGCGCTTGACGTCTTCGCTGCCCATGTACACCACGCACTCCAGGCCGAAGCGGGCGCAGATGGTGGCGGTGGCCACGCCATGCTGGCCGGCACCGGTTTCGGCGATGATCCGTTTTTTACCCATCCGGCGCGCCAGCAAGGCCTGGCCGATCACGTTGTTGATCTTGTGCGCGCCGGTGTGGTTCAGGTCTTCGCGCTTGAAATACAGCTGGGCGCCGCCGGCCAGCTCGGACCAGCGCCGCGCGTGGTACACCGGCGACGGACGGCCGACGAAGTGCGCCAGCTCATAGCGGAATTCTTCGAGAAACTCGGGGTCTTGCGCATACTTCGCGTACGCTTCGTTGAGCTCGGCCAGTGCGTGCGACAGGGTCTCGGCGACGAAGCTGCCGCCATACGGGCCGAAGTGCCCGCTAGTGTCGGGCAAGGCGTAATCCGGAGTCTTGAACAGGGGCGCCGCGCTAGATGCAGCATTAAGCGCGGCCTTGATGGTTGCAGTCATGATGGGTCTCTTCTGTGATGATGACATTGGCGGCCCGCACCGCCGCGGCGAACGCGGCGATTTTGCGGGCATCCTTGATGCCCTTCGCTTTCTCGACGCCACTACTGACATCGACGGCAAAGGGCCGAACGCGTTCGACTGCGTCAGTCGCGTTTTGTACGCTCAAGCCACCACTCAAAACGACCCGAGGCGCGAGCTCTTTTGGGATGAGAGACCAATCGAAAACCTTTCCTGCGCCACCGTAGGCATCGACCCAGGTGTCGAGCAACAGGCCCGTGAACCAGGGACTGGCGGCGCGGTATGCAAGCTCACATTCTAGCAAAGCCGATGGCGACGTGTCCGGCCTGACGCGGTAGGCACGCACGAACGGGCGTTGCACCGCCGCCGCGATCGCCGCGCACCCCTCAACCGTTTCGTCGCCGTGGAACTGGATCAGGCCGAGCGGCATCCGCGCCGCCACCTGTTGTACCTCTTCCAGTGAAGGATTCACGAACAGCGCCACTGCGCCGACGAACGGCGGCAAGGCGCGGCACAGCTCCCCCGCCCGCTCGGGCGTGACGTAGCGCGGGCTCTTCGGATAGAACACGAAGCCGAGGGCGTCGGCGCCGGCATCGACCGCCGCGCGCAGGTCCTGCTCGCGGGTGATGCCGCAGATTTTCAGACGGGTGCGTTGCATGTGATTTTCTGGATGAGTCTTACAGCCACGGCATCGGCGCCGACGCCTCCTGCGGAAGCTGCCACTTCGGATCGTACTCGATCCTGGCGAAATACAGGCCGTCCGGCATGAAGGTCGGCGCGGCCACGTCGCGCGAGCGGCTCTCCAACACTTCGCGCATCCATTCCGGCTCATTGCGGCCGGTGCCGATATAGATCAGCGAGCCGACGATGTTGCGCACCATGTGGTGCAGGAAGGCGCTGGCGCGCAGCGTGAACACGATGATGTCGCCGTGGCGCCGGATGCTGACCTCGTGCATGTCCTTGACCGGCGTATTGGCCTGGCAGCCGGAGGCGCGGAAGGCCGAGAAGTCGTGGGTGCCGAGCAGGTGGCGTGCGCCCTCCTGCATCCGTTCCACATCCAGCGGGCGGAATACCCAGCCTGCGCGGCTGGCCAGCAGCGCCGAGGGATTCGGATGGTTGTACAGCACGTAGTGATAGGTGCGCGAGCGCGCCGAGAAGCGCGCGTGGAAGTCCTGGCCATCGGCGTCCGGCGCCACTTCGGCGGCCCAGCGCACCACGATCGAGTCGGGCAGGAAGGCGTTCACGCCGCGCACCCACGATTGCGCCGGGCGATCCAGCTCGGTGTCGAAGTGGACCACCTGCTCGATGGCGTGCACGCCGGCATCGGTGCGGCCGGCGCAAGTGGTGTGCAGCGGGACACAGGCGAACTTTTCCAGCGCCATCTCCAGCCGGTCCTGGACGGTGTTACGTGCCGGCTGTTTTTGATAGCCGTTCCAACCGGTGCCGATGTACTGGACACCCAATGCGATACGAGTCATTCTTGCCTTGATCTTTACTTCACCTGCTTCACGCCAGCAGTTCGCGCATGGCGTTGGCCTTGCTTACCTGTTCGCTGCTGCCGCCCTTGATGACTTCATCGAGCAGCTCGCGCGCGCCTTCCTTGTCGCCGATCTCCTGGTAGGCGATCGCCAGATCCAGCTTGGTTTCCATTTCCATGTGTTCGGGCGACATCTGGGCCGCAGCGCCAGCGGCGTCGGCGCCGGCCAGCGCCGGCTGGGCGCCCGCATCGCCCGGCGGCAGGTCGAGATCGAAGTCGGACAGGTCGAACGAAGGCTCGACCGGCGCGCCGGTGAGCGCATCGCGCATCGCCGCCGGCTCGATTTCCTGCGGCGCCGGCACCTGGGCCGGGGTTTCCGGCAGGTCGAACAGGGCGAACGGATCGTCCTGCTGGGCGCCGAAATCCTTCGGCGCAGCGGCCGAAGCCGGAGCCGCCTCGGGCGCCTTCGGCTCGGACGGCAGGCCGAAGTCCATGCTGTCGAGGTCGAACAGCGGGTCTTCCGATGCGCCGGCAGGCGCCGGACGTGCGGTCGGCTGCTCGAGCGGCGCGGCCGGCGTGACCGGCGTGGTCGGCGCGCCGAAGTCCATCGAGTCGAGGTCGAACAGCGGATCGGCGGCCGCATTCGACGGTGCGGTCGGCTGCGGCGTGCCCGGCAGCGACGGCAGGCCTTCGAAGTCCTTGGCCAGGCCGGCCATGTCGACCGGGGTGGCCTGGATCTGCGACTGCGGCGACAGGTCGAGCGTGAAGTCGTCCTCGTCGTCCAGGCTGGCGGCCGGCTGGGCTGGCGCGGCCGGCGCGGCGTCGAAGTTCATGTCGAAATCGAGGTCGTTCGGGTCGTCCGCCGGCTTGGCCGGATTGGCCTGAACGGCCGGCGCCGGGGTATCGAATTTATCGAGGCTGAATTCCAGGTCCGGCACGGCGGTCGCATCCGGGTCGGCGCGGCCGGTCGCCGGCGTGGCGTCGGTCACCGGCTCGAAGTTCAGGCCGTTCAGGTCGAAGTCGAGGCCATTGTCGTCGGTGCGTGGCGGCGCGGCCGGCTCGTCCTGCGGCGCGGCGGTGCGGTCGTGGTCGTGCGCCAGCGTGCCTGCAGCAGCGCCCGCGGCCAGGCCGGCCGCGGCGCCGGCAGCCACCGGCGCACCGCCACGGAAGGCGTCCTCGAACTGCTGCGACAGCATCGCCTGCTGGCTGCGTTCCTGCGGCGACGGAGTCGGCGCAGGTGCCGGTGCAGCGTTGGCGTACAGCGGATTGGCCGGATCGATGCCCAGGCCAAGCGCCGCGGCCTGTGCCCACTCATCGCCCTGGCCACGGGTCAGCCCGTGCAGCTCGCGCGCCTGCGATTCGAAGGCGCGCAGGTCCTTGCGCGCGGCGTAGATCTCGAGCAGCTTGAGGCGCACCGCGTGGCGTTCCGGATGGGTGCGCAGCGCTTCCTTGAGGATTTCCTCGGCCTGGGCGTCGCGGCCGTAGGCGATGTAGACGTCGGCTTCGGCGACCGGATCGACTTCATTGGTGTCGAGCTGGCTGGCCGACGGCGCGAAGCTGGAATTGAACACGCTGTTGTTGGTGTCCACGCTCTGGCCGCCGCTCTCGGCGAACAGCGAGGCACCGGCGCCGGCGGCCGCATTGGGGCCAGATGCGCCCAATACCGACGGCTCGGCCTGGACCGGCTTGATCGGTGCGGTCTTGCGCTTGCGGCGCTGGGCGACGCCGAGTGCAGCCAGCAGCAGCACGGCGGCGCCGGCGGCGATGTAGTGGAAGTTGTCGATGATGGTGTCGGCCAGGCCCGGCTCCTCCGGCGCCGGCTCGGGCTTGGCGGGACGGATGCGCGGGGCCGGTTTCGGCACGGTCGGCGGCGGGGTTTCTGCAGCAGGCGCCTTGGCCGACTGCTGGGCCTCGGCGCCGCTGCGGCTCTCGACCGTCATCAGGTTTTCCAGCTCGCCGACGTTCTTTTCGAGTTCCTTGACGCGCGCCTCGGCCTGGGCCAGTTCGCGCTGCTTGGCGACCGTGTCCTCGACGCTGGCGGTGCCGCCCTGCGGTGTGCCGGCGGCGGCCGATTCGGCCTTCGACAGGCGCAGCTTGTCCTGGGCCTCGTTGGCGGCGGTCGGGCGTTCTTCGACGCGCGCGGTGACGCGGCCGCTGGCGCTCTGGCCGCTCGGTGCGGCCGCGGCGGGCGTGCTGGTGGCGACCTGGCCGGCCAGCTTGTTGCGGTAGGCATCGAAGTCGGCCGCGTGCGCGACCACCACGCCGCGCGCCTCGCCCTGGCTGGCGCCGCCACGCACGCTGTCGGCGTCCGGCACGCTCAGGATCTGGCCCGACTTCAGGCGGTTCATGTTTTGACCGATGAAGGCGTCCGGGTTGGCGCGGTACAGCGCGACCAGCATCATGTCGAGCGAGATGTCGGCCGGCTTGACGCGGGTGGCGATGCCGCTCAGGGTGTCGCCGCGGCGCACGCGGTAGTTAGCCGGCGCGTCAGAAACTGCGGCGCGCGGAGCCGGTGCGGCGGCCTGGCGTGCCGGGGCTGGCGTCGGCGCTGCTGCCGGCGCCGGGGTTGCCGGTTCCGGTGCGGTCTGTGCCGGCGCCGGAGTCGGCGTTGCAACCGGCGCCTGTGCACGCGGCTGGGCTGCCGGCGCGGCTGCCACCTGGGCCGGCTGCGTGTTGCGCAGTTCGGGTGGGTCGAGCAGGAAGGTGTATTCGCGCACCAGGCGGCCGTTATTCCACGACAGCTCGAGCAGCATGTCGACGAACGGCTCGTTCAGCGGCTGGGTCGAGGTGACGCGGATGACCTGGCGCCCGCCGCGGTTCTCGACCGCGAAGCGCAGCGACAGCAGCGCCGGGTTGAATTCGATGTTCGCCGAACGGAACGCTTCGGGTGAAGCCAGCTTGACCGCCATGCTGGCCGGGTCTTCGCCGCTCCCGCTCGTCAGTTCGATCTCGGCGCGCAATGGCTGGCCGAGCGCCGACAGCACCGTCAGTCTGCCCAGCCCGGCCGCGTTGGCGGCGGTAGACAGGAACACGGCACTGGCCACGGCAGCGGTGAGCGATTTCAGCGCGAATGCCATGAGCGGAGAACGGTGAGAAGGATGCATAGTGAGAGGCGAAGTTAGTTGGCCGAGGGAAAGACGGTATCCCGGAGTCTCAACATAACATCATGCTCTGGAGCACGCAAGCTCTCGACGCACGCAGGAGGGGGTGAAAACGCGGTTCTGTGGTGGGAAATTGCGCGAATGGGGGCGTTCGGTATCGCGTGGGCATTTCAGTTGCCGGAGTGGCAACGGTTAGTCAGACGCGTCGGCGGCCGAGCCGCCAACCCTACGGGATTAGTCCATCGTAGGGTTGGCGGCTCCGCCGCCGACGCGTTCAACGTACGTCTGAATTGACTGCGAAACGAATCAATGTTCCAACACAATGCGCAGCATGCGGCGCAGCGGCTCTGCCGCACCCCACAGCAGCTGGTCACCCACGGTGAACGCCGACAGATAATCCTCGCCCATCGACATCTTGCGCAGACGCCCGACCGGAATCGTCAGCCCGCCGGTAACAGCCGCCGGCGACAGATCGCGCATCGACGCTTCACGCGTGTTCGGCACCACTTTCGACCACTGATTGTGCGAGGCGATGATATCGGTGATCTCGTCCAGCGGCACGTCCTTGGTCAATTTGATGGTCAGCGCCTGCGAATGGCAGCGCATCGCGCCGATACGCACGCACAGGCCATCGACCGGAATCGGTTTGGCATCGAAGCCTGCGCCGCGGCCCAGGATCTTGTTGGTCTCGGCGCCGGCCTTCCACTCTTCCTTCGACTGGCCATTGCCCAGGTCCTTGTCGATCCACGGAATCAGGTTGCCGGCCAGCGGCACGCCGAACTGCTTGGTTTCGTCAGCGGACAAGCCATGCTGGGTCGCCAGCACGGTGCGGTCGATCTCGAGGATCGCCGACGCCGGATCGTCCAGCAGCGACTTGACCGAGCTGTTGATGGTACCGAACTGGGTCAGCAGTTCGCGCATGTGCTGGGCGCCGCCGCCCGATGCCGCCTGGTAGGTCATGGAGGTCATCCACTCGACCAGGCCCTGCTCGAACAGGCCGCCCAGGCCGATCAGCATGCACGACACGGTGCAGTTGCCGCCGATGTAGTTCTTGACGCCGCGCGACAGCGCGTTATCGATCACCGAGCGGTTGACCGGGTCCAGCACGATGACGGCGTCGTCGTTCATGCGCAGGGTCGACGCGGCGTCGATCCAGTAGCCGTTCCAGCCGGCCGCGCGCAGTTTCGGGAACACCTCAGTCGTGTAGTCGCCGCCCTGGCAGGAGATGATGATCTCGCATTTCGACAGTTCGGCAATGTCGGTAGCGCTTTTCAGGGTGGTTTCATTTTTCGCCATCTTCGGCGCGGCGCCGCTCGGATTCGAGGTGGTGAAAAACACCGGCTCGATATGGTCGAAATCGCCCTCTTCCTGCATGCGCTGCATCAGGACCGAGCCGACCATGCCGCGCCAACCTACCAGACCTACTAATTTCATCATCTTCCTTGGTTAGTTACGTTTTATGCGAGCGCCGCGACCACCGCGTTGCCCATCTCTTCGGTGCCCACTTTCGTGGTCCCTGCTTCAAAGATATCCGGCGTGCGCAGCCCTTGCGCCAGCACGCGCTTGACCGCGTTCTCGATGCGGTCCGCCTGCTCGGTCAGGCCGAGCGAGAAGCGCAGCATCATCGCGGCCGACAGGATGGTGGCCAATGGATTCGCCACGCCCTGCCCCGCGATGTCCGGCGCCGACCCGTGCGACGGTTCGTACAGGCCTTTGTTGTCGGCGTCGAGCGACGCCGATGGGAGCATGCCGATCGAACCGGTCAGCATCGCGGCGGCGTCCGACAGGATATCGCCGAACATATTACCAGTAACGATCACGTCGAACTTCTTCGGCGCCCGCACCAGCTGCATGGCCGCGTTATCGACGTACATGTGTTCAAGTTCGACGTCCCCGTATTCCTGGTGCACCTCGGTGACGATGTCGCGCCAGAACTGGAAAGTCTCCAGCACGTTGGCCTTGTCGACGCTGGTCACGCGCTTGCCGCGCTTCCTCGCGGCCTGGAACGCCACGTGGGCGATGCGGCGGATCTCGCCTTCGGCGTAGCGCATGGTGTCGAAGCCCTCGCGCTGGCCCTTGAACGCGCCGTCCGGGCATTCGCGCACGCCGCGTGGTTTACCGAAATAGATGTCGCCGGTCAGTTCGCGGATGATCAGGATGTCCAGGCCGGAGACAACTTCGGGCTTCAGGGTCGAGGCGCCGGCCAGCTCCGGATACAGGATCGCGGGACGCAGGTTGGCGAACAGGCCCAGTTCACGGCGCAGGCCGAGGATGGCCTGCTCGGGACGCAGCGCGCGCTCGAGCGTGTCGTATTTGTAGTCGCCGACGGCGCCGAACAGCACCGCGTCGGCGTCCTTGGCCAGCTTCAGGGTCGCTTCCGGCAGCGGGTGGCCATGCGCGGCATAGCCGGCGCCGCCGACCTCCGCGCTTTCCATCTCGAACGGTTCGCCGAGCGCGTTCAATACCTTGACCGCCTGCGCGGTGATCTCCGGGCCGATGCCGTCGCCCGGCAGGATCGCAATCTTCATGTGCTGCTTTCTTGTTTTAGATGGTATTGGCCAGCCACGGCTGGGCCGCGATGTGGCGCTGTTCAAAGGCGCGGATGTCGTCGGCGTGACGCAGGGTCAGGCCGATATCGTCGAGACCATTGAGCAGGCAGTACTTGCGGAACTCGTCGATGGCGAAACCGTACGTCAGACTGCCATCGCTGGTACCGATGCGCTGCTGTTCCAGATCGACGGTCAGGGTGAAGCCTTCGTTCGCCTGCACCGCCTGGAACAGCGACTCGACTTCTTCTTCGCTCAGCGCGATCGGCAGCAGGCCGATCTTGAAGCAGTTGTTGAAGAAGATGTCGGCGAAGCTCGGTGCCACCACGGCGCGGAAACCGTACTGCTGCAGGGCCCACGGCGCGTGCTCGCGCGACGAACCGCAGCCGAAATTCTTGCGCGCCAGGAGGATCGAGGCGCCCGCATAGCGCGGCTGGTTCAGCACGAAGTCCGGATTGACCGGACGGGTGCTGCAATCCTGGCCCGGTTCGCCGTGGTCCAGATAGCGCCACTCGTCGAACAGGTTGGGGCCGAAGCCGGTGCGGCGGATCGATTTCAGGAACTGCTTGGGGATGATGGCGTCGGTATCGACATTGGCGCGGTCGAGCGGCGCCACGATGCCCTGGTGTACGGTGAATTTATCCATCTGTGTTCGTCGGGCGCCGCGGCGGGCGCCCTGCCCTTCGTATGTGTTTTATTTGCCGCCGGCGCTGGTGACCACCTGGCCGACCTTCGAGACATCGCGGCCGATGCCGGAAATGGTGTTGCAGCCGGCTAGCAAAACAGCGACGAGCGAGAGAGCGAATACTTTTTTCATGATCTGTTCAAAAATTAAAACGGTAATACAGGCTATAACGCATCAGAGCGCACGTACGTCGACAAAGCGCCCTGCAATACCTGCCGCAGCCGCCATCGCCGGCGACACCAGGTGGGTGCGTCCGCCCTGGCCCTGGCGGCCTTCGAAGTTGCGGTTCGAGGTCGACGCGCAGCGCTCGCCCGGGTTCAGACGGTCGGCATTCATCGCCAGGCACATCGAGCAGCCCGGCTCGCGCCACTCGAAACCGGCGGCGACAAAGATCTTGTCCAGCCCTTCACGCTCGGCCTGTTCCTTGACCAGGCCCGAACCCGGCACCACCATCGCCAGCTTGACGTTGGCGGCGCGCTGGCGGCCGCGCACCACATCGGCGGCGGCGCGCAGGTCTTCGATGCGCGAGTTGGTGCACGAGCCGATGAACACCTTGTCGATGGCGATTTCATCGATCGGCGTATTCGGCGCCAGGTCCATGTAGGCCAGCGCCTTTTCGATGGCGCCGCGGCGCACCGGATCAAGCTCGTTCTGCGGATCTGGCACGCGGCCGTCGATCGCGGTCACCATCTCGGGCGAGGTGCCCCAGGTGACCTGCGGCTGGACGTCTTTCGCGTCGAGTTCGACCACGGTGTCGAAGCTGGCGCCGTCGTCCGAATGCAGCGTGCGCCAGTAGCTGACAGCCTGCTCCCATTGCTCGCCCTTGGGCGAGAACGGACGGCCTTTCACGTACTCGATGGTGGTGTCGTCCACGGCGACCATGCCGGCACGCGCGCCCGCTTCGATCGCCATGTTACAGACCGTCATGCGGCCTTCCATCGACAGTGCGCGGATCGCAGAGCCGCCGAATTCGATGGCATAACCGGTGCCGCCGGCGGTGCCGATTCTACCGATCACGGCCAGCACGATGTCCTTGGCAGTCACGCCCGGATTGAGCTCGCCATCGACCCGCACCAGCATCGACTTCGACTTCTTGGCCAGCAGCGTCTGCGTGGCCAGCACGTGCTCGACTTCCGAGGTGCCGATGCCGTGCGCCAGGCAGCCGAAGGCGCCGTGGGTCGAGGTGTGCGAGTCGCCGCACACCACCGTCATGCCCGGCAGCGTGGCGCCCTGCTCCGGCCCGATCACGTGCACGATGCCCTGGCGCTTGTCGTTCATGTCGAAGTAAGTCAGGCCAAACGACCTGGTGTTGGCGTCGAGCGTCTCGACCTGCAGGCGCGAGGTCGGGTCGGCGATGCCGGCGGCGCGGTCGGTGGTCGGCACGTTGTGGTCGGCCACGGCCAGGTTCGCCGAGGTGCGCCATAGTCCGCGGCCCGCTTCGCGCAGGCCGTCGAACGCCTGCGGGCTGGTCACTTCGTGTACCAGGTGGCGGTCGATATAGAGGACGGTGGTGCCATCGGCGTCGGCACGCACGACATGGGAATCCCAGAGTTTGTCGTAGAGCGTTTTTTGCATGGTCAATCCAGTGTTGCAGTCTTGTAGTGCGCGGGCCGCAGGAGCGGGCCTGCGCGACCGGGTTTTCGATTATGCCATAATCGTGCACTGCAGCACCAAGCCAGTGCGGCGCATGATTATGCCAACGACCTTACCATGTGGTAAATAATATTTGCAAGGGTTTGGGGCGATGCAAATAAAAAAAGCCTGTGTCGATGACACAGGCTTTTCTCTGCGCTTTTGCGCGGATTTGCTTTATGCAGCCAGTCTGACGCTGCTGCGGCAGCCATCCATCAGGAACGACAGGCCCACCACCAGCACCAGTTCGCCCTCGGCCGAGCGCGCGGTACCGGTGATGCCTTCCACCGTCAGCGCCGTCATCGGCTTGATCACCAGGTCGGCGGTGCCGTCGACCGCTTCCATCGCCAGGATGTACGGCTGCGGCGCGTTGATCACGATGCCGACCTTCTCGGCCGCCGCTTCGTAGCCGAGCGACAGCGCCAGCGAGCGCACCGGCAGCGGACGGCCCTGGTCTTTCAGCACCGGGGCGCCGCCGACGCACATGAAGTCTTCCGGCAGCTCGACCACGCGCTCGACGACGGCCATCGGCAGCGCCAGCTGGGCGCCCGAGGTCGACACCAGCATGGTCGGCACGATCGACAGTTCGATCGGCAGGCGGATCGCGAACTTGGTGCCGCGGCCCAGCAGCGAATCGATGCGGATCGCGCCACGGTTCTTCTCGACCGCGGTCTTGACCACGTCCATGCCCACGCCGCGGCCCGACACCGAGGAAGCGACTTCCTTGGTCGAGAAGCCCGGCAGGAACACCAGCTGGTAGGCGTCGTCGTCGTTCGGGGCGCCGTTCTCGCCGATCAGGCCCTTGTCGATCGCCTTGCGGCGCAGCTTGACCGGGTCCATGCCCTTGCCGTCGTCCTGCAGCACGATCATGACGCTGTTGGCTTCCTGCCAGGCTTTGAGCAGGATGAAGGCCTTGGCCGGCTTGCCGGCGGCGACGCGTTCTTCCGGCGACTCGACGCCGTGGTCCAGCGCGTTACGCAGCATGTGCACCAGCGGGTCGTACAGGCTGTCCACCACCACGCGGTCGACTTCGGTCTCGGCGCCTTCGATGGTCAGTTCGACGTCCTTGCCCAGGTCCTTGGCCAGCTCGCGCACCAGGCGCGGGAACTTCTGGAACAGGCGGCCCACCGGCTGCATCCGGGTCGCCAGCGTGGCGCGCTGCAGTTCGGCCGAGTAGCGCGAAGCGCGTTCCAGGGTTTCGGTGAGCGTGGCCATCAGCACGGCGGCCTGGCCTTCGAACTTGAATTGCTGCAGGCGTTCCAGCAGCACGGCGGCCTGGTTGGCGGCCTGCACCGATTCGCCGGCCACTTCCAGCAGCGCGTCGAGCTTGACCGCGTCGATACGGATGCTTTCGTCCTTGGCCGGGGCGGCGGCGGCAGGCTTGGCGTCGTTGCGGCGTTCGACGCCGTCCCAGTTCTTGGCGCCGGCGGCAGGTGCGGCAGCAGCCGGTGCAGCGACAGCGGTACCTGGCGCAGCTTCAGCGGTTGCGGCCGGCGCGGCGGCGGCGGCTGCCACCGGAGCGGCAGCGGCAGGTGCGCCCGCAGCGATCGCGTTCGCGGCAGGCACCACGGCGTTGTACATGCCGGTCCAGTCCAGGCCGTCTTCACCGGCGGCCGGTGCGGCGGCTGCGGGCGTAGCGGCGACTGGCGCTGCGGCAGCCGGAGCCGGAGCGGCGGCGGCCGGCGCGGCAGCCGGTGCGCTGTCGGCCTTGCCTTCGATCGCGTCCACCAGGATGCGTTCAAGGTCGGACGGCATCTGCGCCAGGCCTTCCGGCGGCGTGCCGTTGTTCAGGTCGTTCAGCTGGTCGGCCACGAAGCCCGAGGCCTGCAGCGCGGCTTCGATCGCCAGCGGCGTCACCGGCGCGGCGCCGGTGCGCAGCGCGTCGAACAGGTTCTCGGTCAGGTGGCAGGCGGCCACCAGCGCAGGCAGGCCCATGAAGCCGGCGCCGCCCTTGATCGTGTGGAACGACCGGAACACCGCGTTCAGGGTTTCCTTGTTGTCGGGGTCGCGTTCGAGGCGCAGCAGGTGCTCTTCTACATTAACTGCCAGATCCATCGCCTCGACGACGAAATCCTTGAGCATATCGTCCATTAGAATCCCAGATCGGCAAGAAGATCGTCAACGTTGTCCTGGTTCAGCGCCGCTTCCGGCACCGACGGGCCCTGCATCAGCGGCTCGGGCGCCGGCTGTGCTTTCTGCGCCAGTTTTTCCTTGATGTCGGCCGGCGCGTTGTCGCGCAGCAGCTGGGCCAGTTCACCCTCGACGGTCTGGGTGATCTTGACCACTTTCTTGATCAGCTGGCCGGTGATGTCCTGGAAGTCCTGGGCCATCATGATCTCGAGCAGGCGCGCCTTCTCGGATTCGGTGGCGACATTCACCTGGGCCGCGAACTGGCGCGAATCGCCGGCCAGGGCCTTGAATTCGTCCAGGCTGAGCTTGCCTTCGAAGAGGTCGGCCCAGCGGGTTTCCATGTCCTTGGCCTGCTTCGACAGCAGGTCCTGGGCCGGCATGCCTTCGTCCAGGGTATTCAGCACCTTGTTGGCGGCCTGTTCGGTCAGGGTGGCGACGTATTCCAGGCGATCCTGGGCGTCGACGATCTGCGACGAGGCTTCGTTGAGCGCCTTGTCGTAGCCCAGTTCGCGCAGCGAGTCGTGCAGCAGGCGCACGATGCCGCCCAGGCGCTCGAACATGCCGCCGGTTTCGTGGCCGTCATCAGCGCCGGTGGCACCAGCGGCGGCCGGGGCAGCGGCCACGGCGGCAACCGCGACTGCGGCAGCGGCCGGGGCGGCGGTGGCCGAAACCTGGTCGAACAGCGACTCCAGGTCGTCTTCATCGGCGGCTGCGGCGGGCGCAGGCTCGGGTGCCGCGGCAGGAGCTGGCGGGGCGCTGGAGCGCTGCGCCGCCACTTCCTCGAATAGTGCGTCGAAATCGTCAGCGGCGTCGGTCATAATCCCTGCTTCTCCTAAATATAAATGCGCAATGAACTCTGCAATCCTGGGGGTCGTGCATCCATCGGGCCGCGTCCGGCGGCACTGAAAGATGGTCGTGAATTGACTGCGAGTGTAGCAGTGTGGTTGCCGTAGGTAAATCTCAGAGACGGCAATGCAACAAAATGGACAGGAAAACTTAATTCCGCGACAATCAAAACAGGCGGTTCCTGATGCTTTTATTACGGCCAGTGTTGTATTTTGTGCGCCCCGGCCCCCATTGCTGTGGCAATGTTGCATTGGAACAGCGCATTGGAACTGCGTTACCGGTCCGGTCGGCCGTTTGACCGAACTCAAGGGTTTTAGTCTCAGCAATCGTCGCCATGCACGGAGCCGTCCAGAATGGCACAGCAAAGGGAGGAGCCAGCATGTACCGCAAGATCCTGATTACCACCGACGGTTCCGCCGTGTCGCAGCATACCGCCTGCGCCGGCGTCAAATTCGCGCAACAAATGGGCGCCGAAGTACTCGCCCTGTTCGTCGCGCCGGAATACCAGTACCCAGTGTACGTCGAGATCATCCCGCCTT
>NZ_DAMAGA010000003.1:0-293744 GCF_031995545.1 Massilia sp.
GCCGCTCGATGGGCGCGCCGTGCACTTCGAACTAGGGATTTGAACACCTGGAAAGCGCCGGTGTGAAGGCCAGCGGAAGGCAGTATTATCGCCCGGATAGCGTTATATTTCTATGTGAAAACCATGCAATTCGGCTTGAATTGCAGGCCGTCAGTCTTGGCGACCGGCCGTGAAGGATCGCCGACCCACTCGCTCCACGAGCCGGGATACAGCGCCGCACCCGGCATGCCGGCCACTTCCAGCGCCAGCAGGTTGTGGCAGGCCGTCACACCGGAACCGCACTGCATGATGGCCTGCGACGGATCGTCGACCAGCGCGCCGAATTCCTCGCGCAGCTGGTCCGGCGACTTGAAGCGCCCGTCGGCCTGCAGGTTGTCCTTGAAGAAGCGGTTCTTCGCGCCCGGGATATGGCCGCCGACCGGATCGATGGTTTCGTTCTCGCCGCGGAAACGGTCGGCCGCGCGGGCGTCGATGACGATGCGCTGGCCATGTTCCAGATTGTCCATGACCTCGGAAACGGTCACCGTCGGCACGAACGGCGCACGCACGCTGAACGCGCCGCGCGGCTTGGCCGGAACGTCGGTGCTCAAGGGCTGGCCCGCCGCCTGCCACGCCGCCATGCCACCGTCGAGCACCGCTACCGCCTCATGACCCAGCCAGCGCAGCAGCCACCACAGGCGCGCCGCGAACATGCCGCCGTGCGCGTCGTACGCCACCACCTGCGAATCGTCGTCGATGCCGAACCCGCGCAGGGCTTCCGCCAACGCTTCCTTCTCTGGCAGTGGATGACGCCCGCGGAACACGCCATCCGGCCCCTGTTTGGCGCCCGACAGCACGTGCTCGATATCGGCGAACACCGCATGCGGCAGGTGGCCGATGGCAAAGCCTTCGCGGCCGGCCGCGAGGTTCATCAGGTCATGGCGGCAATCCACCACGACCCACTTCGGGTCGTCGATGTGGTTCGACAGTGCTTCGGCGGAGATCAGGGTCTTGTGGATTTGACGCATGGCGCGCTCCTTCAGGTTTCGCTGGCGATCGGATCGGTATCCTTGACGACGGCGCCGCGCGCCGTCTTGCGCGTATTGTAGAACGTCGCGGCCAGGCCCGAGACCAGGATCACGGCGATGCCGAGCCACACGTGCCAGTCGAAGCGGTCGCCCCACAGCGCCAGGCCCCACATGCTGGAGAACACGATGCCGGTGTACTGCAGGTTGGCCACCACCAGCACCTTGCCGACGCGGTAGGCGCGCGTCATCGCCATCTGCGCCATCAGCGCGGCCAGGCCCAGGCCGAGCAGCAGGGCCAAGCTATATGGCGTGTGCGAATGGAACACGGCGCCCTGCGGGCCGTCGCCGGCCAGCGTCATGGTCAGGCCGACCAGGGTGGTGGTGAGCGAGAAGTAGAACACCACGCGGTATTCCGGCTCGCCCAGCTGGCCCAGGTTACGCACCTGCATGTAGGCCATCGCCGAGATCACCGACGAGCACACGCCGGCCAGGCCGCCCAGCCACTGCTGGCTCTCGACCGCCGGCTGCAGCACCAGCGTCACGCCGAAGAAGCTCATTGCGATCGCCACCACCAGCGGCCATTCCGCATGCTTCGTTCTAGTCCACCAGCCGAGCGCGAACATCCAGGCCGCGATCCAGATCGGCGCCATGTAGTTCAGGGTCATGGCGGTGGCCAGCGGCAGGCGGCCGATGGCGAAGAACCACAGCCACAGCGACAGCACGCCGACCAGGCTGCGCGTCAGGTGGGCCTTGGGGAAGGGCGTCTTGAACGTACCGCCCTGATGACGCACCAGGAACAGCAGGACGGTGGTGCCGACCAGGCCGCGGTACATCAGCAGTTCGGAAGTAGTGTAGAACTCGGACGCGAGCTTGACGCCGGCGCCCATGGCGGCGAAGGCGAAGCTGGCGAACAGCATCCAGAGTGAAGCCATGTGAATCCAGATAAAAGTTCGCGCGCCTGGGGCGCGCGAACGGGTTACTGATCGGGTAACTGCAGGGTTACGATTACAGCATGTTCCTGCTTCGGTACCACTCGTGGAAGTGCTGCATCCCGTCTTCCATCGGCGACTGGTACGGCCCGACTTCGTTGACGCCGCGCGCCAGCAGGATCTTGCGGCCGGCATCCATGCGCAGGCCGATCTCGTCGTCCTCGACCGCGGTTTCCATATACGCCGCGCGCTCGGCCTCGACGAACTCGCGCTCGAACAGCACGATCTCTTCGGGGTAGTAGAACTCGACCACGTTGCGCGTCTTCTGCGGGCCCATCGGCCACAGGGTCGACACCACCAGCACGTGCGGATACCACTCGACCATGATGTTCGGGTACAGCGTCAACCAGATCGCGCCGTGCTTGGGCGGCTGGCCGT
The DNA here is from genome assembly GCF_031995545.1 of Massilia sp. Lineage (GTDB taxonomy): Bacteria > Pseudomonadota > Gammaproteobacteria > Burkholderiales > Burkholderiaceae_D > Telluria. The sequence goes on from NZ_DAMAGA010000003.1 coordinate 2,375, forward strand.
TGTTGAACTTCAGGACCTGTTCCTGCCAGCGTTTGTAGGCCGGCGAACCGGACTTCTGCAGCGCGCGGTTGACGCCCACGGTCTGCACGCTGTAGTCCTGGCCGAATTCCCATTTCAGGTCGTCGCACGAGACGAAGTTGCCCAGTCCCGGGTGGAACGGCTCGACGTGGTAATCCTCCAGGTAGACCTCGATGAAGGTTTTCCAGTTGTAGTCGCACTCGTGGATCTCGACGTGGTCGAACATATAGCCCGAAAAGTCGAGGTCCTTGGTCACCGACAGGGTGCGCAGCTTGTCCATGACGTTGTAGCCGTTCTGTTCGAACAGCAGGCCGTTCCAGTTCTGGAGCTCAGTCTTGGACAGGTTCAGGCACGGCGTGTCGGCGAAATGCGGCGCGCCGATCAGCTCACCCTTGAGGTCATAGGTCCAGCGGTGCAGCGGACACACGATATTGTTCGCGTTGCCGCGGCCGTTGAACATCAGCGCCTGGCGATGACGGCAGACGTTGGACAGCACCTCGATGCCGCCGGCATTACGCACCAGCATGCGGCCTTCGTCTTCGGCGGCAAGCGTGGCGAAGTCGCCGATTTCCGGCACCATCAATTCATGCCCGATATAGCGCGGGCCCGCCTGAAACAGCTGCTGCATCTCGCGCTTGAGCAGCGCTTCATCAAAGTACACATTTACCGGAAGCTGCGCGTTCGAGCGCGCCAGCTTGGCGTGGGTAGCCAGATCGGACATCCCAACCCCCCTTACGTGAATCAAGCCAAAGAAGAGAAAGAATCCAAAGACCAGTATCTTTATCGGAGGAATACGGTATTTCGGACAGAACCGGAGATTATACCGTGGAACGGGCTCTACCGTCTCGGGCCGGCGCGCGATTGTGGCGGCAGGGTGTTTGAGATTTGCCGAAAAAACATCGGTTTCATGGCGAAGGGAAGGTTTCGGTCAACATCCGGACCAATCCGCGAGTTGTGATTGGTGCAATGTGCGCCCCCTGCTGGGATGGATTGATCTAAAATACGCGATTGGATTGACCCATGGCGCACAACTGGCGCCCTCACACTACCGACTTATGGCAAAGAATACGACAGCGGATGCGGCAGTGGCCACGGCCACGCCACCGCAATCCTTCGAGCAGGCGATGGCCGAACTGGCCCAGCTGGTGACACAGATGGAATCCGGCGCGCTGCCGCTGGAAGCCTCGGTCGCGGCGTATGCGCGCGGCTCGGAGCTGGTCAAGTACTGCGCGGCCCAGCTGGAAAAGGTCGAGTCCCAGGTCAAGGTGCTGGAAGGCGACATGCTCAAGCCGTTCTCGGACGACGAGGGGGCTCAATGACCACATCAATGACGGCGCCGGCATTCTCGGCCTGGACGCAAGAGGTCCAGCTGGAAGTCGAGCGCGCGCTCGACGCTTTCCTGCCGCCCGCCACGGCGGTGCCGCACAAGCTGCACGAAGCGATGCGCTACACCACCCTCGGCGGCGGCAAGCGCGTGCGCCCGCTGCTGGCGTATGCCGCCGGTGCGCTGTTCGGCGCCGACGCCGCTGCGCTGGCGCGCGTGGCCGGTGCCGTCGAGATGATCCACGTGTATTCGCTGGTGCACGACGACATGCCGTGCATGGACGACGACGCCCTGCGCCGCGGTAAACCAACGGTGCACGTGGCCTACGACGAAGCGACCGCGCTGCTGGTCGGCGACACGCTGCAGGCGCAGGCCTTCGAGGTGCTGGCCGGTGCCGACCTGCCTCCTGCGCGTCTGGTGCAGATGATGCGCCTGCTGGCGCAAGCCGCAGGTTCGGCCGGCATGTGCGGCGGCCAGGCGATCGACCTCGATAGCGTCGGTCTGGCCCTCAAGCGCGAAGAACTTGAGCGCATGCACCAGCTGAAGACCGGCGCCATGCTGCGCGTCTCCGTGGTGCTGGGCGCGCTGGCCGGACGCGACCTGGCGGCCGACGAACTGCAGGCGCTGGACAAGTATTCGGCCGCCGTCGGCCTGGCGTTTCAGGTGGTCGACGACGTGCTCGACGCGACCGCCGATTCGGCCACGCTGGGCAAGACCGCCGGCAAGGATGCGGCAGACAACAAACCGACCTATGTGTCGATCCTCGGACTGGAGCCATCGCGCGCGCTGGCCGAGCAACTGCGGCGTGAGGCGCATGATGCGCTGGCGCCATTCGGAGACAACGCTCAGCGGCTGCGCGAACTCGCGGACCTGATCGTGCAGCGGAAGGCCTAAATGAACCTGCTAGATAACATCAACGACCCCGCCGACCTGCGCCAGCTGCCGCGCACCCAGCTCACGCCCCTGGCGCACGAGCTGCGCCAGTTTTTGCTGGAGTCGGTCTCGAAGACCGGCGGCCACCTGTCGTCGAACCTGGGCACGGTGGAACTGACCATCGCGCTGCACTACGTGTTCGACACCCCGCGCGACCGCATCGTGTGGGACGTCGGCCACCAGACCTATTCGCACAAGATCCTCACCGGCCGCCGCGGACGCATGCCGACGCTGCGCCAGCTGAACGGCCTGTCGGGCTTCCCGAAGCGCGACGAAAGCGAATACGACACCTTTGGCACCGCCCACTCGTCGACCTCGATCTCGGCCGCGCTGGGCATGGCCGCAGCGGCCAAGCTGAAAGGCGAAGACCGCCACGCGATCGCCGTCATCGGCGACGGCTCGATGACCGCCGGCATGGCGTTCGAGGCGCTGAACAACGCGGGCGTCGAAGAAGACTGCAACCTGCTGGTGATCCTGAACGACAACGACATGTCGATCTCGCCGCCGGTGGGCGCGCTGAACCGCTACCTGGCGCGCCTGCTGTCGGGCCAGTTCTACGCCGCCGCCAAGAACGTGGGCAAGAGCGTGCTGCCGGCGCCGGTGCTGGACCTGGCGCGTAAACTCGAAGAACACGCGAAGGGCATGGTGGTTCCCGCCACCATGTTCGAGGAATTCGGCTTCAACTACATCGGCCCGATCGACGGCCACGATCTCGATTCCCTGATCCCGACGCTGGAAAACATCAAGAAGCTGAAAGGCCCGCAGTTCCTGCACGTGGTGACCAAGAAGGGACAAGGCTACAAGCTGGCCGAGGCCGAGCCGATCCTGTACCACGGCACCGGCAAGTTCAACCACCTGGAAGGCATCAAGCCGGCCACCGCGCCGGGCAAGATCACCTACACCGAAGTGTTCGGCAACTGGCTGTGCGACATGGCGGCCGCCGACAAGCGCCTGGTCGGCATCACGCCGGCGATGCGCGAAGGTTCGGGCATGGTGCGCTTCCACCAGGAATACCCGCAGCGCTACTACGACGTCGGCATCGCCGAGCAGCACTCGGTGACCTTCGCGGCCGGCATGGCCACCGAAGGCGTCAAGCCGGTGGTGGCGATCTACTCGACCTTCCTGCAGCGCGCCTACGACCAGCTGATCCACGACGTGGCGCTGCAGAACCTGGACGTGACCTTCGCGCTCGACCGTGCGGGCCTGGTCGGCGCCGACGGCGCCACCCACGCCGGCAACTACGACCTGGCCTACCTGCGCTGCATCCCGAACATGGTCGTCATGGCAGCATCCGACGAAAACGAATGCCGCCAGATGCTGACTACCGCATACCACTATCCCGGCCCGGCCGCGGTGCGCTATCCACGCGGCGCCGGCGTCGGTGCGCCGATCGTCGAGGCGTTGACGTCGATCGAGATCGGCAAGGGCGAAGTGCGCCGCACCGGCAAGGAAGTCGCGATCCTGGCCTTCGGCTCGATGGTGGCGCCGAGCCTGAAAGCGGGCGAAGAGCTGGATGCGACGGTCGCCAACATGCGCTTCGTGAAGCCACTCGACGTCGAGCTGGTCAAGCGCCTGGCCGCCGAGCATGAGTACCTGGTGACGGTGGAAGAGGGCTGCATCATGGGCGGCGCCGGCGCCGCCGTGATGGAAGCGCTGGCCGCCGCCGGCATCGCCAAGCCGGTGCTGAACCTGGGCCTGCCCGACAACTTCATCGACCAGGGCGACCCGGCCGCGCTGCTGGCGTCGGTGGGGCTGGACGCCAAGGGCATCGCGGCTTCGATCCGTGCGCGCGTGAAGGCGGCGGGCGAACCGCGGCTGGTGGTGAACAACGGCTGAAGCGGTTTCGCTTCGTGACCGAGAGCGGCGCCATGTGCGCCGCTTTTTTTTGGGATTGATGTACGCCTGGCGCAAGCGGCCTCGCAGGATGGATAGTTATCGGTAGACTTTGGTTGACTTGTGTGAACAAGTGATTACAATGTTTCGATGCAGAGGAAATCCGTGAAGCGTACGCTGGCATTTCGTCGCTGGTATGACGATCTCGCCGATACGATCGCAAAGACCATGGTCAGTGCACGAATCGAGCGTGTACAGGCGGGTCTGTATGGCGATGTCAAGCCATGTGGCAAAGGCGTATCCGAGCTCAGGATCAATCATGGACCTGGCTACCGCGTCTATTTCACTGAGACGCTGGACAACAGCATCCTTCTGCTGCTTGTAGGCGGCGACAAGTCGAGTCAGCAAGCGGATATCGGGCGCGCCCAGGAGTTGCTGGCCGAGCTGAAAGACCAACGCGACATCAGCTTGAGGGAGAAGGCGGCAGCCACTCGAACGACCTCAAAAGCAAGGAGGAGGTAACCATGCAACACCATGACGACGAATACAGGTTGGACACGCTGGACGGCATTGAAGGCCTGGATGACTTCGATGTCGCCGACAGCTTGACGAGTGACGCGGCGATTGCTGCATACATCAATGACGTTATCTCCAGCGGAAATCAGGCCCTTATCAACGAAGCGGTGAGGAATGTGATTCGAGCCCGAGGCGTTGCAGCCGTAGCGGAAGAAGCCGGCCTGACGCGCGAGGGCGCATACAAGGCCCTGCGCCCGTCGAGCAAGCCACGGTTTGAAACCATCGCAGCCTTGCTCGATGCGCTCGGCATGGCAATCAAGGTCGTTCCAAAATCATCGGACGATAACAGCTACGCACAGGTTGCATGAGGCATTACCGGCCATCCCGGTTCGTCGCGCGTGTGCACACGTACACCGCACCGGCAGTAACAACAAATCCAGCCAGCGCCATCACGCTCAAGGTCTCGCCCAGCACCGCAAACCCGAGCAGCGCCGTCACCCCCGGAATCAGGTAGAACAGGCTGGCCACCTTGCTCGCCTCACCCTTGCGCATCATGAAGAACAGCAGGCTGATGGCCCCGATCGAGTTCACAACCGACAGCCAGCCTGAGGCCAGCAGCAGCGCCGGCGTCCACTGCACCTGAAACCCTTCGACCTGCAGCGACAGCACCAGCGCCACGACGCTGGCCACGCCCAGCTGCACGCAGCCGCCGGTGCGCAAGTCCATGCCGGCGCAGTACTTCTTCTGGTACAGCGTGCCGAGCGTGATGCCGGCCAGCGCCAGCAGCACCGCGCCGTAACCCGCCAGCCCCGCGCTGCCGGCGCCGACCTTGTCGCCCACCACCAGCAGCACCCCGCACAAGCCGCCTGCAAGGCCGAGCCACTGGCGCGTGTTGACCCGCTCGTCCAGGAACACGCTGGCGCCGAGCGCCGTGAACAGCGGCATGGTGCCGACGATCAGCGCCGACACGCCGGCGCTTACACCCAGTTTCAGTCCCGTGTACAGGCCGGAAAACTGCAGTGCCTGGATCAGCAGGCCGACCACCACCAGGTGCGCAACCTGTCTCCGGTTCGCCGGCCACGGCGCCCTCGTCAACAGCGCCACGATCAACAGCACCAGCGCCGCGACGCCAAAGCGCAGGAACAGCAAGGTGAACGGCCCGGCATAGGGCAGGGCGATCTTGCCCACCACGTAGCCCGAGCTCCACATCAGGATGAACAAGAAGGGCAGCGCGAACGGCGCCGCAATCGCGCCCGTGACTTTCGAAGCAGTCAGTGTCGTCATGTTTCTCTCCGGTTGGTGTGAAGGAGAGACTATGGGTTATCGTTTGTCATTACAATACGACGGAAAGACAACTCACTGTTTCCTGCGGAGACACCATGCCCGAGCTCAAACCCCGCGACTTTGCCGACATCTGGGCCTTCGTGCGCGTCGTCGACACCGGCAGTTTTTCGCAAGCAGCGCGCCAGGTGGGATCGACCAAAGCCGCCGTCAGCAAGGCGGTGGCGCGGCTCGAAGGCGCGCTGCAGGTCAAGCTGCTGAACCGCTCGACGCGCTGCATCGGCCTGAGCGAAGCGGGGCGCGCGATCCACGCGCATGCCCAGCGCATGGTCGACGAAGCGCGCGCGATCGAAGCCACGCTGGCCGGCATGCAGGCGGGGCCCAGCGGCACGCTGCGGGTGAGTACCTCGATGGCGTTCGGGAACAGCCAACTGGCGTCGCTGCTGCCCGAATTCATGGCACGCTATCCCGCCGTGCGCGTGGTGCTGAACCTGAGCGACCGCCACATCGACCTGGTGGAAGAGGGCATCGACGTGGCGCTGCGCCTGACCCCGAAGATCGACCTGATGAGCGCAGTGGCGCGGCCGGTCGCTCCACTGCGCTACGTGCTGGCAGCGTCACCTGGCTACATCGAGCGCAGCGGCATGCCGCCAGACCTCGACGCGCTTGACGCGCACCGCTGCCTGACCTTCGCCGACAGCGGCCCGGGCGCCACCTGGAACTTCGAGCGAGATGGCATCGCGCTGGCCTTCCGCCCGGCCGCCGCGCTGGCGATCAACAGCAGCCAGATGCTGCGCGAAGCGGTGCTCGGCGGCGCCGGCATCGCGATGTTGCCGACCTTCGTGGTGGGCGAGGACATCCGCAGCGGCCGCGCGGCGCAGGTGCTGCCGGCGCTACGGCCGGTCGGCATGTTCGGCAGCCAGGTGTCGGCGGTTTACCTGCACGACCGCTTCCTGCCGCAGAAGGTACGGGTCTTCATCGACTACCTGCTGGAGAAGATGGGCGAGCATCCGCCGTGGGACGCTTTCATGCAGCAGGCAAACCGGGAGCTGCCGATTGACGTGCTTCGCAGCGGCCCTTGAACGATCCTGGCGGTGTTCAGGCCGACAGCCGCGGTTCCTGATATTCGCTGAACAGCTGCTCCACAAAATCCACCACTGCCCTGACACGCGCGCTCGTACGCAGACCCTTGTGCATCGACAGCCAGATATCCTGATCCAGTTCGCGGATATGGGGAATCGCGGCCACCAGATTTTGAGCGTCACCGGCAAGAAAGGTCGCCAGCACGCCGAGGCCGGCGCCATGCGCGACGCCATCCAGGATCCCAAGGCCGTAGCTGCACCTCATCCACGGCGCCGGCGCGCTAGGTAATGCGCGCAACCAGCGGTCGGACTGGAACTCCGCGCGCGGTTCGTCGAAGCCCACGAACGGCACGCCTGACCAGTCGCGCTTCGCCAAGGCGCCCGCATGGCGCTTGGCCACCTCACGGCTGCAATACAGTCCGAAAGACAACGTACCGATCCGGCGCGTGACCAGGTCGAGCTGTTCGGGACGGTAAGGCCGGATCGCGATGTCCGCTTCCCGGCGCGTCAGGCTGTAGGGGCGGTGCGAGGTGATGATTTCCACCTCGACGTTGGGATAAGCCTCATGAAACGGGGCGAATCGGGTCGTCAGGAAATAGGACAGCCACTCGTCCGTATTGATTCGCACCAGGCCCGACGCGGTATGCGCATCCTGGCGATCGCGCGAGCGCTCGACGTCCAGCGCAATCTCGCCCATCTGCTCGGCCAGTGCGATGACATCGGCACCGAACGCTGTTGGAACGCAGCCGGCCTGGAAACGCTCGACCAGTTTGTGCCCGACCGCGTCCTCCAACTCGTCGAGCCGGCGCGACAGCGTGGCCGCGCTTACTCCCGCCTTCCTGGCCGCACGGCGTAACGTGCCCTCGCGCGCGATGAGCAGCAGCAGCCGCAAGTCATCCCAATTAAGCTGTTTCATATTTGAAGCACGCTGTCTCGATTTTGTCTGTATGCAACCATTTATCGAGTATGCGATCATGTTTCCAGAACGTCAAATATCTATCCGGACAAAGGCCTTCAACTGGTCCGCGATTGCCATTTATCGACTGTTACCCGGCGCCGCCGGGAGCGGCTACAAGAAAGAAAAATCACCATGCGTACATTCCGCGATCGCGTCCGGCACGCGCTCCTGTTCGAAGCCGTTGCCCTGGCCATTTTCATTCCCGGATCGGCGGCGCTGTTCGACGAGCCGATGCAGCACATGGGCGTGATCGGCGTTGCGTCGGCGACCATCGCCACGGTCTGGAACTTCGTCTTCAACATGGGATTCGACCGCGCCATGCTGCGTCTGCGCGGCACGCTCCATAAAACGATGGCGATCCGGGTGGCCCACACATTCCTGTTCGAAGCAGGACTGGTCGCGATGCTGATCCCGATGATTGCCTGGTACCTGGGTATCGGCCTATGGGCGGCGCTGCTGATGGACCTCGCGATCGTGACCTTTTACCTGGTCTACGGATTCCTGTTCAACATCGCCTACGACCGCGTCTTTCCAATCCCTGCTGCAGCAGCGGCATAGCTGAGACGCGGCAGGTGTTCTAGGTCTTGCCCGGCTGACCGAACAGCGCTTCGGCACGCTGGTACAGGATCCACGAGGTAGCGATGTACTTGTCGCCGCTTTTCGCCACATTGCCCTTGTGGGTGTGCGTGAACCCGGCCGGCGCAATCACCAGCCGCCCCTTCTTGGGCGCGATGCTGCGGCCCTGGTACATGAACTCGGTCTCGCCGCCTTCCTCGACGTCGTTCAGGTAGAACATCCACAGCAGCACCCGGTGCAGCGACTCGCAGCTGGCGTTCTGCGGATAGATCTCGGAATGCCAGTGGTGGTAGCCGCCGCTGCTCTGCAGGTACTTCTGCAGGTTGACGGTGCCGGGGCGGTACAGCACGCGCACCAGGTCTTCGATGTAGTGGCGCCCGATTTCGTCGAAATTGGCCATCGACAGCACGGTCGGCGCGCCGGTCTTGGGATGCGCCAGCGTCGGCGACAGGGACCCCATCAGCATCATGCGGTAGCGGTCGACGTACTGCACCAGGTGGCGCATCATCGACGCCAGCAGCAGCTGATTGGCGTCTTCCCATTCGGGATGGCCGTTGATGGTGATGTCGTAGCTGTCCTTCTTGGACACGTCGACGCCGTTGCCGGTGCGCCCGCGCACCACCTTGTCGCTGGCGTCGAAGCGCGCCACCAGGGCGTCGCATTGCTGCGCCGTGAGCGCGTCGTCATACACGCCGATGAAGTCTTCCATGCTCAGCCCCGCTTGCGCTCGTGCTGCCACAGCACGTCGCTGCCGCCGGCGAAGCGGTTCAGCACGCGCGCCAGCACGAACATCAGGTCGGACAGGCGATTGACGTACTGGCGCGGATAGGCGCGGATGTCTTCCAGCTTCGACAGCGCCACGATGGCGCGCTCGGCGCGGCGGCACACGGTGCGGCACACGTGGGCGATGGAGGCCGCGCGCGAGCCGGCCGGCAGGATGAATTCCTTCAGCACCGGCAGATCGGCATTGTATTTCTCGAGCAGGCCGTCGAGGCGCACCACGTGCTCTTCCTTGATCATCTGGTAGTCGCCCGGGATGCACAGCTCGCCGCCCAGATCGAACAGGTCGTGCTGGATCGAGACCAGCTCTTCGCGCAGCTCGGCCGGCATGTCTTCGCACAGCAGCAGGCCGACGAAGGAATTGAGCTCGTCGACCTCGCCCAGTGCGTGGATGCGCGCGCTGTCCTTGCCGGTGCGGCTGCCGTCGCCCAGGCCGGTGCTGCCGTCGTCGCCGGTGCGGGTCGCGATTTTCGAAAGTCGGTTGCCCATGATCTTGCCTTATGAAGAAGTCAATAAAAACGATGGGTCGAGGATACGCCAAATCGCCGTAAATGTGGTAGAACCTATCCCAGTAGGTGGGGGGAAGCTCATGGCGATGCATGGCAAGCGCAGGCAAGGCGCGAGGAGGCCGTGTGGCGAGCCACACAACGACGAGCAACGCCGCCTGCGCTTGCCAGGCGCGCCAGGAGCGACCCCCGCCTACTGGGAAAGGTTCTTATAATCGAGCCATGCAAGAGATGGTTACAGAGCCTGCTTTTGACATCGCGGCGCGGCGTGCGCAAGTCGCGGCGGCACTGCGCGCGCGTCTTCCGGACGGATGCGTCCTGTCCGATCCCGAAGATACCCGTCCCTACGAATGCGATGGATTGGCCGCCTACCGCCAGCTGCCGCTGATCGTCACCCTGCCTGGCGACGAACGGCAGGTGCTGGCGATCCTGGCCGTCTGCCGCGAACTGCAGGTGCCGGTGGTGCCGCGCGGCGCCGGCACCGGTCTCTCGGGCGGCGCGCTGCCGATCGCCGACGGCGTGGTGCTGTCCACCGCGCGCCTGAACCGCATCGTGCAGGTCGACCCCTACGCGCGCACGGCGCTCGTGCAGCCGGGCGTGCGCAACCTGGCGATCTCGGAAGCGGCCGCGCCGTACGGCCTGTACTACGCGCCCGATCCCTCGTCGCAGATCGCCTGCACCATCGGCGGCAACGTGGCCGAGAACGCAGGCGGCGTGCATTGCCTCAAGTACGGACTCACCGTGCACAACGTGCTGCGCGTGCGCATCGCCACGGTCGATGGCGACGTCGTCGAGCTGGGCGGGGCCGCGCTCGACGCCCCGGGGCTGGATCTGCTGGCCGTGTTCATCGGCTCCGAAGGCATGCTCGGCGTGGTGCTGGAAGTGACGGTCAAGCTGGTGCCGCGACCGGCGCTGGCGCAGGTGATCATGGCCTCGTTCGCCGACGTGGCCGCGGCCGGCAACGCGGTGGCCGACGTGATCGCGGCCGGCATCATCCCGGCCGGGCTGGAGATGATGGACCGCACCTCGGTGCGCATGGTGGAGCCGTTCGTGCAGGCCGGCTACGATCTCGACGCGGCCGCGATTTTGCTGTGCGAGGCCGACGGCACCGCCGAAGAGGTGGCGGAAGAAATCGCGCGCATGCGCGCGGTGCTGGGCGCGGCCGGTGCCACGGCGCTCACGGTGTCGCAGAACGAAGCGGAGCGGGTGCGCTTCTGGTCCGGGCGCAAGAACGCTTTTCCGGCGGCGGGACGCATCTCGCCCGATTACTACTGCATGGACGGCACCATCCCGCGCAGGCAGCTGGCGCGGGTGCTGGCGGGGATCGCGCAGATGGAGCATACCTATGGCCTGCGCTGCTGCAACGTGTTCCACGCGGGCGACGGCAATATGCATCCGCTGATCCTGTTCGACGCCGGCCGGCCCGGCGAATTCGAACGCGCCGAGGCCTTCGGCGCGGCGATCCTGGCGCTGTGCGTGGAGGTGGGCGGCACCATCACCGGCGAGCATGGCGTGGGCGCGGAGAAGATCGGCTCGATGTGCGTGCAGTTCCGGCGCGCAGAGCTGGACGCCTTCTTCGCGGTCAAGCGCGCCTTCGATCCCCCGATGCTGCTCAATCCCGACAAGGCGATCCCCACGCCGCGCCGCTGCGCCGAATTCGGCAAGCTGCACGTGCACCACGGCGCGCTGCCGTTCCCCGACCTGCCGCGTTTTTGAACGGGATGCCTTTGGACCAGATCGCCGACTTCCAGGACCGTGTGCGCGCCGGCCGGCCGTTGCGTATTCGCGGCGGCGGCAGCAAGGACTGGTACGGCCAGCGCCTGGAAGGCGATATCCTCGACACGCGCGGCTACGCCGGCATCGTCGACTACGAGCCGACCGAACTGGTGATCACCGCGCGCTGCGGCACGCCGCTATCCGAGGTCGAAGCCGCGCTGGCCGAACAGCGGCAGATGCTCGCTTTTGAGCCGCCGCATTTCGGGCCAGGGGCCACGATCGGCGGCACGGTCGCCTGCGGACTGTGCGGCCCGCGCCGCGCCACCAGCGGTGCCACGCGCGACTTCGTGCTGGGGGCGAAGCTGCTGGACGGGAAGGGCGATGTGCTGTCGTTCGGCGGCCGCGTGATGAAGAACGTCGCCGGGTATGACGTGTCGCGCATGCTGGCCGGTTCGCTCGGCACTCTCGGCCTGATCCTGGAAGTCTCGCTCAAGGTGCTGCCGCGTCCCTTCGCCGAGAGCACGCTGCGTTTCGAGCTCGGCGAGGCCGATGCCATCCGGCGCCTGAACGAATGGGGAGGCAGGCCTCTGCCGATCTCGGGAAGCTGGTGGCATGACGGCGTGCTGGCGCTGCGCCTGTCGGGCGCCGAGGCGGCTGTCACAGCGGCGCGGCGTGCGCTCGGCGGCGACGAGATACCGGAGGCTGCCGCGTTCTGGACCGGCGTGCGCGAGCAGCGGCTGCCGTTCTTTGGCGGCAGCGAGGCATTGTGGCGCCTGTCGCTGCCGTCGACCGCCGGCGCTATCGCGCTCAGTAGCGCGCAGGCGATCGAGTGGGGCGGGGCGCATCGCTGGCTGCGTGCGGACAGCGATGCGGCATTTGCGCAAGCAATCCGGCGCATCGCAGAGGACTGCGGCGGGCATGCGACGCTGTTCCGCGGTGGGGACAAATCGGTTGGCGTGTTCCATCCGCCGGCGCCGGCGCTGGGGGCGATCGGGGCGCGCATGCGCGCCGCCTTCGATCCGCACCACATCTTCAATCGCGGGCGCATGTTCCTGCAGCGGGAGGACTGAACGATGCAGACCACGCTCGCCGATTTCATCAGGGGCACGCGCGACGGCATTGAAGCCGAGAGCATCCTGCGCGCCTGCGTCCACTGCGGCTTCTGCACCGCGACCTGTCCTACCTATCAGTTGCTGGGTGACGAACTCGATGGTCCGCGCGGGCGCATCTACCTGATCAAGCAGGTGCTGGAAGGCGCCGAGCCGACCCGCAAGACCCAGCTGCACCTGGACCGCTGCCTTACCTGCCGCAACTGCGAGACCAGCTGTCCGTCGGGCGTCCGTTATGGACGGCTGCTCGATATCGGGCGCAAGGTGGTCGAGCAGCGGGTGCCGCGTCCGCTGGGGGAACGCATCCGGCGCACCACGCTCAAGGAGGTCTTGCCGCGCGCCGCGTTGTTCAAGCCGGCCCTCAGGGCGGGGCGTGTGCTGCGTCCGCTGCTGTCGCGCGAGCTGCAGGACAAGCTGCAGCCAGCGCCCGATCCCGGCCGCTGGCCGGCGCGGACGCATGCGCGCAAGATGCTGGTGCTCGATGGCTGCGTGCAGCCGGCGCTGGCGCCCAACATCAATGCCGCCGCGGCGCGCGTGCTCGATGCGCTCGGCGTGCAGCTGATCGTGGCGCGGCAGGCCGGCTGCTGCGGCGCGCTGCGTTATCACATGAACGACCAGGAGGCGGGGCTGGACGACATGCGGCGCAATGTCGATGCGTGGTGGCCGTATGTGGAACAGGTGGAGGCGATCGTGATGACCGCGTCGGGCTGCGGCGTGACGGTCAAGGAATACGGCCATCTGCTGGCGCACGATCCGGAGTATGCCGAACGGGCACGGCGTATCAGTGAGATGACGCGCGATGTATCCGAGGTCCTGCCGCAGTTCCAGGCGCAACTTGCCGCGCTGGCGCAGGGCAGGGGCGGGCGGCGCGTGGTGTATCACCCGCCGTGCACGCTGCAGCATGGCCAGCAGATCCGGGGCAAGGTAGAAAGCGTGCTGCGTGCGGCTGGCGTGGACGTGGTGCTGTGCGCCGACAGTCACCTGTGCTGCGGCTCGGCCGGGGCGTACTCGATGCTGCATCCGGACATCGCGCATGCGCTGCGCGAGCGCAAGCTGGCCGATCTGGCGGCGACCGGGGCCGATGCGATCGTGTCGGCGAATATCGGGTGCATTACGCATCTGCGGGCGGGAACGAACGCGCCAGTGACGCATTGGATCGAGTTGCTCGATCGCGTGCTGGAGGAGCGGGAGCGTGGCTGACGTGCCGGCAAGTTGCCAAGCGGCGTCCCGCCTGCAACTGATCCGCGTCCGTGATAGCATCGGCCCGATTTCACCAACTACCCGCATACCGACGTGAGTTTCACCTTTCAACTCATCCGCGACGACGAGGGCTTCCCTGCCGCCGTGGTCTTCGAAGACAGCAGCAGCCCGGGCCTGGTCCCGGTATGGGAAGCGGCCGGCGTCTACGATGCCCTCTACAACAGCGACGGCCAGCTGGCGCGCGACGTTTCGCGCACCATCGCCTACGGCCTGGACCGCGTGATCGAGGACGCCACGCTGCAGCAATTGCTGCCGCCCGGCGTGTCGATGAACGAGGCAATCCGCTTCCTGGACAACGTCAGCCGCGGCTGCACCACCCACGCTGCGGCGTGGATTCGCACCCGCTGACGCGGCAAACCGTGTCGCTGGCGCGACGGATGGCTGGTCGCCGGCTGCAAGTGCTTGTACCATAAGGACATTCAGCTCGACGGGAACACCATTCATGACCACTTCCATCTACACCCGCGCCCTGTGCGCCGTTGCCATCGCCGCCGCTTCTGTCGTGGCGACCGTGCCGGTCCACGCCGACAGCTTCGCTTCCTCGGCGTCCAGCGCGGGTTCGGCCTCGTCGGCCAGCATCTCGGATTCGATCAGCAGCTCGAGCAACAGCTCCAGCGGCGACGACCGCATGGCAGCCGGCCAATACCGCGTGATCGACATCGCCCAGGCGCCGGCCAAGCCGAACACCACCCGCATGACGCTGCGCGCGGTGGCCGGCGGCCCGGCACACGACTACCACCTCGACCTGCCGAACCGCGCGCTGGCGCAGCGCGGCGTCGGCGTGGGTGAACTGGTGCAGGTGAGCGAGCGCGTCTACGGCTACGAGTTCGCCTACGCTGACACCCGCCGTCCGTTCTTCCTGGCGCTGCAAAACGACTGGCAGCGCGACCTGGGTTCGCGCCAGGTCACCATCTGACTCTCCATTTGATAAGCATTTGAAGCTTTCACGTCTTGCCGCCGTTGCGCTGACTTCGGCGCTCGCCATGGGCGCGAGCGCCGGCGCGCGGGCAGGCATGCCCACCTTCTGCGAACGCCCCAACAAATTCACCGCCGCCGACCAGGACCGCGTGCTGCGCTTTGCCGGCGTAGTGAAGCAGGAGTTGGAACGCTCCGGCGCGCGCGTCGCGTTGATCTCGCGCGCGGGCCTGGACCTGAGCCGCTTCGGCCTGCTGTATTCGCATGCCGGCATCGCGCTCAAGGACGATACAGACGGCCCGTGGACCGTGCGCCAGCTGTATTACGCCTGCGACGAATCGCGTCCGCGCCTGTTCGACCAGGGCGTGGCCGGCTTCACGCTCGGCGCCGAAACGCCGGCCAACGGTCATGTGTCGCTGGTGTTCCTGCCGGATGAGGAGGGCGCCTTGCTGGAACGCGCCGCCGCCGACAAGCGCCTGGGACTGGCACTGCTGGCGGGAAGCTACAGCGCGAATGCGTATGCCTTCGGCACGCGCTACCAGAACTGCAACCAGTGGGTGGCGGAGCTGATGGCCAGCGCCTGGGGCAGCCTCGATGGCGGCGTGGACGCGCGCGATCAAGCGCAGTCGTGGCTGCGCGAGCAGGGCTATACGGCGGGTCCGGTGAGGATACCGTCGCACCTGATGATGTTCGCCGGGCAGTTCGTGCCGCTGGTGCACATGGCCGATCATCCGGTGGACGACCTGCATGCGCTGGCGCTGCAGGTGAGCGTGCCGGCGTCGATCGAGGCCTTCGTGCGCCGCCATGCGCCGCAGGCGCAACGCGTCGAGGTGTGCCACGACCAGGGCCGCGTGGTAGTGCATCGCGGCTGGGAGCAGCTGGGACCGGAGTGCCGGCCGCTCCCGGGCGACGAGGTGATCGCGATCGAGCCCTAGCGTTACTGACTGCAGGAGTAGCGGAACGATCCGTCCAGCTTCAGCGGCAGCACCAGCGTGCGGATGTTCAGCGTGGCCGAATCGCGGCACAACGCATCGCGCGCGCCGCCGGTGTTGTTGCGGTAGCGCGCCGCGTATTCGGCGTTGAACACCGGCTTACCCTGGCTGGTGAAGGCGGTGTAGCCGCCGCATTCGTCGTACTCGTGGCACTGTTCGTTGACCGCGAAGTCGAAATGCGCAGCGAGCTGCGACAGCTGGTCGATGTCGTTCTTCAGGCCGATCGCCAGGTTGCGCGCGTGCGCCTCCGCGGCCAGGAACAGGTTGTAGTCGAGCTGCGTGGCTACCGTCAGCGCGAAGCCGGGATTGTTGGTGTAGCCGTCGACGTTGTCCGGCTCGACGCCGTCGCAGCCTTTTTCCTTGGCCAGGTCCAGGCGTGCCTTCATGATGGTGCGCACGTTGCTCGAACGCGTGTCGAGCCAGCGCTCGCCGGCCCATCCATCCAGGTTGTTGCCCATGTCTGTGGCCGCGAACTTCTTGAAGTCGGCGCGCCAGTTTTCCGAGCTGCCGCCGGAGAAGTAGCAGACCACGCGGATGCCGCGTGCCTTCAGTGCGTCGATGGTGGTTTGCGGGGTGTCGAACAGATCGATGTCGTAGACGTTGAGGGCGAGGCTGGTGTCGAGGGTACCGGTGAGCTGCCATTGCCACGTGTCGGTGACGCTTGGGACCCAGCGTGCGGGTTCGACGACCGGTGGTGTGACTGGCGGTTCGGCGGGCGTGGTCTCGTCGGCGGGAGGCGTTGGCGTTGTCGGTTCGGTGCCCGGCGTGGACGGTTCGGTTGCAGGTGGCGTTGTCTCTGCACCGGGCGTCGTGGGATTGGTCGCGGGCGTGCCCGTATTGGCTGGCGTCGTGGTGGCGGGGGCAGGGATGGTGACGATTGGTGTAGTGCCGGTCGCTGGCGCATTCGAGGATGATCCGCCGCCGCAGGCGGTCAAAGCCAGTAGCGCAGGCAAGACCCGCAGTATCGCTTTCATGTTCTTTTCCTTGTTGAGCGAAATGACAAACGGCCCGGTCGCATTTGCGAACGGGCCGTCGGGGAATCAGCTTACGCTAATTCGATGTACGAACCTAGAGGATTAGGTGGTGCCGTTTGCCGGGGTGGTCGTGGTAGCAGGGGCAGCCAGTTTCGGCAGGTACTTGGCTTCCACGATCGTAGCACCGGTTTCGGTGGCGTAGGCAGTGGTGCACGAAGCGCCTTCAGCACAGGTGATCACGTAGGTCACGGTTTTGTTGTCGAGCGCGGTCGGGCCTTGCATGGTGACGATCACGTTGGCAACGGTGCCCGAAGTGCCGTCGACTTCAACCGACTTTACATATTGGCTCTTGATATCAGTTTTAGCTTGCAGACCGAGGGAAGCGTTATCCGTGTCAGCAGCCAGGGTGCCTTCATTGAAAGCTTGAGCAACTGCCAGACGCGCTGGTGCCGACACGGTTGCGGCTTCGCTTGCTTTTGCCTTGTTGGTGTAGTCGCTGTAAGCTGGAATCGCCACTGCAGCCAGAATACCGATGATCGCAACAACGATCATCAGTTCGATCAGGGTGAAACCTTTTTGAGCTTGCTGCTTCATCGGTGCGAATTTCATGTGATTCTCCAAGTGGTGTTAAGTGGTGAGCCGGTTGGCCGTACTTTACTTAGAGCAATAGCTGTGCCAGCCTGAAATCGCCCCAAAACGTTATCAGTCGTGTATTTTTATGACTGTGCCAGCGATTTGGCACCGCAAAACCCCTGCCACCTGACAGTGCTGTTGAGCCTGCCAGAAATCTGGCAGTTGATTTAGATTGCCATGTGGCAAAAGAATGAGAGTGCCATGCAGTTCATCAACATCGCTACCGCAATGACACTGACCGGATGGAGCGAACGCACCTTCTGGCGCCGCTTCGCCGACGGCTCCGTCAAACGCGATACCAGCGCCGCCGCCGGCAAGTCGATGGTGGAATTCGACTCGATCAAGCCGCACATGGTCATCCCGCTCGGCCCCGAAGACTATTCATTGGTAGAAGCCGCCGACGGCGGCAACGCCGAAGCGCAGACCGACCTGGCGCTGCTGTTCATCTCGCACCACAAGCTCAAGCAGGGCATCGCCTGGCTCGAGGCCGCCGTCAAGCAGGAGCATGCGGCAGCGATGCGTCTGATCGGCCGCTGCCATATGGAAGGCCAGGGCGTGGACCAGGACGACAACCTGGGCATGATGTGGATCGCGCGCGCCGCCGCCAACGGCGACCCGATTGCGCAGGCGCAGATGAAGGCAGTATTAAGTAGGGTGGAAGGCTGAAGCGGGCCTCGTTCCCGGAAGGCGATCCCGCTTCAAAGAGAAAATGACGAATCAACGGGCCAGCAAGATTTCGATATCGCGGCTCAAGTCTTCCGGCTCGGTCTGCGGCGCATAACGCTTGAACACGGCGCCATCCTTATTGATCAGGAACTTGGTGAAGTTCCACTTGATCGATTCCGTCCCCAGCACGCCCGGCGCTTCGCCCTTCAGGTAGCGGAACAGCGGATGCGCATTCTCGCCATTGACGTCGATCTTGGCGAACATCGGGAAGCTGACCCCATAGTTCTTTTCGCAAAAGGCCCCGATCTCGGCTTCGGTTCCCTGTTCCTGGTGCCCGAACTGATTGCAGGGAAAGCCCAGCACCACAAGGCCGCGATCGCCGTAATGACGCTGCAATTCTTCCAGCCCTTTATATTGCGGCGTGTAGCCGCAGGCGCTGGCGGTATTGACCACCAACAGCACCTTGCCGCGAAACTGCTCCATCTCGACCGGCCTGCCATCCAGGCTGATCGCATTGAAATCGAATACGTCCACAGTCTCTCTCCACTCTTATAAAGTGTGGATTTTAAGACAACGCACGGCGCCATGGATGAATACCCGCATATGCATGTCAACGAAAGCGGGACAGCTGTGGCATTTGGCGGCTCTTAGCATTTCTTAACAATTTTTGAAGCGAGCGCGTGCGACAATCACGCTCGTTCAAACCGACCGCTCTCATTCGTTTCCATGCCAGTTCTCCGCCAGTCCGTATTGCTGCTTGTTCCGATCATCGCCGGCACGCTGCTCGCTCCCGGCTCCGCCCACGCCCAGCAGGCCGGCCCAGTTTCGCCCACCGTCGCCACCACCGCCACTACCGCCGCCGAACCGCAGACCGCTGCACCGGCCGCCGAGATGCCGGTCCAGTCCACCGTCGCCGTCACCGCCGCACGCTCGTCGAACCGCATCGACCGCCAGGCCTACGACGTCAAGAGCGACACCGCCTCGACCAACGACACCGTGGCCGACACCCTGAACAAGGTGCCGTCGGTGGCAGTCGACGCCGACGGCAACGTCACCCTGCGCGGGCGCAGCAACGTGCAGATCCTGGTCGACGGCAAGCCGTCGGCGATGATGCAGGGCGAGAACCGCGCCGCGGCACTGAGCGCGCTGCCGGCGGCCGACCTGGAATCGGTGGAAGTCATCAACAACCCCGGCGCCCAGTTCGGCAACGAAGGCGGCGGCGGCCCGATCATCAACCTGGTGATGCGGCGCGAACGCACGCCAGGCGGCTTCGCGGCGGTGAATGTCAACAAGGGCACCGAGGGGCGCTTCAACGCGTCGAGCTTCGGCAGTTACACCACCGGCCGCATGAGCGTGCAGGGTAGCCTGTACGGCCGCCGCGACAGCCGCGGCTCGGAAGGCGAAACCACGCGCGACCGCATCGACCCGCGCACCGGCGCGGTGGCCCACAGCACCCAGTCGTCGGACAGCGAGACCGACACCGACTCGGCCGGCTTCAACGGCTCGTTCAACTACAACCTGGGCGAGAAGGACGTGCTGGGCGCCACTGCCAGCTTCTCGGCCACGTCCAACGACGGCAATTCGAACGAGCGCTATCGCAGCACCGGCCTGGATGGCCTGGTGGACAGCGAATACCTGCGCAGCAGCGTGCGCGATGCGAACAGCCGCAACTACGCCTTCAGCGGACGGCTGGACCACAAGGGCGAGCGTCCGGGCGAACTACTCAAGCTCGACCTGCGCGTGTCCGGCTCCACCTCGGACAGCGACGTCCGCTATGCCAACGACTACACGGTGCGTCCGATCAACGCGCAGGCCGCGCGCACGCGCCAGGACAACCTGAACGAGACGCGCGTGATCGACTTCACCGGCGACTACGAGCGTCCGGGCGAAGCAGGCGTGCTCAAACTCGGCTACAAGGTCGCGCGCAACAGCAATACCATCGACACGCGCTTCTTGAACGTCGATCCGAACACGCTGGGCGAGAGCGTCAACCCGCAGCGCACCAACCGCTTCGAACTCGATGAGACCACGTTCGCCCTGTACGGTACTTGGCAGATGCGCCTGGGCGAGAAGTGGGGCGTGCTGGGCGGCCTGCGCGGCGAGTACACCGACCTCGATCTGGACCAGGTGACCACCAACATCCAGGCCGGCAACCATTACTTCGACGCGATCCCGAGCGCCTTCCTGACCTACGACCTGTCGGACACCACCGCGCTGCGCCTGAGCTACGCGAAGCGCATCCGCCGTCCCGGCGCGGGCGACCTGAATCCGTTCGTGATCTACCGCGATGAACTGAACGTCTCGTCGGGCAACCCGGACCTGCAG
Source organism: Massilia sp. (assembly GCF_031995545.1). Lineage (GTDB taxonomy): Bacteria > Pseudomonadota > Gammaproteobacteria > Burkholderiales > Burkholderiaceae_D > Telluria. Next base: position 22,772 of record NZ_DAMAGA010000003.1, read on the forward strand.
CCGACATCGACCGACTCGATCGAACTCGGTCTGGAGACCAAGCTTGGCACGGTGGAGACCAATGTGCGCCTGTACGCGCGCAAGGACAGCGACCTGATTTCGGAGCGCCGCTACTTCATCTCCGACACCGTGCTGCTCACCACGCGCGAGAACCAGGGCAGCAGCCGTTCGGGCGGCCTCGAATTCACCTTCAGCGGCCGCGCCACGCCGAAGCTGACCATCAACGCCAGCGGCAACCTGGGCTACTCCGAACAATCGGTGCTGGGCACCGCCAACAGCAGCGAGAAGCGCAATGCCACGTCGCTGAGCGGCCGCGCGCGCATCGCTTACCAGATCAACCCGACCAACAACCTGCAGCTGGTGCTCAACGCCCAGGGCAAGACGCTGTTCGGCGAGGGTTATCGCAAGCCGACCCGCAGCGCCGACATCAGCTATCGCCGCAACCTGAGCCAGGCACTGAGCCTGGTGGTGAACATCAACGACGTCTTCGACTCGCAGAAGTCCGAATCGATCACCGAGACCGACCTGCTGCGCGAGTACAGCATCCGCCGGCCGCAGGGACGCCTGGCATACGTCGGCCTGTCGTACCGCTTCGGCAGTTTCGGCAATGCCGGCCAGCGCGGGCCGCGTGGGCCGGGCGGTCCCGGTGGCCCGGGAATGGGGCCGCCGCCGGGTGGCGGCATGGGACCGGGCTTCCGGTAAATACAGGCGGTATCGACAAAACGGCAGCCGATCGGCTGCCGTTTTTCATGCGGTATGAATATTTGAACGACCATGAGTTTGGTGCGATGGAGCTATGCCAGAATACGGCACCTTCGTTCCTCCTGCCTGGTTTTCGATGCTCCGCCCAACACTTCTCGCGCTATCCCTCGCCGCTGCATTCCCTGCGTTCGCCCAGACCGATACCCCGTCCGCTCCCGCTCCCGTCACGCCTCCCGCGCCCGCATCGGCGCAGCCCAAGACCACCACCGACACCATCCAGACCGTGGAGGTCAAGGGCGGCGGCAACTCGTACGACCCGCGGCGCGACGACACCGCCAGCAAGATCGTGGTCTCGAACGAAGAGATCAAGCGATACGGCGACACCTCGGTGCTGGACGTGTTCAAGCGACTGCCGGGCATCACCGTCGCCGGCGGCGGTGGACGCGGCGGCGGCGAGATCCGCATGCGCGGCCTGGGCAGCGGCTACACGCAGATCCTGATCAACGGCGAGCGCGCGCCGGCCGGCTTCTCGATCGACGAGCTGTCGCCCGACGTGATCGAGCGCATCGAGATCCTGCGCGCGGCCAGCGCCGAATTTTCGACCCAGTCGATCGCCGGCACCATCAACATCGTCCTGAAGCGCACCGTGCGCACGGCGCAGCGCGAAGTGCGGGTTGGCTACGGCAAGAGCGAAGAGGCGAGCAACCCGAGCGCCAGCCTGCAGCTGTCGGACCGCGCCGGCAAGCTGTCGTACACGCTCGGCGCCAGCTTCTGGCGCTACAACTTCGACCGTCCGTCGCCGTTCGAGGACGCGCGCACCGACCCGCAGGGCAACCTGACGCAGTCGAGCCGCACCGAACAGCAAGACCGCGGCAGCCCGAAAGGCATCAACCTGACACCGCGCCTGAACTGGACGCTGGAGAACGGCGACACGATCAGCTGGCAGACCCTGTTCAGCTACAACCGCAACAACTACCAGGGCGACGCCGTGACCGACACGCTGCTCGGCGCCGCGCCGCTGTACGACGTGCGCGACATGAACAGCCGCGGCACCAGCGCCCTGGCGCGCTCGGACCTGAACTGGGTGCACAACCTGGAAGACGGCGCCAAGCTCGATCTCAAATTGGGCATCAACGGTTCGCGTAACCGCGGCACCTGGCGCGAGTTCGACTACAACCTCGATCGCCTGGCGCGCGACTCCACGGTGCTGAGCGACACCGATGAAAATGGCGTGACCAGCGTCGGCAAGTACTCGACGCCGTGGAAGAAGGACCATGCGCTGTCGATGGGCTGGGACGCCGGCTACACGCAGCGCGACGACGGCCGCGCCGAAATCGAACTGTTTCCGCTGCGCGGCACGCGCAACGATTCTGACGAACGCGCCGACGCCACCATCCAGCGCCTGGCGCTGTTTGTCCAGGACGAGTGGAACGTGACCAAGCAGTGGTCGATGTACGCCGGCCTGCGCTGGGAAGGCATCGAGACCACCACCGAGGGCAACACCTTCGACACCGCCACCAACCGCGCCAGCGTCTTCAGCCCACTGGCGCAGACGCTGTACAAGCTGCCAGACAGCCGCGACCAGGTGCGCCTGGCGCTGACCCGCACCTTCAAGGCGCCGGCGGCCAATAACCTGATCCCGCGCCGCTTCACCACGCCGAACAACAGCCAGACCGAACCCGATTACCGCGGCAATCCGGATCTGAAGCCGGAACTGGCGACCGGTATCGACGCGTCGTACGAGCATTACTGGGCGGAGAAGGCGCTGCTGTCGGCCAGCGTGTCGGTGCGGCGCATCGAGGACTACACGCGGCAGGGGCTGGTGTTCGAGGAGGGGCGGTGGATTCAGACGCCGCTCAACGATGGGGATGCGGTGTCGCGCAGCCTGGAGCTGGAGGCCAAGTTTCCGCTGTCGGCGGTGCTGAAGGATGTGCCGGATCTGGATCTGCGGGCGAGCGTGTCGCGCAACTGGTCGAGCGTGGATGCGGTGCCGGGGCCGGATAACCGGCTGGATCGGCAGACGCCGTTGTCGGCCAATCTGGGTGTCGACTACCGTACGAAAGACGGCAAGCTGACCACGGGGGCGAGCTTTGCGTTCAATAGCAGCGTGCCGGCGCGGGTGAATGTGGAGCAGTTCCGTTATCAGAGCGTGCGGCGGGATTTGGATGTGTATGCGTTGTGGAAGGTGGCGCCGAAGTATCAGGTGCGGTTTGCGGTGAGCAATCTGCTCAGGACGGATGGGGTGTCGGAGTCGACGTATGTGGATGAGGGCGGGGCGTTGCGCAGGACGAGTTATAGCGAGGGGTATGCAATGGGGCGGGTTACGTTGGAGTCGCGGTTCTAGAGACGAATATCACCTCACTAGCTTATGACAACTCATACCCACGATTTTCCCGAGTGGCCATTTCCGGATCCTATTTCCACAGCCGCCTTTTGCACGGTCAAAGTTGCGCGCGAAGACTTTGACGTGCTACGGGTAGTTCACGATTCCGACGGAGATTGGCAGTTCTTGGACGGCACTACAGACGATCCAGGCGAACCGGTCATGCTTTGCCTGGGCTGTATTTTCGAAAAGCACGCCGACCTGGCAGCGATCGCCGATCTTCCGCGCGGCTGGGGCGCTTCCCGCGACGTTGCTGGCGCCGAATGGGAACGCTGGGAACGTGAACCGGAAGAAGCTGATGATAATGATGGTGCGGAAGACAGGCCACATGCATGTCAGGGACCCGAGGCGCAAGTCAAGGTGCTCGCCGACATCGAAAAGTACGGCCTGCATGTCATCAGTGTGATGGAAGATGGCGAGCATCCGCCGTTTACTTATTCGGTCGGTATCGAACAGTCGCTCGGCATGCCTGAACTGATCGTCATCGGACTCAAGTCTAGTCTTGCTCACAGCGTCGTTAATGAATGCTATCGGCAGATGAAAGAGGGTGGGGCAATTGCACCTGGCGCGCGCGTTGCTGATTTGCTGGGTGGTGGGTTCGAATGCCTGATTGGTGAGGCTTCTCCCGAACGGGTTGCCGATTACATGTACTGGACGAGCTGGTTCTACGAGAACCAGCCGTTTCGCGCGTATCAGATCATCTGGCCGAGCACTGCCGGGGTGTTTCCATGGGAGCCCGACGCAAGCGACTGGCTCATTGGGCGGCAGCCTTTGCTGGCCTGACGAGGTGGTTGACGCTGAGATCTGAGGCATAAGCTGCAGGAACTGCCCATAGCTGCGATCGAAGTTCGTTTGGTAGAACAGGACTTGCTATCGAGATTCGTCGACATTTAGAGGGCAACAGGCCTCTTTCGAAAACGGTAACGTAGTGACGAAAGATCTGCCGTTGCGCTGGACGACGTATCCACAATACACGCCAACGCGCCGATCGTTCACACGCCTCAATGTTCGGTCAGTGTCCGATGGCTATTTGCTGCCAGCAATCCGGGTACTGCTACGCCTGATGCCAGGTGCACAGACTGCTTAAGGGTCTGGCCATTCCCTGTATCGCCAAGCCCGCCATCGAACCTATAGTCGACGGCATCGAGCAGTTCCCATTTTCCCTCGCCTTCCAAGTGCAGTACATGGGTATGATGTCGCAGCACTGCCGGTCGATGCGCAATGCTTATCAGCGTCGTTCCGCGCTCGCGCAGGCAGGTGTACAACGCTGCTTCATTGGCACTGTCGAGCGCACTGGTGGCTTCGTCCAGGATGACGATCTCCGGCGCATGCACCAGCACGCGGCCGAAGGCCAAGCGTTGCTGTTCACCGACCGATAGCTGTTTGTCCCAGTCACGCACAGCATCCAGACCACCCACGCGCTCGGCCAGACGCGGCAGGTGTACCTGCTCCAGAATGGCCAACAACTGCGCGTCGCTGAGCGGCGACTGCGCGCTCGGATAGATCAGCTGACTGCGCAGCGTGCCCGACTGTAGATAGGGTTGCTGCGGCAGGAAGAAAAACTGCTCCATCGGCGGATGATGGATCGTGCCACTGCCCGTCTGCCACAAACCTGCAATCGCACGCAGCAGCGAGCTCTTGCCGCAACCGCTGTCGCCGGTAATGAGCAGCGCATCGCCCGGCTTGAGCGTCAGGCTCAATTCCTTGATGAGCACCCGCTCGGATTGCGGCGGATGCAGCGTCAGCGATTGCAGCATCAGGTGCTTGCCCAGCTGTCGCTGGATGCGCGGGTGCTTTTCTTCGCCAGGGGCAGCAGGCGCGGCGTCGCCCAGCACCAGCCGGGATAAGGCTTGCAGGCGGTCGATGCCCGCGATGAAGCGGCTGAGGCTTTCGAAGTTGTCGACGATGACGCCAACGGCGCCCAGCACCGCGGTGAACGCGCCGGCCGCCTGAATCGCGCGTCCGACTTCCAGTTCGCCCGACAGCACGCCGCCGGCCAGGATCACGCCCGGCAGCACCAGCGTGAGCTGGCTGAAGGTGCGCTGGAACAGGTTCAGGTTGCGCTGCTTCTTGATCAGCTTGGCAAAGTTGTGGATGGCCTTGTCGAGCTTGTTATGGATGCGCGCCCGTTCCTGTTCTTCGCCGCGGTAGAAGGCGATCGATTCGGCGTTTTCGCGCATGCGAATCAGGCTGAAGCGAAAATCGGCTTCACGCCGCAGCTGCCAGAAATTCAGATGGATCAGCGGATTGCCGAAGACGTAGAGCGCAATCGCGGTGCCGATCGTCGCATACAGCGCGAGCACACCAACCAGCACATGCGAGATCGACCACAGCACCGCGCTGAACGCCACCAGCTGCATGATCGATCCGATGAAGATCAACAGGAAGTGGATCGACCTGCCGGTGAAGGTGTTGATGTCTTCGCTGATGCGCTGGTCGGGATTGTCGATGTCCTTGTCGGCATCGAGTTCGTAGTATTTGCGGCCGGTCAGGTAGCCGTTGAGGAAGCGCCTGGTGAGCCAGCGCCGCCATCCGTTGGCAAAGACATCGCGCATGTAGTAGTAGAACGCGTAGACCGGCACTGCGAAGGCCAGCGTCAGCAGGCAGAATTTCACGGCGCTCCAGAAGCGGTCGGCGTTCTTGGCGGCCAGCGCGGAGGTCATTTCGCCGGCCTGTTCGTTCAGCATGACTGCCAGCTTGGTCTCGACCAGCATCAGGATGATCAGGAGTATCAGCAGACTCCACGCTTTTTTCTTTTCTTCGCCTTGCCAGTAGGGCTTGGCCAGGCCGGCGAATTGCTTCCAGGCGGTGACCGACAGCAGGGGACTGCGGCGTTTCTTTTTTGGCGCGACCGGGTCCAGGGGAGGTGCGGGGTCTGGCGTGGTGGCGGTGGGCGCGGTCATAATCTGCAAGCTGCGGTGAATCACAGTTGCAGAGTGCGCCTTATCGTAAAGACGTTCGGTGCGGAAACATACATAGCCGTCGGGTGGGCCGAGGCATTTGTGGGTCAACGCAGATAAGAGGGTGGATACGTTAGCGGCGTGCAAAAAACTTGGGTTCCCGCCTGCGCGGGAATGACGGTCTCCGAGCTAGCAAATGAATGGCGCTTACACTAATCCGAGTTTGTCCATGCCACTCGAGAAGTCGCGGTCCTTCGCGTGTTTGCTATTGAGCTTGATGTTCAGTCGCAGGTCATTCACCGAATCCGCATTGCGCAGCGCGTCCTCGTAGGTGATGCGATCCGCCTCGTACAAATCGAACAGCGCCTGGTCGAACGTCTGCATCCCCAGCTCGCGCGACTTCTTCATGATCTCCTTGATCTCATGGACTTCGCCCTTGAAGATCAGGTCCGAGATCAGCGGAGAATTCAGCATGATCTCGATCGCCACCACGCGCCCCTTGGCTTCCTTCTTCGGAATCAGGCGCTGCGAGATCAGGCCTTTCAGATTCAGCGACAAGTCCATCAACAGCTGCTGGCGCCGCTCTTCAGGGAAGAAGTTGATGATCCGGTCCAGCGCCTGATTCGCGCTGTTGGCATGCAGCGTGGCCAGACACAAGTGCCCGGTCTCGGCAAACGCAATCGCATGCTCCATCGTCTCGCGATCACGAATCTCGCCGATCTGAATCACGTCCGGCGCCTGGCGCAGCGAATTCTTCAATGCCGCTTCGAAGCTGTCGGTATCGACGCCCACTTCGCGCTGCGTGATCACGCAATTGCGATGCGGATGCACGAATTCGACCGGGTCTTCCACCGTGATGATGTGCCCATAGCTGTTCTCGTTACGATACCCGACCATCGCCGCCAGCGTGGTGGATTTACCGGAACCGGTCGCACCCACCATGATCACCAGACCGCGCTTGGTCATCACCACATCCTTCAACACATCCGGCAGCGCCAGATCGTCGAACTTCGGAATCGTGGTGGTGATCACGCGCAGCACCATGCCCACACAGCCCATCTGCATGAAGGCCGACACGCGGAAGCGTCCCAGATCGCCCGGCGTGATCGCGAAGTTCGCTTCGCGCGTCAATTCAAAACCGGCCGACTGCTTGTCGTTCATGATGGCGCGCGCCAGGTCGGCAGTGTGGCCGGACGTTAGCGCCTGGTTCGACACCGGCGTCATGCGCCCGTCGATCTTGATCGCCGGCGGAAAGCCCGCCGTGATGAACAGGTCGGAGCCGCCCTTGCTCACCATCAGGCGCAGCAGGTCGAACATGAACTTGGATGCCTGGTCGCGTTCCATCTGAGGCCCTTTCGTTAACCTTAGCCGAGGAAGTTTTCCGGGATCTTGGCCGCGGCGCGTGCGGCGCCGGTCGAGATCACGTTGCGGCGCACCAGGTCGGTCAGGTTCTGGTCCAGCGTCTGCATGCCGACGTTGCTGCCGGTCTGGATCGCCGAGTACATCTGCGCGATCTTGGCTTCGCGGATCAGGTTGCGGATCGCCGGGGTGCCGATCATGATCTCGTGCGCCGCCACGCGGCCCGAGCCGTCCTTGGTCTTGAGCAGGGTCTGCGAGATCACAGCCTGCAGCGATTCGGACAACATCGCGCGCACCATCTCTTTTTCTTCGGCCGGGAACACGTCGACGATACGGTCGATGGTCTTGGCGGCCGACGAGGTGTGCAGGGTGCCGAACACCAGGTGGCCGGTCTCGGCCGCCGACAGCGCCAGGCGGATGGTTTCCAGGTCGCGCAGCTCGCCGACCAGGATCGCGTCCGGGTCTTCGCGCAGCGCCGAGCGCAGCGCATTGTTGAACGACAGCGTGTGCGGGCCGACCTCGCGCTGGTTGATCAGGCACTTCTTGGAGTCGTGCACGAACTCGATCGGGTCCTCGATGGTGAGGATGTGGCCGTACTCGTTTTCGTTCAGGTGGTTGACCATCGCCGCCAGCGTGGTCGATTTGCCGGAGCCCGTCGGGCCGGTCACCAGCACCAGGCCGCGCGGTTTCAAAGCCAGGTCGGCGAAGATCTTCGGTGCGTTGAGTTCTTCCAGCGACAGGATCTTGGACGGAATCGTGCGCAGCACGGCCGAGGCGCCGCGCTCCTGGTTGAAGGCGTTCACGCGGAAGCGCGCCAGGCCGGGGATCGCGAACGAGAAGTCGCACTCGAGCACTTCTTCGTACTGCTTGCGCTGGCCGTCGTTCATGATGTCATAGATCATGCCGTGCACGTCCTTGTGCTCGAGCGGCGGCAGGTTAATGCGGCGCACGTCGCCATGCACGCGGATCATCGGCGGCAGGCCGGCCGACAGGTGCAGGTCCGAGGCCTTGTTCTTGACCGAGAAGGCGAGTAATTCCGAAATGTCCATTTATAATCCCTGTGCCGCAAAACAGGCGTTTCCGCCATGCCGGCTCGTCTAGAAAATATTTCCCACAGAAAATCATTATGTCCATAATCGCCGCCAACTTGCAAGCTGTCGAAGCGACAATCGAGGCCGCTGTCCAGGCCGCCGGCAGGGCGCGTTCAGAGGTGCAATTGCTGGCTGTTTCCAAGACCTTCCCAGCGGAAGCGGTGCTCGAAGCGATGGCAGCCGGACAAGCCGCGTTCGGCGAAAACTATCTGCAGGAAGCGCTGGAAAAAATCGCGCACGTCGCGCGCGCGCAACCGCAGGTGCCCATTGAATGGCACTTCATCGGCCCGATCCAGAGCAACAAGACGCGCCCGATCGCGGCCAGTTTCGCCTGGGTGCACACGGTCGAGCGGCTCAAGATCGCCCAGCGCCTGTCCGAACAGCGTCCGCCCGAACTCGGTCCATTGAACATCTGCCTGCAGGTGAACATCAGCGGCGAAGCGAGCAAAAGCGGCGCCACCGAAGCCGAGCTGCCGGAGCTGGCGCGCGCCGTGGCCCAGCTGCCGAACCTGCGCCTGCGCGGGCTGATGGCGATCCCCGAGCAGGCCAGCGATCCCGACAAGCAGCGCGCCGCTTTTGCTCGCCTGCGCAAGCTGTCCGACGCGCTGCGCGCCGACGGGCTGGCGCTCGATACCCTGTCGATGGGCATGTCGGGCGACATGGATGCGGCCATCGCCGAAGGCGCGACCATCGTGCGCATCGGGAGCGCCATCTTCGGCGCCCGCCACTACGAATAACCACTCCACAGGAACCCAATGAAGATTGCCTTTATCGGCGGCGGCAACATGGCCAGCGCCCTGATCGCGGGACTGGTCAAGCAGCCCGGCACCGCCATCCACGTGATCGACCCGAATGCCGACGCGCTGGCGCGCCTGGCGCAGCAGTACGGCGCCAGCACCTCGACCGCCATCGATGCCGGCCTGCTGGACAGCGACGTGATCGTGCTGGCCGTCAAGCCGCAGCAGATGCGCGAGGTCGCGGCCGCGCTGGCGCCGCGGCTCAAGAGCCAGCTGGTGCTGTCGATCGCGGCCGGTATCCGCAGCAGCGATCTGTCGCGCTGGCTGGGCGGCTACCAGGCCATCGTGCGCACCATGCCGAACACGCCGGCGCTGATCGGCATGGGCGTGACCGGCATGGCGGCCCAGCTTGGTGTGAGCGCGCAGCAGCGCGAGGCGGCCGACGCCGTGATGCGCGCGGTCGGCAAGACAGTGTGGCTCGACGACGAGGGCCAGATCGATGCGGTGACGGGAGTGTCGGGCAGCGGCCCGGCCTATGTGTTCTTCTTCCTGGAAGCGATGCAGGAGGCGGCGCGCGCGATGGGGTTGAATGCGGAGCAGGGCAGGGAACTGGCGCTGGCGACGTTCACCGGCGCAGCGCAGCTGGCGGCGCAGTCGGAGGAGTCGGTCGAGGTGCTGCGTCAGCGCGTGACGTCGAAAGGCGGCACAACGCATGCGGCGATTACCAGCATGGAAGCGGCGGGGGTCAAGCAGGCGATTGTCGCGGCGATGCAGGCGGCTGCGGCGCGTGGGCGTGAGCTCGGGGAAGAGCTCGGTAAGGATTGATGCTGCGGCGCTGATGGCCGGCAGGCAGCCGGCCATCATGCTGGATCAATGAACCTCGAATTTCCTCCACCCCAGCACCGGCAACACCTGCTGCGCCAGCTTGTACGCCGACACACCAGCCGTCACCGCGCCCACCACCCACTTCGGCTTGGTCACCAAAAAGCCCAGCCCCAGTCCGGCAGCCGCCATGATCCAGCCCTTGTGCTGGACCACGTAGCCGGTGGTGCCGCCCATCGCCGACGGCGTCTTGAGCAGCGTGACTTCCTGTCCCATTTCCGCGCGTTGCGCGGCGCATTCGGCAATCAGCGCCTTCATGCGCAGACTGCGTTGTTCAGGCGTGGTATTCATGGTTGCGGTTCTCCCTTGACGGCTTGCACGTCCTTGCGCAGTTCGGCTAGCGTGTTGGCCAGCATCGGCGGACGGTTTTTGAGGCTCGATTTCACGTGCAGCGCGGCGAACAGGCTGCCCAGCGCGAACAGCACGGTCATGCCGCCCACCGCCGCCAGGCGGTGCGTGTCCCAGAACAGCACCAGCACGAACAGGATGGCCAGCAATACCGCGACCACGGCGAAGAAAGCCGCCGCGATGCCCCAGGCCACGTAGCCGAACAAGCGGTGGGTTTCTTCCTGCAGCTCGAGCGCTGCCAGTTCGAGCCGCGTGCGCAGCATGGCGAGCAGGTTGGAGCCGATGCGGCCGAGGGTCGCGGTGATGGTCATGGCGCCCCCGGCTTTATTTGCGTGCGATCAGCAGGCCGATCACGACGCCGATGGCGGCGCCCAGGCCGACCGACTTCCATGGGTTTTCGGCCACGTATTCGTCGGTCGCCTTGGCGGTTGCCTTGGCGCGCTCGACCACGGTTTCTTCGATATCGACCAGGCTGGTCTTGGCGCTCGACAGGGTCTGCTCGAACTTGGCCTTGGCCGCCTTCAGCTCGTCGCCGGTCAGCTGGCCGCCGTTGCGCAGCCAGGCTTCGGCGTCGCTGATGACGGTTTTCAGGTCGTTGACCAGTTGGTCGCGGGTGCCGGTCTGGGTCGGGATCTTTTGAATCATGCTTGGGCCTCTTCGGTGTCTATCGTTAAAAACAGCGCACGCGCGGTGCGCCTTGGAATGAATGCATTTCAGGCAATATTAACTCAATGCATAATCTAATGCGACACCAATGAAAATCGCGGCCCCCAGCCAGTTGTTGTGGCGGAACGCCTTGAAGCAGGCCATGCGGTCGCGATTGCGGATCAGGAAGTAGTGGTACAGCGCCATCGCCGCCGCCACCGCGATGCCCGCCACGAACCACCAGCGCAGTCCCAGGTACCAGCCGCACACCAGGTCGATCGCCAGCGCCACGCCGTAGCACAGCATCACGGCGGCGACGTCGAAGCGCCCGAAAGTGATGGCCGAAGTGCGGATGCCGATCTTCAGGTCGTCGTCGCGGTCGACCATCGCGTATTCGGTGTCGTAGGCCACTGCCCAGAACACATTCGCCACCAGCAGCCACCAGGCCACTGCCGGCACCTCGTTCTGCACGGCGGCGAAGGCCATCGGGATACCGAAACCGAAGGCGATGCCGAGGTAGGCCTGTGGGATCGCGAAGAAGCGTTTGAAGTAGGGATAGGTACCTGCGACGACGACCGCCACCACGCTCAGCTGCTTGGTCAGCGTGTTCAGCGGCAGGATCAGCAGGAACGACACCAGCGCCAGCACCGCCGCCACCATCACCGCTTCCCAGCCGCGGATCTTGCCGCTGGTGAGCGGACGGTCGACGGTGCGCTTGACGTGGCGGTCGAACTCGCGGTCGGCGTAGTCGTTGATGGCGCATCCGGCTGAACGCATCAGCGCCGTGCCGAGCACGAAGATGGCCAGCACGTGCCAGTCGGGCACGCCTTCGGAAGCGATCCACAAGGCCCACAGGGTCGGCCACAGCAACAGGAGAATCCCGATCGGCTTGTCGGCCCGGATCAGGCGGAAATACAGCGCCAGCTTGTTCATGAGAGATCGCGTCTTGTGTTGCAAGAACTGTTGAGCAGAAGACAGCGATTCTAGCCTTTTTGCCCGTGACACGCCGTGCCGCCTTGCCAACACAGGGGCGATGCACGGCGCATGACATTGCCATGTATTCACGGCAAACCAGATGCATCAATGTTGCCATTTTGTTGTCATGAGATCGACATGTTTGTTTGTTTTAATGCATCGGTCCGTGCCGGGGGTGGTATGGGCCAGGCGGGCCGAAGCGTGGCGCCGACCAATCACATTACATGCCGGTCCACCGGCGATCCATCGATTGGAGAATCACAATGAACAACGACAACGTGTCGTCCTCGCGACGCAATCTGCTCAAGGGCATCGCCAGCGCCGGTGCGCTGCCCTTCGTCGGCGCCTTTGCCGCGATGCAGGCCCAGCAAGCCATGGCCGCCAATGGCGCCACCACCCGCATCGCCAGCCCGTACGGCCCGATCGCCCCGGTCAATGACCTGACCACCGGCCTGCCGCTGCTGCAACTGCCGCCGGGCTTCAGCTACAAGAGCTTCGGCTGGCGCGGCGACCTGATGGCCAACGGCCAGCCTTGCCCGGGCGGCCACGACGGCATGGGCGTGATCCAGACGCGCAAGGTCGGCCGCAGCACCGAGATGGTGTTGGTACGCAATCATGAGATCAGCGGCAGTTCGGCTGGCAATTTCATCAACGCGTTCGGCGTGTATGACAGCGGCAACGTCAGCGCGACGTCGAGCAACCGCTCGTGCGGCGGCACCACCAACCTGGTGTTCCGCGACAGCGACTGGGTCAGCATGACCCCGAGCCTGGGCGGCACCCAGCAGAACTGCGCCGGCGGCATCACCCCGTGGGGCACCTGGCTCACCTGCGAAGAGATCGGTTCGGACACCGTCAGCGCCGGCGGCAAGAAGCACGGCTATGTATTCGAAGTCATGGCCGATCCGCAGCAGACCACCGGCCAGGCCATCGTCGGCATGGGCCGCTTCGCGCACGAAGCCGCCGCCGTCGACCCGACCGACAGCACCGTCTACATGACCGAAGACCAGTCGGGCAAGTCGGGCTTCTACCGCTACGTGCCGGACATCAAGCGCGGCGCCGCCGGTTCCCTGATCATGGGCGGCGTGCTGGAAATGGCCAAGGTCAAGGGCGTGCCCAACGTCAACCTGGCGGTCGCCTCGGTCAACGATACCTATGAACTGGAATGGGTGCGCATCGCCGACCCGGACGCCAACCGCGGCAACGCTACCGGCCCGACCGGCCAGCAGATCACCAGCGCCGCCGGTCCGTTCGTGCAGGGCTGGACCCAGGGCGCGCTGCGCATGAACCGCGGCGAAGGCATCTGGTATGCCCAGGGCAAGATGTATGTAATGGACACCTCGGGCGGCCTGGTCAACCGTGGTTCGATCTGGGAACTGGATCTGGCGCGCCAGACCCTGAAGTGCATCTACTCGAGCCCGAGCCCGACCGTGGGCAATATGGGCGACAACCTGACGGTCAGCCCGCGCAACGCGATCCTGATCTGCGAAGACGCATCCAGCGCCATCACCGACGAGTTCGGCTACGGCCAGCGCCTGATGGGCATCACCGCGCAAGGTGACAGCTACATCTTCGCCAAGAACAATGTCAACCTGACCCAGGCCCAGCTGCAGGGCGCGGGCAAGCTGACCTCGCTCGCCGGCGACGGCCGCGGCAACGAATTCGCCGGCGCCTGCTTCGATCCGACCGGCCGTCAGCTGTTCGTCAACATCCAGACCCCGGGCATCACCTTTGCCATCTCGGGTCCGTGGGCCAAGGGCCCGCTGTAAGCCACTCAATCAAAACACAGGGGATCACCATGAACTTCCTTAAACTCGTCGCTGCGGCCGCCACCGTCTTCGCAATGTCGGGCTCGGCCAATGCAGCGCTGCTGGTCAGCAGCACCGCCCACGGCAATACCGTTGCCAACTATACCGAAGCCGGCCTGGTGTCGTTCGACCTCGACCTGATGAATTTCAACGGCGCGCGCCTGAACTTCGTGCTGGAAGAGACCGATCTGAACGGCCCGCTGAGCATGAATGCGCTGGTGCGCAACCTGACCGGGATGCTGCTGCCGAAATTTAATGTCGGCCTGACCGGCATCAGCTTCGCCAGCGCCGGCAGCGTCGCCGCCGGCTTCGGCACCATCGGTTCGGTGAGCAATAGTGCCACCAACGCCAAGATCACCTTCGCGCAAGGCGAGCCGAGCGAGTTCTACTTCGGCAATCCGCTCGGCAATGCCGGCCAGTTCGACTGGGTGCTGGACACCACCGGCATGCAGGCCGGCGACCGCTTCTCGATCACGGCGCAAGTGCCGGAACCGGCCAGTCTGGCGCTGGTGCTGCCGCTGCTGGCAGGCCTGGTTGCGGCGCGCCGCCGTCAGCGCGGCTGATCGCTGCCTGCGATGGTCAAGGCCGGCGCAAGCCGGCTTTTTCGTCTGCGCGCTGTTTCGACAGCGCTTCGCGCCGCTCGTGGGCGGCCGAGGCCTTGTGAAATGCGGCGGCCACCTGGTCCAGCCGGGGCGGCACGGCTTTCGTCATCAGTCCGGCCAGTACCAGCAGCATCACCGAGAACACCGCCGCCGCCTGCAGCCGCAGGCCGATGCGCGACAGGCCTGCGCGCGGCTGGCGCAGGCAGGCGCCGATCAGGATGCCGGACAGCGCGCCGCCGACGTGCGCCGCATTGTCGGTGCCGTTGATCAGGAATCCCATACCGATATTGAGCAGCACCACTTGCGCGATGATGCCGAGATCGACCTTGGCGTCGGCGCCGGCGCGGAAGGTGTGCACGAGTAACGCCCCGGCCGCGCCCAGCAGGGCGCCGGACGCGCCGATGCTGACCACCATGTTCGGCGCCAGCAGCACGAAGGCCAGCTGCGGCGGCATGCCGTTCAGGGCCTCGACTGCCTGGCTGGCGTTCCACCAGGCGCTGGCGAAGCCGCCGAACAGCCCGGTGACCAGGTAGATCATCAGGAAGCGCAGCCGGCCCCAGGCCATTTCAGATACGCGCCCGATCTGGAACAGCAGGAACATGTTCAGCCCCAGGTGCAGCACGCCGCCATGCAGGAACATCGAATACAGCAGACGCGGCCATTCGCCGGTGAGCGTGTAGGCGCCCAGATTGCCGCCCCAGGCGATCAGTTCGCGTGGCGTCGGGCTGACCGGGTCCACCCCCTGCAGCGCCATCAGCACGGCGACGCCAACGTTGATGAAGATGAGCCACAGGGTAGGGGATGTGATCATGGGGAAACCGAAGAAAAATGTGCCGGCGATGATGGGATTGCCGTCATTGTAGGCCGAGCAGCTTTCATTGCGCCGGACGCAACAGTGCGGGCGCTTGCGCCGCCCGATGCTAGACTCGGGTCTCGGACATGAACTTGTCTAACGGTGCGAACGACAGCGTCGCGCCATCCGTTTGCATTATCCGTTTCACGCCGCGCCACCTTGCGCCGGCGTCCGCGACCTGCACCCAATCAGCGTAAGCCTTCGCGCTTCCTGCAAGTCAAAGGAGTCATTTTGAATAAAAACATTTCGATTAGACTGTTGATCCTGTTCCTGATAGCCCTGGCGATGCCAGTCGCCATGCCGGTCTTCGCCCAGGATGCGGCGGAGCCGGCCGCACCGGCAGTCCAGCCCGATCCGCTCGGCCGCGAAACGCCGCGCTCGATGGTCTCGAACCTGATCGAAGCGCTGGGGCGCCAGGACTTCGAGCGTGCCGCCGAATATTTCGATCTGCCGCCGGGACGCCAGCGGGTGACGCCGGCCGACCAGGCCCGCGCCTTCCAGAGCCTGCTCGACAACGGCGGTTCGCTCGCTCCCTTCGCCGGCCTGTCGAACGACGCCAGCGGCAAGATCGACGACGAATTGCCGGTCGAGAGCGAAAACGTCGGCTATTTCCGCGTGGCCGATCAGAAAGTACCGATTTTGCTCAACCGCAGCGAGGATGGCGACCACCAGGTGTGGCGCGTCTCGCGCGAGACGCTGGCCCAGATGGCGGCCGCGACCAAGCGCAACCCGGCCGCGCCGGAACCGGCGCAGGAGAACGAAGTGGTGGTGGCCGGCGCGCCGATCAAGGATTGGGGCCTGCTGCTGGGCCTGGCCGTGATGACCTTCGGCGGCCTGTGGATGCTGTCGGCGCTGGCGGTGGCCGGCATGCGCAAGCTGGTGCCCGATCCGGCCGCCAGCGGCGCCTACCGCTTCTGCGAAGCGGCCCTGCCGCCGCTGAGCCTGTTGATTGCGGTGTTCGTGTTCTACAACTGGGCCGAAACGCTGCCGGTCTCGATCGTGGCGCGCCAGACCCTGCTGCGCTACACCGGCATCGTGAGCGTGATCGCGGTGGTGTGGTTCGGCCTGCGCCTGGTCGATGCGGTGGCCGAGCTGGCGATCGCGCGCATGCAGCGCAGCGGGCGGCGCCAGATCGTGTCCGTCATCACGCTGCTGCGGCGCGGGGTCAAGATCCTGCTGCTGGTGTTTTCCGGCATCGGCATCCTGGATACCTTCGGCATCGACGTCACCACCGGGATCGCGGCACTGGGTATCGGCGGTATCGCGCTGGCCCTGGGCGCCCAGAAGACGGTGGAAAACCTGGTCGGCAGCGTCACCGTGATCGCCGACCGGCCGCTGCAGGTGGGCGACTTCATCAAGGTCGGCGACGTGGTCGGCACGGTGGAAGACGTCGGCATCCGCTCGACCCGTATCCGTACCGGCGAGCGCACCGTGGTGACGATTCCCAACGGCGACCTGTCGGCGCGCCAGATCGAGAACTTCGCGCCGCGCGACCGCTTCCTGTTCAATCCAGTCATCGCGATCGCGCCCGACACGCCGTCGGACAAGCTGAAGGAAGCGATCAGCATCGTGCAGGGCGTGATCGCCGGCGAAAAGAACATGGCCGAAGGCGGCCGCGCGCGCCTGGGCAGCATCAATGACCGCGCCTTCAATATCGAGGTGTTCTCGTATATCGACGTCAAGGAATTCGACACCCAGGTGATCATCCGCGAGAACCTGTACCTGACCATCTACGAGCGGCTGGAAGTGGCGGGCGTGCGCCTGGCGTTCCAGACCAGGACGGTACTGTTCTCGGACGACCAACTGGAGGTGATCGGCAAGCGTGCGGGCAGCGACGCCAGCAACGAAGCCGAAGAGAAGGAAGAAGAAGCGCCGCCGCAGGAAACCAGCCTGATCAAGCGCGCATGAAGGGGTAAAGCCCCGCCGCGTGACTGGTGCGGCGGGCTATTCGGGACGGCGGCTCAGGCCGCCGCTTCCAGCGCCACCATCTCGACGCCGGCCAGGTTGCATTCGCCCACCGCGCGAATGACGGCGTCGATCGCCGCGCGTCGCGTAAAACTCTTGCGCCAGGCGATCACCACGCGGCGCGACGGTGCCGGCGGCAGGAACGGGACGTAGGTCAGCAGACCGTTGGGGTCTTTCAGATCGGCCACCGAGGCGCGCGGCAGCACGGTCAGGCCGATGCCGCTGGCCACCATGTGGCGGATGGTTTCCAGCGACGAGCCCTCGAAGGTGCGCTGCATGCCGTTGCCGGCGGACGGCGCCGAGAAGCGCGCCATTTCCGGGCACACTTCCAGCACCTGGTCGCGGAAGCAGTGGCCGGCGCCGAGCAGCAGCATGGTTTCGCTTTTCAGGTCCTCGGCCGAGATTTCCTTGCGGCTGGCCCACGGGTGGTTCTTCGGCATCGCCACGATGAACGGCTCGTCGTACAGCGGCTGCACCGACATGCCGTGGTCCGGCAGCGGCAGCGCCATGATGGCGGCGTCCAGCTCGCCCTGGCGCAGCAGTTCCAGCAGCTTATGGGTGTAATTTTCTTGCAGCACCAGCGGCATCTGCGGCACGGTGTCGATCAGGTTCTTCACCAGCGGTGGCAGCAGGTACGGCCCGATGGTGTAGATCACGCCCAGGCGCAGCGGGCCGGCCAGCGGGTCCTTGTTCTGCTTGGCCAGTTCCTTGATCGCGGCGGTCTGTTCCAGCACCCGTTCGGCCTGGGCCACGATCTGGGCGCCCAGCGGCGTTACCGAGACCTCGGAGCCGCCGCGCTCGAACAGCGTCACGCCCAGCTCGTCCTCGAGCTTCTTGATCGCAACCGACAGGGTGGGTTGGGCCACGAAGCAGGCTTCGGCGGCGTGGCCGAAGTGTTTGGCGCGCGCAACGGCGACGATGTATTTCAGCTCGGTCAATGTCATATTTGCAGGTCTCCCTATTGGCTCGCGTGGGACGCCGCGCCCGTGTCGCAGGCGCCGGCTCCGGCCATGAAATAATATTTTAACGGGAATCTACACTATATAATTGCCCGGCAGGCAGAACGCCCCGCATCTTTTCAGAAAGGCCCCGCATGTCCACGACGTTCGGCCCGGCGGAAGCACAGGCCTATATCCACAAGCTGCTCACCGTCATGCACCACCAGGGCGGCTCGGATCTGTTCATCTCCGCCGACTTCCCACCCAGCATGAAACACCAGGGCAGCATGAAGCCGCTCAGCCAGCAGCGCCTGAGCGGCGAGGTGACGCGCGCGCTGGCGCTGTCGGTCATGAACGAGCGCCAGCGCGCCGAGTTCGAGGCCGAGATGGAATCGAACTTCGCGATATCCCTGCCGGGTGTGTGCCGCTTCCGCGTCAATGTGTTCGTGCAGCAGCAGAGCGTGGGCATGGTGGTGCGCACCATTGCGTCTGAAATCCCGAATTTCGAAAAGCTCGACCTGCCTGAAGTGCTGAAGGACGTGGTGATGACCAAGCGCGGCCTGGTGCTGGTGGTCGGCGGCACCGGTTCCGGCAAGTCGACCACGCTGGCGGCGATGATCGACTACCGCAACAGCAACTCGGCCGGCCACATCATCACGGTGGAAGACCCGGTCGAGTACGTGCACAAGAACAAGAACTGCCTGATCACGCACCGCGAGGTCGGCGTCGATACGCTGTCGTGGCACAACGCGCTGAAGAACACGCTGCGCCAGGCACCGGACGTGATCCTGATCGGCGAGATCCGCGACACCGAAACCATGGAGCACGCGATCGCGTTCGCCGAGACCGGCCACCTGTGCCTGTGCACACTGCACGCGAACAACGCCAACCAGACCATGGACCGGATCATCAACTTCTTCCCGGAAGAGCGGCGCAATCAGTTATTGATGGATCTGTCGTCGAACCTGCGCGCGATCGTCTCGCAGCGCCTGGTGCGCACCGAAGACGGGAAAGGCCGCAAGGCGGCGATCGAGATCCTGCTCAACACGCCGACCATCGGCGAGATGATTCTGAAAGGGAACTTCCAGAACATCAAGGAGATCATGCACAAGTCGCGCGAACTGGGCATGTGCACCTTCGACCAGGCCTTGTTCGAGTTGTACAACAAGGGCCTGATCGGGTACGACGAAGCGATCCGCAACGCCGACTCGGCCAACGGCCTGCGCCTGCAGATCAAGCTGTCGGGCGAGCGCAGGGAGCCGGGCCAGGGCGGCGCTGCACGGCCGGCCGAGCTGTCGATGGCGATCGAAGAAGAACCCGGCGACGAACCGCCGAAACATTGACCATTGCTTTAGCTATACCTTATGCCTCAATTCGAAAACAAGATCTGCACGCGCGCCGAGCTGGCTGCACGCATCGCCCAACTGCCCAAGCCGACCGTGCTGACCAACGGCGTGTTCGACATCCTGCATCGCGGCCACGTGACCTATCTGGCGCAGGCGCGCGAGCTGGGCGCTTCGCTGGTGGTGGCGGTGAATACCGACGCCTCGGTCAAGCGCCTGGGCAAGGGCGACGACCGCCCGCACAACACGCAGGCCGACCGCATGGCGGTGCTGGCTGCGCTGGAAGCGGTGAGCCTGGTGGTGGAATTCGACGAAGACACCGCGCTCGAGGTGGTGCAGGAAGGCCGTCCCGACATCTACGCCAAGGGCGGCGATTATGTGATGGACCAGATCCCGGAAGGCAAGGCGGTGCTGGCTTATGGCGGACGGGCGGTGGCGATCGACTTCGAGCATGATCGCTCGACGACGAAGCTGGTGGCCAAGATTCGCGGCTGAGCGACCGTGCTTACTTATTCCGTGTCACCCATCACGCCGGACCTGATCCACGGCGCCGTCGAACTCGAGCAGCTCGAGACTGGCATCCTGCCGCATCGCTTGCCGGCCTGGGCCCGCACGCAGTGCCGCGACGCCCAGCTGGCGATGGCGCAGTCGCAGCCATCCGGCGTGCGGGTAGTATTCACCACCGCCGCCAGCGTGGTCGAGCTGGTGACCATGCCGACCAAGCGCATCTACCGCGACATGCCGCCGCGGCCGGATGGCGTGTATGACCTGCTGGTCGATGGCCGCCTGCTGCAGCAGGCCAGTGCGCCCGGCGGCAAGGTGCTGGACATCGACATGGTCAGCGGCGCCGCCAGCATGCAGGCCGGCGTGGCGCAGACGCTGCGCTTTGCCGACCTGCCGCCGGGCGAGAAGACGGTCGAGATCTGGCTGCCGCACGACGAGACCACCGAGCTGGTGGCGCTGCATGCCGATGCTCCACTGGCTGCCTTGCCGGCTTCGGGCAAGCGCCGCTGGCTGCATCACGGCAGTTCGATCAGCCAGGGTTCGAATGCGATCCATCCGACCGGGATCTGGCCGGCGGTGGCGGCAGGCCGCGCGAACGTCGATCTGCTCAATCTGGGCTTCGGCGGCAATGCCCTGTTGGACCCGTTCACGGCGCGCACGATCCGCGACCTGCCGGCCGACCTGATCAGTCTCAAGATCGGCATCAACCTGGTCAATCTGGACCTGATGCGCCTGCGTGCGTTCGGTCCGGCGGTGCATGGCTTTCTCGACACGGTTCGGGAAGGGCATCCGGACACGCCGCTGCTGGTGGTCTCGCCGATTTATTGCTCGATCCACGAAACCGCGCCGGGGCCGACCATGTTCGACGGCAAGGCGTTGGCCCGTGGGCTGGTGCGCTTCCGGACCACCGGCACCGAAGCCGAAGTACGGCAGGGCAAGTTGACGCTGACGGTCATCCGGGAGCAGTTGAAGGCAATCGTGCAGGAACGGGCGCACAGCGATGGCAACATCCACCATCTCGACGGCACTGAACTGTACGGCGCCGAAGACAATGCGCGCCTGCCGCTGCCGGATGAATTGCATCCTGACGCCGAAGCGCACCGCCTGATCGGCGAGCGTTTCGGCGAGCTGGTGTTTGCCAAAGGCGTATTCGGCGCACGTTAAGGGGGATATCGCGCCGCGCTCCCGTCACGGCGCTCTGACCTGCCCATAGCCGACATGGATGCGTCCGTCTTCGAGCGGCAGCGCCGAGTTCACCAATTTGAACAACAGATCGCGGAAGTGCAACTCGCTTTCAGTTTCCTTGAGATGCTTCGCCCACAGCGCCGCCACGCCCGCGACGTGCGGTACTGCCATGCTGGTGCCGCTCATAGTCGTCAATCCTGCACCGCGTCGGGCCGAAACGATGTCAACGCCGGGAGCCACCAGGTCCGGGCCGGTGTTCGAAAACCGGGCGATCCGGTAGCCGCTGCCGCCTTGCGCCACGGCACCGACTTTCAGGATATGTTCCGAGGCAGCCGGCGGCGTCACATCGATCGTGTAAGCAGGACGCGCCGATTCATTGCCGGTGGCGGCAATCAGCAGCACATTACGCATATTCATGGACCTGGCCAGGGTGTCGAACAAGCCGACTGTTTCCTGATGTTGCTTGAGGGCTTGCGAGGTCCCGGCCACCAAGGGCATGTGCTGCTCCTGATGTAGCCTGGCTACCATTCCCGGAAAATCGATCCCGAGCGACATCGAGATGATGTGGGCGCCTTCGAACACGGCCCAGTCGATTGCTTCAGCCAGCGTCTGATTGGTATTGCCTCCGGCACCCATGACCTTGCCGATGATCAGACGCTCGATATCGGGTGCAACACCGACGCGCTCCAGCCCGCCGGCAGCGCCGCCGGCGATGATGGCGGCGCAGTGAGTGCCGTGTCCATGCGAATCATTGACGTCGTCCGGCGCGCCCGACGTGAAGTTGCGAACCACGATTCGCCCCGCATCAGCAAATGCATGAACGCCTCATGGCGCAGGTCGATACCGGTGTCGAGGACAGCGACGCGGATGCCGCGGCCTGTCGCCAGTGAGTTCAGCGCTCCGGCAGCCTGCAAACCCCAGGGCGGCGCACCGATGTTGCCGGCGATGTCGGCCGGCTCGGCGTTGGACAAGGGCTCGATCAGCCTGAGTGGCCCGTCGCCCGGCGCCACGTTGATCACCTGGGGTCATCGTAGGCATCCTGCAGTTCGTCCTGGTCGAGGTCTTCGATATTGGCTCGTAAATCGGCAACGTCACCTGCCGGCACGCTGCGGATATCTGGGCCGCGGCCATGGGTTTTCAGCGGGTTCCAGGCATCCCGGTCGCTGCCGGTTGCTGCTGTGCCCCTCAGAACGATATACCCCTTTTTCATCTCTGCCTCCGTTGTGAACGCAGCGGCCACGATCCATGCGGCGCTATGACGGGCCGACTTCAGCAAGACCGCATGGTTCCGAT
Source organism: Massilia sp. (assembly GCF_031995545.1). GTDB lineage: Bacteria > Pseudomonadota > Gammaproteobacteria > Burkholderiales > Burkholderiaceae_D > Telluria. The sequence continues at coordinate 45,282 of NZ_DAMAGA010000003.1, forward strand.
GAGTAAAGGCAGCGTTCGCCGGCGATGGTTATCCGGTAGTTACATTCGCCGATGCTAGAATCGGTTTCCTTCCGGAGAGCTCATGTCCTCACTTCCAGAACCTTTCGACGCGACGCCCGCTGCGGCCGACCTCACTCCCGAGTCCGAACGCTGGCGCGAGATCGCCACCCTGTATCCGCGTTCGCCGGACGAGGTGGTCAATCTCGAACACGGCTACTTCAGCCCGATGGCATTGCCGGTACAGGCGGCGTACGAAGACGCGGTCCGCTACACCAATGCCCACCTGAGTCCGTTCCTGCGCGGCGAGCGCGCCTACCGCGCGGCCGCGACGCTGGTCACGCGCCTGGCAGCGCTGATCAATGCCGAACCGCACGAAATCCTGCTCACGCGCAGCGCCAGCGAATCGATGCAGGTGCTGATCGGCCAGTACCGCGCCCTGCAGCCGGGCGATGCGGTGTTGTGGAGCAACCTGGACTATCCGGCGATGCGCTACGCGATGGCCTGGCTCGAAGGGCGGCGCGGCGTGCGGCCGGTGGAGCTGGACTTGAGCTTGCCGCTCGGGCGCGACGAACTCCTGGCGCGCTATGCGGCGGCGCTGCGCGACACGCCGGGACTGAAGCTGATGCTGCTGTCGCAGGTCTATCCGGCCAATGGCCAGATCGTGCCGGTGCGCGAGATCGTGGCGATGGCGCGCGAGCATGGCGTCGACGTGCTGGTCGACAGCGCGCATGCGCTCGGGCAGATCGAGGTGGACGTGCAGGCGCTGGGCGTCGATTTCGCCGGCTTCAACCTGCACAAGTGGATCGGCGCGCCGCCGGGACTGGGCTTTGCCTATATCCGCGCGTCGAAGCTGGAGCGCATCGAGCCGCATTTCGGCGACCGCGATTATCCGGAGCACGATATCCGCAGCCGCCTGCATGCGGGCATGCCGCCGATTTCCGCGATCATGGCCACGCCAACAGCGCTCGATTTTCATGAGCGCCTGGGCGGGGCGGCGGTGAAAGGCGCGCGCCTGGCCTGGCTGCGGCGCTACTGGACCGAGCGGGTGGCAGGGTTGCCTGGCTTACGGCTGCTGACGCCGCAGATTGACGCGGGCGCGCTGGCCGCCTTCACCATCGACGGCATGAGCGCGCGTGAGCTGCAGGCGGCGTTGCTGCAGCGCTTCGGCGTGTTCACGGTGGAGCGCTCGGTGGTGAGCGCGAGCGTGGTGCGCGCCACGGTGGCGATCACCACCGAGACGAGTGAACTCGACCGGCTGGTCGAAGGCCTGACCGTGCTGGCGCGCGAAGCCGCCAGAGGGCGTCAGGCACCGCCGGCGTAGCCGTTCTGGCGCCAGGCTTCGTAGACGACGACCGCCACCGTGTTCGACAGGTTCAGGCTGCGGTTGTCGGGTCGCATCGGCAGGCGGATGCGCTGGGCGGCGGGGAAGGTTTCGCGGAAAGCCGGCGCCAGGCCGCGCGACTCGGGGCCGAACACGAACACGTCGCCCGGCTTGAAGCTGCAGTCGGCGAACGGCGACGAGCCGTGGGTGGTCATGGCGAACATGCGCGTTGGATCGGGCTGGGTGTCGGCCAGGAAGGCGTCCCAGTCCTTGTGCACCTTCATGGTGGCGTAGTCGTGATAGTCCAGGCCGGCGCGCCGCATCTTGGCGTCGTCCAGCGGAAAGCCGAGCGGCTCGATCAGGTGCAGCTGGACGCCGGTGTTGGCGCACAGGCGGATCACGTTGCCGGTGTTCGGCGGGATTTCTGGTTCGACCAGGACGACGTGGAACAAATGCTTCTCCTTGCTTGATGTTTCATGCTGCATGCGGCGGGGTGCGCGCGAACACGATATTCGTCACGCGCACGGCGCCGGCGTCTTTCAATACGGTGGCGATTTCGTCGAGCGTGTGACCGCTCGACATGACGTCATCGACCACGCCCACATGGCGTCCGCGCACCGCGTCGTCATTGCCGACGCCGAACGCGCCGCGGATATTGTTGCGCCGCTCGCCCGGCGCCGCGCCGGACTGGGCCGCCGTCTCGCGCGTGCGCAGCAGCAGCCGCGGCGCCAGCGCCACGCCCATCGCGGCGGCCAGCGGGCGCGCCACCTCGAGTGCCTGATTGTAGCCGCGTTCGACCAGGCGGCGCGGCCCCAGCGGCACCGGGCACAGGACGTCGGGCAGGGCCGGCATGGCCGCCGCGAGGATGGCATCGCGCAGCACGCGCCCCATCCACGGCGCCAGCGCCAGCCCGGCACCGAATTTCAGCTGCAGCACCAGGCCGTCGAGCGGCGCCGCATAGTCGCAGCCGGCGACGGTGGCGTCGAACGCTGGCGCCTGCGCCAGGCAGCCGCCGCAGCGCCGCCCGGCATCCATGATTCCGAGCGGATTGGCGCAGCACGGGCAGCGCGTGCGCGCCTGCACATAGGCCGCTTCGCAGGCGGGGCACACGGCCTCGATGCTCGTGCCGCCGCAGCCTCCGCACAGCGCGCAGGTCGACGGCAGCAGGGCGTTCAGCAGCCTGGCCAGCTGCAGGTGCGGCCAGCGCTGCCAGGACGGTCGAGGGGGCTGCATCGGCTGGGTTTCCCACAAACGAGTACACTTGCCGGCATTATCTCATTTGACCGCTGAAGATTTCATGGCTTCTCCTCAATCCTCGTCCAAGCTGAGCGCGCCGATCGACCTGGCGCGCGTGCGCGAGCTGTTCGCGCGTCCCGAGCGCATCGCGCCGTCCGACTTCCTGCGCCGCGAAATCGCCGAACGCATGCACGAGCGATTGAGCCTGGTGAAGATCGTGCCCAAGCAGGTGCTCGATGCCGGCTGCGGTACCGGCGCCGACCTGGCGCTGCTGCAGAAGACCTATCCGGCGGCCCAGATCGTGGGCCTGGACGGCGCCGAGGCGATGACGCGTGCGGCTAAAGCGCCGGCGCCGTCGACCCGGTCGCTGAACCAGATGCTGAGCCGCTTCCTGCCGGCCAAGGCCGGCGTCGACATCGCCTGCGGCGACTTTGGCAACCTGCCGTTCAAGGCGAACTCGCTCGACCTGCTGTGGTCGAACCTGGCGCTGCACTGGCACCCGCAGCCGGACCGCGTGTTCGCCGAGTGGCGCCGCGTGCTGCGCACCGATGGCCTGCTGATGTTTTCCAGCTTCGGGCCGGACACCTTCACCGAGGTGCGCGCCGCCTTCGCCGAACTCGACCTGCACACGCACACGCTGCCCTTCGTCGACATGCACGACTTCGGCGACCAGCTGGTGGAGGCGGGCTTCTCGACGCCGGTAATGGACATGGAGCGCATCACCGTCACCTACGATACCGTAGCGGCACTGCTGGCAGACGTGCGCGCGCTCGGCGGCGATCCGCTCGACACCCGCCGCCGCGGGCTGATCGGACGCGCCGCGTGGCAGCGCATGCTCGATGCGCTGGAAGCCAAGCGCCGTCCCGACGGCAAGCTGGGTTTGACGTTCGAAGTCATTTACGGCCATGCCTTCCTGCCGGCGCCGCGCACCACGGCGGCGGGCGAATCGATCGTGCGTTTCCAGCCGCGCAAGCCGTGAACACCCAGCGTGCATGACCCATGTGTCGGCACGCCCGATTTTCCTTGAATAAAAATTAGTGCTTTAGATATAATCAATTGCCATTTTTATCGTCCGGCTCAAAACAACGCTGAAAAAAGCGGCAGGCCGGCACGAGGCAGTGTCATGAAGTGCAGCATCCGCAGAGTCGCCTGAATCCGGCAGCATCGTATTGCCGGGTGGGGCGAGATGGTTTTTGCCATGTCCGCCATGCAGTCGCTGACCTGGCAATCCCCCTGCGACAGGTTTCGGAGCGGCCACTGTGCGTTCTTGGAATTTCTGGCCGTTTAAAAATAGTTCTATTTTTAGGGTGGTTGGGGACATACATGACATATGCAACGCGACTTCAGGCCGTGCTGTCCGGCTGCGCCATCTTCGCCTCCACGGCCGCCTGGGCCGACCCGCAAATCACGGGCCGCCCGGTGCAGCACCAGCTCAATATGCAGACCCCGGTGACCGCCGTCGGCGCCGACATCTATTCGCTGCATAACTGGATGATGATCGTGTGCCTGGTGATCTTCGTCGGCGTGTTCGGCGTGATGTTCTACTCGGTCTTCAAGCACCGCAAGTCGCTCGGGCACAAGCCCGCCACCTTCCACGAATCCACCGCCGTCGAGATCGCCTGGACCATCGTCCCGTTCCTGATCGTGATCGGCATGGCGCTGCCGGCCACCAAGACCGTGGTGGCGCTGAAGGACACTTCCAACGCCGACCTCACCATCAAGGCCACCGGCATGCAGTGGAAGTGGGGCTACGATTACCTGAAAGGCGAGGGCGAAGGCATCTCCTTCCTGTCCAACCTGTCGACCCCGCGCAGCCAGATCGGCGAGCCGGGCGTGGCGCCGACCGAAGCGCGCGGTGAAAACTACCTGCTGGAAGTGGACAACGAGATGGTGGTCCCGGTCGGCAAGAAGATCCGCATGGTGTTCACTGCCAATGACGTGATCCACGCCTGGACCATCCCCGCCTTCGCCATCAAGCAGGATGCGATTCCGGGTTTCGTGCGCGACGGCTGGTTCAAGGCCGAGAAGGTCGGCGTGTACCGCGGCAACTGTGTCGAGCTGTGCGGCAAGGACCACGCCTTCATGCCGATCGTGGTGCGCGTGCTCTCTGCCGAAGACTATACCGCCTGGGTCGAGGGCAAGAAGAAGGAGATGGCGGCGCTGGCCGACGATCCGACCAAGACCTGGACCATCGACGAGCTCAAGACCCGTGGCGAAGCGGTGTATGCCGCCAACTGCGTGGCCTGCCACCAGGCCAACGGCAAGGGCGTGCCGGCCGCGTTCGCGGCACTGGACGGCTCGCAGGTGGTCAATGGCGAAAAGGGACACCAGATCGAGGTGCTGCTGAATGGCCAGAAAACCGGCAAGTTCCCGACCGAAATGCCGGCCTGGAAGCAGTTGTCGGATACCGAGATCGCCGCCGTGATCACGTACACCCGCAACACCTGGTCGAACAAGGCTGCGGAAAATATCGTCCAACCGGCCGAGGTTCTGGCTGCACGCAAACAATAACGCTGTAACGAAGCTGTAGGTTCGCACCGGGGATACTGACATGACTACCAGCACGCTCGACCACGCTCACGAACACGACCACGCGCATGACCACGCGCACGACCACCCGCACGGCTGGCGGCGCTGGTTGTTCGCCACCAACCACAAGGACATCGGCACGCTGTACCTGTGGTTCTCGTTCATCATGCTGCTCTCGGGCGGGGTGCTGGCGCTGATGATCCGCACCGAGCTGTTCCAGCCCGGCCTGCAGTTCTTCCGTCCCGAATTTTTCAACCAGCTCACCACCATGCATGGCCTGGTGATGGTGTTCGGCGCGATCATGCCGGCCTTCGTCGGTTTCGCCAACTGGATGCTGCCGCTGCAGGTGGGCGCCTCCGACATGGCGTTCGCGCGCATGAACAACTTCTCGTTCTGGCTGCTGCCACCGGCCGCGATCCTGCTGGCCGGCTCGTTCCTGGTGCCGGGCGGCGCCACCGCCGCTGGCTGGACGCTGTACGCGCCGCTGTCGACGCAGATGGGCATCGGCATGGACATGGCGATCTTCGCAATGCACATCATGGGCGCCTCGTCGATCATGGGCTCGATCAACATCATCGTCACCATCCTCAATATGCGCGCGCCCGGTATGACGCTGATGAAGATGCCGATGTTCTGCTGGACCTGGCTGATCACGGCCTACCTCCTGATCGCGGTGATGCCGGTGCTGGCCGGGGCCATCACCATGACCCTGACCGACCGCCACTTCGGCACCTCGTTCTTCAACGCTGCCGGCGGCGGCGATCCGGTCATGTACCAGCACATCTTCTGGTTCTTCGGGCACCCCGAGGTCTACATCATGATCCTGCCGGCGTTCGGCATCGTCTCGCAGATCATTCCGGCCTTTGCGCGCAAACCACTGTTCGGCTATGCCTCGATGGTGTATGCCACCGCCTCGATCGCGATCCTGTCGTTCATCGTCTGGGCCCACCACATGTTCACCACCGGCATGCCGGTGACGTCACAACTGTTCTTCATGTACGCCACCATGCTGATCGCGGTGCCGACCGGCGTGAAGGTGTTCAACTGGGTCGCCACCATGTGGAAGGGTTCGATGACCTTCGAGACGCCGATGCTGTTCGCGGTCGGCTTCATCTTCGTGTTCACCATGGGCGGCTTCACCGGCCTGATCCTGGCGGTGACGCCGATCGACATCCAGGTGCACGACACCTATTACGTGGTGGCGCACTTCCACTACGTGCTGGTGGCCGGTTCGCTGTTCGCGCTGTTCGCGGGCTTCTATTACTGGGCGCCGAAGTGGACCGGGCACATGTATCCCGAAGGGCGCGGCAAGATGCACTTCTGGCTGTCGCTGATTTCCTTCAACATCACTTTCTTCCCGATGCACTTCCTGGGCCTGGCCGGCATGCCGCGCCGCTATGCCGACTACGCCACCCAGTTCACCGACTTCAACATGATCGTGTCGATCGGTGCCTTCGGTTTCGGTCTGTCGCAGGTGTACTTCCTGTTCGCGGTGGTGCTGCCGACCATCCGCGGCGGCGCGCCGGCGCTGCCGAAGCCGTGGGAGGGCGCGGAAGGCCTGGAGTGGACCGTGCCGAGCCCGGCGCCGTTCCACACCTTCGAGCATCCGCCGCTGGTGAAATGACGGGGGTATGATGAATTCGTCGCGCAAACCGAACAACCTGAAGACCGCGCTGCTGCTGGGCGGGCTGGCGCTGTTCTTTTTCATCAGCGTGTTCGTCAAGTTCCTCTGGCTTAGCTGATCCACGATGACCACCAACGCGCCCAACGGCAAGCTGCTGCGCCTGAACCGCCGCACCCTCGGCAAGCTGGTGGTGGTAGCGGTGGCCATGTTCGGCTTCGGTTACGCGCTGGTGCCGGTGTACCGCCAGATCTGCGAGGTGCTGGGCATCAATGTGCTGACCCAGAAGGGCGAATTCGTGGCGGCGCCGGTCAATTCGCAGGTGGATACCTCGCGCACCATCACGGTCGAGCTGGACGGCAATGCGCAGGGCCCGTGGCGCTTCCGCCCGACCACGCGCAGCATCGACGTGCATCCGGGCGAGCTGGCGACCGTGATGTATGAGGTGGTCAATACGCAGGGCAGGGCGGTCAAGGCGCAGGCGATTCCGAGTTATGCGCCGCAGTCGGCCACGCCGCATTTCATGAAGGTGGAGTGCTTCTGCTTCCGCGAGCAAACGCTGCAGGCCAATGAAGCGCGCCAGATGCCGGTGGTGTTCTTCATCGATCCGAAGCTGCCGCGCGAGGTGAAGAACATCACCTTGTCGTACACCTTCTTCGAGATCGGCGGGGCGTTCAAGGCGTCGGCGACGCCGGCGGATGGCAAGAACGGATGATCGACAAGCCGCATCAGCGCAAGGGCAGTTTCCTGGCCACGATGAAGGCGGTGTTGTGGTCGTTCTTCGGGGTGCGCAAGCGCAAGGATTACGAGAGCGATGCGGCCAATCTGAATCCGGTGCACGTGATCGTCGCGGCGCTGATCGGGGTAGTGATCTTCATCGGACTGCTGATGGTGGCAGTGCGATTCGCGGTTTCATAGTTTCATCAGAACGTCGTAATCGAGCAGGATTTTTCTTCGACAGCAGCATGCCTAAGAACCCAGCAAGGAGACAAGGATGAGTTCGCCACAAACCGCCGCCCCGTACTACTTCGTGCCCGGCCCGTCGCGCTGGCCGCTGTGCGCCGGCATCTCGATGCTGGTCACCATGACCGGCGCCTCCGGCTGGGTCAACGGCATGTCGTGGGCGCCCGCCGTCTGCCTGGCCGGCATCGCCGCCATGCTGATCGTGCTGTACTTCTGGTTCGGCGAGGCGATCCGTGAATCCGAATCGGGCCTGTACAGCAAGCGCATCGACGTCGCCTACCGCTGGTCGATGAGCTGGTTCATCTTCTCCGAAGTGATGTTCTTCGGCGCCTTCTTCGGCGCGCTGTTCTATGCGCGCGCGGTGTCGATGCCGTGGCTGGCCGATCTCGATCACAAGATCCTGTGGCCCGACTTCGCCGCGCACTGGGGTAATACCGGCCCGGCGGGCGTGGTCGATCACTTCAACATCATGGGGCCGTTCCCGATCCCGACCATCAACACCGCCCTGCTGCTGACCTCGGGCGTGACGCTGACCATCGCCCACCACGCGCTGCGCGCCGGGCACCGCCACAAGACCGCGGTGTGGCTGGCTGCGACCATCCTGCTCGGCGCGGTGTTCATGGGCTTCCAGGTCTATGAGTACATGCACGCCTACCAGGACCTGAACCTGAAGCTGACTTCGGGCATCTACGGTTCGACGTTCTTCATGCTGACCGGGTTCCACGGCTTCCACGTGACCATGGGCGCGATCATGCTGGCCGTGATCCTGTATCGCGTGATGAAGGGGCACTTTACGCCGGATAATCACTTCGGTTTCGAAGGGGCGGCGTGGTATTGGCACTTCGTGGACGTGGTGTGGCTGGGCTTGTACGTGGTGGTGTACTGGTTGTGAATGTGTAGGGTTGGCCTAGGCGGCCCCGCGCTCCGCCGCCGACGCGTTCAACCACCGGATGAATGAACCCCGACCTTCAACGCAACCCGGTCGGCGCAATCCACCCCATCTGATACGCCGCCAGCAAACACAAAAACAACGCGATCGACAACCCGACCCGCATCGCCAGCGCATGCACGGTGCGATTGGTTCGCCCCTTGTCACGCATCAGGAAAAACAACGCCGAACCCAGGCTGGCCAGGATCAGAATGAACGCAATGGCAACGAAGATTTTCATGGACGGCCCGCGAAAGGTTGAGGCTTCATTGTAATGCGGTTCGCCCCCCGTTTTCGCCCCATTCCCTTCATCGCGGCGCTGATCGTCGCCATCATCGGCATCCTGCTCGGCAACTGGCAGCAGGACCGGGCCGCCTACAAGACCGAACTGCAGGCGCAGCAATTGCAGCGCGGCGCCGAGCCGCCGCTCGATCTCGGCCCGGCCATCGCCTCGGCCGACGAACTGGCGTTTCGCCGCGTACGCCTGCGTGGCCGATTCGTCAGTGAGTGGCCGATCTTCCTGGCCAACCGCCCGATGGGTACCCAGTCCGGGTTTTATCTCGCAATGCCGTTTAAAATAGCGGGTTCGGACATGCATGTGCTGGTGCTGCGCGGCTGGTTGCCGCGCCAGGCCGAATTCGGCAAGCTGCCGCCGTTCGCCACGCCCGCCGGCGAGCTCCTGGTCGAAGGCCAGGTGGTGGCCTCGAGCGGACGCGTAATGGAGCTGGGCGAGGGCCCGCCGCTGGCGCCCGGCGCCCAGGTCCAGAACCTGACGCCGCAGGACCTGGCACGCGCCAGCGGATTACGGCTGCAGCCGTTCCTGGTGCAGCAGACGGCGCCGGCGACGCAGGACGACCGCCTGGCGCGCGACTGGCCGGCGCCTGACGCCGGCATCGACAAGCATCGCGGCTACGCCTTCCAGTGGTATGCGCTGGCGGCGCTGGCCGTCCTCTTTTATGTGATAACGGGATTTCGACGTGGATCAGGAAAAACAGATTGACCCCAAGACCGCGCAACGCCGCGGCCGCCGCAAGCTGCTGCTGATACTGGCCGTGTGCGCCACGCCATTGCTTGCTTCCTATTTCACCTACTACGTCGCCAAGCCGGTCGAGCGCAACAACTACGGCACCATCCTCGATCCGCGCCAGTATCCGATCCCCGAGATGGCCACCACCACCCTCGACGGCAAGCCGCGCACGCTGCACGACCTGAAAGGCAAGTGGATCATGCTGCGCACCGGCAGCGGCCAGTGCGACGAGGAGTGCCAGCGCCAGCTGTACGCGATGCGCCAGTGGCGCACCATGCAGGGCAAGAACATGGAGCGCATGGAGCGCGTCTGGCTGATCACCGACGACAAGCCGATCGACACCGTCGTCATGCGCGAATACGACGGCACCGAGATGCTGCGCGCGCCGGCTGCAACGGTGGCAAAATGGCTGCCGGCAGAGCCCGACACCAAGCCGGGCGACCATGTCTACATGATCGACCCGCTTGGCAACCTCATGATGCGCTTCCCGAAACAGCCGTTCCCTGGCAAGGTCTACAAGGACATTGTCAAACTGCTCAAGGCGTCGTCGATCGGCTAAGCCGCGCCGACTACCGCGCCGGCCGCACATCGCCTCCAATCGGCGCGCGGGTGGAATCGTCCACCGGCGCACCAGTCAACCTGAGTCGCAAACCGCATGGATCTGTCTTCACTGCTTCACCTCGGCCTGATGGGCCTGCTGGTGGCCAGCTTGCCGCTGGCCATGGTCTGGATGTCCACCAGCGTCAACAAATACCGCAAGCTGGTCTGGATCATGGTGTTCCTGACCTTCGACCTGATCGTGTTCGGCGGCTTCACGCGCCTGACGGATTCCGGCCTGGGCTGCCCGGACTGGCCGGGCTGCTACGGCGAAGCCAACCCGTTCCTGGCGCACACCGAGATCGCCGCCGCCGAGGCCGCCATGCCGACCGGCCCGGTGACCGTCGTAAAAGCCTGGATCGAGATGATCCACCGCTACCTGGCGATGGGCATCGGCGCCCTGATCATGGCGCTGCTGTTCACCTCGATCATCCAGTACCGCCGCACCCGCAACATCGCCTATAAACCGGCGATGCCGCTGGCGCTGTTCGTGTTCGTGCTGATCCAGGGCGCGTTCGGCGCCTGGACCGTCACTCTCAAACTGCAGCCGGCGATCGTCACCGGCCACCTGCTGCTGGGCATGACGCTGCTGGCGATGCTGGCCTGGATGGGCGGGCGCGAAGACTTCCTGATGCATCCGCCGACGCCGCCACGCGGCGAAGCATTGCTGCGCCGCCTGCGCGGCCTGCGCCTGCTGGCATTGCTGGGCGCGGTCGCGCTCACCGTCCAGATCGCACTGGGCGGGTGGGTGAGCACCAACTACGCGACCATGGCCTGCGACACCTTCCCGCTGTGCCAGGGCCAGATCGTGCCGGAACTCGACTTCGAGCACGGCTTCCACCTGTGGCGCGAACTGGGCAAGACCGCCGCCGGCCACTACCTGCCGTTCTCGGCGCTGGTGGCGATCCACTGGGTACACCGCGCCTTTGCCCTGGTGCTGGTGATCGTGCTCGGTCTGGCGGTGTGGCGCGCATGGAATATTCCGGGACTGGGCCCGACCGCACGCAAGCTCGCCTTGGTGCTGGGCGTGCAGCTGTTCACCGGCATCGCCACCGTGTACTTCGACTTCCCGCTGGCGATCGCCGTGATGCATAACGCCGGGGCTGCCCTGCTTGTCCTGTTGGTGACCATGTTAAACTACCGGGTGAAGTTCCAACTCGACGTGGCCGGCGCCGCCCCAGCGCAACAATTCGCCACGCCAGCAAGCACCCAATGACGACCCAGACAGCCATCCACAAGCCTCCGAGCCGGTTCTCGCAATACTGGACCCTGACCAAGCCGCGCGTGACGCAGCTGGCGGTGTTCTGCGCCGTGATCGGGATGTTCCTCGCCACCGACGGTTTCCCCGGCTGGCAGACCCTGATCGCCGGTACGGTCGGCATCTGGCTGCTCGCCGGCGCCGCCTTTGCGGTCAATTGCCTGGTCGAGGCGGAGGTCGATGCGCGCATGGCGCGTACCGCCCGCCGCGCCACCGCATCCGGTGAACTCAGCTTTACGCAGACGGCACTGTTCTCGCTCGTGATCGGCGGCCTCGGCATGTACGTCTTGTACACGTTGGTCAATCCGCTCACCATGTGGCTGACCTTCATCACCTTCGTCGGCTATGCCTTCATCTATACGATGTTGCTAAAGCCCAACACGTCGCAGAACATCGTGATCGGCGGCCTGTCGGGCGCGATGCCGCCGGCGCTGGGCTGGGCCGCGGTGGCGGGCGAGGTGCCGATGGAAGCCTGGCTGCTGGTGCTGATCATTTTCATGTGGACCCCGCCGCACTTCTGGGTGCTGGCGATGTACCGCCGCGAAGACTACGCGGCATCGGGCCTGCCGATGCTGCCGATCACGCACGGCATGAAGTACACCGGCCTGCAGGTCTGGCTGTACACCATCGGCCTGGCCGCCACCACGCTGCTGCCGTTCGCGGTCGGCATGAGCGGCCTGATCTACCTGGCGGCGGCGATTCCGCTCAACGCGATCTTCCTGCGCCACTCGTGGCGGGTGCACCGCAACTACAGCGACCTGGCGGCGCGCAAGACCTTCACCTGGTCGATCGTGTACCTGTCGCTGCTGTTCGCGGCCCTGCTGGTCGACCACTACTTCAAGTTCTGACATGAAAAAACTGATGACCGTGGCGCTGGTCGCCGCACTGGCCGTATTCGGCGCCGGCTGCGACAAGCTGAAGGACAAGCCGCCTGCCTTCCACAACACCGACGTCACCGGCGTCGACTATGCCAAGGGTTTTACCCTGACCGATCACACCGGCAAGCAGCGCACGCTGCAGGACTTCCGCGGCAAGCTGGTGGTGATGTTCTTCGGCTATACCCAATGCCCCGACGTGTGCCCGACCACGATGTCCGAAATGGCCGCCGTGATGAAGGAACTGGGCCCGTCGGCCGACGACGTGCAGGTGCTGTTCGTCACCGTCGACCCCGAGCGCGATACCCAGGAACTGCTGTCGCACTATGTGCCGGCCTTCGACAAGCGCTTTATCGGCCTGTATGGCAATGCCGAGCAGACCGCCAAGGTGGCCAAGGAATTCAAGGTGTTCTACGCCAAGCAGCCGGGCGCCGACCCGGGCAGCTACACGGTGGACCACACCGCGGGCAGCTTCGTGTTCGACCGCCAGGGCCAATTGCGCCTGTTCATTCGCCATAACCAGGGCCCGGCCATCATCGCCCACGACCTGCGCCAACTGCTATGATGATGCTGTAAACATCATCTTTGCAGGACGGCATGGAACAACGACCCGGCAGGAACTACACCCGTATCGCCATTGTCGTCCTGCTCACGCTGGGCTGTCTCTACGTCCTGCGTCCCTTCCTGCCGGCGATCCTGTTCGCCGCCGCCGTCGCGATCTCCACCTGGCCGCTGTACCTGCGCCTGCTGAACAGCATGCGCGGCCAGCGCACGATCGCGGCGCTGACCATGACCCTCACGCTGACGCTGCTGTTCATCATTCCGCTGTCGATGGTGGCCTGGAACCTGGCCGACGACGTCGCGCGCGGTTTCAGCGAACTGCGCGTGATGATCGAGCACCGCGAGCTGGCGACCCCGACCTGGATCCGCGAGATCCCGCTGGTCGGTCCCACGATCGAAACCTATCTGCAAGACCTGATCGCCAGCCGCGAGCAGATGCTGGCCCTGGCCCAGCGCATGCTGGAACCGGCGCGCCACTGGCTGGTGGCGGGTGGCATCATGCTCGGCACCGGCGTCGTCCAGATGAGCCTGGCCGCTTTCGTCAGTTTCTTCCTGTACCGCGACGGCAATGCGCTGCTGGCGGTGATCGCGGTGACCATGCGCAAGGTGATGGGCGAGGGCGCCGAATCGATTCAATTGACCGTCAGCCAGACCGTGCGCGGCGTGATGTACGGCCTGCTCGGCACCGCGCTGGCGCAGGCGCTGGTGGCGGCAATCGGCTTCTTCATTGCCGGCGTGCCGGCGGTGCCGCTGCTGTCGGTGCTGGTGTTCCTGACTTCGCTGATCCCGCTCGGGCCGCCCCTGGTGTGGGGCGGCGCGGCGCTGTGGCTGTTCGCGCATGGCGAGACCGGCTGGTCGATCTTCATGGTGATCTGGGGCACGGTATTGATCAGTGGCGTCGACAACGTGGTGCGCCCGATGCTGATCAGCCGCGGCAGCAGCCTGCCGTTTTTACTGACGCTGCTCGGTGTGCTGGGCGGCGTGATCGCCTTCGGTTTTGTCGGCATGTTCATCGGGCCGACGCTGCTGGCGGTGGGCTATTCCCTGATGAGCGAATGGACCGGCACGCGCGACCCGATCGTGCGCCATGACGAAGAGGCGGAACAGGCCGTCAGGTAAGTGCCGCTGCACGTACAATTGCCGTTCCTGCACCACTCAACGAACTTAAACCATGCACATCTGGGTCGACGCCGACGCCTGTCCCGCCGTCATCAAGGACATCCTGTTCCGGGTGGCCGATCGCCTGCAACTGAACGTCACGCTGGTGGCCAATCAATTGATCCGCGTGCCCGGCTCGCGCTTCATCCGCGCGCTGCAGGTACCGGCCGGGGCCGATGCGGCCGATGCCGAGATCGTCGAACGGGTCAGTCCGGGCGACATCGTCGTCACCGGTGACATTCCACTGGCATCACTGGTGCTGGAGAAGGGCGGCCTGCCGCTCAATCCACGCGGCGACTGGTACACCAAGGACACCATCGCCCAGCAGTTGACGATGCGCGCCTTCATGGAAGAACTGCGCGGCAGCGGCGTCGATACCGGCGGCCCGCCCGCCTTCAGCCAGGCCGACCGCCAGAACTTCGCCAACGCGCTCGACCGCCAGCTGGCGCGTGCCAGGAGCCAGCCGGGCACGCCCTAGCCGAACATGCGCTAGCGGCGCAAGCTCAGCAGGCGCCGAGCTTCCACACCAGCGGCTTGCGCTCCTTTTCCAGCATCTCCACCTGCACCGCGCCGGAGGCCGCGCGCACGATCGTGACGGTACGATGGAAGTACACGTACTTCGCGCCGGCGCTGCTGCTGCCCGTGCTGCGCGTGACCTCGGCCCGATCGGGCTGCAGGCGCAGGGCGCGCAGGATCGCGGCGTCGTCCATCGCGCTCGACAGGCGCACGTGGCGGGTGCGGTCGTCGCCATTGGCTTCGGGATCGCGCCGCTCGCAGGCGTGCGCGAGCGTGGCGCAGCACAGTGTGGCAAGGCACAGCAGCAGGGGAGCGAGTGTTTTGTTCATGGTGCGATGATCTGGAATCCGGACTGCCATGCTATCGTGTGTTTTGCTGACCCGCAATTTGAACCCGAGGAGAACGTGCATGAGCCTGGATGCTGACACCGAATACGTGGGCTTCTGGGCACGCGTCAGCGCCGCACTGCTCGACACCATCCTGCTGCTGGTGGTTTCCGCGTTGCTGCTGTGGGTGATCTATGCGCTCAGCGACTGGGAGCAGCGCGCCCATGCCGCCTACTGGGTCGAATTCGCCATCGGCTATGTACTGCCGGTGGTGGCGGTCATGGCGCTGTGGATGCTGTTTGCCAGCACGCCCGGCAAGATGGGCATCGACGCCGTCATTGTCGACGCCCGTACCGGCGGCAAGCCGAGCACCTTGCAGTTCGTGATCCGCTACCTCGGCTATTTCGTCTCCACCATCCCGCTCGGCCTGGGCCTGATCTGGGTCGGCATCGATCCGCGCAAGCAGGGCTGGCACGACAAGCTGGCGCGCACCGTAGTGATCCGCAGGAAAAGGACGCGTCCATGATCTCGACCCAGTTCGTCTCGCAACTGCAGCTGCGCGTGAGCGAGGTACCGTCGTTCGACGACTATCCCTTTTCGCTGCCCGCGATCCGCGGCCTGGACACGCTCAAGCTGCACCCGAAGGTGACCTTCCTGGTGGGCGAGAACGGCACCGGCAAGTCAACGCTGCTGGAGGCGATCGCGGTGGCCTTCGGCTTCAATCCCGAAGGCGGCAGCATGAACTTCGGCTTTTCCACGCGCCGCTCGCATTCGGAGCTGCACCGCTACATCCGGCTCGGCAAGAGCTACCGCCGCCCGAAGGACGGTTTCTTCCTGCGCGCCGAAAGCTTTTTCAACCTCGCCACCGAGATCGAGCAGCTGGACAGCGAGCCGTTAGGCGGCCCACGCATCATCGCTTCCTACGGCGGCCGCTCGCTGCACGAGCAGTCGCACGGCGAATCGTTCCTGGCGCTGCTGATGGAGCGCTTCGGCGGCAACGGTTTTTATGTTCTCGACGAACCGGAAGCGGCCCTGTCGCCGCAACGCCAGCTGGCGGCGCTGCGCCGCATCCATGAGCTGGCGCAGGCCGGCTCGCAATTCGTGATCGCGACCCATTCGCCGATCCTGATGGCGTATCCGGATGCCTGGCTGTACAACTGCAGCGCGCACGGCGTGCAATTGAGCACGGCACAAGAGACCGAACACTTTCAGGTGATGCGCGACTTCGTGGTCAATCCCAAACGCATGCTGGATGTGATCCTGTCCGACGACGACGCTTAGTCGTCAGCGGAGATTTCGGATCATACATACCTTTTGGTAAGTATAGACTCCGATGCGGCCCTTGTCCCGGTCGCGTGCTGCGGCTAGGCGGTCCGAATGGCACGCGCGGAAGCGATCGCGCCGATCTCTGCCATGTTCTCGGAACCCCATGCACACACCGGCTGCAGCGTCCCGGCGAGGCCTTTGCCGAATGCTGTCAGGGCATACTCGACATGCGGCGGCACGGTGCGAAAATCGATGCGCCGCACCAGGCCGTCAGCGACCATCTCCTTGAGCTGCTGGCTCAGCATCTTTTCGCTGACATTGCCGACCAGTCTTCTCAGCTCGCTGAAACGCAGCTGCTCGCCATGGATCAGGTGATAGACGATCAGCAGTTTCCACTTGGCGCCGACCAGGTCCAGCACGGCTTCCATGCCGCAGTTGAAGGGAGCTTCTTTCATCCGGCCATCTCCAATTTTTACACTTACAAAAAAGTACGTACTGGTGTAAATCCTATCACAGCGGCTACCATCTGGAACAGCATCCCGTCCACACTTACCGGAGTCCTCCATGCCGTCCAACGATATCCTGTTCCAGCCCATCAAGATCGGCGACGTCGAGCTGCCCAACCGCATCGTCATGGCGTCGATGTCGCGCGCCCGCACCGACAACCCGGACCTGGTCCCGGTCGCGCTGCAGGCCGAGTATTACCGCCAGCGCGCCTCGGCCGGCCTGATCATGAGCGAGGGCACCTGGCCGAGCGAGGAGGCGATCGGCGCGCTGCAGGTGCCGGGCCTGTTCAACGAACGCCAGGCCGAAGGCTGGAAGCGGGTGACCGATGCGGTACATGCCGACGGGGGCCGCATCTTCGTGCAGCTCGGCCACTGCGGCGCGGCCTCGCACCCCGACCTGCATTGCGGCCGGCTGCCGCTGGCACCGTCCGCCGTCGGCCTCGAGCAGCCGGTGTTCACCCCCGGAGGCTTCAAGACCTCGCCCACGCCGCAGGCGATGACGCTGGAGGATATCGAGCGCACGATCGGCGACTATGCGCACGCCACGCGCCTGGCGCGCCAGGCCGGGTTCGATGGGGTCGAACTGCACGGCATCGTCGGCTACCTGATTCCCGAATTTTTGAACGAGACCTTCAACCTGCGCCGGGACCACTACGGCGGCAGCATCGAGAACCGTGCCCGCTTCGTGCTCGAGGTACTGGAAGCGATGATCGGAGAATGGAGCGCGGGTCGCGTCGGCCTCAAGCTCAGTCCCGGCGTCGGCCTCGGCAGGCTGCAGCCGACGGCGCAGACGCTGCCGACCTATGAGTACCTGGTAGCGGAAGTCTCGAAACTGAAGCTGGCTTATCTGCAGCTGTACCATCCGGCCGGTGACCTGGGCGGCACGCCGGTGGCGGCGCTGGCGGCCGGCACGGCCGCGTATTTCCGCCCGTTCTACGACGGTACGATCATGGCCAATGGCGGGCTGACACAGGAGTCCGCACGCGCCATGCTTGAAGCGGCCCACGCCGATCTGGTGTCGTTCGGTGCGCCGTATATCGCCAACCCCGATCTCGTCGAACGCTTCCGCCATGGTCTGCCGCTGGCGGTGGCCGACCCGGAGACGTATTACCAGGGAGGCGAACGCGGCTATACCGACTATGCGCCGGCGCCGCGCTGAACAGGCCGGGACGGCCTAGCGCACCAGCAGCAGGCGCAGCCGTTCGACATCGATCGGCTTGGTCAGGTGATGGTCGAAGCCGGCGTCGAAGGCCAGCTGACGATCCTTTTCCTGGCCCCAGCCGGTGGCCGCGATCAGGATCAGGGCGCGCCCGTCGGCCTGGGCGCGCAGGCGCCGCGCCAGTTCGTAGCCGTTGATGTCGGGCAGGCCGATGTCGAGCAGGGCGACGTCCGGCGCATAGGCCGGCGCCATCACCAGCGCGTCGCTGGCGGTGTGCGCCATGCGCGCTTCGCAGCCGAACAGTTCCAGCGCCATGGCCATTGTTTCGGCGGCGTCGACATTGTCGTCCACCACCAGCACCCGCAGCGCCGCCGGTATCGGCGCCGGCGGCTCTTCCTGCACCACCTCGGCACAGCCGGCCACCAGCGGCAGGCGCAGCGTGAATTCGCTGCCGCGTCCGGGGCCGTCGCTGGCCACGCCGATCGACCCCCCGTGCAGGTCGACGATGCCGCGCGCCAGCGCCAGGCCGATGCCCAGGCCGCCGCGCGCGCGCTGCAGCGCCGGCTCCAGTTGCGAGAACATCTCGAACACGGTGCCCAGCGCCTCGGGCGGAATGCCAATGCCGTTGTCGCGCACGCGCAGCTCGGCATGGCCGTCGGCGCAGTCCAGCTCGAGGTCGATCAGGCCGCCGTCCGGCGTGTACTTGGCGGCATTGGCCAGCAGGTTGATGGTCACCTGGGCCAGGCGCGTGGCGTCGCCGTCGACCACCAGCGGCGTGTCGGGAATCGCCAGGCGCAGCGTGTGGCGGGCGGCCGCCACCGCCGGCGCCATGTCGTGGGCGGCGCCGCGCGCCAGCGCGCACAGGTCGACCGGGGCGCGGCGCAGCTGCATGCGGTTCTGGGTGATGCGCGAGATTTCCATCAGGTCGTCCACCAGCCGCGTCAGGTGGCGCAGCTGGCGGTCGAAGGCCAGCATCAGGCGCGTGTCGGCGCTATCGTCGTCTTTGGCGTGGCGCAGCCGGAACACGTCCAGCGCGCTGCGCATCGGCGCCAGCGGGTTGCGCAGCTCGTGCGACAGGGTGGCCAGGAATTCGTCCTTGCGCCGGTCGGCCTTCGACAGTTGTTCGTTCAGCGCCTGCAATTGCAGTTCGGCTTCGCGCCGCGCTTCCAGCGCCGCCTCGGCGGTGCGGCGCGCGCCCAGCAGCGCATGTTCGTAGGCATGCCGGTCGACCGACTTGAACAGCGCCCAATGGTCGACCGCCTGCATGGCGCCCGGTTCGCGCCGGCGCACGATGTTGATCAATACCGGCATGCGCCCGCCGCCGCGCGTGGCCAGGTCGACCTGGATCTCGGCCACCGCGCCCTGGGTTTCCAGCAGCGGCAGGCAGCGGGTGTGGTGGAACAGGCGCGCACCCACCGACAGCAGGTCGCACATGCGTACCTTGCCGGCCAGTGCATCGGCTTCGTCCTCCGCGTAGCCGAGCCAGGCCAGCGCGGTGGCGTTGATGCACAGGATGATGCCGCTGGCATCAGTCGCCAGTAACCCGCAAGCGGCCTGCTGGAACAGGAGATCGCTGGCGGACTGGACGGTATCCATGGCGGGTCAGCGTGTGGGGGCCAGCGTTTGCGGATAGGTTTGCAACAATGTCTGCGACAGGAACAGATCGATCGCGCGCGAACTGGCACTCGGTGCGCTCATGTGCGGGCAGTGCCCGACGTTTTCGATCAGCGCCAGCGTGCTGCGCGGCATATGGCGGTGCAGGTAGTCGCCCACCTGGCGCGGTGCGATCAGGTCGTCGCTGCACTGCAGGATCAGGGTCGGCACGATCGACTTGGGCACGTCGGCGCGGTGGTCGGACAAAAAGGTGACGCGGCCGAAGTGGCGCGCGATGTCCGGGTCGATGCTGCAGAAGCTGTTGGTCAGCTCGGCGCGCAGGTCGGGCCGGTTGGGCGCGCCCATGATCGCGGGCGCCAGGTTCTGGGCCCAGCCCAGGTAGTTGGCGTCCATGGTGTCGAGCAGTTCATAAATGTCTTCGCGGCTGAAGCCGCCGACGTAGTCGCCGTCGTTGATGTAGCAGGGCGAGGGCGCGACCATGGCCTGGGCCACGAAGCGGCGCGGGGCGGCGACCGTGGCCAGCATGCCGATCGTGGCGCCGACCGAATGGCCGATCACCACGGTCGGGCCTTCGGCGAAGGCGTCGATAATTTCCAGCAGGTCGGCGGCGTGGCCGTGCAGCGACGCGTATTTGTCACGGTCATAAGCGGCCTTGTCGGAGCCGCCGCTGCCAGTCAGGTCATAGGTAACGACGCGGTAGCGGTCCTGGAAACCGGCTGCCAGGAAACGCCACATGGTCTGGTCGCACCCGAAACCATGTACGAAAACCATCGTGACCGCTCCCGCGCCGGTCACCTGGACGTTGTTTCGAATCTGAACGGACATTCGCTGCCTTCTGGTGAGATTCAGTACACGTTGTGCAAAATATCACTTTTTCGCAGCGAAGTCAGCCTTTGTGTGACTTTGTGTGATGCGCAGTACGTGTACCCGATAAGGATGGCATGCAGCCGGCGTGCGGCCCTGCCAGTGGCCGGCTCTTCAGTCGCGGTCGTCGTTCTCCGCGGCACGTTCCAGCTGTGGAATCACTTTGACCAGCAGGATGCGCGGACCGTTCATCTTTTTCACGACCACGTCGAATTGCGGGAACTCGATGCGCTGGCCCTGCTTGGGGATGTCGCCCAGCTTTTCCATCAGCAGGCCGCCGACCGATTCCACGTCGTCCAGGCCCATCTGCTCGTTGTCGATGTCGATCCCCAGCAGGCGCTCGAGCGAGAAGATCGGCAGGCTGGCCTTGCCGATGTAGGTGCCGTCGGTCTGCTTCAGCCAGTCGTTCTCGTTCATGCGGAATTCGTCGCGGATCTCGCCCACCATCGCGCCCAGCAGATTGTCCAGCGTGACGAAGCCGACCGGACGCTTGCCCTTTTCGCCGATCAGGGCGAAGTGCGGCGCGCCGCCGCGGAAGCGCCGGAAGATGTCCTGCGCCGGCGTGCGCGCCGAGATCGTCTCGACCGGGCGCAAAAACTGCGTCAGGTCGGCGATCTGGCGTCCCGACTGCAGTGCGAAGTACAGGTCCTTCAGGTGGATCACGCCCAGCACCTCTTCGCCGTCCTCGTCGAAATACGGATAGCGCGAGAAGCGGTTGCGGCGCACCGTCTCCAGGTTCTGCTCGAGCGAACGGCTGGCGTACAGGGCGCTGACCTCGTTGATCGGACGCATCAGGTCGGACACGGCCAGCTGGCTGAAGTCGAGCGACTGGGCCAGGATGTTGCGCTCGTCGTGGGTGATCTTTTCGCCCGGAGTGCCGGTGCGCAGGATCATTTTCAGTTCGTCGAGCGAGTAATGGGTGTCGTGGCCGCCGGCGCCGGCCAGGCCGGCCATGCGCAGCACGGTGTTGGCGCTGGCGTTGAGCAGCCAGATCGCCGGGTACATGGCCCAGTAGAAGCAGTAGAGCGGCAGGGCGCACCACAGCGCCACCGTTTCCGGCAGCCGGATCGCCAGCGACTTGGGCGCCAGTTCGCCGACCACGATGTGCAGGAACGAGATCACCGAGAACGCCACCACGAACGAGACGCCGTGGATCAGTTCTTCGGAAGTCACGCCGGCGAAGGCGAACACCGGTTCGAGCAGGCTGGCGAAGGCCGGTTCGCCGACCCAGCCCAGGCCGAGCGAGGCCAGGGTGATGCCGAGCTGGCAGGCAGACAGGTAGGCGTCGAGCTGGCCGTGGACTTTTTCCAGGATGCGCCCGCGCATGCCGGTGGTCTTGGCGATGGCGCGCACGCGCGTCTTGCGCAGCGTGACGATGCTGAATTCCGCCGCCACGAAGTAGCCGTTCAGCGCCACCAGGAACAGGGCGAGAACGAGGAACAATACGTTTTGCATGGTTGGTATTATTAACAAAAGGCAAAGCCAGCGGCCATTGTACCGCCCATTGGGGTGCTCATCCGTCCGCCAGCACACCGCCGTGCACCGCCGACAGGATCGCTTCCACCGCCGGATGCTTGATCTTGCGTTCGTTCGAGATCGCATAGAAGTGCTCGCGCACCTCCGGCACCCGTCCCACCAGCTCGGCCCCGAGCTGGTATTTGATGTCGGCCGCCGGCGCCGCCGGGGTGAAGAACAGGCCCAGCCCGCGCCGGCCGAAGGTGTTCAGCAGCGCGTTGTCCTCGAATTCGCCCACCACGTCGGGACGGATGCCGTGGCGCTCGAACCAGTCGTCGATCTTGGCGCGCAGGGCATTGTTGCGGGTCGGGAGCAGGAACGGCGCACCTTTCAGGCCGGCCGGGAAATCCTTGCGCCAGGCCTTGGCCAGGTTGGGGGCGCCGACCACGAACATTTCGCTTTCACTGAGCAGGTGGCTGAACACGCGCAGCGTGGTGCCGGTGGGCACGGCGCGGTCGGTCAGCACCACGTCCAGCTTGTGCAGGGCCAGGTCGCCCAGCAGCGACTCGTACTGGTCCTCATGGCACACCAGGCGCACCGGGATGTCGAGCTGGGTGGTCACTTCCAGCAGGCGGTAGGCGACGAACTTGGGCAGCGAATCCGAGATGCCGACCGCCAGGCGGATGCGCGCGCTGTCGGAGGCGTCCAGCGCTTCCTGCATCTGTTCGCCCAATAAAAAGATCTGGTCGGCGTAGGACATGGCCAGGCGCCCGGCCTCGGTCAACGCCAGGCGCCGGCCTTGTTGGGTGAACAATGCTTTACCGAAAGATTGTTCAAGCAAGGTAAGCTGTGTACTGACTGTCTGGATCGCCAGGCCAAGGCGCTCGGCGGCGCGCGTGATGCTGCCTTCCTTGGCCACGACCCAGAAGTAGTAGAGGTGACGGAAATTGGTGGGTGTATGGCTCATTAGTTCTGTTTTTACGAAGGAATCTTTCGATTATCTTCGCTTTTTCAAGATGCTGCCAGCAGCTACACTGCGCGCTGCAGCACATACTTTTAATAAGAGGGAGAAACACCAATGAAGTACTTTACCTGGTCATTCATCGTGACCGCAGTCTGCCTGGCGCTGGCTGCCTGGTGGGGCTACGACCACGCAGGTCCGGCCGGCGCGATCACTGCGCTCGGCGTGGCCGCGATCCTGGCGGTGATGGAAGTCTCGCTGTCGTTCGATAACGCCGTGGTCAACGCCTCGGTGCTGAAGAACTGGGACGAGTTCTGGATCAAGCTGTTCCTGGGCGTCGGCATCATCATCGCCGTGTTCGGCATGCGCCTGGTGTTCCCGCTGGTCATCGTGGCCGTGGCCGCGGACCTGGGCATTACCGAGGTGTGGAACCTGGCGCTGTCGGATCCGAAAGCGTTCTCCATGCACCTGACCAACCACCATGCTGAAGTGGCGGCCTTCGGCGGCATGTTCCTGCTGCTGGTGTTCCTGAACTTCATGCTGGACGACGAGAAGGAAACCCACTGGCTGGGCAACTTCGAGGCCAAGATCGGCGCACTGGGCAAGGTGTCGTCGATCGCTGTGATGATCGCGATTGCTGCTTTGCTCTTCAGCATGACTTACGTTGATGAAGCGCAAAAGATGGTCGTGTTGATCGCCGGCCTGTGGGGCATCCTGGTCTATGTTGGCGTCGATATGCTCAGCAGCATGCTGGAAAAGAGCGAAGAAGGCGGCGGCGAAGTTGGCGACATGGTCAAGAAGGGCGGTATCGGCGGTTTCCTGTACCTGGAAGTGCTGGATGCATCGTTCTCGTTCGACGGCGTGATCGGCGCGTTCGCGATCACCAACGACGTCGTGATCATCATGCTGGGCTTGGCGATCGGCGCGATGTTCGTGCGTTCGATGACCGTGTTCCTGGTGCGCAAGGGCACGCTGGACGAATACGTCTACCTGGAGCATGGCGCGCACTACGCGATCGGCATCCTGGCCGTGATCATGCTGGCCAGCATGAAGTGGCATGTACCCGAGCTGATCACCGGCGGTGTGGGCGTGGCCTTCATCCTGGCTTCGCTGTGGAGCTCGCTGCAGTACAAGAAGAAGCACGCGGCACTCGGCGCGTAAGAGGCAAGTAGCAACGTAGGGTCGGCGGCATAGCCGCCAACCCTGCGAGTAACACGAACACCCGCAACACAGAATTCAGAATCCGCGGCGAGCGGCAGAACACCAGCTCGCTGCGTTTATCAACCGGTGTTCAACGCAGTTTCATTTCAGGAGAGTCTCAATCATGGCAATCAGTCTGCAAAAAGGCGGTAACGTCAACCTGTCGAAAGAAGCCCCAGGCCTGACCCAGCTGAAGGTCGGTCTCGGCTGGGACACCCGCGCCACCGATGGCGCAGCCTTCGACCTGGACGGCGCCGTGTTCCTGCTCAATTCGTCGGGCAAGGTCCGTTCGGACAGCGACTTCATCTTCTACAACAACCTGAAGTCGGCCGACGGCTCGGTGGTCCACGCCGGTGACAACACCACCGGCGCCGGCGACGGCGACGACGAAGTCGTCACCATCGACCTGAGCAAGGTACCGGCCGACATCGACAAGGTGGTGCTGGGCGTGACCATCCACGACGCCGAAGCGCGCCGCCAGAACTTCGGCATGGTGGGCAAGGCCTTCATCCGCTGCGTCAACGGCGCCACCAACCAGGAAGTCGCGCGCTACGATCTGTCGGAAGACAGCTCGACCGAAGCGGCGATGATCTTCGGCGAGGTGTACCGTAACGGCGCGGACTGGAAATTCCGCGCGATCGGCCAGGGTTTCGCCGGCGGCCTGGGCCCACTGGCCCGCAACTACGGCGTCAACGTTTAATTTTACTTAGTCAGATACGAGCGGCATGGCCTATGAACCAGGCCATGCCGCCAACGCCCTTTTCAAAGGAAGCCAAATGCCAGTTTTTACCGTGACCGGGGATGTCGATCCTTTCCTGCATGTGTCGATGAGGCAGGGCGAGACCATCTATTGCGAATCCGACGCGATGGTGATGATGGAATCGACCCTCGACCTCAAAGGCAAGATGAAGGGCGGGCTCGGTAGCGCCCTGATGCGCACCTTCGCCAACGGCGAATCGTTCTTCCAGCAGCACATCGAAGCCACCCGCGGCGACGGCGACTGCCTGCTGTCGCCGACCCTCCCGGGCGCGATGCAGATCGCCGACGTCGGCCAGAACCAATACATCATCAGCGATGGCGCGTTTGTCGCGGCATCGTCGGGTGTGGACCTGAAGGTGCGCACGCAAAGCATCGGCAACGCCCTGTTCGCGCAGAGCGGCGGCTTCTTCGTCACTGAAACCAGCGGCAAGGGCCAGGTGGTGGTGTCGGGTTTCGGCTCGATGTCGGTGCTGGATGTGGAGCCGGGCAAGGACGCCATCATCGACAACTCGCACGTGGTGTGCTGGGACAGCACGCTGCGCTACGAGATCTCGATCACCACCGGCACCAGCGGCGGCTTCCTGGGCAATCTGATCAACAGCCAGACCAGCGGCGAAGGCATGGTCCTGCGCTTCTCCGGTCGCGGCAAGGTGTATGTGTGTTCGCGTAACCGTACTGCATTCAAAGCCTGGATGCAGCAACCTGCGAAATAAGGAGGAACAAGAATGTCAGTCAATCTGCAAAAGGGACAGAAGATTTCCCTGGACAAGGAAGGCGGCGGTGGTCTGAGCCGTGTGACCATGGGCCTGGGCTGGGACGCGATCAAGTCGAAAGGCTTCTTCGGCTTCGGCGGCGGCAAGTCCGAAGCGGTCGACCTGGACGCCTCGGTGGTGCTGTTCGACGAATCGAACCGCGCGATCGACACCGTCTGGTTCCGCCAGCTCAAGAGCCGTGACGGCAGCATCGTTCACAGCGGCGACAACCGCACCGGCGCCGGCGACGGCGACGACGAACAGATCTCGGTCGACCTGAACGGCGTGCCGGCCAACATCAAGGCGCTGGTGTTCACCGTGAACAGCTTCACCGGCCAGAACTTCTCGACGGTCGAAAATGCCTACTGCCGCCTGATCAACGCCGCCAACAACCAGGAAGTGGCGCGCTTCAACCTGTCGGTGACCGGCTCGCACTCGGCGCAGATCATGGCCAAGCTGTATCGCCATAACGGCGAATGGAAGATGCATGCGATCGGCGAGAATGGCGTCGGTCGTACGTTTGATGATTTGATGCCGCAGATTACGCCGCATTTGTAATCGGTTAGCCGTTGAATTACCCCGTCATCCCCGCCCTGTGCAGGGATGACGCTTTTTAGGGCCAACAATCACGGCAGCGTAGCTACCCGCCACGCATGAAATGAGCACCAGTCGTTGACAGTTCCTCCCTGCGTAGTTAGTGTATTAACCAACTAATACACCAATACGCAATGACCATCCCGCTCACCCACCTGTTCTCGATCGTCCCCGGCTCATCCGACCCGATCTACCGCCAGCTGGTCGACCAGGTCCGGCGCCTGGTCGCCGGCGGCCAACTGGCGCCGGGCGAGACCTTGCCCTCGGTGCGCGAAGTCGCCCAGCAGCTCACCGTCAACCCGATGACCGTGTCCAAGGCCTACGGCCTGCTCGAAACCGAAGGCGTACTGGTACGCCGGCGCGGCATCGGCATGGCGGTCGCCGGCCAGCCCAGCGACAAGCACGACGCCCACGAACGCGCCGGCCTGCTGCGCCCGACCCTGGAGCGCGCCGCGCGCGAAGCACGCGAACTCGAACTCGACCCCGACACCGTGCTCGCTCTTTTCACCCACATCCTGAAGGAACAACCGTGACCGCTTCTCCCATCCAGATGCGTGGCGTCGCCATGCGCTTCGGCAGCAAGACCGTGCTCGACGGACTCGACTGGGAGGTGCGCCAGGGCCAGGTGATCGGCCTGTTGGGGCGCAACGGCGCCGGCAAGTCGACCCTGATGGAATGCATGCTCGGCTTGCGCGAATGCGACACCGGCAGCATCGAACTGTTCGGCGAACCGCTGTCCGCGCTGTCGGACGCGAACCGCGCCCGCATCGGCTACGTGCCACAGAAGTCCGACCTGTTCGAGTGGATGACGCCGCTGCAGATGCTGGCCTACTTCAAGGCGCTGTACCCGCGCTGGAACGAGAGGCGGGTCGAGATGCTGCTGGCGCGCTGGGGTTTCGATGAACTCATGCTGAACAAGCCGATCCGCAAGCTGTCGGGCGGCGAGCGCCAGCGCCTGTCGATCATCCGCGCGCTGGCCCACGATCCCGACCTGCTGGTGCTGGACGAACCGGTATCCGCGCTCGACCCGGCCGGCCGGCGCGCCTTCTTGAGCGAGCTGATCGATGACGTGATCGAACGCGGCACCACTGTGCTGTTCTCGACCCACATCCTGACCGACCTGGAACGGGTGGCACTGGATGTCGCCTTCCTCAAGGACGGCAAGATCGTGCTGCAAGGCCCGCTCGACGACCTGCTGGAAGGCGCGCGCCGCACCGGGGCCGTGGTGCATGCAGAACCCTTGAGCCTGGAAGAACTGTTCCTCGAGGTGACGCGATGAGCACGCGCCTGGCCCAATACTGGCTGCTGTGGCAGGCGGCGCTGAGTTTTACGCGCTCCTTCTCCCGGCACCTGCTGTTGCTGGCGGCCATCTTCGTGACCCTGGTATCGGCCCTGATCGTCGGCGCCACCGGCAGCACGCAGGCCTGGCTCGGCTGGGCGCTGTGCATCCCCGCCGGCTTCCTGCTGTTCACCTGGACCCTGGCCTATCTGCCTGGGGCGCTCAAGCTCAATTCGCCGGCCAACGCGCAACTGGTGCCGGGCATGCGCCGGCGCCTGATCGAACTGAGCCTGCTGGTCTGGCTGCTGGGCATTGGCGTGCTCGGCATGGGCAGCTATCTGATCACGCGTACGCCCGGTCCGGTCTTGTGGCTGGCGGCATTCTTCACGTTGGGCCTGGCTGCCATGACGGCCGGCATTCCGGTAGCGCGGCTGATCTATTTCCCGTTACTGGGCGCATTCATTCTCAGGGAGCATTTGCCCGCCTGGCTGGCGACCGTGGCGCACGGCATGATCGCGTCGCAGCCGGGACTGGCGGTATTGGCGGCGCTCGGCGCGCTGGCGATGCTGGCCATGTTCCCGCAGGCGGGCCGGCGCCACTGGCACATGTTCACGCACCAGATCAGCGGCTCGGCGTTTGGCATGCCGGTCGCCGAGCGTCAGCCGGGCCGCTTTGCGTGGGATGGCGTGCTGTTGCGGCGCGCCGTGGCGCAGGGGAAGCAGGGCGCGCTGCTGATGCGCGCGCTGGGCCGCAGCCTGCCGGCCACACTGGCGAACGCGCTGGCGCTGGCAGCCGTCGTGACCGGCGCCTTGATCGTCATGGGACAGCGCGGCATATTGCCCCTGATGACGGGATATTTCGCGCAGATCAGCTGGGTGACGATTTCGGGTGTCCTGCTGGTGTTCCTGTTCCAGGCCGGCATGGCCCCGGCCTGGCTGGCGCGCACCACCGGCGAGCAGGCTTTGGTACGCCTGGCGCCGGCATTTCCCGCCGATGCCAGCCGCTTCAACATGCTGCTGGCGCGCGCTCAGTTGCGCCAGTTGCTGACGATCTGGCTGATGGCGACGGGTGCCTCCCTTCTGCTGGGCCTGGTGAGCGGCATGTCCGGCAGCGCTCTGTTGCAGCAGGTCGGCGTGTGCTGCATGACCTTGCCTGCGCTTGCCCTGGCCTTGCGCGACCATGCACGCAGCAATGCCTGGCCCGTGTTCGCGATGTGGGCGCTTGCGTACGGAGTGAGCTCTATCGGGCCGCTGGCCGGCATCGCCGGCATGGCGCTGCTTGGCCTGCCGTTCTGGCCGGTCGCGCTGGTCACGGCGTTCGGGCTAAGCGCACTGCTGGTACGTCAGCGTCTGGGGCTGATGCGTACGGCGCCGATCGCGTTTCCGGCTGGCAGGATCGACTGATTATATTGCTTAATAAACAATTAAAATGTTACTTATTTTCCAGCGAAATCCGCAAAAAATCACATATTGTTGCCTAAAGCCAACTGAAAGTCGGTATAGATACAATTTTGCGGCACTTTTCTGCTGAATTTTCGCGGTACTCGGGGTAAGGTGTGAACGCTTTTATTGCACCATGCTAACCTTGATAACCCCGAGGCACTATGTTTCTTAATCTTTCGTTACGCGCCCGCCTGGTCGCGACCATGACCCTGCTGGGTTTGCTGATTGCCATCGTTGGTGCCGCGGGCATGATCGGCCAGCGCCAGGAGCACGCCGCACTCGAGCACGTTTACTCGAACCAGCTGGCATCGAGCATCACGATCAACAGCGCCAAGAATTTCCTGAACCGCGCGCGCTTCAACTACGACAAAGCCGTGTTCCACCCGGACGCACCCGACGTCGCCAATACCCTCAAGCGCGGCAAGAGCTTCATCGACGATTCCGACCGCGAATGGCAGCGTTATCTGGCCATGCCGCGCAGCAGCGAGGAAGATGCGCTGGCCAAGACGCTGGAATCCGAACGTACCCGCTACATCAATGACGGCCTGCTGGCGCTCGCGACCGCGGTCGAGCAGGGCGACGCTGCGCGCATCGACCAGCTGGCAATGAAGGATCTGACCAAGCTGTACGGCACCTTCAACAAGGCTTCGGAAGCGCTCGACGAGTACCAGATGAAGGCCGCCAAGCAGGCCTTCGACGAGCGTACCGAACAGTTCAATACGATGATGTGGCTGACCGGCGGCGCAGTGCTGCTGGGCGTGCTTCTGGCGGCCGCTTCGTCGGTGCTGCTGCTGCGCGCCATCATGAAGCCGCTGAACCACGCGCTCGGCCACTTCGAAGCGATGGCGCAGGGCGACCTGTCGACCCATGTGCAGGTCGAGACGAAGGACGAGATGGGCGCGCTGCTGCAGGGCCTGGCCAATATGCAGCGCCAGCTGGCCACCACCGTGCGCAGCGTGCGTGACAGCAGCATGTCGATCGCCACCGCCAGCAGCGAGATCGCGGCCGGCAACCTGAACCTGTCGCAGCGTACCGAGCAGCAGGCCAGCGGCCTGGAAGAAACCGCGTCCTCGCTGGAAGAACTGACCAGCACCGTGCAGCACAATGCCGACAACGTACGCCAGGCCAACAACGTGGCGCGCAGCGCCTCCGAAGTGGCCAACCGCGGCGGCAAGCTGGTGGCCGAAGTCGTAGAAACCATGGGCGCGATCGACGCCTCCTCGAAGCGCATCGTCGACATCATCTCGACCATCGACGGCATCGCCTTCCAGACCAATATCCTGGCGCTGAACGCCGCCGTGGAAGCGGCGCGTGCCGGCGAGCAGGGCTGCGGCTTTGCGGTGGTGGCGGCCGAAGTGCGTAACCTGGCGCAGCGCTCGGCGACGGCGGCCAAGGAGATCAAGGACCTGATCGCCACTTCGGTCAGCAATGTCGAAGCCGGTTCGGCCCTGGTGAACAGCACCGGCGCCACGATGGAAGAGATCGTCTCCAGCGTGACCCGCGTCAGCGACATCATGGCCGAGATCCTGGCCGCCGGCGAAGAGCAGAGCGCCGGCATCAACCAGATCAACGAGGCGGTCAGCCACATGGACCAGGCGACCCAGCAGAACGCCGCCCTGGTCGAGGAAGCGGCGGCCGCCACCGGCGCGCTGCAGGACCAGGCCAGCGCGCTGCAGCAGATGGTGAGCGTGTTCAAGGTGGACGCCGCCACCATCAGCGCCACCGCCCAGTCGACCCGGGCGCAGGCGCGCGCCGCCGGCACCCACCTGGCGCTGGCCGCCTGACCAGGCCTTGACCACGTCGGCCGCGCCGCCCGGGCGCGCGCCGACGACAGGCGAACGACAGTCGCCTGACTACGATGCCGACTCCTTCATCACGGAGTCGACATCATGTTCCCCCACCGTACCGCCATCTCCATCGCCTGCCTCGCGCTGGCATCCTGCCTGGTCCTGGCCAGTCCTGACGGACGTTCGGCGCTGGCGAATACGCCGGCCGCTGCGCCGGCGACTTCTTCAGCTGCTTCCGACCTGCGCGGCGTTGCATTGGCCCCGCTCGACAAGGCGCATACCTTCGCCCAGCTGCGCGCCGGCGCCGATGAGCCCGGCCCCAGCACCTTGCTGGTGCTGTCGCTGGCCCGCGACGGCATCCAGGCCATCGACCTCAGCGCACTGAGCGGCCTGCACGGCGCCGACGCCTTCGACGTCATCAACCGCTTCGACAGCGCCGCACTCGACGCCCTGGCGCGCCAGCCGCAGCGCGCGCGCCGCTATCCGCTGGAGAGATTGCTCGGCGTCGGTCCGCGCGGCCTGGCGCACGTCGCGGCCGGCACCAACTATCCGGCCCACGGCGAGGAAACCGGCGTCGAAGGCGCCTTCCTGTTTCCCAAGCTGTCGCCTGCAACGGGTCCGCGCATGACGGTCGCCACCGCGCCCGGCGTGCTGCTCGACTACGAGGTCGAGGTGTGCGCACGCTTCGACCGCGAGCTGCGCTCGATGGCCGACTTCGAGGCCGCGCGCAAGGGCCTGTTCCTGTGCGGCGACTTCTCCGACCGCGCCACGCTGGTGCGCAATATCGACCTGCGCAACATCACTTCGGGCGATGGTTTCGCCGATGCCAAGAGCGGCGCCGACCGCTTCCCGACCGGCCCGTTCCTGGTAGTGCCGCGCGACTGGAGAGCCTTCCTGGCCGAGGTCACCATCGCCACCCACGTCGACGGCCAGCCGCGCCAGCAGGCGAGGGCGGCGGACATGATCAAGGACCTGCCCACCATCGTGCGCGAGACGCTGAACGAGGCCGGCACGCGCAGCTGGTCGTATGCGGGTGGACGCATCCCGATGGTCGCGCGCGGGGCGATCGGCACCGACAGTGCCGTGCTCACCGGCACCGGCGACGGCGTGGTGTTCCGCGAACCAGGCCCCGAAGTGATGAAGGAGGTGATGACGGCCAGGGACCGCGCCGCGCAGGTGGCGGCGATCGAACGCTACCTGGCGGGCGAAGCGGCCAGGCGCATCTATCTGCAGCCGGGCAACCGGGTGCGCCATTCGAGCAATGTGCTCGGCTGGATCGAGGCCACCGTGGTGACGGCTCCGGGCCGCAACTGAACCCGCGAACGACATTCCAACGACACGCCTGACGCATCCTGGGCACAAGCAATCCATTTACCGTCCACACTACAGGGTACCCAATGAAGCATTCTTTCCTCGTCCTCGCCATCCTCTGCACCGCCCCGGGCTTCGCCAGCGCCCAGCAGGCCTCGTCCACCCTGACCCAGTCGCCGGCCCAGGCGCCGCGCTGGGGTCTCGGCATCGGCACCGCGGTGTCCGACACCGTGTATGCCGGCGAAGGCACCCGCGTCACGCCGTTTCCGCTGGTCACCTACGAAGGCGAGCGCTTCTTCTGGCGCGGCATCAGCGGCGGCGCCCACCTGGTGCAAGGCCCGGCCTTTACGCTCGATGCCACGCTGTCGGCTCGCATCGACGGCATCGACCGCGACGACTTCGGCATTGAAGAACTGGCACGCAACGGGATCGACCGCGCCTTGCTGGAAGACCGCGACAACGCGCTCGACCTGGGCCTGGCCTCCACCTGGCGCGGCGCGGCGGGGCAACTGACGATCGGCGTCAAGGGCGACGTCACCGGCACCAGCAAGGGCTTCGAAGCCAGCGTCACCTACGGCTATCCGTTCCAGTGGGGCGGCGCACGGATCACGCCGAATATCGGCGTGTCGCACCTGTCGAAGAAGCTGGCCAATTACTACTACGGCACCTTGCCCGAGGAAGTCGCGCGCGGCGTGCGCAGCTACCAGCCGGGCAGCGCCGCCATCGCCCGCGTCGGCATCGACGTGGTGCGCCCGTTCGCGCGGCGCTGGGCTTTCATCGGCAATGTCTCGTACCGCAAGCTGCCGGGCAAGCTCTCCGATAGCCCGCTGCTGGAAAAAGACACCGACGGCGTGGTGTCGGGCTTCATCGGCCTGTCGCGCGGCTTCTGATGGCATCGAAGGGCCGGCGCAATTGATGCCGCAGTTGATGAGATACTGGCCCGAATTTCTACCGAGAATCACTTCACGCGACGACCGACATGATCAAGCAGGCTTTGAGCGTTCTCATCATCGAAGACAACGCCGCCCTGGCGGCCAATATCTACGACTACCTGGAAGCCTGCGGGCACCATCCCGACGCCGCGCCGGACGGCGAATCCGGCCTGGCGCTGCTGGCGGGGAACCACTACGACGCCGTGGTTCTGGACTGGATGATGCCGCGCATGGACGGCATGACCATGCTGGCCAGGCTGCGCGGCACCGGTTCGCGCATCCCGGTGCTGGTGCTCACGGCGCGCGACCAGCTGGAACACAAGCTCGAAGGCTTCACCACCGGCGCCGACGACTACGTGGTCAAGCCGGTGGCGCTGCCCGAGCTCGAAATCCGGCTGCGCGTGCTGGTGGGGCGTGC
This sequence comes from Massilia sp., assembly GCF_031995545.1. Classification (GTDB taxonomy): domain Bacteria; phylum Pseudomonadota; class Gammaproteobacteria; order Burkholderiales; family Burkholderiaceae_D; genus Telluria. The sequence goes on from NZ_DAMAGA010000003.1 coordinate 78,497, forward strand.
GGGCGGCGCGCCGGCCAGCGGCCAGCTACTGGAAGTGGCCGACCTGCGCTTCGACCTCGGACCCTGCAGGTCACGCGCGGCGCGCGCAGCGTGCCGATGACGCCGGTGCGGCGCCAGCTGCTGGAAGTGCTGATGCGGCGTTCGCCCGGCCTGGTGCGGCGCGAAGAACTGGAAACCCTGATCTGGAACGACCGCGTGCCCGACAACGACGTGCTGCGCTCGCACATGCACATGTTGCGCAAGGCGGTCGATGCCGGTTGCGAGCGCAAGCTGGTGGTCACCGTGGCCGGCAGCGGCTACCGGCTGAGCGCGTCCGATGAATAAGGCGGCGGTGGAGAGCGCGTGGATGCCGTGGCGCGGCGGCAGCCTGCAGCGCAAGATCGGCATGCTGTTCGTGCTGTTCGGCCTGCTGCTGGCGCTGGGGCTGAGCATCCAGGGCAACCTGAGCCAGCAACTGGTGGTGCATCCGATCTGGGAAGAGCTGCTCAGATCCAGCACGGCGCAATACCTGGCCGACCAGCGCCTGGTGGACGATAAAGCGCTGCCGGCCCAGGGCCTGCTGCGCGGCTGGCGCGTCAGGGACGGCGCCGCGCCGCCCGGCATGCCGGCCTACTTCGCGCAGCTGGCGCCCGGCTACCACGACGAACAGGCGATGGATGCGTACGACAACGATCGCAGCCATTCCGTGCTGGTCACGCCGCTCGCCGATGGCGAACGGATCGTGATGGCGGTCGACATCACCGACCTCGAGAACGACCAGAACATGATGGGATTCATCAGCGTCCTGGTTGCGCTCGTGAGCGGCCTGACCATCATCGCTTCGCTGCTGTGGCTGTACCGCGGCATGCGCCGTCCGGTCCGGCTGCTGGCCCTGCGCATGGACCGGCTCGACCCGGAGCAGCCGTCGCAGCGCCTGGCCACCGACTTCGATTTGAGCGAGCTGCACGACATCGCGGTGCTGGTCAACCGCCACCTGGAGCGGGTCGAGCGCTTCATCGAGCGCGAACGCAGCCTGCTGGACCAGGCCAGCCACGAATTCCGCACCCCGATCGCGGTCATCGCCGGCGCCGTCGACGTGCTCAAGCTGTACGACCTGCCGCCGGCGGCGGCCGCGCCGCTGCAGCGCATCCAGTCCACCACCGACGGCCTGCTCGAGACGATGGCGGCGCTGCTGTTCCTGTCGCGCGAAGGCGATGCCGGCACGCCGCTGGAAAGCACCCGGCTCGACGCGCTGCTCACCCAGCTGGTTGACGACCACTGCCATCTGCTGGACGGTAAGGACGCGCGCTTCGAGATCGGGGAACTGCAGCCGCTGTGGGTGGCGTGTCCCGAAGCGATCCTGCGCATCGTGGTCGGCAACCTGCTGCGCAACGCCGCCGAGAACACCTGGCAGGGCGCGATCCGGATCCGGCTGGCGGACGGGCGGCTGGCGATCGAGGACAGCGGCGCCGGCTTCGACACGGTGGCGGCGGCGCGCCGCTACACCCGGGCGCTGCGCGATTCGGCCAAGCAGGGCGGCGGACAGGGACTGGGCTTGTTCCTTACGCGCCGCGTGTGCGAACGCTTCGGCTGGACCTTGAGCATGTCGTCGCATCCTGGGCAGGGGACGCTGGCGGAGCTGCGCTTTCCAGACTAGTGCGCTGCATCAGCCGTGCCTGAGCACCGCCATGAATTCGGCGCCGGCAATGAGGGACAGGATCACCGTCGCGTGCACGGCCAGCAGCGCCAGCCCTTTGACCCAGGCGGCCGGCCGGCTGTCGCCATACACGCGGCGCAGTGCGCCCGGCAGGTAGGCGACGATCCACAGCGCCGGCAGCAGTTGCAGCCAGTCCCATGGCTCGGCCAGCGAGGGCACGCGCGCATAGGCGGCGGCGATCAGCCAGCCGGCATTGCCCGGAATGAGCATCATCAGGCTGGCCAGCAGGAACACGAAGGCGCTGTAGTGCAGCGCGAACACCAGGTGTTCGCCATAGCGGCGCTTGGTGCGCCAGTAAATCAGCTTCAGGTAGAGCGCGAACAGCGGCAGCGCGCCGATCAGCATATAGGGCAGGTTGCTCAGGAGCCCCTGGTTCAGGGTCGCGGCCTGCTCTGCGGGCGGCGCGGCGACGAAGCCTTGCAGGTTGTGCGCCCACGTCTTGTTCACATCGCTCAACTGCGTCACCGCTTCCTTGAGCGGTTCGAATTTTTCCGAGTCCGCGGCGGACACCGTGACATCGATGGCGACGCTGCGCGGCTTGCCGCTGGGGGTGTCGTTGGTCGTATGCTTGTAGACGACGCCGTAGCTCTCTTCGGTGAAAAACACCTGCGGCAGATCCACGCCGACGATCTTGATCAGCGCGAACACGATCAGGCTCAGCGTCAGGTACAGGCGCAGCGGATTGACGAACGGCACCCGCCGTCCGCGCAGGTGATCAAGCGTCAGCCGTCCCGGCGCCAACACCAGCGCCCGCAGCGTCTGCCAAAGCTTGCCTTCCAGTGCCACGTAATGGCCCACGAACTCGTGCAGGAATTCTCCGGCCGACGGCGGATGGGCGACCGCCGCCTCGCCGCAATGCGAACAGAAATTGCCTTCTACCTGGGCGCCGCAGCTGGCGCAGGGCCGCGCCACCGCATGGATGGCAGCGCCGGGGTGCACGATGTCGATCGCGTGGTTCACGGTCCTGTTGATCCTCACAAAAGGGGGAGTGGCGCTGCACGACGCGTCGCGCCATCCAGGGCGAATAGATTAGCTTATGGATGGGTTCCAGAAATACGCACATTCTCACCGCCCGCTTGCATGTCCGGGCCCGATATGATCGTACGCTTTGGCACTCATGCCATAATGCGGTATGACCACACGCCACCCTTTCTCGATATCCATTTCGGCAAGCCGTCCAGGGCTGCCGTGCGCATGAACGAGGCAGGGATGTTCCCGGTCGGCGGCGGCGCCATGGGCGCCGCCATTCGCGCCCTCGACTGGCGCGCCTCGCCGCTCGGGTCCGTCTCCAGCTGGCCGGCCACGCTGCGCACCGCCGTCGGCATCATGCTCGATTCGGCCTTCCCGAGCTTCCTGGTCTGGGGCCAGGAACAGATCCTGATCTACAACGACGCCTACGCCGAGATCCTGCACGACAAGCACCCGGCCGCGCTCGGGCGCTCGTTCCGCACCGTCTGGCCCGAGATCTGGGACGTGCTGGCGCCGCTGGTCGAGCGCACCCTGGTGCGCGGCGAATCGCACCGCATGAACGACATCCCGCTGGTCATGCAGCGCAAGGGCTACGCCGAACAGACCTGGTTTACCTATTCCTACGGCCCGGTGCGCGCGGACGATGGCGCCGTGCTCGGCATCTTGTGCAACTGCATCGAGACCACCGAAGCGGTGCTGACCCAGCGCCGCCGCGCCACCAGCGAAGCGGTGCTGCGCGAAAGCGAAGCCAGCACGCGCCAGGATGCCGAACGGGTGCAGCTGGCGCTGACCGCCGGCGCCATCATCGGCACCTGGGTCTGGGACCTGACGACCGATCGCTTCACGGTGGATGAAGCGTTCTCGCGCTCGTTCGGCCACGATCCGGCGCTGGGCCGCGTCGGCCTGAGCCTGGCGCAGGTGGTCTCCACCGTGCACCCGGACGACCAGGCCGGGCTGGCCCAGGCCATCAACGAAGTCATCGCGCGCGGCGGCCACTATGCCCACCAGTACCGGGTGAAACGCGCCGACGGCCACTATTACTGGATCGAAGCCAACGGCCGGGTCGACCTGGCGCCGGACGGCAGCGGCTTGCGCTTCCCGGGCGTGCTGATCGATGTCCAGGCGCGCCGCGCCGTGGAAGCCGAGCGCGACCATGCGATCCTGAAACTGCGCGCCCTGAATGAAGAGCTGGAGCAGAAAGTGATCGCCCAGGCGCTGGCGCGTGGCCGTACCTGGCAGGTCAGTCCGGACCTGATCGGGGTGCTCGGCGACGATGGCTATTTCGAAGCCTCGAACCCGGCCTGGGAAGCGATGCTCGGCTGGAGCGAGGACGAGGTCGCCGGCACGTATTTCCTTGACCGGGTGCACCCGGACGACCAGGACGGCACGCTGGCGTCCTGGAACGACATGCTGCAGCGCGACCTGCCGGCGCTGCGCCTCGAGAACCGCTACTGCCACAAGGCGGGCGGCTGGCGCTGGCTGTCCTGGGTGGCGGTGCCGGAGGACGGCAAGGTTTACTGCTCGGCACGCGACATCACGGTCGAGCGCGAGCGCCAGGCCGAGCTGGAACGCGCCCAGGACCTGCTGCGCCAGTCGCAGAAGATGGAAGCGGTGGGCCAGCTCACCGGCGGCCTGGCGCACGACTTCAACAACCTGCTGGCAGGCATCTCGGGCAGCCTGGAGCTGATGAACATGCGCATCAAGCAGGGCCGCATGGACGAGACCGACAAGTACATCGGCGTGGCCCTGGGCGCGACCCGGCGCGCGGCGGCGCTGACGCACCGCCTGCTGGCGTTCTCGCGCCGCCAGACGCTGGCGCCGAAATCGACCGACGTCAACGCCATGGTGGGCAGCATCCTGGACATGATCCGGCGCACCGTCGGCCCGAGCGTGCAGGTCGAGACCGACTGCACCCTGCGCCTGTGGCCGGCGCTGGTGGACCAGTCGCAGCTCGAGAACGCGCTGCTGAACCTGTGCATCAATGCGCGCGACGCCATGCCCGAAGGCGGGCGGATCGCGATCGGCACCGCCAACCGCCGCATCGACGCCGCCCAGGCGCGCGAATACGACATGGCCGAAGGCGAGTACCTGGCGCTGTGCGTGTCCGACAGCGGTACCGGCATGCCGCCGGACGTGATCGCCAAGGCGTTCGACCCGTTCTTCACCACCAAGCCGCTCGGCCAGGGCACCGGCCTCGGGCTGTCGATGATCTACGGCTTCGCCAAGCAGTCGGGCGGCCAGGTGCGGATCGAATCGACGGTGGGCGAGGGCACCACGGTCTCGATCCTGCTGCCGCGCCACCTGGGCGAAGCCGACCGCGACGACGGCCTGAGGCATGGCGCGGGTGCCGGTGCCGCCGCCCCGCTGGCCGGCGCCGGCGAGACCGTGCTGGTGGTGGACGACGAGCCGAGCGTGCGCATCCTGGTGACCGACCTGTTGGGCGAACTCGGCTACACCGCGCTGGAAGCGCCCGATGGTGCCGGCGGGCTCAAGGTGTTGCAGTCGAACGCGCGCGTCGACCTGCTCATCTCGGACGTCGGCCTGCCGGGCATGATGAACGGACGCCAGATGGCCGACGCCGCGCGCGTCGGCCGGCCCGACCTGAAGGTGCTGTTCATCACCGGCTTCGCCGAGACCGCGCTGCTGAACGGCGGCCAGCTGGAGCCGGGCATGTCGGTGCTGACCAAGCCGTTCACGGTGGACACGCTGGCGGCGCGCATTCGAGAATTGATTGGAGGCAGGGCAGGAATATCGGGCTGAGACGAGGAGACCGTCGCCAGCCAATGCGGTGCCTGACCCTGGATTGAAACCACGTTGGGAGAATCACAGCAATGAAAATAAAAACCGTCGCCGCCGCCTGTGCACAGGCCCTGGCCATGGCCCTGATCGGCGCTGCAAGCGCGCCGTCCGGCGCCGCCAATCCGATCGTTCCCGGCTGGTATGCCGATCCGGAAATCCGCCTGTACGGCAAGACCTACTGGATCTACCCGACCTATTCCGACCACTACGGCACGCCCGATGCATCGCGCTCGTTCACCCCGCAGCAGCAGCGCATGCGCGCCCAGTCCGACCTGATCTGGGAACCCTACCTCAAGCAGACCTTCATGAATGCGTTCTCGTCGACCGACCTGGTCAACTGGACCAAGCACTCGCACGTGCTCGACGTCGAGAACGTGGCGTGGGCGGCATATGCGCTGTGGGCGCCGTCGGCGATCGAGCACAACGGCAAGTACTACCTGTTCTTCGGCGCCAACGACATCAAGACCAACGGCCAGCTGGGCGGCATCGGCGTGGCCATCAGCGACCGTCCCGAGGGACCGTTCAAGGACGCGCTGGGACGGCCGCTGATCGACAAGATCCACAACGGCGCCCAGCCGATCGACCAGATGGTGTTCAAGGATGACGACGGCCAGGTGTACATGTACTACGGCGGCTGGAAGCATGCGAACGTGGTCAAGCTCGCGCCGGATCTGCTGAGCGTGGTGCCATTCCCCGACGGCACCACCTACAAGGAAATTACGCCCGACCCCGCCTACGTGGAAGGCTCGTTCATGGTCAAGCGCAAGGGCGTGTACTACTTCATGTGGTCGGAAGGCGGCTGGACCGGGCCCGATTACCGCGTGGCATATGCGATGAGCTCGTCGCCGTTCGGGCCGTTCAAGCGCATCGGCACCATCCTGCAGCAGGACACCACGATCGCGAAAGGGGCGGGGCACCATTCGGTGGTCAACGTGCCGGGCACTGACGAGTGGTATATCGCTTACCACCGCCGGCCGTTGAACGATACCAACGGCCACCATCGCGAGATGGCGATCGAGCACATGTACTTCAATGCGGATGGGACGATCAAGCCGGTGGTGATGACGACCGAAGGTGTAAAACCGCGGGTGATTCCTGCGAAGAGTTGAATGTTCGGGATTTGTTCGGCAGGTTTTCGAACCGGGAAGAGGCCTTGTCTCGACTGGCGGAAGACTTGCTGGAAGGTGCACCAAGGTCAGGGCAAGGGGTGGACAATATTGACCAGCCCGGATAATCCGATGAATGAGACTGCTGCCCAGCATTCCTGGCGTCGCGTGGTCAGGCGAAACCCTGTCAATGCCCAGGCAATCAATGCCAGCGCAACCAGGGGCGTGAGGACATTTACTTCCATTGCCCTAGCTAGTTCACCATGAACGAGCCGGTGCATACCTTCCGTCATGCCGCTGAAAACGTTCTTGATACCCAGGTAGCGTTCCAATGGCGCCGGCGATAGGCCGATTATTGCCTCGATTCTTACTAGCGGGTTAGCCGGTAGCGATGCCAGCGCAGCGGCGATCATCAATACGCCGACGCGCTGGCCGAGCGTATCGATCATGCGATGCGTGGCTTACGAACAACCAAGTAAATTGGAACAGCGACGATACAGATCAGGAATGAAAAAAGTCCCCAACCGATACCGCTCATACCTCGCGACGTAGCATCTTTGCCGATGAGTACGCCGACAATCGCCGCAATAACCAGTCCGAAAAGCATTTCCATCTTTTATTATCCCGATATGAATGACTTCTGGAATTTTATTCCAGATTTATCAGGAGGAAACTCACTGATCGTCACGACAATGATACGCTGGCGATACAACCGAAGAAAACAATTCGATTCGCGATGAATACCACCATCGAAGTAAGCGGCGAAACCTGCAGCATAGGTGGCAGCGTTGGCAGTCTTTTGAATAGTACGGATTTCAGGACGGCGAGCCCATGATCAAATCGCTTTTCCTTCTGCTTGCCAGTCTTGCCATAGCTGGTTGTACGACGGCGAACACCGATCGGGCAGGCAAACCGCCTGCCGTGCTGACAAAGCAAAACGTAATGGGGAATATGCCAGCCCGTCCGTTATCGCTTTACGATGTCGCCTGGGATAATTTCAATCACCGGGGCACCGTGATGTGGAATTGCCGCGAGATTCTGTCGGGTGACATCGTGTCCAATAGCCTGTGCCATGGGAAACCCAGGAACGACCTGCAGTGGCCGGGAATGGGCGTACCGCCGAGTTATCGTGGCGCGCAGATAGAGTGATGCGCCAGCGTCATTCTGCGCCGGTGAGGATGTGCAATCGAGGAGAATGAAGGATGCCGTCGCGTCTTCGAAGCGTCGTCAGGATCTGCGCGCTCGCTGGCGCGCTGACTTACCTGTCGCTGCTGGTACCGGGCCGCCTCACGCGGGTGTGCGGATATATCGACGAGCCGACTTACTGTTCAGCGCTGGCATATGGTTTTCCGGCACTGTTCCTCGTGGATGGATCGCACACCTCGCCCACAGGCTCTGTCGCTCGCGATCCGCTGTCCTTGCTGATCGGCCTCGATGATCTGCTCTGGGGGCGCCTGGGATGGTCGGCGCTGTTCTGGCTCGCCGTTGTGCTTGCCGCCAGGACGGCCTGGCACCGCTGGCGGCGCCGGCGGCAAGCGCAACAGGATTGAGCGGGCAGCCGTCAGCGCAGCAATGCGGTCGGCGCGCCCGATATGGCGGCGCGGCTTGCCGCCAGCTTGAACACCCCCACCGCACCGGCCAGATTGTGTGCCTGGGCGTGCAGGGACGCCGATGCCGACGCGGCTTCTTCGACCAGCGCGGCGTTTTGCTGCATCGTGCTGTCCATGTCGACGATGGTGTCGCTGATCTGCTTGAGCTCCTGTTGCTGCGACTGGCCGGCGTCGGCGATCTCGCCGATGATGCTGGTGACGCGCTTGACGCTGGACACGATCTCTTCCATGGTGCTGCCGGCTTCGCCGACCAGCTTGCCGCCGGCCTCGACCTGCGCCACCGAGTCGTCGATCAGCGCCTTGACGTCCTTGGCGGCAGCGGCGGAGCGGTGTGCCAGGTTGCGCACTTCGGCCGCCACGACGGCGAAGCCGCGGCCCTGCTCGCCGGCGCGCGCCGCTTCCACCGCGGCGTTCAGCGCCAGGATATTGGTCTGGAACGCGATGCCGTCGATGACGCCGATGATGTCGACGATCCGGTTAGAGGAGGCATTGATCGAGTCCATGGTCGAGATCACCTGCGACACCACGGCGCCGCCGTGGGTCGCCACATTGGATGCCGACAGCGCCAGGGTATTGGCCTGGCGCGCATGCTCGCCGTTCGTGCGCACCGTGCTGACCAGGGTTTCCATCGAGGTCGCGGTCTTTTCCAGCGACGCCACCTGTTGTTCGGTGCGCGCCGACAGGTCCATATTGCCCTGGGCGATTTGCGACGACGCCGCGGCGATGGCGTCGGTTCCCTGGCGCACTTCGCTCACGACCTTGGCCAGGTTGTGCTGCATGCTGGCCAGCGACGACAGCAGGCGTCCGATCTCGTCGTCGCCCTCGACATGGAATGTGTGCGTCAGGTCGCCACGCGCCACCGCATGGGCGCCCTCGACCGCCTGGCCGAGCGAGCGGGTCACGCTGCGCAGCACCAGCAGCACGATGGCGCTGAGCGCGATGCCGCAGCCGGCCAGCAGGAATACGGCGCGCCACAGGTCGGCCATGAAGGCCTGGTCCAGGTCGTCGAGATACACGCCGGTCATGAAACTCCAGTCCCACGGGGCATAGGTGAGCACGTAGGCGCCTTTGGGGAACACCTGCTGCTGGTCCGGATGGCCGGGCTTGGGCCAGACGTATTCGACCCAGCCTTCGCCACTCTTTTTGGCGATGGCGGCGACCTCGCTGAATAAATGCACGCCATTCTTGTCCGCGAAATCGGCCAGCGGTTTGCCGATCAATTCTGGCTTCATCGGATGCATCAGCATCGTCGGCTCGGAATTGAGGATGGTGTAATAGCCGTCTTTTCCGTAGCGCATCGATTTCAAACGCTTCAATGCCTGTTCCTGCGCTTCGCCGACCGACATCGCGCCGCTTGCGGCGAGTTCGGCATATTCCTTCACGGTGGACATGCCGACTTCGGTCGTGAATTTGAGGGCGAGCTTGCGTTCTTCGAGCCGCTGCTCGCGGCTTTCATGAATGTGCCAGACGGTCATCGCCGACAGGCATAGCCAGCTGAGAATCAGGGGGAGATACAGTTTGCTGCGGAAGCTGAGTTTCATGGTCGATTCAATAAAGGTGCCGACGGCGCGCTGGCCGTCAAAATCATGCCGGTATCAAGTGTTTGGAAAACCCGATCGCAAGCGGACCCGCTGCGACGTTGCAGCGGGCCGAATGGCGTATCGAGTGGTAATCGTTACCGCGTTTTGGCGACGGTAAATGAAGCGCGCCGCGCCCAGTGGTGTGGCATGGGTGGAACATCATCGACAGTTAATTTTTTGTCGATGATTTGTTTTTACGGGCGGAATTCTATCCAACAGGCAACTTGCTGCACAATCGCGATTCGATTGCCAGATCGTTTTCCAAAGGAAATCTGAAGATGTGTTGTATTTTTCAGACAATAATCCTTGTCAGATTTTCGTGGGCGCGTTGAAACGGCGGTGACACCGTCGCGCGCACTGGTGCGTAGCCGTACAGAGCCGGCGTCCGGCCTTCCTTATGCTTGACCGATGAATGAGGAAAAACGCATGGAAAAGTTCACGTCCAACGCCGACGATGTCGTTGCGCCGTCCCCCGCGCAAGGCAACGCTTTGCGCAGCAACTCGCAAAAAGTCATCTACGCCGCGATCGTCGCCAACCTCGGCATCGCCACCGCCAAATTCATCGTGGCCGGCATTACCGGCAGCGCGTCGATGGTGGCGGAGGGGATTCACTCGGCGGTCGACACCGGCAACGAATTCCTGCTGCTGCTGGGCGAGCGCCGCAGCACGCGCGCGCCCGACCGCAAGCATCCGTTCGGCTACGGCAAATCGATGTACTTCTGGGCGCTGATCGTCGCGCTGTCGGTGTTTTCGCTGGGCGGCGGCCTGTCGATCTACCACGGCGTCGCGGCGCTGCAAGACCCGCCGCCACTGGAAGACCCGTTCTGGAACTACGTGGTGCTGGGCGTGGCGGCGCTGTTCGAAGGCTATAGCTGGAACCTGTCGCGCAAGGCGCTGAACGCAACGCGTGCGCCCGGCATGACGCTGTGGCAGGCGGTCCGCGCCAGCAAGGACGCCTCGGTGTTCACGGTCTTCATCGAGGATTCGGCCGCGCTGCTGGGCATCGCGGTCGCCGCCGCCGGCATCGCGCTCGGTCACTACTTCAACAACCCGTACTTCGACCCGGCCGCCTCGATCCTGATCGGCCTGCTGCTGATCGGCGCCGCCTTCACGCTGGCACGCGAGACCGGCGGCCTGCTGGTAGGCGAGAGCATCGACCGCGAACAGCTGGCCGCGCTGCGCGAACTGTTCGGGCGCGAGCCGGCGCTGGACTCGGTGGCCAGCCTGCGCACGATGCAGATGGGCCCGGAGGACGTGCTGCTGGCGGCCTCGGTGCAGTTCCGGCGCGGCATGCGCATCGACGAAGTCGAGCAGGCGATTGCCCGGCTGGAAGCGGCGATCGCCGCCGAGTATCCGGTGATCCGGCACGTGTATTTCGAGGCGTCGGCATTGCGCGCCGCTTTGCATTGATCTGTCGCGTGTCCTGCCCCGCCTCACCCATGGCGTATTGATCGGCGGGGTGAAGCGGTGCTACTGTGATCTTTTCCAACAGGCGAGGACGGACATGTTCAAGAAATTTGCGGCGGAAGCACTGGGCATCAGCGATATCGGCGTGATCGTCGGCCCCGAGGATTACAGCAAGGTCGATGCTGACGATTACCTGTTCAACGAAGACGGCGAACAGATCTTTTTCCTCATCAAGAGCAAGAAGGACGAATACTGCTTCACCAACCTGGCACTGGTGCACGTGGACGGTGATTCGGCAGTGTCGTCGAAGCGCTCGATCAAGCGCTACGATTACGCATCGCACCGGATCACGGACGTCAGCATCGAGACGGCCGGCACGCTCGACATGGACATCGAGCTCAAATTCAACCTGGATGACACGCGCTTCTCGATCGACATCAAGAAGGCTTTCATCGAGCCGCTGAAGAACATCTACAAGGCATTGTTCACGATCGGCAAGCAGCAGCAGCGTGATGCGCTGTGCCGCGAAAACGCCTTGCGCGCGCTCGACGCCACGGCCTCGGTCCACAAGCTGAATATCGCGCCGGGCGAAGGCGGCCTGGTCAGCCAGTATGGGGCGCTGCTGGCGGCGCTGAACACGGCCATGCTCGACACGCATACCAAGCGCGATTTCAGCGACGTGTTCACCAAGTTCATTCACAACTGATTCATGAAAAAATGCCTGACCGAGCTGGCCGAGGAATATCCGGCGAATGCATCGCAGCTTGAATATTTGTAAGGAGGGGCATGGCAAGCCGGGGCTGAAGCCGTGCGCTGCCGGGGTCGGGCGTAAGTGGCGACACAATGGCAAACGGATGTTTACAGTTGAGTATTCGTTTTCAATGTGTAAAGGAGTCCATGATGAACCAACCCAGCCTGCTTTCCTCCGCCCTGATCGGCGCCGTCGCCAGCGCCCGTTCGATGACCCCGATGGCCACGCTGGCCACCGCGCGCCTGGCCGGGCGCGGCACCCCGGGCCGCCTGGCCCTGCTCGACCGTCCGCTGTTCAAGTACGGCGCGCTGGCGATGGGCGCCGGCGAACTGTACGGCGACAAGATGAAGAGCGCGCCCGACCGCACCGTGTTCCTGGGGCTGCTGGCACGCGTCATGAGCGCAGGCATCGCCGGTGCCGCGCTGGCGCCGAAGGGACGTGAAAAAGCAGGCGCGGCGGTTGCGATCGCGACCGCGGTGCCGCTGGCCTACCTGACGCTGGCCGGCCGCAAGAAAGCGATGGCGAGCATCGGCCAGACCCGCAGCGGCCTGATCGAAGATGCGCTGATCGTCGCCGCCGGCGCCGCGGTGGTGGCGATGGCGACGGATGCGCGTTACGATTGAGAACCTGATGCGCCAGGGCGCGACGAATACATAGCGCCCGTCCCGGCAGCCGGCGCGGGCGCTGCCTTCAATGCCCGCGCCGCTGCACCAGCGCGGTGCCGACGCCATGGCGCCGGCCTTCGCTGACCGCCGTCACGGTGCCGTCCGGATTGAACACCAGCGCGTTCGCCGCGCCGATCTCTTCCGGTGCCGCTTCCCAGCGCTGGCCGAACCCTTCCAGTGCGCGCGCCTGCGCGCTGCCGCCAAAGCCCGGCTCGATCGACGTCTGCGCCGCATTGCGCTGGCTGAGGCGCGGCGCATTCACCGCCGCGTCCATCGGCATGCCCAAGTCGACGTAATTGACGATGGTCTGCAGCACGGTGGTGATGATGGTCGAGCCGCCCGGGCTGCCGATGCTGAAGGCCGGCTTGCCGTTCCTGAGCGCGATGGTCGGCGCCATGCTCGAGCGCGGACGCTTGCCGGCTTCCGGCACGTTCGGGTGCGGCGCGCCGAAGTCGAAGTCGGTCATCTCGTTGTTCAGCAAAAAGCCGTAGCCCGGCACCACGATGCCGCTGCCGCCCCATGATTCGATGGTGAAGGTGTAGGCGACCACGTTGCCGTCCTTGTCCGACACCGTCAGGTGGGTGGTGTGCGCGCTTTCCGGCGCCAGCTTCACGGCGGCGCGCTGCGGGCGCAGCGGCACGCTGGGATCAATCTGGAACGCATACGGGTCGCCCGCTGCCACCGCGCCCGACGCCGCACGGTCTGGCCGGATCAGCGCGCGGCGCTGCGCCGCGAAGTCTTTCGACAGCACGCCGGCAATGGGCGCGTCGATGTATTCCGGATCGGCCAGGTAGGCATCGCGGTCGGCGAAGGCCAGCCGGCTCGCTTCCAGGTACAGGTGCTCGGCGCGTGCGCGCGGCAGCGCCTTCAAATCGAACCCTTCCAGGATGTTGAGGGCATGCGCCACGGTGGCGCCGCCGCTGCTCGGCAGCGGCATGCCGTACAGGTCGTAGCCGCGGTAGGTGCTATGCAGGGCGGGGCGGATGCGCGCCTCGTAGTTGGCCAGGTCGGCCAGGCTCATGGCGCCGGGACGCACGCTGGCGCCTGCCGCCACCGGCGGCTTGTTCACGGCATCGACGATGGCGTGCGCGATCGGTCCTTCGTAGAAGGCTTTGACACCGCCGGCGGCGATCTCGCGGTAGGCGCGTGCCATGCCGGGATTGCGCAGCAGCGTGCCGCTTGGCAGCGCCTTGCCCTTGTGCAGGTATAGCTCGCTCGTCGGCGCGAACTGGCGGAATTTGCCTTCGTTCTGCGCGAGCAGGTAGTTGAAATTCTGGTTCAGTGTAAAGCCCTGTTCGGCCACGGCAATCGCCGGCGCCAGTACCTGCTTGAAGCGCATGCTGCCGTAGCGTTCGAGCGCCTCGTGCCAGCCGCGCACCGTGCCCGGCACCCCGACCGCGGCGCCGCTGGCGACAGCGGTATCGAAGTCGATCGGCTTGCCGTCCTGCTGGAACCATTGCGCGCTGGTCTTCGCCGGCGCCGTCTCGCGGTGGTCGATCGTGATCACGCGGTTTTCCTTGGCCTGGTAGATCACAATGAAGCCGCCACCACCGATGCCGCAGCTGAACGGGTCGGTCACGCCCAGCGTGGCGGCCGCGGCCACGGCGGCGTCGATCGCGTTGCCGCCCTGGTTCAGGATGTCGAGCGCCGATTGCGAGGCCTGGGCGCTGATGGTGGCGACCGCGCCGCCGCTGCCGGTGGCAACCGGCGCTGCAGCGGCCTGACCTGCCACGACGATGGACAACACCAGGGACAGCGCCGGCCGCGCGGCGCGTGCGGGGACGTTCATCACGCCGCCGCCGTCAGTGGTTGTACATGTTGAACGCCACCGGATACGAGGCCGGCCGTTCTTCTTTCATGCCACGCGCCGGGACGGCGAGATGACGGTCGAGCTCGATGCGCGAGCCGCGCAGGGCGGGCGAGGTGTAACCCGGCTTGCCCGGCACCAGCCAGAAGGCCTGGGCGATGCCGCCCACGCGCAGCGTGAAGCGGTAGGCCACCTGGCCGGCGCTGATGCAGCGCGCATTGTCCGGGCAGCGGCTGTCGTCGGCGCCCTCGTAGGTGATGCTCAGGCGCTGCTCGGGCGCCAGGCTGATCGCCTGGTGCTCGACCAGGTTGTAGCGTGCCTCGGGCAGGCGTTCGGTGGCGGCGCAGGCGGTCAGCAGAACGGCTGCAAGGCCGGTACAGCAAATGCGGGGCAGGGAGCGCATCGTGTCGTCCAGGGGGTATTGACGGGAGAATCCATGATAGCAAAACCATAAGGAAGCGGTCGCGCCACTGTAAAAAGCCGCGTCATATTGCGGCCGATGTCACGTCATAAACAGGTCATATTCGGCAGCTATTCTTTGCTCCGTAGTCCAAAACACTCCCCTTAACCAGGAATAGGAATAACAAGCCAATGTTCAAGAAGATCCTCGCCGGCGCAGCCGCCGCACTCGTCATGACGACCTCGTTTGCCGCTGACATGACCGGCGCAGGCGCTACCTTCCCGTACCCGATCTACGCCAAGTGGGCCGAGGGCTACAAGGCAGCGACCGGCAACGGCCTGAACTATCAATCGGTTGGCTCGGGCGCCGGCATCAAGCAGATCAAGGCCAAGACCGTCGACTTCGGCGCGTCGGACATGCCGCTGAAAGCGGACGAACTGGAAAAAGAAGGCCTGATGCAGTTCCCGGCGATCATGGGCGGCGTGGTTGCCGTGGTCAACGTCGACGGCGTGACCCCGGGCCAGCTGAAGATGACCGGTCCGGTGCTGGCCGACATCTACATGGGCAAGATCACCAAGTGGAACGCGCAGCCGATCGCTGCCCTGAACCCGGGCGTGAAACTGCCTGACACCGACATCACCGTCGTGCACCGCGCCGACAGCTCGGGCACCTCGTTCCTGTGGACCGACTACCTGTCGAAGACCAGCCCGGCCTGGAAAGACACCATCGGCGCCGGCACCACCGTGAAGTGGGCCGTGGGCGTGGGCGGCAAGGGCAACGAAGGCGTCGCCGCCAACGTGCAGCGTATCAAGGGCGCGATCGGCTACGTCGAGTGGGCCTACGCCAAGAAGAACAAGCTGTCGCACACCCAACTGCGCAACAAGGATGGCGTCGACCTGCAGCCTAGCGACGACGCCTTCAAGGCCGCCGCCGCCAACGTCGAGTGGACCAAGGCCCCGGGCTTCGGCGTGGTGCTGACCGACGGCGCCGGCAAGCAAAGCTGGCCGATCACCGGCGTGTCGTACATCCTGATGCACAAGACCCAGCAAGACGCCAACAAGGGCCGCGAAGTCGTGAAGTTCTTCGACTGGTCGTTCAAGAACGGCGCCCCGGCTGCAGCCGAGCTGGACTACGTGCCGATGCCGGCGACCGTCGTCAAGCAAGTGCAGGACGCATGGAAGAGCAACCTGAAGGATGCTTCGGGCAAGGCGATTCTGTAATAGCTGCACGCGATATCCGGTGGCCTGGCCACCGGTCCGTAGGGTTGGCGGCTCCGCCGCCGACGCGGTGGTCGTTTGCAGCAAGATCATCCGGCACGAGAGCGGAGCCGCCAACAATCCACGCGTCGGCGGCGCAGCCGCCAACCCCACGCCCACCCGCATCATCCACACCGAGCATCCCATGACAACGGCCAACACGATCGTCCTGGTGATCGACGACAAGCCCGCGATTGCCGAACTGCTCAAGTTCTCGCTGCACGAGGACGAGTGGGTCTGGCACAACGTACCGAGCCTGGCGCAAGCCTGGGACTTCATCGGCCGCGAGCGCCCCGAACTGTTGCTGCAGGAATCGATGCTGCGCCACGAAGGCGGCATGCGTCTGCTGGCACGCCTGCGCGGCGACCGCCGCCTGCGCGAGCAGCCGGTGATCCTGCTGGCGGCCGACTGCGCCGAAGGCGAGCGCGCATTGGCCCCGGGCGTGCCGGTCTCCCATCCCGAATTCATTCCCCAGCCGGCGCCGGCCGACGATGTACTCAACGGTGGGCACAACGGCGGCCGCGACGGCATCCGCGAAAACTCGCCCGAATCGCGCCTGCTGCGCTCGGGCCGCCTGGTGCTCGATCCGCTCAGCTGCAGCGTACGTGTCGGCAACCACAAGGTCGAAGTGCGCCATGCCGAATACCGGCTGCTGCGCTTCCTGCTGTGCCATCCGGGCCAGGTGTTTTCGCGCACCCAGTTGCTGGAGCAGTTGTGGGAAGCCCACGAATCGCTCGACCAGCGCACCGTCGACGTCCACGTGCTGCGCCTGCGCAAGGCACTGGGCCGCGCCAAGTCGCTGATCAAGACCGTACGCGGCGCCGGCTACATGCTTTCGCCGGGCTGATCCCTTCCTGATTGTTCCGATTGTTCCGACTCCCGGCGCGGCGCGCCGGCGATGCCTCACTTCGTTCCCTGCAGTAGTTATTTACATGTCACAACGCTGACATGTTTGCTCTCTAGACTTGCGGCAACTTGTCTTTCTTCCCGGACGCAGCATGAGCAAACATCCCGGCCTCGCCCCTTACCGCAGCAAGCGCCTCTTGGTGCTGATCTGGCCGCTGCTGGCAGTGCTGGCCTGCGTGACGGTGTGGAGCGCGACGGTCATCCGCGCCAACACCGAGCAGCATCGCCTCGACACCCAGGCACGCAAGGACGCCACCGCCTATGCGGAGGCCTACGAGCAGTACATCACGCGCTCGGTGGCGCAGATGGACCAGATCACCATGCAGCTGAAATTCAGCTGGGAGAATTCGCGCCAGCCGGGTTTGCTCGATGAGATGCGGCGCGACGGCATGTTCACCGACAGCGCCTTCCACGTGGTCGCCGTGCTCGACCGTACCGGCATGGTGCGCTCCAGCACCCGCGCCGGCCTGGTCGGCACCGACCTGGCGGCCGGCAATTACTTCAGCCAGCACCGCGACAACAATTCCACCGCGCTGCGGGTCGGCGCCGCGCCAAGCCAGTTCGGCGCCGCCAGCGAGGTGGTGCTGTTCACGCGCCGCCTCGACACCCGGGACGACGAGTTCGACGGCATCGTGCTGATGGCGGTCGATGCCCGCTATTTCACGTCCTTCGTCAGTCCGGCCACGCTGGGTGCCGGCGGGGTGGTGGCGCTGGCCGGCAGCGAAGGGCGCCTGCGCGTGGAGCAGTACAGCGACGGCAATACCTTCACCGACGCCGGCACGCTGCCGCGCGCGAGCGGCCTGTGGGTCAGCGACAGCGGCGTGCGCGTGATCGATGGTGCAAATTCGGGCGCAGGGTCAGGCGCCGACGGCTTCCTCGACGGCCAGCCGCGCGTGCTGGGCTGGCGCAAGTCGACCGTGTATCCGCTGGTGGCGCTGGTCGGCCTGCCGCAAAGCGAGGCCATGGCGTCAAGCAACAGCTACTGGGTCGACAGCCGCGACCGCGCCATCATCGCCTCGGTATGCCTGCTGCTGCTGGGCGCGGTGGGAGCGGCCCTGACCCGGCGCGCCACCCAGCGCGAGCGCGAGCAGGACGAAGTGCGGCGCGCCTACCGCACCGCTACCGAGAGCGGCAACGACGGCTTCTACATGGCGGCCGCGGTGCGCGGGCGCGATGGCGACATCCTGGACTTCCGCATCGTCGACTGCAACGAACGTGGCGCCTTCTTCTACGGCATGACGCGCGGAGAGCTGGTCGGGTCGAGCCTGTCGCAGATCGACAGCGGCCTGTTCGGTGAAGCGCTGCTCTCCACCTACTGCAAGGCGATGGAAGCGGGCTTCTACGAAGACGACCGCAGAATGCCAAGCGATAACCGGCTGAATATCAGCTGGGGCCGCCGGCGCCTGGTACGGGTCGGCAATGGCCTGGCCGTGACGCTGCAGGACATCAGCGAGAAAAAGGCGCATGAGTCCGAGCTGGAGCGCCTGGCGAACGAGGATTCGCTGACCGGTCTCGCCACCCGTCACGCTTTCCTGAACCGCATGCCGGCCATGCTGGCGCAAGCCCAGGCGGCGAGCACCGGCGCCGCGCTGCTGTTCATCGACCTCGACGAATTCAAGCACGTCAACGATTCGCACGGCCACGCCACCGGTGATCAGTTACTGAAGGCCGCGGCTGGCCGCCTGCTGTCGCTGCTGCGTCCGAGCGACGGCGTGGCGCGCTTCGGCGGCGACGAATTCGTGGTGCTGCTCAATCCCTGCGACGGCGAGCGCCAGGCTGCGTCGGTCGCGGCGCGCATCGTCGACGCGTTCGGGGTGCCGTTCCTGATCGGCGACGAGCTGCACGCGGTGGGCGCCTCGATCGGCATCAGCCTGTACCCGCGCGACGGGGCCGATGCCGAGACCCTGGTGCGCCACAGCGATATCGCCATGTACGCCGGCAAGAACGATGGCAAGAGCCAGTACCGCTTCTTCGATCCGTCGCTGTCGTCGAACCTGAATTCGCGCGCGCGTTTGAAACAGAACATGCTGGAAGCGATCGAAGGCGACCAGTTCGTGCTGCACTACCAGCCGCGCGTCGATGCGCGTACCGGCGAGTTGCTGAGCATGGAGGCGCTGGTGCGCTGGCAGCATCCGACGCTGGGCATGGTGGCGCCGGGCGAATTCATCCCGCTGGCCGAAGCCACCGGCCTGATCGTGCGCATCGGCGAGATCGTGATCGACAAGGCCTGCGCCCAGCTGGCCGCCTGGCGCGAGGCCGGGGTGGGGCTGGTGCCGGTGTCGATCAACGTCTCGCCCAAGCAGTTCCTGCGCGGCGGCGTGCAGCGTCAGCTGAGCGGCGCGCTGGCACGCTATCGCGTGCCGGCCAGCCTGATCGAAGTCGAGATCACCGAGTCGGCGATGATGGGCGACCAGGACGATATCCTGGCCGAACTGGCGGCGCTGCGTTCGCTGGGCGTCAAGTTGCACGTGGACGATTTCGGCACCGGCTACTCGTCGCTGTCGCAGCTGCAGCGGCTCAAGATGGACGTGCTGAAGGTGGACCGCGCGTTCACGACCGAGCTGGCCAATTCGAAGGAGGGCAAGGTGTTCTTCCAGGCCATCGTGTCGATGGCGCACGCGCTCGGGATGTCGGTGGTGGCCGAGGGCGTGGAGACCGAGGAGCAGCTGGCAATTCTGCGCAATCTCGATTGCAACGAGGTGCAGGGGTACTTCATCGCGCGTCCGGTGCCGGCGCAGGAGATGGCCGAGATGATGACGCGCAGGTTCTTGCTCGACACCGCCGCAGCATGATGTGATCGCAACGTAGGGTGGCGGCTCTGCCGCCGACCCTACCGTTCGTCCACGGCTATTAATCGAGATCGGCTGCCGAATGTCGTTCGTGCACCTGATCTTCTTCCGGCCCGAACGAGCGATTCACCTTGCGCCCGCGGATCACCGCCGGACGCGCCGCGATCTCGTCGGCCCAGCGCTTGACGTGCTTGTACTCATGCACCGACAGGAACTCGGCCGCCTCGTACAGCTGCCCCAGCACCAGTCCGCCATACCACGGCCAGATCGCCATGTCGGCAATCGTATACTCGTCGCCGGCTACGTAGCGGTGCTCGGCCAGCTGGCGATCGAGCACGTCGAGCTGGCGCTTGGTTTCCATCGCGTAGCGGTCGATCGGATATTGGTATTTCTCCGGCGCATACGCATAGAAGTGGCCGAAGCCGCCGCCCACGAAGGGCGCCGAACCCATCTGCCAGAACAGCCAGTTGAAGGTCTCGGCGCGCGCCGCGCCATCCTTGGGCAGGAAGGCGCCGAACTTGTCGGCCAGGTGGACCAGGATCGAACCGGATTCGAACACGCGCACCGGCTTGTCGCCGCTTTGGTCGAGCAGGGCCGGGATCTTCGAATTCGGATTGACATTGACGAAGCCGCTCGAGAACTGATTGCCTTCGTTGATGCGGATCAGCCAGGCGTCGTACTCGGCGCCGGTGTGGCCCGCCGCCAGCAGTTCTTCCAGCATGATCGTCACCTTCACGCCGTTCGGCGTGGCCAGCGAATACAGCTGGAACGGGTGCTTGCCGACTGGCAGTTCCTTGTCGTGGGTCGGCCCTGCGACCGGGCGGTTGATGCTGGCGAAGGTACCGCCCGATGATGCGGGTGGGGTCCAGACTTTCGGTGGGACGTACGTCGATTGCTCAGCCATGGGTTCTCCTCGAGATTGCCTGTTCAGTAAGGATGGTAGAAATGCATTCTAGCCAAACGCCCGAAGATGCGCTGGCGGCCTTCGGTTTCTCCGGCCCGGCCAGCTGCGCGGCGCGGCGCGCAGCTCGTGCTTACAATGAGATCGTCAACACTGAACAGGAGCCAGGATGCCCATGCCGATCGACGACGCCATGCTCGATGAAGCCCGGCGCTTCAACGACAAGCTGGCGCACATGCCGCGCTTCGGCATCCGCAACCGCTGGGCGCCGCGATTGATGCAGGCGCTGCTGCGGCTGTCGCAGTTCGGTGCCGACCGCAAGCTGCGCCGCCGCGGCCTGCTTGTCGAGCGGCGCACCGTGAAGGAGGGCAGGATCAAGGTGCCAGTCCGCATCCTGCGTCCGCGCGGACCGGCAACCGGCGTCATCCTCGACATCCACGGCGGCGGCTGGGTGATCGGCAACGCGGCGATGAACGACGCGCTCAATGCCGGCTATGCCGAGGCGTGCAACGCGATCGTGGTGTCGGTCGATTACCGGCTGGCGACCCATGCACCACTAGAGCGCTTGATGGACGATTGCCTGGTGGCCGCGCGCTGGCTGCTGGGTGGTGGATTGCCGGAGTGCGCCGGGTTGCCGGTGGTGATGATCGGCGAGTCGGCCGGCGGCCACCTGGCCGCCGTGACGCTGCAGCGTTTGCAGGCAGCGCCCGAGCTGCTGCGGCAAGTCGCCGGCGCCGTCCTGTACTACGGCGTGTACGACCTGGCCGGCACGCCCAGCGTGCACGCGGCCGGTCCCGACACCCTGGTGCTGGATGGAACCTGCATGGTATCGGGCCTGCGCATGCTCACGCCCGACCTCGATGACGTTGCGCGCCGGGCGCCGGCCTTGTCGCCGCTGTTCGGCGATCTGGCCGGAATGCCGCCGGCGCTGATGGTGGTCGGCGAGGCCGATCCATTGCTCGACGATACCCTGGAACTGGCGCAGCGCTGGCGCGCGGTGGCCGATGTCGAACTGAATCGCCTGCCGGATGCGCCGCATGGTTTCATCCATTTTCCGACCGCCATGGCGCAGGCGACCTGCGTTCACGCCCAGGAATGGATGCGTGCCCGCTTCGCCGAGGCGGGCGCGAACACGTCGCCGGGACTAACAAAAACGTCGAGAAATCTAGAACTATCTGCATAGCGCTAGCATTTTCTGCCGCGTTGCTGGCCGCGCGCGTCCGTTTTGCCTATCCTGTCTTGCTGAGCCGCTCTGCCCGCACATGACGGCCACCCTACAAAACCAACAGCCCGACAGGGCAATCGAGACATGACCAAGCAATCGCGCCGAGACGCTTTCAAGACCCTGCTGGCCGGAGCCAGCCTGCCGCTGGCGCCCGTCGCCGCGGCCCACGCCGCCGCCCTATCCGCCACCTGTTCCACCCCGGCGCCGACGCGCTGGAAACGCGGCATCGAAGGCCAGCGCCAGGCCGACCAGGGCGACGGCACCTTCATCAACCCGATCATCGCCGGCGACCATCCCGATCCGACCATCCTCAAGGACGGCAAGGATTATTACCTGACCTATTCCTCGTTCTATTCCTATCCGGGACTGGTGATCTGGCATTCGACCGACCTGGTCAACTGGCGTCCGGTGGGACCGGCGCTGCACAGGCCACTGGGGACGATCTGGGCGGTCGACCTGTGCAAGCACAACGGCCGTTACTTCATCTACATCCCGGCCGCGCCGGACGGCAAGCCGTGGTCGATCTACGTGATCTGGGCCGACAAGATCGAGGGGCCGTGGAGCGATCCGATCGACCTCAACATCGCCGACTGCATCGATCCCGGCCACATCGTCGGCGAGGACGGCAAGCGCTACCTGTTCGTGAACGGCATCCGCAAGATCCGGCTCAAGGACGACGGCCTGGCCACCGACGGTCAGCTGGAGAAGGCCTATCAGCCATGGCGTTATCCGGAGGACTGGGTGACCGAAAACTTCGCGCCGGAAGGCCCCAAGCTGCTGCGCCGCGGTAAATATTTTTACCTGGTGACGGCGGTCGGCGGCACTGCGGGACCGGTGACGGGCCACATGGTGATCGCGGCGCGCTCGACCTCGGTGCATGGGCCGTGGGAGCATCACCCGGGCAATCCGCTGGTGCGCTCGATGTCCACTAGCGAACCCTGGTGGTCGCGTGGTCACGCGACGGCGGTCGAAGGGCCGGCCGGGGACTGGTGGCTGGTGTATCACGGCTACGAGAACGGCTATCGCACGCTGGGACGCCAGACCTTGCTGGAGCCGATGGAGTGGACCGCCGACGGCTGGTTCCGCGCGCTGGGCGGCGATCTGTCGAAACCGCTGCCGAAACCGAAAGGCGGCAAGGCTGGGCCGGCCGGCGTTGCCCTGTCGGATGACTTCAGCCGCAACCGCTTCGGCGTGCAGTGGGCGTTCCACGATCCGGCGCCGGACGAGGCGGCGCGTGCGCAGTACACCGGCAAGGCGTTGCGCATCGCCGGGCGTGGGGCGTCACCAGTCGACAGCCGGCCGCTGACCTGTTCGGTGGGCGACCGTTCGTATGAGGTGGAGGTGACGCTCGAGCTGAGCGGGCAGGGCGAGGGCGGGGTGCTGCTGTTCTACAGCCAGAAGGCGTTCGTGGGACTGGGCTTCGCGGCCGAGCACGTCAAGACCTTCCAGTATGCCGAGGAGCAGGGCTGGGCGCGGGTGCCGCGCAAGACGTTACGCGTACGGGTGCGGATGACCAATGACGAGCATGTGGTGACGTTCAGGTATTCGCACGACGAGGGCAAGACCTGGACGCTGCACGGGACGCGGATGGAGGTGTCCGGGATCCACCACAATGTGTTCGGTGGCTTCCTGAGCCTGAAGGTGGGTTTGTACAGCGCGGGCAGTGGGGCGGTGACGTTCAGCGATTTCCGTTACCGCGCGCTGGCGTGGGGTTGGCGGCATAGCCATCGCTACATTAAAAAGCCATTCCCGATAAAAAAAGCCATCCCCACATAACGCGGGGATGGCTTTTTGCGATTGGCTGGAAAGCCGACGTTACATGTACGCCGCCAGCGCACCCTTCATCTTCTTCAGCGCCGCCGATTCGATCTGACGAATCCGCTCGGCCGACACGCCGAACTCTTCCGCCAGCGTATGCAGCGTCGCACCCGAGCCATCGTCGTTGGCCAGCCAGCGCGCTTCGACGATACGGCGCGAACGTGGATCCAGCTTCGACAGCGCGGTTTCCAGACCTTCCGACTGCAGACGGGTCACCTGTTCCGCTTCCAGCACGCGGGTCGGCTCTTCGCGGTCCGACGACAGGTAGGCGATCGGCGAGAACTTGTCGTCTTCGTCGTCGGTCGGCGCTTCCAGCGCGATATCGCGGCCCGACAGGCGGGTTTCCATCTCGATCACTTCTTCGCGCTTGACGCCCAGTAACTTGGCCAGATCGTCCACCTGGCCCGGCGACATCGCGTCCAGGCCCTGCTTGTTGCTGCGCAGATTGAAGAACAGCTTGCGCTGGGCCTTGGTCGTAGCGACCTTCACCAGACGCCAGTTCTTCAAGATGTATTCGTGCATCTCGGCCTTGATCCAGTGCATGGCGTACGACACCAGGCGCACGCCCTGGTTCGGGTCGAAACGCTTGACTGCTTTCATCAGGCCGATATTGCCTTCCTGGATCAGGTCGGCGTGCGGCAGGCCGTAGCCCAGGTAGCCGCGGGCAATCGACACCACCAGGCGCAGGTGCGACAGCACCAGCTTTTGCGCGGCGTCCAGATCGTTATTGTCCTGCAGCCGCTTCGCCAGCGAGACTTCTTCCTCGTGCGTCAGCATCGGCAGGCGGTTGACCGCAGAAATATACGCGTCGATATTGCCGAGATTGCCGGTGAAACCAAGTCCCAGAGCACGACTGCCGGCCGGAACCAATGCGGATTGTGCGGACATATTCATTTCCCTTTTAGTAATCTTGCTGCATCCTCAATGTGCCACCCAAGCTTTCTTGAAGGCACTGTTGTTACGCCTTGTTACGACATATCACAGTGCGTGACATGGATGCTTCACTTGAATTTTCATTTGGATCAATCCATATATTAGCACTCTCCCGAGGTGAGTGCCAGGATTGGCCCAGTCGCTTAAGGTTGTCCAAAGTATTGCTTTTTGGAATCAAATTGCGGTCGATTCCACTGTAGAGCAGAGCGTGCAGGTCCAGTTGATTTGACTCAAAAGTAAGGTTGAAAACACTGGAATCGCGTTGAGATACAGGTTACGGCGAGAGAATCCGTGACTCTGTTGAATGGCGCACGTAGGCAGGGTGCGCTCTGTAGGAGTTTTTCGCACGCGTGCGTAGGGAGGAGCGGCAGTACCGTAGGATTCGCGACGCAGGGCAGGGTGCTGTCGGCGGCGAATAAAAGGGAGGCAGCCACACTCGATGGCCGCCTCGCCCTGCCAAGGAAGTAAGGTCGCTTATCGCGATTTCAACACTTGGTGATGCAATTTTTTTACATCCATAATGTAGGAGCGGCGATGCCGGCCGAGGCCGCATCGCCGCTCGCCCACAAAAGCGTGCTCAGCGTACCCGCGCCAGATGGCGCCGTACCGACAGCAGCGCGCCGATCAGCCCCAGCCCGGCGCTGATCGCCAGCAGGCCGGCGCTCTCGAGGCCGCCCAGCGGCAGCAGCTGGAAGTTAGAACCGTACAACTGCGCGAACTGGGCGATGGCCTTGTTCAGCGGATTCAGCGCCAGTGCCACCACCCCCAGCGCCACCGCGCCCGCGGCCAGGCCGAGCAGGGCGCCGGTGTAGTAGAACGGACGGTGGATGAAATCGTTGGTGGCGCCCAAGAGCTTGGCGACCGAAATCTCTTCCTTCTGCGTCAGTACCTGCAAACGGATGGTATTGAACACCACCGCGATCACCACGATGCCCAGCGTCACCGCCAGCAACAGCAGGGCCAGGCGCAGGATGCCGAGCAGGGCGGCCAGGCGCTTGACCCAGCTCGAATCGACCTGCACCGTATCCACGCCTGGCAAGGCGCGCAATTGCTCGGTGATGATGTCCACCTCGGCGGCGGCGCCGGCACTGGCGAAGCCGTCCAGCTTCATCACATAGCTGTCGGGCAGGGGATTGTCGCCCAGCGTGTCGAGCACGTCGCCCAGACCGCTGCGCTCCTTGAGCGAAGCGAGCGCCTGCTCACGTGGCACGAAAGCGACTTCGGCGCGGCTGCCGGAGAGGATGTTGCGCACCTGCGGCGCCAGTGCTTCGGCGTCGGCGCGGCTGGCGTCCTCGCGCATGAACAGGCTGATTTCGGGATCGACCGATAACTGTTCCGACAGCGGCTTGACGTTGTCGAGCAGGGTGATGCCGGCGAACGGCAGGGTCAGCGCGAGCGCCACCACCAGCACGTTGAACAGGAAACTGCCGGGTGACTTGCGTACCGTCCCGAGGGCGGCCTTGAAGGCGAAATGATGCTGGCGCAGCCACGGGCTCATGCTGCACCTCCGACCAGTTGGCCTTGTTCAAGGCGGATCACGCGCGCGGCGCCGTCCAGCACCTGTTCGTCGTGGGTCGAGATCACGCAAGTCACGCCGGCGGCGTTGAAAGCGCGCAGCGCATCGAGCACGCGCTCGGCCGCGGCGCGGTCGAGGTTGGCGGTCGGTTCGTCGGCCAGGATGATCTGCGGCCGGTTCACGATGGCGCGCGCCACCGCCACCCGCTGCTGTTCGCCGCCGGACAGTTCCAGTGGCATCGCCTTGGCGCGGTCCAGCAGGCCGACGCGGTCGAGTGCGGCGCGGGCGCGCTCGGCGGCTTCGGCCGAGCGGGCGCCGGTGACCAAGAGCGGCAGCATGGTGTTGGCCAGGATATTGCGGTCGTTCAGCAGGCGCTGCTGCTGGAAGATGATGCCCATGTTCCGGCGCAGGAAGGGAATGCCGGCCTTGGCGATGCGGCCGACGTCCTGGCCGTTGACGATCACCTTGCCGGCCGTGGGACGTTCCACCGCCGCCACCATCTTCATCAGGGTCGACTTGCCGGCGCCCGACGGCCCGGCCAGGTACACCAGCTCGCCCTTGGCGATATCGAGCGAGACGTCATGCAGCGCATACGCGCCCCGGGTGTCGCCGTGCGTATATTGTTTGGATACCGACTGGAAGGCGATCATGGGCATTATCCGAGCAGCGCTTCGACGAATTCTTCGGCGCTAAACGGCTGCAGGTCTTCCAGCTTTTCGCCGACGCCGATGAAGTACACCGGAATCGGGCGGGTGCGCGCGATCGCGGCCAGCACGCCGCCCTTGGCGGTGCCGTCCAGCTTGGTAACCACGAGGCCGGTCAGGCCCAGCGCATCGTCGAAGGCCTTGACCTGCGCCAGCGCGTTCTGACCGGTGTTGCCGTCGATGACCAGGAGGGTTTCGTGCGGCGCATCCGTCATGCCCTTGCCGATCACGCGCTTGATCTTCTTCAGTTCTTCCATCAGGTGCAGCTGGGTCGGCAGGCGGCCGGCGGTGTCGATCATGACGACATCGGTGCCGCGCGCTTTGCCGGACTGCACCGCGTCGAACGCGACCGCGGCCGGGTCGCCCGAAGCCTGCGAGATCACGGTGACGTTGTTGCGCTGGCCCCAGACCATCAATTGCTCGCGCGCGGCGGCGCGGAAGGTGTCGCCGGCGGCCAGCAGCACCGACTGGTCGAAGCGCTGCATGTGCTTGGCCAGCTTGCCGATGGTGGTGGTCTTGCCGGCGCCGTTGACGCCCGAGATCATCATCACCAGCGGTTCGTGGCGGCCCAGTTCGAGGGGCTTCTGCAGCGGCTGCAGCAGTTCGATCATCAGGCCCTTGAGCGCGCCCTTGACGGCGGCGGCGTCGAGCAGCTTGTCTTCCTTGACCTGGCGCCGCAGTTCGTCCAGCAGGTGCTGGGTGGCGTCCATGCCGGCGTCCGACATCAGGAGCGCCGCTTCGAGTTCCTCGTACAGGTCTTCGTCGATGCGCGCACCGACGAACAGCAGCGACAGATTGCTCGAGGTCTTCGACAGGCCGGCCTTCAGGCGCGCCATCCACGAGGTCTTCTTTTCAGCTTCCGTGGTCGGACGTTCGGCGGTTTCGGGGAACAGGTCGCCGCCTTCGTGCAGGATGCTGGGCGGGGTGGATGGGGCGGCGGCCGGGACCGGAGTCGGCGCGGGGGCGGGTACAACAGCGGGAGCAGGCGCGGGGGCGGGCGCAGGTGCGGGCGCAGGAGCGACCGGCACGACTGGTTCCGGCGCAGGCGTTTCCTGCGCTTTTTTTCTCTTGAAGAAGCTAAACATAGTCTGGTGGCGGGACTGCGAGGGAACGCCGGCGCGGGCCGGCGATGAAAAAAGTAGCGAATATTTTACCAGAGCAGCAATACATTCTTGCATCGCACGGGAACGCGACCGTTGCAGGTGGCGCTGTCACATCCATGCTGCAGCTCAGCGTGCGGCGCTGGCGAGGTAACGCCGGCCGCGCTAGATTACTGCAGAGAGACGCAGTGCCGACCGCGGACGGATGCCACCATGAAAATCTCGGACTTCTTCAAGCGCCTGGTGCAGGGTGACCATGCCACGCGCAGCCGCGGCGGCATCCTGCGCGCCGTCGTGGTCTGGCTGTTCATCGCGCTGGTGGCGCTGTTCCTGACCCATCCTTCGACGGAGCCGCCGAGCCGCTTCGAACGGCCGATCCCGCTGCCGGCCGAGCTCGGGCTGGAGGCGCCGCCGCCCACCTAATGACATCAGCCCTTGGCTTTGGTCGCCTCGGCCTGCTTGCGGATCGTCTCCAGCGTCGCGTTCGGCGTGATCAGGTTGCCGTCGTAGCGCAGTTCGATCACGGCCGGCAGTTGCTGCTGCTGCGCGTGTTCCAGCGCGCGGCGCAGGGCCGGGGCGAAGTCCGCGGTCTTGTCGACGATCTCGCCATGGCCGCCATAGGCGCGCGCCAGCGCCGCGAAGTCCGGATTGTGCAGGCCGGTGCCGGACACGCGCCCCGGATACTCGCGTTCCTGGTGCATGCGGATGGTGCCAAACATACTGTTGTTGAACACCAGGATCACCACGCCCGCGCGGTACTGGACGGCGGTGGCCAGTTCCTGGCCGGTCATCATGAATTCGCCATCGCCGGCGAAGGTGACCACGGCGCGTTCCGGCTGCACGATCTTGGCGGCGACGCCGGCCGGCACCGCGTAACCCATGGCGCCGCTGGTCGGCGCCAGCTGGGTGCGCATGCCGCCGTACCGATAAAAGCGGTGCGCCCACGAGGCGTAATTGCCGGCGCCGTTGGTAATGATGGCGTCGTGCGGCAGCACGTCCATCAGATCCTGCACCAGTTGCCACAGGTCGAGCGGGGCGCTGCCATCCTTGAACACCGGCGGACGCTCCTGCCAGGCCGCCAGTTCGGCGCGCGCTTGCTCGACGCTGCCTTGCCAGGCGCTGGCGTCGACCGGCTCCATCGCCGCCAGCATGGCGCAGGCTTGCGGCATGCCGCTGGCAACCATCAGCTCGGCCTGGTAGACGCTGCCCAGTTCCTCGGGATCGGGATGGATGTGCACCAGGCGCTGGCGCGGCACGGGCGAGGCCAGCAGCGAGTAGCCGCCGGTGGTCATCTCGCCCAGGCGCGGGCCGATCGCGATGATCAGGTCGGCTTCCTTGACGCGCGCCGCCAGCTTCGGATTGATGCCGATGCCGACGTCGCCGATGTAGTTCGGATGATCGTTGTCGAGCAGGTCCTGGAAGCGGAAGGTGCAGCCGACCGGCAGCTGATTGGCTTCGGCAAAGCGCTGCAGGTCGGCGCAGGCTTGCGCATTCCAGGTGCCGCCGCCGAGCAGCACCAGCGGACGCCGGCTGTCGGCCAGCATGCCGCGCAGCGTGGCGATCTGGTCTGGCGTCGGCGCGCCATGGTTCGGTTGATAGGCGCGGGTATCGGCCACCTCGGCGGTGTCGACCAGCATGTCTTCCGGCAGCGCCAGCACCACCGGGCCGGGACGGCCGCTGGTGGCGACCTGAAACGCGCGCGCCAGGTATTCCGGAATACGGTCGGCGCGGTCGATCTGCGCCACCCACTTGGCCATCTGGCCATACATGCGGCGGTAGTCGATTTCCTGGAAGGCTTCGCGGTCGACGAAGTCGTTGCCGACCTGGCCGATGAACAGGATCATCGGCGTCGAATCCTGGTAGGCGGTGTGCACGCCGATCGAAGCATTGGTGGCGCCGGGGCCGCGCGTGACGAAGCAGATGCCGGGCTTGCCGGTGAGCTTGCCGTAAGCCTCGGCCATGAACGCCGCGCCTCCCTCCTGGCGGTTGATCACGAAGCGGATGTTCGAATCATGCAGCGCGTCGAGCACGTCCAGGTAGCTTTCGCCGGGCACGCCGAAGGCGGTATCGACACCGTGGACATGGAGCGCGTCGACCAGGATCTGGCCGCCGGTGCGGGAAGGGTGGGTCATGGAAAGTCGTCCTTGTCAGAGAGGCATTCCCGCATTCTAGGCGAGCGGCATGAGGACGGCTTTTGAAATGGCGACATCAAATTTCACAAAATGCGACGCCGGGGCGACGCGGTAATGCCGGCACTTCATGGCGCCGGATATTGGCCAATCAATATTTTATTTGAATGGGTGCGACTTTTGTTCATCGCGGCAGGAGTTATTTTATATGCGAAAAACGTGGATCAATCTTTATTATTCAATGCAGCCGAATGCCGGGAACGGAAGGTATTCCGATTCCCGGTAGCCGCTTATGTGATTAATGCATTGATTTATTGCGGCGGCGGCTGGAATAACGCATCGTCGCAAGGCCGGCGGCCAACAGCAGCAGGCTGGCTGGTTCCGGCACCGGTTCCGGATCGACGACATCAACCGTGTCGAAACCGAAGGTGATGAAACCGGAATCGAAGAAGCCGTCCCATTCGCCGAAATAATCGTCGAAATATTCGAAGAATTCCAAGCGCAGGATGCCGTCGGCGCCGACCTGGAAGGCCAGGCCCAGTTCGATCAGGTCAGCGAAGCCCGAGTACGTTGCCACACCGGGGAAATCGTCGCCCAATCCTGGCGTGAAGAACACGCCGTTGCTCTGGTCGCTGGTTTCGAACGCCAACATGATCTCGGACAGGTAGCTTGGATCGTCGGCGTATACGGTGAACGCGAAGTCGACGCTGGTAATGGTCGAATTGGCGCCGACTTGCAGACCCAGAACGGTATTGCCTGGATCGCCATATTCACCCATGCTGTCGATACCGCTGACATCGACGGTAATCGAACTCGGCGCCGCAAATACCGACGAGCATGCGAGGAATGAGAGACCCACGAGCAATTTATTAAAAGATTTGAGCAACATGATAAACCTCCCTAGTTATTGGAACTTTATCGGTATGCAATTACTGTGCCAGCAAAATAAAACGATTTATATCGTTGATTCCTATTGGAAAATTGCCTTTGCATAAAATTGCATAAATGCATCTGTAAAATTTCTCGACGAAATCAAATTAAAAAACGATATAGCGTCAGAATGACCTATTTCTAGAAAGAAAAAGGGATAGGTAGCAAGCATTGGACCTTGCAGCGGATGTGTTGTACGCGTAACTCCAGTGCAAGAGTTGGCTGCTGGAATCGCCCCTCGGCTGGCCGAGGGTGGGACGCATCGGTTACAATAGCGCTGTGAAGCAGGCCAGGCAGCCGCTGGCCCACGCCGCAAGGTCGTGGGCGGGAGGAAGGTCCGGACTCCACAGAGCGGGGTGACGGTTAACGGCCGTCCGCTGAAAGCCTCCTGGCGCAAGCCAGGGGTATAAGGCGAGGAATAGGGCCACAGAGACGAGCGTATTCAGTTACGGTGAAACGCGGTAACCTCCACTCGGAGCAATTCCAAATAGGCACGCGTTGATGTTGCTCGCGGAGCGTGCGGGTAGGAAGCTTGAGCGCTGGAGTAATCCAGCGCCTAGAGGAATGGCTGTCCAGGCGTCGCCGCAAGGTGGCGCTACACAGAATCCGGCCTATCGGCCTGCTTTACATTGAATTCACAGGGTCGCTCGGGGCGACGTTCGCGCTGGCGATCCTGCCAGACGGAGCCCCCGATGCGCAGTTCCCAAAAGTACATCCTCGCCCTCGACCAGGGCACGACCAGTTCGCGCGCCATCCTGTTCGACCATTCCGGTTCGCCGGTCGCCAGCTGCCAGCGCGAATTCCCCCAGCATTTTCCCCAACCGGGCTGGGTCGAGCACGACGCCGGCGACATCTGGCATAGCCAATTGGCTTGCGCGCGCGAGGCGATTGCCCAGAGCGGCATCGCACCGAACCGGATCGCCGCCATCGGCATCGCCAACCAGCGCGAAACGGCGATCCTGTGGGACCGTGCCAGCGGCGAGCCGGTCGCGGGCGCCATCGTCTGGCAAGACCGGCGCACCGCCGGCGCCTGCGACCGCCTGCGCGAAGCGGGCAGGGCGGCTTTCATCGCCGAACGTACCGGCCTCGAACTGGACGCTTACTTCTCCGCCACCAAGCTGCAATGGCTGCTCGACGGTGTTCCCGGCGCCCGCGCGCGTGCCGAAAAAGGCGAGCTGTGCTTCGGCACCGTGGACAGCTGGCTGGTCTATCGCCTGTGCGGGCGCCACGTCACCGATGTCAGCAACGCGGCGCGCACGATGCTGTTCAATATCCACACGCTGCGCTGGGACGATGAGCTGCTGGCGCTGTTCGATATCCCGCGTGCCTTGCTGCCCGAGGTCGTGGGTAGCGCCGAAGTCGTCGGCTTCGCAAATGAAGAATGGTTTGGCCACGCAATCCCGATCGCCGGTATCGCCGGCGACCAGCAGGCCGCCACCTTCGGCCAGGCCTGCCACCGCAAGGGACTGGCCAAGAATACCTACGGCACCGGCTGCTTCATGCTGATGCATGCCGGCGCCACGCCGCCGGTGTCGCATTCGCGCCTGCTGGGCACGGTCGGCTGGCGTATCGGCGGAGCAACCGATTATCTGCTCGAAGGCAGCGTGTTCATGGGCGGCGCCACCGTGCAATGGCTGCGCGACGGGCTCGGCATCATCCGGCAATCGTCGGACGTCGAAGCGCTGGCCATGAGCGTTCCCGACAGCGGCGGGGTGATGCTGGTGCCGGCCTTCACCGGCCTAGGCGCGCCGCACTGGGATCCGTATGCGCGCGGCACCATCCTCGGCATGACGCGCGGCACCACGGCGGCCCATATCGCGCGCGCCGCGCTGGAGGCGATCGCTTACCAGAGCGCCGAACTGCTGGCGGCAATGCAGCTGGACGCCGCCTGTCCGGTGACCGAGATGCGCGCCGACGGCGGGGCGGCCCGCAACGACTTGCTGATGCAGTTCCAGGCCGACCTGCTCGGCATTCCCGTGGTGCGCCCGCGCGTGACCGAAACCACGGCCCTCGGCGCGGCCTACCTGGCGGGCCTGGCCTGTGGTTTCTGGAAGTCGCTGGAAGAGATCGGACAACAGTGGCAGGTCGAACGCCGCTTCGATCCGGTCATGCCTGTCGACCGGCGCGCCGAGCTGCTGGCACGCTGGGCACGCGCGGTGGCGCATGCGCAGGCATGGGCCACGCCGGAATAACCGATCTTGCATCGCTGCCAACGAGTGTTGCAGAAAACCAGCAAAATTGGCAGAGTCGAAAAAAGTGATGAAAATCATTTGATTCCGTACGGAAACGAGGTATCATATTTTCCGAGTTCAGCGATTTGTGCGGATCATGGTGACCGCCACTGACTACGGAGAATAATCATGTCGATCACGAAACGTACCCGCATCCTGGCAGCTGTCCTGGCAACCGTCCTGCCGTTTTCTACCGGTGTCGCCCAGGCCGCGGGTTCGAAGACTGCGACCTTCGATGTGACGATGCGCGTCGTGGCCGACTGCACCATCTCCGCCGCCGGTATCGATTTCGGCCAGACCGGCGTGATGGCCGCCGCCATCAACGGCACCTCGAACATCAATGTAACATGCACCAACACCACGCCTTACAATGTCGGCCTGGACGCCGGCACCGGCGCCGGTTCGACTGGCACCACCCGTTACATGGTGGGTGCTACCGGCGGCAACACGGATACCGTGGAACTCAAACTGTTCCGCCAGGCCGGTACCGGCCTGTGGGGCAACACCCAGGGTAGCGACACCGTCGGCGGGACTGGAAACGGTGTCGCCCAGGTGCTGACCGTGTACGGCGAGATTCCGAAGCAGAAAGCCGTCACCCCGGACACCTACAAGTCGACCATCACTGCCACGATTTATTTCTGATCATTGTTGACGGAGTTCTTGCATGCGGACTGTTCGTAGCGTTGCCCTGGCTGCGGCCCTGGCCTTCGGTGTGGTTGCAGGTATCGCGGCAAATTCAGCATATGCCGCCAACCTGCAGATTTCGCCGGTCTCGATCAGCTTCCAGCCGGGCCAGAACGCGGCCGGCATCCAGCTGCAGAACAACGGCGACACCCCGATCTACGGCCAGGTGCGCGTGTATGCATGGGACCAGAACGACGGCGCCGACGTCCTGACCCCGACCACCAATCTGGTGGCCAGCCCGCCGGTGATCGAGATCGCCGCCAACAGCGCCCAGACCATTCGCCTGGTGCGCCGCGCCGGTGCTGCCGCTGCCAATGGCGCCGAGCAGACCTATCGCATCCTGATCGACGAATTGCCGCGCGGCGACAGCCAGCAGGGCAACGTCGCGATCCGCCTCCAGTATTCCGTCCCCGCCTTCGTGCTGCCGGCCGACACCCAGGCCGCGCCCGCGCTCGAGTGGAGCACCTTCCAGCGCGCCGGCGCCTGGCACCTGCGCGCCAACAACAGCGGCGCATTGCACGCCCAGATCGGCGCCACCACGGTGCGCCTGGGCACCCAGAACATCGAACTGAGCAAGGGCCTGCTGGGCTATGCGCTGCCGGGCCGCAGCCGCGAATGGCAATTGCCGGCCGAGGTGGCGAAAGGCATGCCGGCGCCGCTGGCGATCCAGGCCACGGTCAACGCACGCGCGCAAAGCGCCAGCGCGGCCGTCGCGCGGGACTGATGTCCCCGCAATGCTGACCCGCCGCACGCGGTGGCGGGCGCTGCCCCCCGCCTGCCTGCTGGTCGCCAGCCTGACGCCGATCGCCGCCGCCGCCGCGACCCTGGCGGCGGGCGGCGCGTCCGCACCCGCACGCGCATCTGCATCTGCATCCGTATCCCCTGCGGCGTCCGGCGCCGCCGATCCCGTCACTGCCGCCGCTGCCGACAAGCTGGCCGCGCAGCCGGTCGAACTGTTCCTGGACGCCAGCATCGACGGCGAACGTACCGGCCTGCTGGTGTCGGTGATCCAGAGCGGCACCACGCTGCGTATGACGGTCGAGACGCTGCGCGAACTGGGCCTGGATCCGGCGCGCTTCGGCGTGGCGGACCGGGTCGACTTCGCGCTCGACGAGGTGCCGGGCCTGCGCTACCGCTACGACACCGCGGCCCAGACCCTCGACCTGAATCCCGCCGCCGCGCTGCGCGCCACCAACCAGCTGAGCGCGCGGGTTGCGCGCGCCAGCGCGCCGGCCCAGGCCAGCCGCGGCCTGCTGCTCAACTACAACCTGTTCGCGCAATCGGTCAGCGGCGCCGTCGCCGGCAGCGCCGAACTGCGCTACTTCGACCCGCACGGGACGCTCACCAGCACCGGCAGCGCCGTGCTGCGTGGTGAGCGCCGCGGCTATACGCGCTACGACACCAGCTGGGTGCGTCCGTTCCAGGACCGCCTCAGCACCCTGCAGCTGGGCGACACAGTGGCGCCGTCGCTGGGCTGGACCCGCGCGCTGCGCCTGGGCGGCATCGAATGGCGCCGCAACTTCGAATTGCGGCCCGACCTGGTAACCTATCCGGTGGCGTCGGTGGCCGGTTCGGCGGTGGTACCGAGCAGCGTCGACCTGTACGTCAACAACGTGCGCCAGTTCTCGACCGAGGTGCCGACCGGCCCGTTCGTGATCGACCAGGTGGCCGGCCTGAACGGCGCCGGCCAGGCCACCGTGATCACGCGCGACACCTTCGGGCGCCAGGTCGCCACCACGCTGCCGCTGTACGTCGACACCCGGCTGCTGGCGCGCGGCCTGAACGACTACGCGGTCTCGGTCGGCGCGCTGCGGCGCGACTACGGCCAGCATTCGTTCAGCTACGGCGGCCCGGCCGCGATCGGCTCGTGGCGCCATGGCTGGAGCGACACCATTACGCTTGAATCTCACGCTGAAGCGGGTCGCGGCCTGGGCCTGTTGGGCGCCGGCGTATTGGCCAAGGTGCCGGGCGCCGGCGTGGCCAGTGCCTCGCTGGCAGGGAGCAGCGGCCGTGTCGGTCAAAAAACGCGCGGCTGGCAGGCGGGCCTCGGCTACCAGTACGTGTCGCCGCGCTTCGCGCTCGACCTGCAATCGGTGCGCGCCAGCGCCGGCTACGGCGACCTCGGCGCGCTGGAGGGCACGCCGGTGCCGCGCGCGCTCGATCGCGCCAGCCTGAGCACCTCGTTCGCGGGCGGCCACAGCCTGAGCGCCAACTTCAT
This sequence comes from Massilia sp., assembly GCF_031995545.1. Classification (GTDB taxonomy): domain Bacteria; phylum Pseudomonadota; class Gammaproteobacteria; order Burkholderiales; family Burkholderiaceae_D; genus Telluria. The sequence goes on from NZ_DAMAGA010000003.1 coordinate 114,627, forward strand.
CCAGTTGCGCATGCCACGGGCCTCGAGACCGATCCTGGTGCCCGACCCGCTCGGCCTGGGCGGCACCGTGGAGGAAAGCCCGGCGACCACGCGCACCGTGTCGCTGGCGTATTCGCGCAGCGTCGGCACGCGCGGCCACCTGAGCGTGAGCGCCTTCCAGGACCTGGAGCGGCGCGCCGAGCGCGGCATCAGCTTCACCTTCGGCATGGCCTTCGATTCGCGCATCTCGTTCAACACCAACGCCGGACGCCAGCGCGGCGAGAACGTGGCCTCGATGTCGCTCGGCCGCGCGCCCGACTTCGACGGCGGCATCGGCTGGGCGCTGCAGGCCGGCACCAACGGCGTCGCGCGCTACGACCAGGCGCAGGTGCAGTATCTCGGCTCGCACGGCCGCGCCACCGTCTCGACCCAGCGCGTGGGCGACACCCGGATCTCGAACGTCGACGTCAGCGGCGCGCTGGTGGCGATGGACGGCACCGTGGTCGCGGCGCGCCAGGTGGGCCGCGGCTTCGCGCTGGTATCGGTCGGCGTGCCCGATCTGCCGGTGTTGCAGGACAACCGCATGATCGGCCGCACCGATCGCGGCGGGCGCCTGCTGGTGCCGGACCTGATGCCGTACAGCGCCAACCGGATCGCGATCGACCCGTCCTCGCTGCCGCCGGACACCCGCATCGATATCACCAACCTCGACGTGGTGCCGCGCCAGTACGCCGGCGTGGTGGCGCGCTTCGCGCTCGAGCGCTTTGCGGCCGCCACCGTGGTGCTGGTGAAACCGGACGGCAAGGCGCCTGAAGTCGGCACCCCGGCGCGCCTGGAAGGCGGTGCGCAGGCGGCGGTGGTCGGTTACGATGGCGTGCTGTTCGTCGAAGGCTTACAAGAACAGAACCGGGTGCTGGTCGGCACCGGCAAGGACGCCTGCGAGGTGCGCTTTGCCTACAAGGCGGTGGCGGGCGAACTGCCGACCATCGGACCGCTGGTCTGCCAACCCGTGCAAGGAGAAACCAAATGATGACGCAATCCGTGCGGCCGGGCCGCTTCCTGAGATCGATGCTGGCGCCGTTGGCTGTGTTGGCGCTGTGGCTGCTGGCCGCCGCCGGCGCGCGCGCCGACACCTGCACCGTGACCATGACCGACATCGACTTCGGCCAGGTCAGCCCGATCGCGGCGCGCGACTACACGGCGCAGGGCACGCTGACGGTGACCTGCAACTGGACCCTGCTGTTGGGCCAGTCGGCGCTGCTGCTACCGGCGGCCAACGTCTGCGTCAATCTGGGCACCGGCAGCGGCGGCGGCACGGGCGACCCGCGCTACATGACCAACGCCGGCCGGCGCCTCGGCTTCAACCTGTACGGCGACCCGTCGTACACGCCAGCCTGGCTGTGGGGCGGCGCCGGCAGCAGCATCGGCGCCCAGCCGATCGCCGGCACCCTGGTCGGTCTGCTGGGGCTGGGCGGCGTCAACCAGAGCGTGACCATTTACGGCCGCATCCCGGCGTCGGCGCTGTCCGGCGTCGGCACCACCGGCAATGCCGACACGGTCTACATCAACAGCTTCGCCGGCCACGGCACGCTGCAGTATTCGTTCGGCGCCGGCAAGTCGTGCACCGCCGGCAGCACGGTCCCGTTCTCGTTCCAGGCGCGCGCCACGGTGGTCAACAACTGCGTGATCGGCACCAGCAACCTGACCTTCGGCACCGGCAGTCCCTTGAGCGACATGCGCACCAGCGCACCCCTGAGCGTCGCCTGCACCGCCAACAGCGCGTATCAGCTGTCGCTCAACGGCGGAACCTCGGGCAACCCGGCGGCGCGCACCATGATCAATGTCGCCACCGGCGAAAAAGTGAATTACCGGATATCGGCCACGCCGGACGGCCCGGCCTGGGGCGACGGCACCGGCGGCACCTCGGTCTACAGCGGCACCGGCAGCGGCGCCAGCCAGTCGGTGATGATGTACGGACTGGTGCCGAAGCAGAAGGCGCCGACGCCGGGGGATTACCGGGATACGGTGACGGTGCTGTTGACGTTCTGATGCGATGGACGAACCAGGGCAGCCCCAACAACCTATCCCAACCCGTCGGGGTCAGATCCGAAAAGTTGACACGAGCTGAGCAGTAAGTTCAAGGATTGCTGATGTGTTCGTGTCTACTTTTCGGATCTGACCCCGATTTTCTGTGTTCGGCAGTAATAACTTATTACCAGGTCATGCCTCCCGCATGCCGGGTGAAGCCGGCTTGCGGTATCCTGCATGCGTCCCATAGGGAGGCCCGATGAAAGCACTACCGATCGTGTTCGCACTTGGCTGCCTGCTTGCCGCCGGCGCCCAGGCCCAGCGCGTGGTTTCCGACCCCGCTGCGCAGCTGGAAAAGCAGGGCGTGCAAAAAACCGACCCGTTCGCCGGCAGTCACCAGCCATACCCGCGCGTCTATGGCGGCGACGCTGCCGCGCAACCGAACGACCATGTATTCCATGGCATGCGGCGCGATCCGCAACCGCTGGCCGGGGTCGAGGTGGCGCCCAACGTGGCGATCGAAGGCGGCGCCGTGCTGCTACCGGATCGTGGACTGCACCGCGTCGAGCCGGGCACCGAGAACGCGCCGATCGACCTCAAGGAGCGCGGCACCAGCAGCCACCTGGCCGCCAAATATGCGCTGCCCGAGAGCGATGGCGTGTCGGCTTACGGCAAGGTCGGCGTTGCGCACAGCGCGCGGCAAGTGGCCGGCAAATCGGTTACCGACACCGGCTTGTACACCGGCGCCGGCGCCAGGGTCAAGGTCGACAAGGCGACCACGGTCAGCGGCGAATACACGCGCCATGGCGACGCGGCCTCGAAGTTCGGGCGCCTGAGCAAGGATGGGATCAAGGCCAATCTGAAGATGGGTTTCTGACCCACCGGAGAAGGTCGATGCCGCCGGCGGCGGCATCGACGCGTCATGGCAGGGGGCTCAGCGCGCCTGGTCCGACGGCACCGCATGCAGCCAGCGCGCATGCACGAAGCGCGCCGCGTAGTCGAGCGCATAGCCCAGCAGGCCGATCAGGATGATCGCCGCCGTCAGTTCCGAATACGCCAGGCGGTCGCGCGTATCGAGGATGAAGTAACCCAGTCCCGCCGACACGCCCAGCATCTCGGCCGGCACCAGCACGATCCAGATGATGCCGATCGCCAGGCGCACGCCGGTGAGGATTTGCGCGGTAATCCCCGGCAGCACCAGGCGCCACACGACTTCCCACCTGGTCGCCGACAGCGAACGCCCCAGCAGCATCCAGTTCGGATCCAGCTGGGCCACGCCGGCCGCGGTGCTGAGCATCAGCGGCCACACCGCCGCGAAGGCCAGCAGAAAGTACACCGGCGCGTCGCCCACGCCCAGCACCATCACCGCCAGCGGCATCCACGACAGCGGCGAGACCATGCGCAGCAGCTGGAACAGCGGCGTGCCGGCCTGCGCGAAGGCTTTCGACATGCCGACCAGGATCCCCAGCGGCACCCCGACCAGGGTCGCGAACAGCAGGCCGATGCCCACGCGCTTGAGGCTGACGAGGACGTGCTCCCAGATATCCGGCCCGCTCACCATCGCGATGAAGGCGCGCCCGGTCTCGAGCGGCGCGAACATCGCCGCGATCGGCGTACGCGCCTCCAGGTGCTGCACCCCGAAACTCCACAGCACGACCGCGATCGCGAAGCCGACCAGCGGCCACAGAAAACGACCGATCATCGTCAGACCGCGATGGTTTCAGTGCGCAGCAGGTTGGCCGGCAGGCCGAACACGCCCGGACCGCCGGCGGCCGCGATCGATTTGCGCACGAAGCGGTCGTCGACCAGGTCTTTCGCCACGAACTTCGGATCGAGCTTGGTCAGGAAACTGGTGTCGCCTTCGACCTTGGTCTGGCCGATCGCCCGCACCAGCTCCTCGGTGTAGGAAGCGAACGGATACGGCTGGAAGTCGATGCGGCGCTGGTTCCACGCCGGATGCGCCACGATGCGGCGCTTTTCGTACTCGCTGTAGTCGGTGGTGGCCAGCACCTTGGTCAGCGCCTGCAGGTTGTGCGGGGTGTACTTGTTCGGACCGGTGCTGGCCAGCAGCTTGGCCGTCTCCAGCTGGTTCGAACGCGACCACAATTGGGCGTTGACGATGGCGTTGGTAACACGCTGCGACCATTCCGGCTTGTCGGCCAGGTCGCGCTCGGCCAGGAAGGTGACGCAGCAGGCGTGGTTCTTCCAGACGTCGCCCGAGAAGCGCAGCACCTTGCCGATGCGCGCGTTCTCGGCGGCGGCGTTGAACGGCTCGGCCACGATGTAGCCGGCGATCGACTTGGTCGCCAGCGCCGACACCATCTCGGACGGCGCCAGCACCACCAGATTGACTTCGTTCGGTTTCAGGGCCGCGCCGCGTGCGCGCGTGACGACAGTCAGCTTGTTCGCGGTGAGGAGCTTTTGCAGCAGGATGTTGTGGATCGAGTACCAGAACGGAATCGCCACCGTCTTGCCACCCAGGTCGGCCACCGAATTGATCTCGTTCTGCACCGTCAGCGCCGAGCCGTTGATGTGGTTCCAGGCCACCACCTTGGCCGGGAATTTCGAACCGTAGCGCACCCACAGCGTGGCCGGCGACAGCAGGTGGATCACGTTGACCTGGCCGGCGACGAAGGCCTCGATGATCTGGGCCCAGCTGCGGAACAGGCGCGGCGCCTCGACCTTCAGGCCTTGCGCTTCGAACAGCTTGCGGCCGTGCGCTACCAGGAGCGGCGCGGCGTCGGTGATCGGCAGATAGCCGATTTTGACAGGCTGGTCGTCGCCCTTGAAGTTCTGGGCCATGGCGTCACCCGCGAACAGCAGCGGCGCGCTAGCGCTGGCGCCGGCCAGCGCGGACATGCGCAGGAAGTCGCGCCGGGTCATGCCGCAGTCGCAGTCGGAGGAGAGGCAGATGTGGGGAGTGGACATGTTCTTTTCCATTATTCTTGAGGCCCGGTTCAGAGAGCGAGGTTCAAAGAGGGACGGTGGGAGTAACGCCGGCCTTGAGCGCGGCGACGATCTCGTAGCGCAGCGCGACCAGCGCGTCCGAATGTTCATGGCGCGGGCGCGGGATTTCCACCTTCCATTCGCGCACGATGTGGCCCGGCTGGCCCGCCATCAAGAGGATGCGGTCGGCCACCAGGATCGCTTCGTCGATGTCGTGCGTCACCAGGAGGGCCGCCGTATGCCAGCGGTGTACCAGGTCGACCAGCAGTTCCTGCATCTCGCTGCGGGTGACCGCGTCCAGCGCCGAGAAGGGTTCGTCGGCGAACAGCAGTTCCGGCTGGCGCGCCAGGGCGCGTGCCAGCGCCACGCGCTGGGCCTGGCCGCCGGACAGCTGGGCCGGATAAGCGTGCGCCCGCGCGCCCAGGCCGACCGCCTCGATCGCTTCGCGGATGCGGGCCTTGCGCGCTTCGCGCTCGATCTTCGGCTGGCGCGCGAAATCGAGGCCAAAGCCGACGTTGCCTTCCACGTCCAGCCACGGCAGCAGGCTCGGTTGCTGGAACACCAGCGCGGCGCGCGGATGCGGCTCGTGCAGGGCTTCGCCCAGGAAGCTGACGCTGCCCGCTTGCGGGGCGCTCAGGCCGGCCAGGCCGCGCAGCAGCGTCGACTTGCCGCAGCCGCTGCCGCCCAGCAGGCAGACGATTTCGCGCTTGTCGATGTTGAGCGAGATATCGTCGACCACGGTCTTGCCGCCGTAGCCGATGCGCAGCTTGCGCGCCGAGAGGGCTTGCAATCCGGCGGTGTGCAGGCCGGCCGCGCCTTCGGACAGGGAAGGGGAAGGAATCGACGCCATCATGCCTGCGCGTGCTTCTGCAATTCGGTCTGCAACTGCGTCAGGCTCGGCGTGACGATCGGGATGAAGGCCGATTCGCGCAGGCGCCGTGCGAAGCTGCGGTCGCGGTCCTGCAGGTAGGCGCGGCCGCCGCTGGCCTGCAGTTCGAGCATCACGGCCTGCTGCACGGTCTCGGCCAGTGCGATGCGCAGGCGGAAGGCGCCGGCGGCGGCGCTCTTGAAGCTGCCGTCCACGACGCCGGCCTTCAGCTGCGCCGCCTGCTGTTCGAGTTCGGCCTGCAGCGCTTCGACGCGCGGCAGCAGCGGGCCGCGCATGCTGGTGCAAAGGTCGTGCGCCGCGCGCAGGCTGGCGCGCGCCAGTCCGATCGAGAGGCCGCACTGCATGCCGAGGAAGGCCGGACGCACGCCCGGCAGCCAGGCGCGCGCATTCGGATGCAGCACTTCCAGTTCGCCGATCTGCACGCCGTTGATCTTCACCGCGGCGGTATTACTGCCGCGCAGAGCCATCAGGTCGAGGTCGGGGCTGCGCGCCACGCCATCGCTGTCGCTGACGAAGGCGACCACCGCCGGCGGCGCTTCGGCGCCGTCGGCATCGCTCATGTTGACGGCGGCGGCGGCGATGAAGCCTTCCTTGCGCAGGTTGGTGATCCAGGCCAGCGAGCCGTCCAACTGCCAGCCGTCTGCGTTCGGCGTTGCGGTGATTTGCAGCGACTCGATCCCGGACAGGAATTTCATCGCGTTCGACAGGCCGGTGGCGCCGCCGAATTCGCCGTTCACCAGCTTGGCCAGCCAGCGCTCGCGCAGGGCCGCGTTCGGGCTTTGCAGCAGGTATTCGATGAAGGTGCGCTGGCCCCAGAACACGAAGGCGGCGGTGACCGAGTATTCGCCCACGGCGGCGATGGCGTCGATCGCGTCGGCGGTGCTGCCGCCCTTGCCGCCCAGCGCTTCAGGCACGCCGATGGCGAACAGGCCGGCGCCGGCCAGGCGCGGCACCACTTCCGACGCCAGGTCGGCGCTGGTGTCGAGCAGGTCGGCGTTGGCCTGCAGCCACGCCACCAGATCCACCGGCAGCGACGAAGGTGCTTGACGGCTGTCCGGCATTAGATCGCTCCGCTGGCGAACGGTTGCAGCTGCGGGTTGATCGCGCTGCCGGCCAGCGAATTGGCGAAGTTGCACAGGGTGGCCAGGCTGACGCCGAGCACCACTTCCAGCGCTTGCTGTTCGTTGTAGCCGGCGCCCAGGAAGGCCTGGTAGGCCTCATGCGCGACGTTGCCGCGGGTGGCGATCACGGCTTCCGAGAACACGCGCACGGCGTCCAGTTTGGCGTCGCCGGTGTCCTGGCCCTGCTGCAGGGCGCGCACGGTGTCCACCGGCAGCTGCGCTTTTTTCAGGGCGATGGCGGTGTGGCCGGCGATGCAGAAGTCGCAGCCGTGGATGCGGGCGGCGGTGATCTGCACCACTTCGCGTTCCGGCAGGGTCAGGCTGGTTTCGGCATTGATGCCCGAGACGGTCATATAGGTCTGCAGGGCTTGCGGCGAGTTGGCCAGCACGCCGATCAGGTTCGGCAGGAAACCGTTATTGGCCAGGGCTTTTTCGACGAACGGGCGGCTGGCTTCAGGGGCGGTATCGACGGTGTGCAGGGTCAGACGGGACATGATGGTTCTTTCAAAAATAGGAGTGGCAGGTACTGCAGCTGGCTGATTCTACAAGCTGCCGGAGGAGGCCGTTGTCCGGGACCGGATGTCGCCTGCACGGGGCTGGGACGGCGGCCTCTCTGCGAAACGAATGCGGAAAGCGAAATGCTTTTACGAGTTACTGGATGCAGCTGCGCTAAACAATGCGCCAAGTGAACATTGTCGAGCTTTGCTCATGCAATACCAAATACATAAATTGGATATGCATAGAACATAATTGCATAAGAGCGCGTCCAAAGCAGGCGCGCAGGGGAGGGGAAACTTAGAAGTAGACGGTGACGCGCTGCTCGTCAGGGCCGGCGACGTGCAGCGACGGGGCCAGGCTGCTGTCCATGATACGGGTGCCGGTGCTGCTGAGGCGGTAGGGCGTGGCCGGGCTGGCGCAGTCGACGTTGACACGGGCGCCGGCGGCGACGTTCACCGAGCAGCTGGCCACCACCACCAGCCGCGCCTCGAACGATGCCGAGACGACGCGCGCGTCCGCCACGGCCGGCAGGGCCAGGGTGGCGGCGGCCAGCAGGGCCGCGAAGGGACGGGAAGCGCGCAACATGATGGTCAATGGCAGGAAAATCAGCGATGAAATGCATGATAGACCGTTTATGCCGACCCTGCGCGCTGGCCGGTTCGCTATTTAATTGATGACGGAAAGGCGCGGTTTCGGGTTTCGCGGAATTCGATGGCCGAAACCCGCGAGCATGGTGGCGTCGGCAAACTTTTGTTGACCATGCATTATCTGCGAGATAAGAAAAGATTTTGGATTTGCCGGATCATGAATAATTAGAGAATAGTCTCTAAAAGCAACACTTGTTGCTAATATTCAACCACTCAGCTTCTCGGCCGGCATCGATGCGATCAGCCCGGTGACCGCATCCATCAGTTCCAGTGGACTGAACGGCTTGACGATATACAGGTCGGCGCCGGCTTCCATCCCGACCGCGATATCGCTTTGCTGGCCACAGGCCGACAGCAGCACCACGCGGGTGGCGGCGGTGGCGGGGTCGCGCTTGAGTGCCGCGCACACGTCCAGCCCGCTCTCGCCATCGCCGAGCCAGATGTCGAGCATGACGATGTCGGGCCGCTCGGCCGCCAGCAGTTCGCGTGCCTGGGCCGCATTCGACGCTTCGACGATGCGTCCCAGCGACTGCAGGCTGAGCGAGATCAACAGGCGTAGCTCGTCCTGGTCATCGACCACCAGGATGGTCCTAGCCACGGGCGTGCTCCCCAAGCCGCGCCACGGACGAGCGCGGCGCATGCACCGGCAAAACTTGCAGCAAAAGTTGAAGTTTGGACATGACGGCGATCAGGCTCGACGGAACGCGTCGCATGCGTCCCAGCATACCAGTTATGCGTTTGCCTGGCCGCGCGCGAGTCCGTCCTTGACCGCGGTGCGCAGTTCGCTGAACGGCACCGGTTTCGGGAATACGGGAATGTCGGACGGCAGGCCCATGGCCTTGATCGTTCCACGGTCCAGGCCGCTGACCACGATCACGTTCATGCCGGCGGTACCGGTGTCTTCGCGCAGGGTGCGGATCATGCGGAAACCGTCCATCCCCGGCATGTTGAGGTCGCTCACCAGCAGGTCGGGGCGGTGCTCGCCGATGCGGATCAGCGCCTCGAAGCCGTTATGGGCCTTGATCAGGTCCATGTCCAGGCCCCAGCCCGCCATCTCGAGTTCATACAGACGCAGGATCAGCGGATCGTCGTCCACCACCAGCACGCGCGGCTTGCCCGGCGTGGCCGCTGCAGTAGCAACAGGCGTCTGCGCCGCCGCGCCCGGTCCGCCGCCGATCGCCGCACGCCGGCCGTCGACCAGGCGGTTGACCGATTCGAGCGTGATGCGGCGATGGCCGCCGGCGGTGCGCCAGGCCTGCAAGGTGCCGTTCTCAACCCAGAGCTGCACGGTCCGGTGCGACACGCCGAGGACGGCCGCGGCCTCCTTGGTCGAGCAGTAGTCTGCAGCGTTGTAATCTGCCATGCGCTCCGCGCTGCGCGGGCTGTCGAGGGGCTCTTTCATATTTTCTGATATTACGTATTCCGTTTCCCAAAGTCAAAAGCTTTACACGGTTTGACATCGAATGCCACACTCGACGCTTGTCTTTACGCAACATCCACGCGTGCAAAAGGGGAAAGCAGCGGCACCATTGCCGGGCATCACGGACAGTTACTCCAATCCGGTGCCGAACAAGCGAAAAATTTATTGCAATTATTTTATTTTTCGGTCTTTGCTTAATCAGGCTCCATTTAATAGCCGATATTAAAACGCCGCTGGTATGGTAATTGCTGTATGCATATACAGTAGTTTGAAAGATGAGCGAGTTGTTTCTTTGCGTCAATCTTTTACATATTATTGACGTTGATCAAACGTAAACATCGTCCTTACAACTCAAGCCGTACCTTCACTCTGACGGCTAAGTCCCTAATTTTACGAGGTATTTCGCTCGCGAGGGTTTCCCTGGTCGCGCCTAAGTCATTGGTTTCATTGGCAAAATTCGATTTCCGCCAGCGTGAATTCGCTTGACCGTCAACATTGCTTCCACTAAAGTGGGAAACAGTGTGAAAAAGTGTCGATTTGTGGGAGGTTTTGGAGAAAGTTCCCAAAACACCCGGCGCCCGACAAACAACGACAAACAACTCTCCAAACTAGGTAAATACGTGTTCCAGGGCGCGTCAGCGATCAATCTCGATGCAAAGGGACGGATGTCGATTCCGGCCAAGCATCGTGACGCCTTGACACTTCAGTGCGAAGGCCGCGTGACCCTGACCCGCCATCCGCATGGCTGCATCCTGTTTTTTCCTCGTCCCGTGTGGGAAGAGCACCGCAAGCAGATCGCCGCCTGGCCGATGTCGGCGCGCGCCTGGCAGCGTATTTTCCTCGGCAATGCCGTCGATGTCGAACTCGACTCGGCCGGCCGTGTGCTGATCTCTCCCGAACTGCGTGCCGCGGTCGGACTCGACAAGGAAGTGATGATGCTCGGCATGGGCACCCACTTCGAAATCTGGAATGCCGCCAAGCTGGCCGAAGACGAGGCCAAGGCGGTTGCCGAAGCCGAATCCGGCGGCATGCCCGATGTGCTATCCAATTTCTCTTTCTAAGGTGCCGATGATGGATGTAACGACGGTGCCCGGTTTCCAGCACCGCACGGTGCTGCTGGACGAAGCGGTCGATGCGCTCGACCTGACGGGCGCGCGCGCCTCCGGTATCTATATAGACGGCACGTTCGGCCGCGGCGGCCACAGCCGCCTGCTGCTGTCGCGCCTCAATCCCGACGGACGCCTGATCGCGTTCGACAAGGATCCGCAGGCGATCGCCACCGCGGAGCAGATGGACGATCCGCGTTTCTCGATCGTCCACGACAGTTTTGCCATGATGCACGACGCGCTTGCCGCGCGCGGCATCCACCGGGTCGACGGCATCCTGCTCGACCTCGGTATCTCGTCGCCCCAGGTGGACGACGCCAGCCGCGGTTTCAGCTTCCGCAACGATGGCCCGCTCGACATGCGCATGGATACCACGCGCGGCATGTCGGCGGCCGAGTGGATCGCGACCGCACCGCAAACCCTATTGGAAAAGGTGATACGTGATTATGGAGAAGAGCGGTATGCTTTTCCGATTGCAAAGGCGATTGTTGCTCGCCGCGCAGTCGAACCAATTTCGACCACACGACAGCTTGCCGCAATCGTGGCAGACACGGTCAAGAGCCGCGAAAAGGGCAAGGATCCGGCAACCCGCACCTTTCAGGCTGTCCGGATTTTCATCAATAAAGAGCTTGAAGACCTCGAAGCAGGTCTGACGGCGGCCTACGGCATGCTGGCGCCGGGCGCGCGCATGTCGGTGATCAGCTTCCATTCGCTGGAAGACCGCATGGTCAAGCAGTTCTTCGTTTCCAAGGCCAAGGTCGAGCAACCGGACCGGCGCCTGCCGATCCGCGCGGTCGACCTGCCGCAGCCGCTGATGAAGCTGATCGACAAGATCAAGCCGTCGGACGAGGAAGTGAACGCCAACCCGCGCGCCCGCTCGGCGGTGCTGCGCGTGGCCGAACGCCTGGGAGCGCCGGCATGAGTTTTAAATTGAACGCCTTGCTCGCCGCCTTGCTGGTCGGCTGCGCGCTGTCGGTGGTCAATGCGCGCTACCAGGCGCGCCACCTGCTGATCGAACTGGAGCGCCTGCAGCAGCACGCGCGCCAGCTCGACATCGACTGGGCCCAGCTCCAGCTCGACCAGTCGACCCTGGGCAAGAACGAACGCATCGAGGAAATCGCGCGCACCAACCTCGAGATGTCGCGCCTGACTCCGGCGCGCACCCAATACCTGACGGACGGCGGCCAATGACGCGCCCGAATCAGCGCTCATCGCAGCGTTCCAATGCGCGCGTCGCCGCCTCCAAGGGCATGGCCTTCACCAAGAGCCCGGTGCTCGCGGTGCGCCTGCCCGACTGGCGTTCGCGCCTGGTGCTGTTCGTCCTGTTCGTGGCCTTCGCCGCGCTGGGCATCCGCGCCGTCTGGCTGCAGGGCGTGTCGACCCAGTTCCTGCAAAAGCAGGGCAAGAGCCGCTACGAGCGCACGCTCGAGCTGCCGGCCACGCGTGGGCGCATCCTGGACCGCAACGGCGCCGTGCTGGCCTCGTCGCTGCCGGTGCGCGCGGTGTGGGCGATCCCCGAAGACGTCCTGGATTCGCCGCCGGAGAAGATCCGCGCACTGGCCAAGTTGCTCGAGATGCCGGAAGCCGACCTGCGCAAGAAGCTCGATTCCGACCGTACCTTCGTCTACCTGAAGCGTCAGGTCGAGATGCCGATCATCGCCGAGATCGAGAAGCTCAAGATCGAAGGCATCGACACCCGTAAAGAATATAAACGGTTTTACCCGCAAGGCGAAGTCATGACCCACCTGGTCGGCTTCACCAACGTCGAGGACAAGGGCCAGGAAGGGATGGAGCTGCAGCACCAGAAGACCCTGATGGGCGTGCCGGGCAGCCGGCGCGTGATCAAGGACCGCCTCGGCCACATCGCCGAAGACCTGGGCATGTTCCGCGAACCGCATCAGGGCCGCGACCTGACCCTGTCGGTGGACAGCAAGCTGCAATACATCGCCTTCACCAGCATCAAGAACGCGGTCGAGAAGTTCGAGGCCAAGGCCGGCGCCGCGGTGGTGCTCGACGTCCACACGGGTGAGGTTCTCGCTCTGGCCAACTACCCGACCTACAACCCGAACGACCGCTCCAAGCTGACCGGCGAGCAGCTGCGCAACCGCGTCATCACCGACACCTTCGAGCCGGGTTCGACGATCAAGCCGATCACGATCGCGCTCGGCCTCGAGACCGGCCGCATCAAGCCGGACACCGTGTTCGACAACAATCCGGGCTGGATGACCGTCACCGGCAAGCGTATCCGCGACACCCACAACTACGGCGTGCAGACGGTGAGCGGCATCATCCAGAAGTCGTCCAACCTGGGCGCGGTGAAGGTGGCGCAGCTGATCCCGCAGCAGGAAATGTGGGAGATGTATACCAAGCTCGGTTTCGGCCAGGCCCCGCGCTACGGCTTCCCCGGCGCCGCCGCCGGCCGCGTGCGTCCATGGAAGACGTGGAAGCCGATCGAATACGCCAACATGGCCTTCGGCCACGGTCTGTCGGTGTCGCTGCTGCAAATGGCGCGCTCGTACATGATCTTCGCGCGCAACGGCGACATCATTCCGCTGTCGTTCCTGAAGGTGGACGAACAGCCGGTCGGCCAGCAGGTCATCTCGCCCAAGACCGCGGCGCAGGTGCGCACCATGATGGAATCGGTGGTCGGCCCGGAAGGCACGGCCTCCAAGGCCCAGGTGGCCGGCTACCGCATCGGCGGCAAAACCGGCACCGCCGAGAAAATCGTCAACGGCCGCTACTCGCGCACCAACAACATCGGCTACTTCGCCGGCATCGGTCCGATGTCCAATCCGCGCTTCGTGATCGCGGTGATGGTCGACGATCCGCGCGGCGCGCTGCGCACCGGCGGTAGCGTCGCCGCTCCGACCGCGGCCGACCTGTTCGCCAATGCACTGCGCGCGGCCAACGTGCCGCCCGATTCGTCGATCACGGACATCATCATTCCGGAAGTCCCTCTAGAGGAGAGCATGTGATGGCCATGAGCCTGAACCACATCTGCGACTGGATCCGCTCCGCCTCGCCCGCGGGGCGTCTCGTTTCCGACTCGCGCCGCGTCAAGGCCGGCGACGTGTTCTTTGCCTATCCGGGCGAAGCGGCCGACGGCCGCCGTTATATCGGCGCCGCGATCGACGCCGGCGCCGCCGCCGTGGTGTACGAGAGCAGCGGCTACGAGTGGGATAGCGCCTTCACGCTGCCGCACCTGGGCGTGCCCGAACTGAAAAAGAACGCCGGCCCGATCGCGCATGCGGTGCTGGAGTATCCCGACAGCGCCATGTTCACCGTCGCCGTCACCGGCACCAACGGCAAGACCTCGTGCGCGCTGTGGACGGCGCAGGCGCTGGCGAAGCTGGGCGAGACCGCCGGCGTGATCGGCACCCTGGGCGTGGGACTCATCAAGGGCAAGGCCGAACCCCAGTTCGACGTCACCGGCTACACCACGCCGGACGCGGTGCTGCTGGCCTCGACGCTGGCCGACCTGAAGAAGAGCGGCGCGACTGCGCTTGCCATCGAAGCCTCGTCGATCGGCCTGGTGCAGGAACGCACGGCCGGCATGCACGTCGACGTCGCCATCTTTACCAACCTGACGCGCGACCACCTCGACTTCCATGGCGACATGGAGAGCTACGAGGCGGCCAAGGTCAAGCTGTTCGAGTGGGAAGGCCTGCGGCACGCGGTCGTCAACCTGGACGACGCGGCGGGACAGCGCCTGGTGGCGCACCTGCGCAGCAGGTTCCCGGCGCTGGCCGTCACCGGCTACACCCTCAAGGCCGATGCCGCGCCCGAAGGCGTAGCGGTGCTGCGCGCCAGCGGCATGCGCAGCAAGAGCGCCGGTACCGAATTCCAGGTCGAGACGTCGGGCGGCAACGCCACCGTGAAGACCCGCCTGGTCGGCAACTACAACGTCAGCAATGTGCTGGCGGTGCTGGGCGCATTGCTGGCCAGGGGCACGGGCCTGAAGGCGGCGGTCGATGCGATCGAGACCCTGGCGCCGGCGCCGGGCCGCATGCAGCAGATGGGCGGCCAGGATGCGCCGATGGTGGTGATCGACTACGCGCACACGCCGGACGCACTGGAAAAGACGCTGGAAGCGCTGCGCCAGGTGGCAACGGACCGCAACGGCCAGCTGTGGTGCGTGTTCGGCTGCGGCGGCGACCGCGATCCGGGCAAGCGTCCGCAGATGGGCCGCATCGCCCAGATGGCCGACCAGGTCCTGGTGACGAGCGACAACCCGCGCAGCGAAGAACCATCGGGCATCATCGCCCAGATCGTGGCCGGCATGAACCGCGAACATCCGGGTTCGCGCCTGCAGACGGTGGAAGACCGCGCCAGCGCGATCCTGCTGGCCGTGAAGCAGGCCGCCAAGCAGGACGTGATCCTGCTGGCGGGGAAGGGCCATGAGCCGTATCAGGAAATCAAGGGCCGCAAGATGCCGTTCTCGGACGCGGACCACGCGACGCTGGCCCTGAGCGCGCGGCTTACCATGTTGAGGACGAATTAATGCGCGGTATGCTCGCACAACTGGTCGACGCCATTCCCGGCGCCACGCTGATCGGCGCCGACGTGGCGTTCGACGGCGTCTCGACCGACAGCCGCAAGGTGGAAGGCGGCGCGCTGTTCGTCGCCCTGCGCGGCGAAACGTTCGATGCCCACGACTTCCTCGACCAGGTCGCGGCGCGCGGCGTGGCGGCGGTGGTCGTGTCGCGTGTGCCGGACGGCTGGACGCTGCCGGCGATCGTGGTGCCCGATACCCTGGTGGCGCTGGGCCGCATTGCGCACGTGTGGCGCGCCGGCTTCGATATTCCTCTGATCGGCGTCACCGGCAGCAACGGCAAGACCACGGTCAAGGAAATGATCGCATCGATCCTGGCGGCCGCCGTCGGGGAGGACGCGCGCCTGGCCACGCAAGGAAACCTGAACAACGAGATCGGCGTGCCGTTGACGCTGTTCCGCCTGGGCGACCAGCATCGCGCGGCGGTGGTCGAGCTGGGCATGAACCACCCGGGCGAGATCGGCCGCCTGGCCGCGATCGCGACGCCGAGCGTCGGCCTGGTCAACAACGCCCAGCGTGAGCACCAGGAATTCATGCACACCGTGGAAGCGGTGGCGCGCGAGAACGGCTCGGTGCTGCAGGCGCTGTCTGCGGACGGCGTGGCGGTGTTCCCGGGAGACGATACCTATACCGCGTTGTGGCGCGAACTGGCCACCTGCAAGGTGATCACGTTCGGCTTGAGCGATGCATGCGACGTGCGCGCAACCTACACCAGCAATGGTTTCGGCAGCACGCTGCAGGTGACGGCGCCAGGCACTCGCTTCGAACTCGCGCTGGCCGCGGCGGGCGAACACAATGTGCGCAACGCGCTGGCGGCGATCGCCTGCGCGCTTGGCGCCGGCATCGAGCAAGGTGCCATCGTGCGCGGCCTGGAAGCGTTTGCTCCGGTCGGCGGCCGTTTGCAAAGCAAGCGCGCGACCAACGGCGCGCTGGTGATCGACGACACCTACAACGCCAACCCCGACTCGATGCGCGCCGCGATCGACGTGCTGGCCGCCTATCCGGCGCCACGCATCCTGGTGGTCGGCGACATGGGCGAGGTCGGCGCCCAGGGTAAAGAGTTTCACGAAGAAATCGGCGCCTACGCTCAGGAGCGTGGCATCGAAACCGTGCTCGCAACGGGGGAGCTGGCGCGCGCGCTCAGCGCGTCGGGAGCACAGCATTACGAGCAGTTCGACGCACTATTGGCAGCACTGGATGAAAAGCTGGGCGGCAATACCACGACGACTGTGCTGGTGAAAGGCTCGCGCTTCATGAAGATGGAACGCGTGGTCTCGCACCTGACCGGATCAACCAACAAGGACGCCCATTAATCATGCTTCTCTGGCTTGCACAGTACTTCCAGGACTATATCGGTCCGCTGCGCGTGTTCAACTACATCACCTTCCGCGCGGTGTTCGCCACCATCACCGCGATTTCCATCGGCCTGCTGTGCGGCCCGTGGGTGATCAACAAGCTCACCGAACTGAAAGTCGGCCAGGCCGTGCGCACCTACGGTCCGCAGACCCACCTGAGCAAGCACGGCACCCCGACCATGGGCGGCGTGCTGGTGCTGATCGCGATCGGCGTCTCGACCCTGCTGTGGTGCGACCTGTCGAACCGCCTGATCTGGCCGGTGCTGGTGGTGACCTTCGGCTTCGGCGCCATCGGCTGGGTCGACGACTACCGCAAGGTGGTCTATAAAGACCCGGAAGGCATGCGTTCGCGCGAAAAATACTTCTGGATGTCGCTGATCGGCATCGCATCGGCCCTGTACCTGGCGTTCTCGGTCTCGGCCGCCAACCCGTGGGAAGTGGCGCAGCTGTTCTACGCCTGGGTGCAGTCGGGCTTCTCGATGGACCTGCCACCCAAGGCCGACCTGATCGTCCCGTTCTTCAAGACCATCAGCTATCCGCTGGGCGTGTGGGGTTTCATCGCGCTGACCTATTGCGTCATCGTCGGCGCCTCCAACGCCGTCAACTTCACCGACGGCCTGGATGGCCTGGCGATCATGCCGACCGTGATGGTGGGCGGCGCCCTTGGCCTGTTCGCCTACCTGACCGGTAGCGCGACCTTCTCGAAATACCTCCTGATCCCGTACATTCCGGGCGCGGGCGAACTGCTGATCTTCTGCGGCGCGATGGCCGGCGCGGGCCTGGCCTTCCTGTGGTACAACGCGCACCCGGCGCAGATGTTCATGGGCGACGTCGGCGCGCTGGCGCTGGGCGGCGCGCTCGGCACCATCGCCGTCATCGTGCGCCAGGAAATCGTCCTGTTCATCATGGGCGGCATTTTCGTGGCCGAGACGCTGTCGGTGATCATCCAGGTGACCTGGTTCAAGTACACCAAGAAGCGCTACGGCACCGGACGTCGCGTATTCCTGATGGCGCCACTGCACCACCACTTCGAACAAAAGGGCTGGAAGGAGACCAAGGTCGTGGTCCGCTTCTGGATCGTGACCATGGTGCTGATCCTGGTCGGTCTCTCGACGTTGAAATTGCGCTGATGAACTACGACGGCAAAACCGCATTGGTGCTGGGCCTGGGCGAATCCGGGCTGGCGATGGCGCAGTGGCTGGGCCGCTGCGGTGCGCGCGTGCGCGTGGCCGATACGCGCGCCGAGCCGGCGCGCCTGCCGGCGTTGCGTGAAGCAGTGGCCAGCGCCGAATTCGTCGCTGGCGCCTTCGATGCCGCGCTGCTCGACGGCGTCGACTTCGTCGCCGTCAGCCCCGGCCTGGCGCCGGAGCGCGAACTGGTCGACATCGTTCCGGCCGCCCGCGAGCGTGCAATCCCTGTCTGGGGCGAGATCGAACTGTTCGCCCAGGCGCTGGCGCACCTGCGCGCCGGGCAGGGCTACACGCCGAAAGTCATCGCCATCACCGGCACCAACGGCAAAACCACCGTCACCAGCCTGACCGGCCTGCTGTGCCGCCGCGCCGGCCTGTCCACGCGTGTGGCCGGCAATATCAGCCCGGCCGCGCTGGACGTGCTGCGCGAGACCATCGACGCGAACGAGCTGCCGCAGGCCTGGGTGCTGGAACTGTCGAGCTTCCAGCTGCACACCACTTTCAGCCTGCAGGCCGACGCCGCCACGGTGCTGAACCTGACCCAGGACCATCTGGACTGGCACGGCAGCATGGATGCCTATGCGGCAGACAAAGCGCGCATCTTCGGCACCAACACCGTGCGCGTGCTGAACCGCGACGACGCGCGCGTGATCCGCATGACCGCCGCCGACACCCCGGCCTTCACCTTCGGCACCGGCGAACCGCAAGCTGCCGACAGCTTCGGCCTGCTCGAAGAGCGCGGCGTGCTGTGGCTGGCCAACGCGGTCGCGGGCGAAGAGATCGAGAAGAAACGCAAGAAAGGCGAAGCACCGGAGCCGGTCGAAGTCATCGTCAACCGCCTGATGCCGGCCGACGCGCTCAAGATCCGCGGCCTGCACAATGCGTCCAACGCGCTGGCCGCGCTGGCCCTGTGCCGCGCCTGCGGCCTGCCGCTGGCGCCGCTGCTGCACGGCCTGCGCGAATACGCGGGCGAGCCGCACCGCGTGGAGCTGGTCGCCACCATCGATGGCGTCGACTATTACGACGACAGCAAGGGCACCAATGTCGGCGCCACCGTCGCCGCACTCGAGGGCCTGGGCAAGGCATTTACCGGCGAAGGCCAGCAGATCCTGTTGATCGCCGGCGGCGACGGCAAGGGCCAGGACTTCTCGCCGCTGGCCGCACCCGTATCGCGCCACGTGCGCGCCGTGCTGCTGATCGGCCGCGATGCCCCAAGCGTGCGCGCCGCGATCGAGCCGACCGGCGTGCCGGCGTTCGACCTGGAAGACCTGCCGCAGGCGGTGCGGCGCGCCGCCGGCCTGGCCAAGCCGGGCGACAGCGTGCTGCTGTCGCCGGCCTGCGCCAGCATGGACATGTTCACCAACTACGCGCACCGCGCGCAGGTGTTCGTCGACACCGTGCGCGAGATCGCCCTCGACCGGGGACAGGAAATCTGATGGCTTTCCAGCTCCCCTTCAAGTTTTCCGGCACTGCCAGCGATGCGGTCAACGCCGCCGCGGCGGTCGGCAAGCGGCCGTCCAAGATGATGGACTACGACCAGCCGCTGGTGTGGGTCACGCTGCTCCTGATGCTGTTCGGGATGGTGATGGTGTATTCGGCCTCGATCGCGCTGCCCGATTCGCCCAAGTTCCGCTACCTGGAAGACCGCAACGAATACTTCCTGTACCGCCAGATGATGTACATCGGCGTCTCGATCGTCGCGGCCTGGATCACCTTCAAGGTGCCGGTCGCGGTGTGGCAGAAGTGGGCGCCGATGATGTTCATCGCGACCCTGGTGATGCTGGCGCTGGTGCTGATTCCGGGCGTCGGCGTGTCGGTCAACGGCGCGCGCCGCTGGCTGTCGCTCAAAGTCATGAACCTGCAGCCGTCCGAGATCATGAAGATCGCGGTGGTGCTGTACGCCGCCGATTTCACGGTGCGCAAACAGGAATACATGCACAAGCTGACCAAGGGCTTCCTGCCGATGATGGTCGCGATCGGCCTGGTCGGCGGCCTGCTGCTGATGGAGCCCGATCTTGGCGCCTTCGGCGTGATCGTCTGCATCGCCATGGGCATCCTGTTCCTGGGCGGGATCAACATCGTCTGGTTCGGCGGCATCGGCGCGCTCTTGGTGATCATCTTTACCTCGATCATCGCGCTGTCGCCGTTCCGCCGCGCGCGCATGTTCGCCTACCTCGACCCGTGGGAAGAGGGCAATGCGCTGGACAAGGCCTACCAGCTGACGCACTCCTTGATCGCGTTCGGACGCGGCGAGTTCTTCGGCGTCGGCCTGGGCAGCTCGGTCGAGAAGCTGCACTACCTGCCCGAAGCGCACACCGACTTCATCATGGCCGTGATCGGCGAAGAACTGGGCCTGGCCGGGGTGCTGGTGGTGGTGGCGATGTTCTACTGGCTGGTCAAGCGCGCCTTCGACATCGGGCGCCAGGCGATCGCGCTGGACCAGGTGTTCGCCGGCCTGGCCGCGAAGGGCATCGGCATCTGGCTCGGCACCCAGACCTTCATCAATATGGGCGTGAACCTGGGCCTGCTGCCGACCAAGGGCCTGACCCTGCCGCTGATGAGCTTCGGCGGTTCGGGCGTGCTGTTCAACTGCGTCGGTCTGGCGATCCTGCTGCGCATCGATTATGAAAACCGGGTGCGCATGCGTGGAGGCCGTACATGACTAAACGTTTAATGATCATGGCCGCCGGCACCGGCGGCCACATCTTCCCCGGCATCGCGATTGCGCAGACCATGCGCGCGCGCGGCTGGGAAGTGAGCTGGCTGGGCACCGCCCACGGCATGGAAAAGGACCTGGTGCCGCAAGCCGGCATCGACATGGACACGATCGACTTCGCCGGCCTGCGCGGCAAGGGCCTGGCGCACACGGTCAAGGGCGCGTTCAAGATGGCGGCCAGCTTCCGTACCTGCCACCGCTACCTGGCCGCGCGCCGGCCGGACGTGGTGCTGGGCATGGGCGGCTACGTGACGGTGCCGGGCGGCCTGACGGCGCGCGCGCGCGGCGTGCCGCTGGCGCTGGTGAATGCCGACGCCGCGCTGCTGTTGTCGAACAAGACCCTGGCCCCGGCGGCGCAGCGCGTGCTGTTCGGCTTCCCGGCCGATTTCGGCAAGGCGGCCGGCAAGGCGGTGGTCACCGGCAACCCGGTGCGCCAGCAGATCCTGGATCTGCCGGCGCCGGCCGAACGCTTTAAAGACCGCAGCGGTCCGCTGCGGGTGCTGGTGGTCGGCGGCAGCCTGGGCGCGAAAGTCCTGAACGACAACGTGCCGGCGGCGCTGAAACTGATCGATCCTGAGCTGCGTCCGGTCGTGACCCACCAGTCGGGCAAGAAGAACATCGACGCCCTGCGCGCGGCCTATAAGGACGCCGGCGTCGAGGCCAATGTGGTCGACTTCATCGACGACATGGCCGGTGCTTACGGCCAGGCCGATCTGGTGGTCTGCCGCGCCGGCGCCATCACCGTGTCCGAACTGACCGCGGCCGGCGTGGCCAGCGTGCTGGTGCCGTTCGTGGCCAGTACCACCAGCCACCAGCGCGACAACGCGGTGTGGATGGACGGACAAGGCGCGGCGGTACACCTGCCACAAGGCGAACTGAATCCGCAGCGGCTCAAGAGCCTGCTGCAAACGACGCGCGAACAATGCCTGACGATGGCCCAGGCGGCGGCGCGCGTGGGACAGCGCGACGCCAACGAAGCGATCGCGCGCGAACTGGAAAAATTAGCGGAATTGAAGGCACGATGAAACACAAGATCAAGAACATTCACTTCGTCGGCATCGGCGGCAGCGGCATGAGCGGCATCGCCGAGGTGCTGCTCAACCTCGGCTACAAGGTGTCCGGCTCGGACCTGAACAGCAACGCCGCCAGCCAGCGCCTGGCCGAACTGGGCGCGCGCGTGTTCACCGGCCATACGGCCGAACACGTGTCGGGCGCCGACGTGGTGGTGACTTCCACCGCCGTCAATGAAGCCAATCCGGAAGTGGTGGCCGCGCGCGCCAACAAGACGCCGATCGTGCCGCGCGCGATCATGCTGGGCGAGTTGATGCGCCTGAAGCGCGGTATCGCGATTGCCGGCACCCACGGCAAGACCACCACCACCAGCCTGGTGGCGTCGGTGCTGGCCGCCGGCGGCATGGACCCGACCTTTGTCATCGGCGGGCGCCTGACCGCGGCCGGCGCCAATGCGGCGCTGGGCAGCGGCGAATACATCGTGGCCGAAGCCGACGAATCGGACGCGTCGTTCCTGAACCTGTCGCCGATGATCGAGGTGATCACCAACATCGACGCCGACCACATGGAAACCTACGAGCACGATTTCGAGAAATTGAAAGCCGCGTTCGTGAACTTCACGCACCGCCTGCCGTTCTACGGCCGCGTGATGCTGTGCATCGACGACCAGCACGTGCGCGCGATCCTGCCGCAGGTGACCAAGCCGGTCACCACCTACGGCTTCTCGGAGGAAGCCGAAGTGCGCGCCCTCGACGCGCATGCCGAAGGCGTGCAGATGCACTTCACGGTGCGCCAGGAAGGCTACCCGGATACCAAGTTCGTGCTGAACCAGCCCGGCATGCACAATGTGCTCAACGCCTGCTCGGCGATCGCGATCGCACGCGAGATCGGTATCGACGACGAATCCACCGCCAAGGGCCTGCTGGAATTTCGCGGCGTCGGCCGCCGCTTCACCCGCTACGGCGAAGTGGCCTTGCCGGCCGGCGGCAGCTTTACGCTGGTCGACGACTTCGGCCACCACCCGGTCGAGACCGAGGTAACGCTGGCCGCCGCACGCGCCGCCTATCCGGGCCGCCGTCTGGTGCTGGCGTTCCAGCCGCACCGCTACAGCCGCACGCGCGACCTGTTCGAAGACTTCGTCAAAGTGCTGGCCACGCCCGACGTGCTGCTGCTGGGCGACGTGTATCCGGCCGGCGAGGCGCCGATCGTGGCCGCCGACGGCCGCGCCCTGGCGCGCGCATTGCGCACCGGCGGCAAGACCGAGCCGATCTTCGTCGAGACCATCGCCGAGATGCCGGCCGCGATCATGAACGTGGCGCGCGACGGCGACGTCGTGCTGACCATGGGCGCCGGCTCGATCAGCGGCGTGCCTCACCAACTCACCAACGCAAAGGCTTGAATACCGTGACCAACACTACTTTCGACGCCGCCGCCTTCGGCAAGGTCGGCGTACTGTTCGGCGGACGTTCCGCCGAACGCGAGATTTCCCTCATTTCCGGCAACGGCGTGCTGCAGGCCCTCAAGAGCCGCGGTATCGACGCCCACGCCTTCGATCCGGGCACGCAAAGCCTGGCCGAACTTGCGGAGCAGAAGTTCGACCGTGTATTCATCGCGCTGCACGGCCGCTACGGCGAAGACGGCAGCCTGCAGGGCGCGCTCGAGCAGCTCGGCATTCCCTACACCGGCAGCGGCGTGATGGCCTCGAGCATCGGCATGGACAAGGTCACCACCAAGAAGATCTGGCTGACCGAAGGCGTGCCGACCCCGCAATACGCGATCGTCGATGCCGACAGCGACCTCGATGCCGTGGTGGCCAAGCTGGGCCTGCCGTTGATCGTCAAGCCGCCGCTGGAAGGATCGAGCATCGGCATCACCAAGGTCACCGAGATCTCGCAATTGCAGGAAGCGATCGCCCTGGTGGCGAGCATGGACGACGCGGTGCTGGCCGAGGAATTCGTCACCGGCCGCGAGTTCACGGTCGCCGTGCTGGGCCAGGGCCTTGCTGCGCGCGCGCTGCCGATCGTCGAGATCGTGGCGCCGGAAGGCAAGTACGACTACCAGAACAAGTACTTCACCGACGACACCCAGTACCACTGCCCGGCGCCGCTGCCGGAAGCGCTGACTCAGGAAATCCAGCGCCACGCCGTCAACGCCTATCGTGCCATCGGCTGCGAGGGCTGGGGCCGCGTGGACGTGCTGGTGCGCGAGAGCGACATGCGCCCGTATCTGCTGGAGGTGAACACCTCGCCCGGCATGACCACCCACTCGCTGGTGCCGATGGCTGCGCGCGCGGTCGGTATCGGCTACGAAGACCTGTGCATCGAGATCCTGCGTTCGGCGCGGCTCAAGATGGGCGGCAAGGGCAAAGCAAAGGAATAACGAACCATGTGGCATGACGTGCGCGCCCTGAACGCGACCGCCAGTTTCCTGACGGCGGTGACGGTGCTCGCCGCCCTGGTCACGGGCGTGTGGTGGTTGTCGCAGCGGCCGATGTTCGCGCTCGGATCGGTGACGGTGGAGAGCATGTACGGGATCGACCTGAAACACGTCAACGCGCTCACCGTGCGCAACGGCGTGATCGGCAAAATCCGCGGCAACTTCTTCACCGCCGACCTGGACCAGGTGCGCACCACTTTCGAGACCGTGCCGTGGGTGCGGCGCGCCACCGTGCGCCGCGAGTGGCCCAACGCGCTGGTGGTGGAAGTGGAAGAACACGAAGCGATCGGCACCTGGGGCGACGAAGGCCGCCTGCTGTCGGTGAAGGGCGACGTGTTCACCGCCAACATCGCCGAGACCGAGGACGAACTGGCGCTGCCGGCCTTCGAAGGCCCGCCCGGCACCGAGAAGGACGTGCTGGCGCGCTTCGCCCAGCTGCGCACCGCGTTCGCGCGCGTGCAGCTGGTGCCGCGCTCGCTGTCGCTGTCGGACCGCTACGCCTGGACCGTCCGGCTGGATAACGGCATGAGCGTCGAACTGGGACGCGAGCAGGACCGCAACACCTTGCAGAAACGCGTGCAGCGCCTGGTCGGCGTCTATCCGCAGCTGGTCGCCAGGCTGCAGGAAGGACGCATCGACACCATCGACATGCGCTATCCGACTGGACTGGCGCTGTCGTCGGCGGCCTTGAGCGTGCCGGCGGACGCCACCAAGCCGGTGAAAGCGGCGAAGAAAAAACCGGAAACCGGCAAGCCGAAAGCGGCAGCTCCGGCTACCCCGAACAACAAAACAACCAAGCAAATCTAGCAGGCGAACAGCAATGACAAAAGACGCGAAAAACCTGATCGTCGGCCTCGACATCGGCACCTCCAAGGTGGTGGCCGTGGTCGCCGAGGTGATGTCCGACGGACGCCACGAGGTGATCGGCCTCGGTCAGCACGAGTCGAAAGGATTGAAGAAGGGCGTGGTCGTCAACATCGAGGCCACCGTCGAATCGATCCAGCGCGCGCTGGAAGAGGCCGAGCTGATGGCCGACTGCAAGATCCGCAACGTCTACGCTGGCATCGCCGGCAGCCATATCCGCTCGTTCAATTCGAGCGGGATGGTGGCGATCAAGGAGAAGGAAGTCACCGCCACCGACGTGGCGCGCGTGATCGAAACGGCCAAGGCGGTGAACATCCCGACCGACCAGCAATTGCTGCACACGGTGCCGCAGGAATTCATCGTCGACAATCAGGAAGACGTGCGCGAACCGATCGGCATGAGCGGAATAAGGCTCGAAGTGCGGGTCCACATTGTCACCGGTGCGGTGTCTGCAGTGCAAAACATTGTAAAGTGCGTGCGCCGTTGCGGACTCGAGGTCTCGGACCTGATCCTGCAGCCGATGGCCTCCGCCGACGCGGTGCTGACGGTCGACGAGAAGGAACTGGGCGTGGTCCTGATCGACATCGGCGGCGGCACCACCGATATCGCGGTGTTCTCGGACGGCGCGATCCGCCACACGGCGGTGATCCCGATCGCGGGCGACCAGATCACCAGCGACGTCGCGATGGCGCTGCGCACGCCGACCGGGGAAGCAGAAGATATCAAGATCCGCTACGGAGTGGCCAAGCAGGTGTTGGCCGATCCGGGCGAGACACTCGAAGTGCCAGGTCTCGGTGACCGCGGCCCGCGCGCTTTGTCGCGCCAGGCGCTGGCGGCCGTGATCGAGCCTCGGGTGGAGGAACTGTTCGCGATGGTGCACCAGGTGGTGCGCGAGTCGGGCTACGAAGGCGTGCTGTCGTCGGGCATCGTCCTTACCGGCGGCAGCGCCATCATGCCCGGCATGATCGAGATGGCGGAAGACATCTTCCTGAAACCGGCGCGCCTCGGCACGCCGGACTACCGCGGACAACTGGCAGATGTGGTACGCAGCCCACGCTACGCCACCGTGCTCGGTCTTTTGCTGGAAGCGAAGAAGCAGTACCTGCGGGGGCATATCGTCACTCGGCAGGACGGGTCGGTGAAGGCGGTCTGGCAGCGGATGAAAGAATGGATAGCCGGGAATTTCTAAGCACTTGGTAACAAATTTGGTAGCGAAAATTCGTCACGGGTACAAGGTTTTTAAATACAATCGCTAGTTACCGGCATGAGGCAGCGCATCAAGCACGCTAAGGCTTCGTCCCTGGAACAGCATTTCTGAAAATAGGGAGTCATCATGGAGTTCGATATGGTTGATAACGCAGCACTGGGGACCGTGATCAAGGTCGTGGGCGTCGGCGGCGCCGGCGGCAACGCGGTCCAGCACATGATCAATAAAGGTGTGTCCGGTGTCGAGTTCATCGCCGCCAACACGGACGCGCAGGCGCTGGCCGCCTCGAGCGCCAACAACGTCATCCAGATCGGCGAGTCGGGCCTGGGCGCGGGCATGCGTCCGGAGATCGGCCGCCAGCTCGCCGAGCAGTCGCGCTCGCGCATCGAGGATGCACTGCGTGGCGCGCACATGGTCTTCATCGCTGCCGGCATGGGCGGCGGCACCGGCACCGGCGCCGCCCCGATCGTGGCCGAAGTGGCCAAGACCATGGGCGCCCTGACCGTGGCCGTGGTCTCCAAGCCGTTCTCGTACGAAGGCCAGAAGTGCATGGACGTGGCCGAAGAAGGCCTGGAAGAACTGACCAAGCACGTCGACTCCCTGATCGTCATCCTCAACGAAAAGCTGGAAGACATCTACGAAGACGAATCGATGCTCGACTGGATGAAGCACGCCGACGACGTGCTGAACAACGCGGTGGCCGGCATCGCCGAAATCATCAACGTGCCGGGCCATATCAACGTCGACTTCAACGACGTCAAGACCATCATGGGCGAGCAGGGCAAGGCCATGATGGGCACCGCGACCGCCGCCGGCGTCGACCGCGCGCGCATCGCCGCCGAACAGGCTGTCGCTTCGCCGTTGCTGGACGGCATCGACCTGTCGGGCGCCAAGGGCGTGCTGGTCAACGTGACCGCATCGCGTGGCCTGAAGGGCAAGGAGATCAAGGAAGTCATGGCCGCCGTGCGCGCCTTCGCCGCACCGGACGCCTCGATCGCACAGGGCATCGCCTACGACGACGCGATGGGCGACGAGATCCGCGTGACCGTGGTCGCGACCGGCCTGGGCAAGAACAAGAAGTCGATCTCGCTGGTCCAGCCGCAGCAGCAGCTGCGCACCGGCACCTACGACGCACCGGTGATGCAGGGTGCGGCGGCGGTGGCCGGCGGCCTGACCGCAGGCAAGGCCAGCGCCGACGCCCTGGGCGGCATGAAGCAGCCGGCCGTGTGGCGCCGCGAGCAGGCCTCCGAGCAGGTGCAGGCGATGCAGCGCAATGGCGTCGAGACGTACGATATTCCGGCGTTCCTGCGCAAGCAGGCTGACTAAGCCGTAACTCGCCCATGAGTGAAAAGGCCAGCGCAAGCTGGCCTTTTTGTTTTGTGCGCCGGCCGGCGATCCTCAGCACGCCATTCCCGGATCGGCGATAATGACAAGATTCCCAAAACATCAACAAGGAGCACACATGACCATCCAGATCGGCGCACGCCTGCCTGAAGGCACCCTGGCCGAATTCATCGAGACCGAAACCGAAGGCTGCACCCTGGGCCCGAACACCTTCCAGGTGGCGGATCTGGTCAAGGGCAAGAAGATCGTCATCTTCGGCCTGCCGGGCGCGTTCACCCCGGGCTGCTCGGTGCAGCACGTGCCGGGCTACGTCAAGCACGCCGACGCTCTCAAGGCCAAGGGCGTCGACGAAATCTGGTGCATCTCGGTCAACGACGCCTTCGTGATGGGCGCCTGGGGCCGCGACCAGAAGGCCACCGGCATCGTGCGCATGCTGGCCGACGGCAATGCCACCTTCACCAAGGCGCTGGGCCTGGACAACGACTTCTCGGCGCACGGCATGGGCACGCGCTCGAAGCGCTACGCGATGCTGGTCGAAGACGGCGTGGTCAAGACCTTGGATATCGACGCCAAGGGCGTCGAAGCGTCGAGCGCCGAAGCGATGCTGCAAAAGCTCGGCTGATTCAAGGCGCCGACCGCAATCGAAACGGCGCTGCGGCGCCGTTTTTTGTCTCTACCCATATCAGGAAGCAAGCCATCGTGAAGCGCCCCTCCGGAAACCTGTACAGCATCTACGCCATGCTGCTCGCCGTCTTCATGTTCGCGCTGATGGACACGGCGATGAAGCTGCTGTCGGCGCGCTATCCGGCGCTGCAGGTGGCGGCGCTGCGCGCCCTGTGTTCGCTGCCATTGGTGGCGGCCTACGTGGCCTGGCGCGGCGCCTTCAGGGGGATATTCCGGGTGCGCTGGTCGATGCACCTGCTGCGCGGCGTGCTCGGGATCCTGATGCTGGCACTGTTCGCCTACGGCCTGCGCCAGCTGTCATTGGCCGAAGCCTATTCGATCTTCTTCATCGCGCCGGCCCTGATCACGGCGCTGTCGGTGCTGCTGCTCAAGGAACGCGTCAACCTGGCGCGCTGGATCGCGATCGGCGTCGGCATGTGCGGGGTGCTGGTGGTGCTGCGTCCGAGCGGAGCGGGCTTCCTCACCGTCGGTGGGCTGGCGGTGCTGGCCTCGGCCGGCTGCTATGCAATCTCCGCGATCACGGTGCGCGTGCTGGCGCGCACCGACCGCAACGAGCACACGGTGTTCTGGCTAATTGTGCTGATCGCGGTCGGCGGCACGGCGCTGGCGGCGCCGAACTGGGTGCCGATTCCTGCGAGCGAGATTCCGCTCTTGAGCGGCCTGGCGCTGTCGGGCTTCATTGGCCAGCTGGCGATCACCGAAGCCTTCTCGCGCGGCGAAGCGTCGAGCGTGGCGCCGTTCGAGTACTCGGCGCTGGCCTGGGGCGTCGGCATGGACTGGCTGCTGTGGCGCGCGCTGCCCGACAGCTGGACCCTGCTGGGCGCGGCCATCATCATCGGCAGCGGCCTGTATCTGATCCGCCACGAGAAAGAGCACGTCGAGGCGGAGCATCCCTGACCAGACTAGCTGCGGCGCAGGCGCACCGCGCCGGCCAGGCCGAAGCCGGCCAGCACCAGCGCCAGCGAACCCGGTTCCGGCACCTCGGCGGCGCCTTCGAAGCTGAAGTCGTCCATCACATACGACCCCGGCACGCCGCTGGTCACGACCACGGTGTCGATCGCGCTGCCCCAGCCGGCGGCCAGGAAGGCCGGCGCGCTCGACAGTTGCAGCAACGCCGAACTGGCCACCAGCTGGCCGCCGAAGTACAGGTCGAACTGCACGCTGCCGTCCTCGTAGCCGGCGAACCAGGCGCCGTTGAAGACCGTCGGCGCCAGGAAGCGGATGGTGCTGGCGACCGGCCCGCCGTTGTTCCAGTCTTCGCTCCAGTCGGTCGTGACGCGGCCCTGGCCGGAGTGGGGCGTGAACGGCGCCGATTCGCCGGTGAATACCGACATGCCGGCGTTCGACCAGTCCAGTCCACCGTAGTTGCCGGGAACGGAAGCGTAGCCGTCGGGACCGACGATGTCGTCGAAGGTCAGCACGGTGGCCGAGGCGAAGGGCGCGCACAGGGCAAGGACGGCGCTCAGTGCGAAGTTGCGAAGGGTGGAAGACATGGCGTTCCTTTCTATTAGATGATTCAGACGCGGCCCAGGGCCGGGTCGCTGACCGTGTGGCGGCCGGTTTCGACGCGGCCGGCGAAGCGCCGCAGGTAATCGGGCTGGCTTGCTACCGTCACGCTGAAGTCGTACCAGTAGCCGTTGGCCGCGACCGGAATGCGCACCGTCAGCTCGGTGCGCGGTGCCAGCGTGTGCTGCTGGCGCAGCGCCGCGTAGGCGTTGGCGTTGAGGACGAAGGTGCACGGCGCCGTGCCGGCATTCACATAGCGCAGCACCAGTTCGCCGGTGGCAGCGTCGCAGCGCACCTGGACGTCCGGGCGCGGCTGGCCGGCCGCCACGGCGCGCATGGCGCTGCCCGTGAAGTGGCGGTGGTAGCCGTTCGGCCCCAGCACCCACAGGTCGTAGGCGCCGCCGACCGCCGGCGTCCACACGTCAAGCAGCGACTTGCCCGCTTCGACGGTGTAGCGGCGCGGGATCGCCGCCAGGTTCTTGCGGTCATACACGTGGAACACGGCGCCCTGGCTGCCGCTGTTGATGAAGGTGAGCGCCACCCGCGCGGCCGCCATGGTGGCGCCGGGCTGCACTTCGCAAATGGTCGCCAGTTCATACGGCAGCGCGCGCGACGGCCGGGTGCCGGCGGCCTGCTGCGGCATCTGCGGCGCGTTGGGCGGCGCGATCTGCGCCAGGCGCTGCTGGGCGGCGCGCAGGGCGTCGGCCTGGCTGCGGCTTCTGCGGCCGTTCAGCACCGGCAGCACTTCGTCGTTGGGCGTCTTGAAGTTGAAGGCGCTGGTCAGGTCGCCGCACACGGCGCGCCGGAACGGGCTGATATTTGGCTCGCGCACGCCGAAGCGCGCTTCCAGGAAGCGCAGCACCGAGGTGTGGTCGAACACCTGCGAGTTGACCCAGCCGCCGCGGCTCCAAGGCGAGATCACGTACATCGGCACGCGCGGACCCGGGCCGTAGACGCGGCCGTCGGCGGCCGGCTGCCTGGTGCTGCCGAGCGGGCGCGGGTGGGTGTAGTACTCGGGGCCCATATCGCCTGCCGCCAGCGTGGTCTTGCCGGCGTAGCCGCCCTTGCCGTCGGGCGAGGGCGCCGAAGGCGAAGGCACGTGGTCGAAGTAGCCGTCGTTCTCGTCGAAGTTGACGATCAGGACGGTCTTGCTCCACACCTCGGGGTTCGCGGTCAGCGCGTCCAGCACCTCCTGCAGGAACCAGGAGCCCTGCACCGGGCTCGATGGGCCGGGGTGCTCGCAGTAGATCGACGGCGCGTTGATCCACGAGACCTGCGGCAGCTTGCCCTCGCGGATGTCGCGCTTGAAGGCGTCCAGGTACTGCTCGGGCGCACTGCCGGGCAGGGTGTTGGCGATGCCTTTATAGAGTGGATTTTTTGCGTTGTCGGTGGCGGCGTCGTAGGCGTGGTAGGGCAGGGCCTGGCCGGTGTTGGTGTAGGGCTGGTTCGGTGCGCCGCCGCTCGATACCGGGAAGCCGGAGGCGAGGTTGGCGCGCTTGAACTGGCGGAACGCGCCGAGCATGTTGTCGCCCCATTCGTCGGGCATGTTCTGGTAGCTGATCCAGTTGACGCCGGCCGCTTCCAGCCGTTCGGCGTAGGTGGTCCAGGTGTAGCCGGTGTCGACGCCGCTCGCCACGCCGTCGATCGCATCCCATTCGTTGGTGACGAAGGCGGTGCCGGTCGGCACCGCGCCATTGGTACCGGTCAGGAAAAACGAGCGGTTCGCATCGGTGCCGGTGTGCATCGCGCAGTGATAGGCGTCGCACACGGTGAAGGCATTGGCCAGCGCGAAGGCGAACGGAATCTCGGCTTCCTTGAAGTAGCCCATCGAGATCGGGTTCTTGTAGCGCGGCCACTGGTCCATGCGGCCGTTGTCCCAGGCCAGCTGGCTGTCGAGCCAGTCGTGCGGCGTGCCGTTGGCGCGCTGGGCATTACCTTTGCTGCCATCCAGGTGGAACGGCATCATCAGGTTGCCGTCGGCCTTGCGCTGCTGCCACACGCTGCGGCCCTCCGGCAGCGGGATCGGGAAGCGGTCGCCGAAGCCGCGCACGCCGGCCAGGGTGCCGAAGTAGTGGTCGAAGGCGCGGTTTTCCTGCATCAGAATCACCACGTGCTCGACGTCGCGGATGGTGCCGGTCTTGTTGTTGGCGGGGATCGCGAGCGCGCGCTGGATCGCGGGCGGGAAGGCGGCGTAGGTGGCGGCGGCGATGCCGGCGCGGGCGCTGTTGTGCAGGAATCTGCGGCGTGATGTCATGGCGTGGTTCCGGTGCGGAGACGTTGATCGGCAAGCGTTTGTTGTCGCGCAGCTAACGCTGCGAACGTCGCCAATGTAGCTTTCCTGCATGACCGAGCGATGACATCCAGACAATGCATGCGAGCCCGAGCTGAGAGGCGCGATCAAGCAGCGTGGCGCCCTTGCCACGGTCGTTTCCGCCAGGGAATAGGGGCCGTCAGCGCGCCGTAAATCGCTGGGCTATAATCGATTCATGCTGAAACAACGAACCATCAAGGAACTGGTCCGCACCACGGGTGTGGGCCTGCACTCGGGCCGCAAGGTCGAGCTCACCCTGCGTCCGGCCGCGCCCGACACGGGCATCATCTTCCGCCGCGTCGACGTCGATCCGATCGTCGAAATTCCGAGCAGCGCCGACGTGGTCGGCGACACGCGCATGGCCTCGGTCGTGATGAAGGACGGCGTGCGCGTCTCGACCGTCGAGCACGTGATGTCGGCCTGCGCCGGCCTCGGGATCGACAACCTGTACATCGACGTGACCGCCGAAGAGATCCCGATCATGGACGGTTCGGCCTCCTCGTTCGTGTTCCTGCTGCAGCAGGCCGGCGTCGAAGACCAGCCGGCGCTGCGCAAGTTCATCCGCGTGCTGAAAGACGTCGAGGTACGCCAGGGCACCGGTAACAGTGAAAAATGGGCGCGCCTGTCGCCGCACGACGGCTACAAGCTCGACTTCTTCATCGAATTCAACCACCCGGCGGTGGACGGCACCATGCAGCGCGCCACGGTCGACTTCGGCGACATCACTTATGTGCGCGACGTGGCGCGCGCGCGCACCTTCGGCTTCATGCAGGACGTCGAGAGCCTGCGCGGCATGGGGCTGGCGCGTGGCGGTTCGCTGGAAAACGCGATCGTGATGGACGAGTACCGCATTCTGAACGCGGACGGGCTGCGTTATGAGGACGAGTTCGTGCGGCACAAGATTCTGGATGCGATCGGCGACCTGTACCTGGTCGGGCATCCGCTGCTGGCCAGCTATACGGCGCACAAGTCGGGGCATGCACTCAATAACGACCTGCTGCGCGCTTTGCTGGCGCAGCCGGATGCGTATGAGATCGTGACCTTCGATTCGCTGAAGGCGGCGCCGGTGTCGTATGTGGAGCAGGTAACGCGGGAGTGGGCGCTGAGCTGATTTCAGGTTGTCGATCAACGTAGCGGCCGTAATCATCGATTGGCGGCCGCTGCTGTTCTGGACCCGGTGCAGTCAGCACCCAATCAGCAATACCGTCACTTCCGCTTCGCCGCCAGCGCCCTGAGCGCCGCCACCAGATCCCGGTTCTGCTTGTTATCCGGCAGCGACTCGGCCAGTTCCTCGAACGCCTGCACCGCCGTCGGCGGCAGCTCCAGGTTGCGCATCTGCGGTTTGTCGGGCAGGGCGCGCGTTACCTGTACCTTGATCCGCATCGATTCCACCTGCCAGCCGCGCCCCAGCAGCGTCGCCTGCAATTTGGGCAGGTTCTGCTTGAGCCGCGCCGCCAGCGCCGAGCTGGGCACGGCCATGGTCAGCACGCCTTCCTGGAACGACAGCACATCGCAGTTATTGAAGATCGCCGGCAGCGCCGCGGCGCAGTCGGCCTGCAGGCGCGCCATCCGGTTCACTGCCGGCAGCAGGCTGGCCATGCGGTCGTTGGCGCGCAAAAAATCGGTGGCGACATGCGAGGTCCCCCGGTTTTTGGTGCCGAAGATGTGGAAGGGGCGCTTGGGAGGAGATTGCTGCATGGCGGGACCATACCACAGCGCGCGCCATTTGCAAGGAGGCGCAGCCGCGGATGTCGCCCCGGTACATCGTCGCGCCCCGGCGCACGATGTCCAGCCATGATGCATACTGATAACATTTTCATACGGACACGTCTTGTTATCCTGCCCATCATCCCCAAGTGTGGCCGGATCGCATGATAAAATCAGTAGTTATTTGCCTAACGCGGTCTTTGGTGCGTATCAGTTTGATATCATCTTGGCTCCCATCCTGGCTGCCTTTGCGGCGTATTTTTTAGAAACTAAGCATGTCATTCCTGACCCAGATTTTCGGCAGCCGTAATCAGCGACTGCTCAAGCAATATCAAAAGACCGTGCGTCAGATCAACGCGCTCGAGCCGCAGATGGAGCAGCTGTCGGACGCCGAACTGCAAGCCAAGACCCCGGAATTCAAGGACCGCCTGGCCAAGGGCGCGACCCTGGACGACATCATGGTGGAAGCCTTCGCCGTCTGCCGCGAAGCGGCCAAGCGCGTCATGAAGATGCGCCACTTCGACGTTCAGCTGATCGGCGGCATGGTCCTGCACCAGGGCAAGATCGCGGAAATGGGCACCGGCGAAGGCAAGACCCTGATGGCGACGCTGGCGGTCTACCTGAATGCGCTGTCCGGCAAGGGCGTGCACGTCATCACCGTCAACGATTACCTGGCGCAGCGTGACGCCGAACAGATGGGTCAGCTGTACGGCTGGCTCGGCCTGTCCACCGGCGTCAACCTGTCGCAGCTGGACCACGGCAGCAAGCAAAGCGCCTACGGCTCGGACATCACCTACGGCACCAACAACGAATTCGGCTTCGACTACCTGCGCGACAACATGGTCTATGACCTGCGCGAACGGGTACAGCGCGGCCTGAACTTCGCCGTGGTCGACGAAGTCGACTCGATCCTGATCGACGAAGCGCGTACCCCGCTGATCATCTCCGGCCAGGCCGAGAACCATACCGACCTGTACCACAAGATCAATTCGCTGCCGCCGCAGCTGACCCTGCAGATCGGCGAAGAAACGCCGGACGGCAAGGGCAAGATCGAAGTCCCGGGCGACTACACCAAGGACGAAAAAGCGCACACCGTGCTCTTGACCGAGGCCGGCCACGAAAAGGCGGAAGCGATCCTGACCCAGATGGGCCTGCTGCCGGAAGGCGCCTCGCTGTACGACGCCGCCAACATCACCCTGATCCACCACCTGTACGCCGCCCTGCGCGCGCACGTGCTGTACCACAAGGACCAGCACTACGTGGTGCAGAACGGCGAAGTGGTGATCGTCGACGAATTCACCGGCCGCCTGATGACCGGCCGCCGCTGGTCCGACGGCCTGCACCAGGCCGTCGAATCGAAGGAAGGCGTCAAGATCCAGAACGAGAACCAGACCCTGGCCTCGATCACCTTCCAGAACTACTTCCGCATGTACAGTAAACTCGGCGGCATGACCGGTACCGCCGACACCGAAGCCTACGAATTCCAGGAAATCTACAGCCTGGAAACCGTGGTGGTGCCGCCGAACCGTCCTTCGCAGCGCAAGGACCGCCAGGACCAGGTCTATAAAACGTCGCAAGAGAAGTACAACGCGATGCTGATCGATATCCGCGACTGCTACGAGCGCGGCCAGCCGGTGCTGGTGGGTACCACCTCGATCGAGAACTCGGAACTGCTGTCCGGCATTCTCACCAAGGCCAACCTGCCGCACAACGTCCTGAACGCCAAGCAGCACGCGCGCGAAGCGGAGATCGTGGCCCAGGCCGGCCGTCCGAAGATGATCACCATCGCCACCAATATGGCGGGCCGCGGTACCGACATCGTCCTGGGCGGCAACGTCGGCAAGCAGATCCAGATCATCGAAGCGGACCTGAACCTGTCGGACGCGCAAAAAGCGGCCCAGGCGCAGACCCTGCGCGACGAATGGCAGTCGCTGCACGACCACGTGGTGAACGCCGGCGGCCTGCACATCATCGGTACCGAACGCCACGAATCGCGCCGTGTCGACAACCAGCTGCGTGGCCGTTCCGGCCGCCAGGGTGACCCGGGTTCCTCGCGCTTCTACCTGTGCCTGGACGACGCGCTGCTGCGCATCTTCGCCGGCGACCGCGTGCGCGCGGTGATGGACCGCCTGAAGATGCCGGAAGGCGAACCGATCGAAGCGGGCATCGTGACCCGTTCGATCGAATCGGCCCAGCGCAAGGTCGAAGCGCGCAACTTCGACATCCGCAAGCAACTGCTGGAATACGACGACGTCGCCAACGACCAGCGCAAGGTGATCTACACCCAGCGTAACGAACTGCTGGAGTCGACCGACATCAGCGAGATGATCACCAGCCTGCGCGCCGGCGTGTTCACCGACGTGGTGCGCAGCTACGTGCCGGCCGAATCGGTCGAAGAGCAGTGGGACATCAAGGGCCTGGAAACCAGCCTGGCCACCGAGTGGAACCTGGTGGTGCCGCTGCAACAGATGCTGCAGGACGAGCCGAACCTGAACGACGACGACATCCTGGAGCGCGTCCTGGCCGCGGCCGACGAGGCCTACAACGGCAAGGTCGGCATCGTCGGCAAGGAATCGTTCGGCGGCTTCGAGCGCAACGTGATGCTGCAAAGTGTCGACACCCACTGGCGCGAGCACCTGGCGGCGCTGGACCACCTGCGCCAGGGCATCCACCTGCGCGGCTACGCCCAGAAGAACCCGAAGCAGGAATACAAGCGCGAAGCGTTCGAGCTGTTCGGCGGCATGCTGGACCAGATCAAGAACGAAGTGATCCGCACCGTGATGACCGTGCGCATCCAGACCCGCGAGGAAGTCGAAGCGGCCGAAGCGGCGATGGCGGCGCAGGTCGCGGCGCTGGAAAACGTCAACTACCAGCACGCCGACTTCAACCCGTCGGCCGCGCCGGAAGAGCTGCTCAATCCGAACCCGACCCCGAACGCCGCCGGCGCCCCGGTGGCGGCCGAGGACCACAGCACCTACATGGGCATCAAGGTCGGCCGCAACGACCCGTGCCCGTGCGGCAGCGGCAAGAAGTTCAAGGCGTGCCACGGCAAGCTGGCGTAAGC
This sequence comes from Massilia sp., assembly GCF_031995545.1. Lineage (GTDB taxonomy): Bacteria > Pseudomonadota > Gammaproteobacteria > Burkholderiales > Burkholderiaceae_D > Telluria. Next base: position 151,208 of record NZ_DAMAGA010000003.1, read on the forward strand.
GGCTGAGGTGGGAACGTAAAAAAACGGCCGGAGCGATCCGGCCGTTTTTTTTCGCTCGCGCTACGCCTTTTTCTTTTTCTTCTTCTGTTCTTCCTGATACTGCTGGAAGCGCTCGATATGCTCTTCGCGGCGCAGCACCTTCGATTGCGGGTCGAGCGTGTAGGTCGCGCCGGCCGGCACGGTGATGCTGCCACGGCCGTCCGTCATCGGCAGCGTCACCACCTTGCCGCCGACACGCACGTCGAGCGGCATCGGGAACGGCGTGTTCTTTTCGGTCTTCCACGCCAGCTGCAAGGTGTCGCCACTGCGCGTCGCCTTCAGCTCGGGCAGGGCGGCCTGGTACAGGTAGGCCTGGAAGAACCAGTTCAGGTCCTTGCCGCTGTTGCGGTTGGCGATGTCGATGAATTCACGCGTGGTGCCGTAGCGCGGCATCAAGGAACCCGGACGCGGGTCCGGCGTTCCGTACACGATCTCGCGCACCGTGCGCAGGAACACCTCGTCGCCGACCAGGCCGCGCAGCGTGTGCATCACGAGCGAGCCTTTCATGTAGATGTCCAGGCCCGGGCCGCCCTTGTCGAGGTCATACACTGCTTCTTCGGTCATCGGCTTGCCGGCCACGATCGGCGCCTTGTTGCGGATCGCCGCGCGGTGCTGCTGCAGCGAGGCGTAGTATTCCTGGTCGCCGCGCAGGTACTGCATGTACAGCGGCTGCATATAGGTGCCCAGGCCTTCGTGCAGCCACATATCGTCCCAGTTGGCGTTGGTCAGCTGGTTGCCGAACCACTCATGGGCGAATTCGTGCTGCATCAGGTCGTCGTAGCCGAACGAGGTCTTGGCGTATTCGTTGCCGTAGGCGTTGATGGTCTGGTGCTCCATGCCCTTGTGCGGGGTCTCGACCACGCCCATCTTTTCGTCGCCGAACGGGTACGGTCCCACGGTGCTCTCGAAGAAGTCGAGCATCGGCGTGATCTCGGCGAACAGCTCGCGCACCTTGCCCTCGCTTTGCGGCAGGTACCACATGCGTAGCGGGATGGTGTTGCCGTAGCGGCTCTTGTAGTCGCCTTCCAGCAGTTTATAGGGGCCGACGTTGATCGAGATGCCGTAGGTGCTCGGGTTCTTGGCGCGCCAGTGCCAGGTGCGCCAGCCGTCCTTTTCATCCATCCCGAGCGGGACGCCGTTGCCGGCCGCGACCAGCGGCGCCGGCACCGTGATGTGCGATTCGACGATCTTCGCCTTGCCGGTCGGGTGGTCGATGCAGGGCCAGAACAGGTCGCAGCCTTCGCCCTGCACGGCGGTGGCGACCCACGGCTGGCCATCGGCCGTCTTGGACCAGACAAAGCCGCCGTCCCACGGCGCGCGCTTGGCCACGTGCGGGGTGCCGTGATACTGCACCCGCACCGTGGTCTGGCGTCCGGCTTCCAGACGCTGCGGCAGGTCGACCGTCAGCTTGCCTTCCGGGTTGCGCCACTGGCTGGCCGCCAAAGGCTTGCCGTCGACTTCGATGGCGTCGATCGGCAGGTTGCGGTCGAGGTCCAGTTCGATGCGCGTCACCGGGGCGCGCGCGCCGAAGGTCAGCGCCACGTCGCCGCGGATGGTGCGGGTGGCGGGTTCGACGCGCAGCTTGAGGTCGGCTTTCTCGAAATCGAGCTGCAGCTGATCAAGGCTGCGTTCGGCGCCGGAACTGGCGGTGGTGTCGGTCAGCGGCTTCGGCTGCGTGGCGCAGGCGGCCAGCAGGCTGGTGGTACATACAAGGGCGATGCGTTTCATCGGATGGATCCACGTTTTGATAATCTTAGGAAAGATATCACAAGGGAAACAAGTCGCAGCCAAGAAAAAGGGCCGGAGGTGATGTCACCTTCGGCCCCGATCATGACAAGCCGCCGCGGCGGCCTTGGCTTATGCGCTCAAGCGCAGCTGCAGACCCTTGTCGCTGTACACCGGCGTGACGGTGAAGCCGTCGACCGTGATGGTGTCGAACTTGCCCGTCAGGCTACCCGCGCTGATCACGGTGAGGGTGGTGCCGGCGGCCGGCTTGTAGCCGTCCGCGAACTTGATGCGCAGGGTGCCGCCGCCGATGGTGACGGTGCGGGTGGCGTTCAGCTGGCCTTGCGACGCGCCGACGCGCAGTTCCAGCGTGGCGCCGCTCAGCTGGGTGTACTTGCCGCCCACCACCAGGGCTGCCGGTGCGTTGACGATCACGGTGGCGCCGCCGGCGACGTGGACATCGCCGGTCCCGAACGCCGTGCTCGACAGGGCTTCGAGCGTGCCCGCTTCGAGCTGGGTGCCGCCGGTCCAGCTGTTCTTGCCGCCCAGCTTCAGGGCGCCGCTGCCTTGCTTGACCAGCTTGCCGCTGCCCGAGATGTCGTTGCGCCAGCGGTCGCTCGCGTGGAAGCCGCCCTTGCCGGCGTCCATGTTGACGACCACGTTGCCTTTGATCTCGCCGTAGCCTTCGGCGGCGGCGAACAGGTTCAGGCGTCCCCAGCCTTCGGCATCGTCCAGGGTAGGATAGCCGGACGCGATCGCAGTCGTTTTGAGGACGACCCTGCGCTGGGCGTCGCTCAGGTAGGGCAGGCGGGTTTCCAGCAGCACTTCGGCGCCTTTCGGCACCACGGCCGGCTTGTTGGCGGCGCCGGTCTGCGGCAGGCCGTAGGTCATGCGGCGCACGTAGTTGGCGCGGCTGGCGGCGTAGTCGGCGAAGCGGTCGGTGGCCGGGGTACCCGAGGTGGCAAAGGCCGGGAAGTTGGCAGCGGTGGTATTGGTCAGCTTCATCAGGGTGGCGTGGGCCTGGGCCACGGCATCGGCGCGCACCGAGGCGCCGGCCGCGATCATGTTCGATGCGGCGACGGCCTGCGCCTGCACGCGGCCGCTGATCACGTCCAGCGGCGAGTGCATGCCGGCCAGGATGCGGCTCTCGCCCAGCTCCAGGCCGCGGCCAACCAGTTCCTGGTAGCGCTCCGGCAGCACATAGGCCATGGCCATGGCATTGCGGGTGGCTTCGGCCGAGTGGCCGCTGGTGAAGCCGCCGTCGGTGGCGGGCGTCGTGCTCTTGGCCGGCTCCAGCTGCGGCACCACCGCCACCTGGCTGCTCCAGCGGTACGGACGCGCATACTTGTAGAAGCGCTTGGCCGGCTCGGTCGAACCGTTGTTGCCCATCGAGTTGACGAAGTCGATCACCTTGCCGAATTCGGCATTCGCGGCGCCGCCGACGCCGTTGTTGTTGCCGCCGTCTTCGTACTTGACGGTGGTGGCGTCGACCGGCATGTCGTTGATGGTGGTGGTCTGGCGCGCGGCGCTGCGCCAGGCATCGGTGAGCGGGCCCATGCCGGCGGTCACGCTGTAGCCCTTGCCGCGGCGGTCGTCGAGGTAGGCCAGCAGGCTTTGTTCCGGCGTGCGGTTGCGGGTGGCCTGCACCACGTAGTCGATGTTGGCGTTGTGGACTTGCGCGTTGACGATCGTGCCGCCGTTGGTGCCGTCGTTCGGCACGCCGGTCCAGGTCGAGGCGACGACGGCCGGGAAGCCGTCCACCGCCGGCGCGCTCTGGCCGGCGTCGACGATCTCGGTGAGCGGCTTCCAGATCTCGAGCATGCCACCCAGCACGCGCACGCCGGCGTTGGTGGCGAGCATCGCGTAGCGAGCGTCGCCGCGCTGGTTGGTCGCAGCCGTATCCACGAATGCCGTCACCGCCGGCACCGGCGCGGTGTCGGCCGCGCCCTGGTCGGCCGGTGCGGCCGGGATCACGGTCGCGACTTCGCCGGCGCTGTTGTCGTGGTCGGAACCGCCGCAGGCGCTCAGCGCGAGGGCGGCGCCGATGGCGATGGCGAGGGGGAGGCGGCGCAGCGGTGCGGCGTGGTGCATGTGAGACCCTTCAATTTTGGTGGTGGGACGGAAAATTGAAGCGCATCTTAGGCACCGTCTGTGACGCGGTGATGACGGGATGGCAAGCGGGGATGCGTGCCGCCAGGAGCAGCAAGTTTTGTAACTAACTGACTGAGGCGGTCGACGATGCGATGTCAGCTGACCCAGTAATCGATCACCAGCGAACGTTCCAGGCATTCACCCAGCGTCCCCACGAAGCGCTGGTGCTCCGGATGCTCCAGATAGGCGTCGCGCGCCTCATTGCTGGCGAAGGTCAGCGTGAAGCAATGGGTGAATCCGTCGTTCAGTCCTTCCGGGCTGACGTTGGTGCCGCATTCATAGGACTGGATGCCGGGGATCAGTTCGGGCAGGGCGGCGAAGCCGGCGACGACCGCGTCGACCTGCGCGGCTTGGGCGTCGGACTTGAAGGCGAACAGGACGACGTGGCGCAGGACGCGCGATTGGGTAGCAGGCATGGCTGTTTTTCGGATGAGTGAATGACGGCCGATGGTAGCGGTTTTCAACGGCGGGCGTTGCGCGCCAGCGAAGGCCGTGTTCAGCCGTATTCACTTGCATCCATTCGTCTCCAGTCCGTGTCCATGTCCGTGTCTATGTATCGGCGGACCGGACTGGCGCACGATGCAGGCGATGGAAGCGCGCTTACTGAATGCGGCGGCGTTTCCTCGCTGCGTACAGCAGGGCCAGGCCGCCGGCCAGCATCGCGCCGGTGGCCGGTTCCGGGACATCCACGGGACCGGCGTCCAGATCCGTCACCGTCAGCGTATAGGTGCCGGAACCGAAGGAATCGACCAGGCTGAAGGTCCCCAGCAGGAAGGTGGGCGCGAACTCCGAGCCGGTATAGAGCTGCGGACCGTCGACGACCACCAGCGTGAAGTCGTTGTAGTAGTCGTAGAGTTCCAGGCCCCCGTTCTGCTCGCCGTTATAGAAGTACAGATCGATGACGCCGAAGATCGAACCCGGGAAAGAACCCGCGGTGTCCCAGTACACCAGTCCTTCTCCTTCTGAGGCATCGTCCGGCTCGGCGTTCGAGTCGAGCTGCCAGCTGGCGGTGTAGTCACCGGTCAGATTGAATTGATACAAGCCGGCATGGGCTACGCCGGCTGACAGCAGCAGGGCAACGACGGACACGTTTCTCAACATCTTCAACAATGTGTGCAGCATGAGAACTCCTGAGGGAAGGATGGACTGAAAGCCTGTCCCGGTCGGCGAAACAGGCTTGTATGGATGAGCAAGTACCATGCCTGTTTGTGCGCTGCACATAGGTGATTGATTAATCGGAGTAAATAATAAAGTGCACTTCCGCTGGATATCAATGTGTAATATTTTCCGACGATAAATGACATGAAAACTGAAGGGGGCTCGGATTCTGCTGATGCGCCGGCATGCATGCACAGGTCCGCAGCGCTCGTGGCGGCCGGTCATGCTGGCTCGCATCGCGCGCCGCTGGCGGTACAATAACGAATTCGACAATTTTTCCAACGAGATCATCATGGCCGTCAATTCCCCTCTGCCCATCGCTGCTGATTTGAAGCCGGTCGCCGGCATCGAGATCGGTTTCGCCGAAGCCGGCATCAAGAAGCCCAACCGCAAGGACGTGCTGGTCATGAAGCTGCTTGAGACCGCGACCGTGTCCGGCGTGTTCACCCTCAACCGCTTCTGCGCCGCGCCGGTGCAGGTCAGCAAGGCCAATCTGGAAGCCGTCAGGAATGGCGCCGCGCCGATCCGCGCGCTGGTGGTCAACACCGGCAACGCCAACGCCGGCACCGGCGAGCAGGGCCTGGCCAACGCCAACGCCACCTGCGCCGAACTGGCCAAGCTGCTGAACATCGAGCCGGGCCAGGTGCTGCCGTTTTCGACCGGCGTAATCCTGGAACAGCTGCCGATCCAGAAGATCGTCGCCGGCCTGCCGGCCGCCGTGTCGAACCTGAAGGCGGACAACTGGTTCAACGCGGCCGAAGCGATCATGACCACCGACACCCAGCCGAAGGCGGCGTCGCGCACCGTCACCATCGGCGGCCACACCGTCACCATGACCGGCATCAGCAAGGGCGCCGGCATGATCAAGCCGAACATGGCCACCATGCTTGGCTACCTGGCGTTCGACGCCAAGGTCGCCCAGCCGGTGCTGGACGAACTGGTGAAACACGCGGCCGACCACTCGTTCAACGCCATCACCATCGACGGCGATACTTCGACCAACGACTCGTTCATGCTGATCGCCACCGGCGCCGGCAGCCTGCAGATCGACAGTGCCAGCGGCGCCGACTACGAAGCACTGAAAGAAGCCGTCACCGACATCTCGCGCAACCTGGCGCAGCAGATCATCCGCGACGGCGAAGGCGCGACCAAGTTCATGACCATCACTGTCGACGAAGGCCGCGATGTGCTTGAATGCCGCAAGATCGCCTACGCGATCGCCCACTCGCCGCTGGTCAAGACCGCCTTCTTCGCATCTGACCCGAACCTGGGCCGCATCCTGGCCGCCGTAGGCTACGCCGGCGTCGACGACCTCGATGTCACCAAGCTCGATCTGTACCTGGACGACGTCTGGGTCGCCAAAGCGGGCGGACGCAATCCGGATTACAAGGAAGAAGACGGCCAGCGCGTGATGAAGCAGTCCGAGATCACGGTGCGCGTCAAGCTGGCGCGCGGCGACGCCACGGCCACGGTCTGGACCTGCGACCTGTCGCACGACTACGTGTCGATCAACGCCGACTATCGTTCCTGATCCGATGACGACGCTGGACCAGTTCTTGCGGCGCGCCGAGAGCCTGCTCGAGCGGCTCGAGGCGGTGCTGCCGCCGGCCCATCCGCGCGAGCCCGATTGGAAACGCAGCTTCGCCTTCCGCTGGCGCCGCCGCGCCAATGGCGGCGCCTTCCTGCAGCCGGTGCTGCATGCCTCGAACATCGCTCTGCAAGACCTGCACCACGTCGACGCGCAGAAGCGCCAGATCGAGCAGAACACGCGCCAGTTCGTCACGCGCCGTCCGGCCAACAACGTGCTCCTGACCGGCGCGCGCGGCACCGGCAAATCGTCCCTGATCAAGGCCTGCCTGAACGCCTTCGCCGACCAGGGCCTGCGCCTGATCGAAGTCGACAAGGCCGACCTGGCCGACCTGCCCGACATCGTCGACCTGGTCGCCGGCCGGCCCGAGCGCTTCGTGATCTTCTGCGACGATTTGTCGTTCGAAGAGGGTGAAGCCGGCTACAAGGCGCTCAAGGTGGCGCTGGACGGCAGCATCGCCGCGCAGTCGGACAATGTGCTGATCTATGCCACCTCCAACCGGCGCCACCTGATGCCGGAAAAGATGTCGGACAACGCTGGATACAAGCACGGCGAGGACGGCGACCTGCACCCGGGCGAGACGGTCGAAGAGAAGATCTCGCTGTCCGAGCGTTTTGGATTGTGGCTGTCGTTCTATCCGTTCCGCCAGGACGACTATATCGAGATCGTCGGCCACTGGCTGCAAAGCTTCGGCTGCACGCCAGAGCAGGTCGAAGCGGCGCGCGCAGAGGCGCTGCAGTGGGCCTTGCAGCGCGGCTCGCGTTCGGGCCGGGTGGCGTGGCAATTCGCGAAGGACTATGCCGGCAAGCTGCCGGAGGTTAAAAGCAAAGAATGACTGAAACAACAGCAAAACCGGTCGACGTCGCCGTCGGCATCCTGATGCGTCCCAACGGCGACGTGCTGCTCGGCCAGCGGCCCGACGGCAAGCCGTACGCCGGCTATTGGGAGTTCCCGGGCGGGAAAGTCGAGCAAGGTGAGGACATCTTCGCCGCGCTGCAGCGCGAGTTCATGGAAGAACTGGGTGTGCAGGTGGTCAGTGGCGACGCCTGGTGCTGCGTCGAGCATGTGTACGAGCATGCGCACGTGCGCCTGTATTTCTACATTTGCCGCGAGTGGACCGGCGAGCCGCAAAGCCTGGAAGGGCAGGCCTTTGCCTGGCAGGGCGCGTACGGCGTTAGCCCGCTATTGCCGGCGACGATTCCGCTATTGGAGTGGCTGGATCGCGTGCGTTATCCCGAGCGCGCTTGAAGGCTGTTTAACTAACGCTCACTGTATTCGGTAGCGTGGACGGATTCTTCGTCCACGCGTTCAATCCCGCGCCGGATACGGGAAATTATCGCTCGTCTTGCGGCTCGTCCTGCGAATCGAGCGGCGCGGCGCCCGGAATGGCGTACTTCTCTTCGGCCCAGGCACCCAGGTCGATCTGCTTGCAGCGCTCGCTGCAGAAGGGGCGAAACTTGTTCGAATCAAGCCATTCGACTTTCTTGGCGCAGGTGGGGCAGGCTACAACGGTCATGATCAGAAATTACAGAGAGTCAGGTCGAACGGCACGTCTTCTTCCAGGGCCTTCGGCTTGCAGTCGCCGTCGTGGCTGGTGAAACGTACCCACAGCATGTACTTGTTGGCCGAGATCTCGGGAATCGCGCCGAGCGATTCGTCCAGGGTCAGGCGCAGCATCTGGTAGATTTTACCCTGTAACATCTGCTGGTAGCTGCCCGCGGTGGCGATCATCTTGACCGGCAGGCCCGAGTTGCGCAGCAGGCGCAGTACCAGCGCCAGCGCATCCAGCAGCGGCGCCAGCGGGCCGAACCAGCCCATGATGTCGGCATGGCGCTGCTCCGCCGGGCGCTTCTGCCAGGCGTAGTAGGACGGCAGGTCGAATTCGCAGGCGCCGCCCGGAATGATGGTGCGGCCGCGGATGCTCATCAGCCATTCGTTTTCGCGCACGTTCTGGCCGGTCTTGCCCTGGCTTGCCACCAGCGCGCTGCTGGCCGCGTCCAGTTCTTCCAGCACGGCGTCGAGAGTGTCGGTGGCGACTGCGGGATTGCTGCGGTAGGCCAGCAGGCTCTGCTTTTGCCGCTCGAGTTCCTGCAGCAGGTCGGACTTCAGATCGGCGCGGCCGGCCACTTCCAGCATGTCGAAAATCGTGGACAGCGCCACGTGGTGCTGCATCGGGTGTTCCTGGCGTACAAAGAACTTGAACTTCTCGTACAGATCTTCCAGCCGCAACAACGTGCGAATCCGCTCGTTGAAAGGATATTCGTAGACGATCAAAATGACATTCCTCTGAATGTAGGCTGGATGGCAACTATGTGATTCTGAACCATGCGGGCCAAAATTACAAACCCTGCATCACTCTTGTTACACACTCAATGCAAGATAGCGTTCATGCAAGCGCACGACCTGGGGCCGCAGGGCCTCGATGCCGCGCTCGTTGTCCTCGTTGTCGATGACATCGTCGGCCGACGCCAGGCGCTGCTGGCGCGTGACCTGGGCCGCCATGATGGCGCGCACCGCGTCGGCCGAGAGCCCGCTGCGCTGCATCACGCGCCTGACTTGCGTGTCTTCCGAGCAGTCGATGGCCAGCACGCGCGAGACCCGCTCGCGCCAGGTGCCGGACTCGATCAGCAACGGCACCACGTAGATCACGTACGGCCCGGTGGCGATCGCGGCAGCCGCGGCGGTGGCGTCACGGATGCGCGGGTGCAGGATCGCTTCCAGACGCGCGCGCGCGGTGGCGTCCGAAAACACCAGCGCACGCATGCGCGCGCGGTCGAGTGCGCCCTCGGGCGTGGCGAAGTCGGGGCCGAATTCGGCCAGGATGGCCGGCATCGCCGGCCCGTGCGGCGCGGTCAGGCCGTGGGCGATGACGTCGGTGTCGACGATCGAGGCGCCCAGTTCGGCGAACAGGTCGGCCACGGTGCTCTTGCCGCAGCCGATGCCGCCGGTGAGGCCGACCGAGAATGCCCGTTGTTGGGTCGGCGCGTCCACCTCAACCCACCAGGCTGCGCGTGAAGCCGCCCAACTGCTCGCCGTACAGCATGGCGATCATGCCGGCCGCGGCCAGGTAGGGGCCGAACGGGATCGGGTTACTGCGCTCGCGCTTGGCGAACACGATCAGGCTGATGCCCATGACCGCGCCGACGATCGACGACAGCAGGATGATGGTCGGCAGCATGGTCCAGCCCAGCCAGGCACCCAGTGCGGCCAGGAGCTTGAAGTCGCCGTAGCCCATGCCTTCCTTGCCCGTGACGAGCTTGAACAGCCAGTACACGGCCCACAGCACCAGGTAGCCGGCGGCGGCGCCGATCACCGCGTCCTGCAGGGGAACGAAAGTGCCGTTGATGTTGATGAGCAGGCCCGCCCACAGCAGCGGATAGGTGAGGTCGTCTGGCAGCAGCTGGGTATCGAAGTCGATGAAGGTCATCGCAATCAATAGCCACGCGAACAGCAGGGTCGCCATGCCGGCCGCGCCGCTGCCGAAGGTCCACACCAGCAGGCCGGACAGGGCCGCGGTCAGCAATTCGATCGCCGGATAGCGCGGCGAGATGCGTGCCTTGCACTTGCGGCACTTGCCGCCCAGGGCGATGTAGCTGACTACGGGAATGTTCTCGATCGCCGTGATCTGGTGTCCGCAGCAGGGGCAGGCGGAGCGCGGCACCATCAGGTTGAAGCGGTCCTGGTGCGGCAGCTCCTTGCCGCTTTCCTGCGCCACGTAGTTGTCGGACTCGCGCTGCATCATCTTCGGGATGCGGTAGATGACCACGTTCAGGAAGCTGCCTACAAGCAGGCCGAGCAGGGCGGCGACCAGGGTGGGGCCAAGGCTGGCCGGAAGCGCGAACAGGAATGATTCCATGGGCATGACGGTTGGTTGATTCGGACGGCGCCGGGCCGGTACATGCCGCAGCAATGATGATTCTTTACATCAACCCCATTGTAGGGGGTTTCGCGGCATTTTGCGAAGGCCATCCGCCAAATGGTCACAGGGATTCAAACCGCATGTTCCGAAAATTGGAATTAATTGTTGCTTTCGCTCGGGCACACTGCTTCGTGCTGGTTTCAGCAAACGTCCGCACCTTTCTGGAGAACATGATGAGTAAAGTACAGCAGCAACAGCAACCAAAACCGTCGACGACGGTACGAGACGCAGCGCGCGTTCAAGCGGCTGCAGCGAAGGCCTCGGGAGGCACTGTCTCCAAGGGAAGCCAATCCGCTCGCATGCAGGCAGCGGCGGCGCGCAATGGCACCAAGTCGGGCGCAAAGTAAAGGAGAAGGGCATGCCGAGCCAACATGAGCAGGACAACCGCAGCGACCAGCTGAATCCGAATAACGACGCTTACTGGCAGTCGCGCGGCAACGATGAACGCCCTGATGATTGGGAGGATAAGCTCGACAGTGCTGCTTGAGCGCTGGACTCCTCGATTAGGCGAGTTGGCCACGCGACTTCGCCGAACCGGAGACCGTCTTTAATCAGGCGGTCCCGGTTGTATTGCCACCAAGTCCTGTAGCCCTCGGCGCACGTAATGACACTGCTGATCCGTTTACCGTCTTTGCGTCCCAATAGTGGACTAAACAGGTGCGTGCAGACAAACATCGGCCTTGGTGCCGCTGGGTAAAAACCTTCCCGGTCGGGCTCAAGTCCCGCTATCCAAACTTCTTCGAGTTGCGCCAATGTTAAGCGTGTGGTCTCGTCGCGCCAACTTACAAGACGCGCTTCGCCAGTGTTTGACCAGGCAGCCAATTCCTTTACCCGCGGTGCAAAGTTGGGGAGACGCGACTGGCGTCGCCACAATAATAGGAATCCAATGAAATCTAGTAGCCGTGCTGTAGCGGTCTCAAAAATTCGCCTGCGCGGCTGTTGCCCATTTCGTAAAATTCGGCCCGTCCCGGATTGGATCTCGATATCAGGCGCGAAGCGCGGCATCACCAGTTCGAACAAGGGATGGGCCTGCATGGTTTCACCGAAATAACCGGAACAGAATTCCAAGTCCCAACAAGAAAGAACGTGGAATAGCAGCGCTTCGTGCAAGGAACCTGCAGCGCCGAGCAGCGTCGCCGTATCGGAACATGCGGCCATCCGATGACGTAGCACGGCAATATCGTCCACGCCTTCGCCCGTGGGGCAGAAGGTAGCGAGCCATTCCAGCATGTCGATCAGGACAGCGCGCACGTCGTGGCTGCTGTCGCGTATTGCCGCGTTGGCCAGTCGTGCACAGTTGCGGTCGAAATGCGCTGCTATTGCGATTGTTCGCTGGCAGTATTCGCCATAGCGTGGACTGAAGTAATAGATCAGGTCGGCGGCGGGAAGCGGCACGCCCGCTTTTCCGGAGGGGCTATTGGCGAGGATGGCGTGCGCTTCTTCGGACGTCCACTCGCCAAGGCGTACCAGGCGCTCGGCCGACATGGTGGTCAAACGTTGTTTCAGCGCCTCGTGTTCATCATTGGTCGGTTCCCAGCCATGCTTGATCCGGTCACGCCACGTGCGCTCAGACGTGCCCGAGAAGTTGCCCAGCACGGTCGCCCACTTTTGTCCTAGCAGGCGTTCGTAGATATCGATCGCGAATTGGTTGAACATGGCATTACGCGCATTGGCATTAATTTACACCACCGAACCCAGCTTGAAGATCGGCAAATACATCGCAACCACCAGCCCGCCAATCAGCACGCCGAGAATCACCATGATCAGCGGCTCCATCAGCGACGACAACGCCGCCACCGCCTCATCCACTTCTTCCTCGAAGAAATCCGCCACCTTGCCCAGCATCGCATCCAGCGAGCCCGACTCTTCCCCGATCTGCACCATCTGAATCACCAGATTCGGAAACACATCGGTATTCTGCATCGACGCCGTCAGGCTGGTGCCGGTGCTGACCTCGGTCTGGATCTTGCGCGTCGCTTCCAGGTACACCGCGTTGCCCGAGGCGCCGCCGACCGAATCGAGCGCTTCCACCAGCGGCACGCCGGCCGCGAACATGGTCGACAGGGTGCGGGTCCAGCGCGCGATGGTCGCTTTGCGGATCACCTCGCCGAAGATCGGCAGGCGCAGCAGCAGGCGGTCCATGGTCGCCTGCATCTTCGGCGAGCGGCGCCAGGCCTGGAAGAAGAAATAGATCGCGGCGAATAGCGAACCGAAGATCAGATACCACCACTCCACGAAGAAGGCCGAGATCGCCATCACGATCAGGGTCGGCGTCGGCAGGTCGGCGCCGAAGCTTTCGAACACCTGCTTGAAGGCCGGCACCACCCAGATCATGATCACGGCGGTCACGATCAGCGCCACCGCCAGGATCGCGATCGGATAAGTCATGGCCGACTTGATCTTGCCCTTCAGTGCGAGCGTCTTTTCCTTGTAGATCGCCAGGCGCGTGAGCAGGTCTTCCAGGATACCGGCCTGTTCGCCGGCGCCCACCAGGTTGCAGAACAGCGGATCGAAATACAGCGGGAACTTGCGGAACGCGCGGTTCAGGCTGGTGCCGGTCTCGACGTCGTTGCGCAGATCCTGGATCAGCTTGGCCATCGACGGATTGGCGTGGCCCTTGCCGACGATGTCGAACGATTGCAGCAGCGGTACGCCGGCCTTCATCATCGTCGCCAGCTGGCGCGTGAACATCGTGATGTCCTTGTCGGTGATCTTCTTGCCGCTGCGATAGACCTTCTTCTTGACCTTGGTGACCATGATGCCCTGGCGGCGCAGGGTCACGTTGACGATCGCCTGGCCGCCGGCGCGCACCTCGCCGCGGATGGTGCGGCCGTTCTTGTCCTTGCCTTCCCAGGCGTACACGGACTCCTTGACCTGGGCGCCGCGGCTGCTCTTGGGTTGGGGGGAGGTTGCCATGTGATTGCTGTTCCTGTGGTGGTGGCGGTGAGGTCGTTATTCGTTGGTACAGCCGAGCACTTCTTCCAGGCTGGTCAGACCCTGCTTGACTTTCATCAGGCCCGAGCGGCGCAGCGAATTCACGCCTTCCTTCTCGGCTTGGGCCGCGATCTGCATCGAGTTGCCGCTGGCCAGGATCAGCGCTTCGATCGCGGGCGAGATCGGCATGATCTGGTAGATGCCGACGCGGCCCTTGTAGCCCGAACCCAGGCAGCGGTCGCAGCCTACCGGGCCGTAAGGGCGCCAAGAACCGTCGACATCACCTTCGCGGTAGCCGGCCGCCAGCAGCGCTTCGTCGCTGATCTCGAGCGGCTGCTTGCAGCTGCACAGGCGGCGCGCCAGGCGCTGTGCCGTGATCAGGATCACCGACGAGGCGATGTTGAACGGCGCCACGCCCATGTTCATCAGACGCGTCAGCGTCGACGGCGCGTCGTTGGTGTGCAGCGTCGAGAACACCATGTGGCCGGTCTGGGCCGCCTTGATCGCGATGTCGGCCGTTTCCAGGTCGCGGATCTCGCCGACCATGATGATGTCGGGATCCTGGCGCAGGAACGACTTCAGCGCCACCGGGAAGGTCAGGCCGGCCTTGTCGTTGACGTTCACCTGGTTCACGCCCGGCAGGTTGATCTCGGCCGGGTCTTCGGCGGTCGAGATATTGATGCCGGGCTTGTTCAGCAGGTTCAGGCAGCTGTACAGCGACACCGTTTTGCCGGAACCGGTGGGGCCGGTCACCAACACCATGCCGTAGGGGCGGGTGATGGCGTCCAGCAGCAGCGCCTTCTGGTCCGGATCGTAGCCGAGCGCGTCGATGCCCATCTGGGCCTGGGTCGCGTCCAGGATACGCATCACGGTCTTTTCGCCGAACAGCGTAGGTAGCGTGCTGACGCGGAAATCGATGGTGCGCGTGGCCGACAGCAGCAGGCGCATGCGGCCGTCCTGCGGCACGCGCTTTTCGGCGATGTCCAGGCGCGCCAGCACCTTGATGCGCGAGACCAGTTTTTCGCGGATCGACAGCGGCGGCGAGGCGTGGTCGCGCAGCACGCCGTCCACCCGCAGGCGGATCCGGTAGTACTTTTCGTAGGGCTCGAAGTGGATGTCCGAGGCGCCCATCTGCACCGCGTCGAGCAGGATCTTGTTCAGGAAGCGCACGATCGGCGCGTCCTCGACGTCGGCGCTCGGCTCGACCGAGACCGGCTGCTTGTCGTCCTCGGCGAACTCGATCTCGGCGTCGTCGCCGGCCAGCTCGCTCAGGTCCTGCTCGGCGCCCTTGGCGATGCTGGCCAGCAGCGCCAGCAGGGCGTCGTGCGGCACGATCACCGGTTCCACCGTCGCTTCGCTCTGGAACTTGATCTGGTCCAGGGCCTGGCTGTTGGTCGGATCGGACAGCGCCACCGACAGCTTGTTGCCGCGCTTGGCCAGCGCGATCACGCGCTGCGCCTGCATCAGCTTGGCGTCGATGGCGGCAGCGGGCAGCGACTCGGGCGCGAACGCCGCCAGGTCGAGCAGCGGATAGCCGAAGGTCTCGGCGCAGAACGCGGCCAGCGCGCGCGGCTCGATTGCGCCGCTGGCCAGCAGCACGTCGATAAAGAAGGTCTTTTCCTGCGCCGCCTTCTTGTTCAACATGTCGGCCTGCACCGCGCTCAGGCGATTGGCTTGCACCAATGCCCGTGCCAGTCCCGCAAGCGGGGTGCCGACCGTCGTGTTGTTGGGAAGGACTGCTGACATAGGAGCAATATAAGCGGTAGCGGGAACCGGGGTTGAAACTTCGGGAGACGCGACAAAGCGCCGGAGGTGCTAACCATCCGGCATACTCAAGGGATGATGCCCACGGGCACTACTTTTGTAAAGCGTTTGCTGCAGGGACAGATGCGTGCTTACCACGTAGCCGAAATGGCATGCGGACGGTCTGACAACAGGCCCGGCGGCAGGATCGCTTGAAACGGATGAGCGGGTATTGCGCTGCGTAGAGTGACAGCGCAGAGAACGCGTGGCTTCAGGTGTTGACGAAGAAAAAACAGACTTGGCAGAACGGCCAGCACCATGGCCACATCGGCAAGCCGCGCAAATTTTTGTAAAAATGCGGACTTGCCGGGTGGGCCTTGCCTGATTTAACGCGCCAGTGCCAGGCGCGCCTTGCCGGCGCCGATGGCAGGTGCCGGCGCATTGTCGAGCTTGAATACCGCCAGCGCTTCGGTCAGGTGGCCGGTCTGGGCGGTCAGCGATTCGGCCGACGCCGCCGCTTCTTCGACCAGCGCCGCATTTTGCTGGGTCATCTCGTCGATGCTGCCGATGGCGCGGCCGATGTCGTCGATGCCCGCGCTCTGGCGTGCGCCGGCGTCGCGCATCTCGCTCATGATGGCCTGCACCTTGCGCACCGATTCCACGATCTGCGCCATCGTCACCCCGGCCTGGTCGACCAGCACGCTGCCGGCATCGACCTTGGCCACCGAGTCGCCGATCAGTTGCTTGATTTCCTTGGCCGCCGCCGCCGAACGGTGCGCCAGCGTGCGCACTTCGCCCGCCACCACCGCGAAGCCACGGCCCTGCTCGCCGGCGCGCGCCGCTTCCACCGCCGCGTTCAGCGCCAGGATGTTGGTCTGGAACGCGATGCCGTCGATGGTCGAGATGATCTCGACGATCTTGCGCGCCGACGCGTTGATGTCGCCCATGGTGGTCACCACGCCGTCCACCACTTCGCCGCCGCGGGTGGCGAAGCCGGTGGCCGATTCGACCAGCGCGTTGGCCTGGCCGGCGTTGGCCGCGTTCTGGCGCACCGCGCCGGTGAGTTCTTCCATCGCGCGTGTGGTGCGGTCCAGGCTGGCCGCCTGCGATTCGGTGCGCTGCGCCAGGTCGACGTTGCCGCTGGCGATCTCGCTGCTGGCGCTGGCGATGGTGTCGGCCGAATCCTTGATGCCGGCCACCAGGCCGGACAGGCGGGTGCGCATTTCCTTCAGCGAGGCCAGCAGGCTGGCATCGTCGCCGGGGGCGGTGCGGATGTCCATCGACAGGTCGCCAGCGGCCACCGCCTGCGCGATGGTGCGCGCGTACTCCGGCTCGCCGCCCAGCTGGCGCCAGATCACGCGCACCACGAACCACGACACGATGGCCAGCACCGCGATCACCAGGAGGGCGGTGAGCACCATCGACACCACCACCTTGCGCACGTTGTCCTGGCTGGCTTCGATACCGGCGGTGAACTGCTGCTGCGCGGCCTCGACCGACTTGGCCAGGTCGGCATTCAGCGTCGCCAGTGTGGCCTGCATCTTGCCGACCGTGGCTTGCGGGTCGCCTTGCTCCAGTTCGAGCATGATGCGCGCCGACGACAGGGCCGGCGCGTAATAGGCGTCGAATTCCTTGGCAAGGCGCGCGCCGTTGTCCTGCTGGCCGGGAATCGCGGCCAGTTTGTCGAGGCGGGCGCGGATCTGCTTGGCCTGCTCGTTGGCCTGGTCGATGCGCGCCTTGTCGCCTTCGGTGACGGCATCGGTCAGGGCGCCGGTGACGGCGGCGACGTCGAGCGACAGGGCCTTGGCGGCATCGAGCACCGGATAGTCGACGCTCTCGGTGGTGGTGATCGAGTCCAGCGCGTCGCTGGCGATATAGGCGCTGGCGCCGGCCCCGAGGCCGAAGATGATGGCGGATATGACGGGCAGTGCCCAGATCCTGCGCTTGATGCTCATGCTTGTCTCCAGAATGTGCTTGCCGCGGCCGGCATGGTCACCGGCCGCAGGCGCAAAAATGCGCCGCTTTCGGACAACGCTGGTCCGGAAGCGGCGCACGGCGTGGTATTACTGGACGGTGTAGACGACCTTCACCGTCGCGTCGACCGCGCTCTTGTCGATGTAGCCGATCGCCTTCGGATTGGCGGCGACCGCGGCCTTGACGGCGGCGTTGTCGGCGACTTCCTTCGGCATCGTGGCCTTGCCGGTGAATACCAGCTTCGACCACAGGGCCTTGGCCTGGGCCGGGTCCTTGTCGGCCACCTTCTTGTAGAACTCGGCACGCACGGCGGCGCTGTCGGCCTGGTCGATCGGCGTCAGCGCCGTCGATTTACCCAGGAACAGCTGGGCCACCTGGTCCTTGGTCAGCGACGATTCGGCGGCCTTGGGATTGACCACCACCGCCACTTCGGCCAGCGCCGGCAGCGAGAACGCGGATGCCGCGAGGGCAGGGATGAACAGCGTGAACAGCTTCTTCATGCGGCGCTCCTCAGAACACGAAGTCGAGGGCGACGGCGCCCACGGTGACCGGACCGGCGAAGCCGGGCTGGGCATTGATGAACAGGCCATTGCCGCGCGGCTTGACGCGGTCGATCTGCACCTTCAGCGCCACCGAACGGTAGAAGTCCCAGCGCACGCCGATCGTGTCGGTGGTCTGTTCGCCCTGGCCGATGCCGGTCACCGAAACGCGGCGCACGGCGTTGCCGAGCTGCTGCAGGGTAGCCGTGCAGGCGGCCGGATAGCCGGCCGGGCAGGCGCCCAGTGCCGCGGCGCTGACGGCGCCGTCGATCTTCAGCTCGGAACGGGTGTAGTAGGGCAGGAACTTGCCGATACGGTAGCCGCCCATCACGTACCACGAGGTGGTGTCGTTGATGTAGGTCTCGGTCTTGCGCTTGGCGTATTCGGTCTGGACCACGAAGTTGTTCCAGTCCATCGCCAGGCCGAGCGAGCTGAAGGTGCCCTTGGCATCCTTGGCTTCGATCTCGTCGGCCAGGGCATTCACCTGCGGCAGGCGGTAGCCGGTGCCGGCGGCGCGCAGCGAACCGACCAGGGTGTTGAGCGATGCCAGGTCGTCGATCGTGATCTTGGTGCGGGCATGGCCGGCGCGCAGCGTAAACGGACCGTTCTCGGCCACCAGGTTGAGGGCCACGATTTCCTTGCCGCGGGCATGGAAGCCGGTCAGCGGCGTCTTGATCTGGCCCACGGCCAGCTGCGAGGTCAGGCTGGTGTTGCCGAAATCACGGCGCCAGGTGACGTCGGCGCCGTCGACGCTGTTGAACGGCACCTGCGAATACAGTTCCGACGGCGGACGCAGCATGGTGTTGGCGTAGCCGACGTTGCGGTAGTCCGAGATCATGAACACCGGCAGGCCGATACGGCCGGCGCGCACGTTCAGGTTGTCCGAGATGCGGAACTTGGCGAATGCCCAGCTCAGTTCGGCGCCATAGTGTTCTTCGCCGTCCTTGCGTACCAGACCCTGGGCGGTCAGCGACAGCCAGTCGTTGACGGCGTAGTCGGCCTGCAGGCCAAGGTTGGAATCGACGCCGGTGCGGAAATTGTCGGCGGCGCCGCTGGGCTGGTTCGGGCGGGCGAATTCAGCGCGGTCGTCGTCCGTCCAGGTCAGGGCGGCAGTGCCGAAACCGCTGATCTTGACGGTGTCCTGCGCCATGGCTACAGGCGCGACCAGGGGGAGCGCCAGCAGGCTGGCGAGCATGGTTTTATTCATGATGGAGGATCGTTGCGTGGGCTGCTAAGAGTCGAGGCGGCAAGGGCAGCAGGCAGGCGTGCCGGTATTTACATGGGATTTATTCTATCCACATGGAAATGTTTCACACAACAAATTTATGACAATTGGTGACAGTCGTAGACGAATTGCGATGTCATGTAGTGAGAATGTCACATTACGTTGTCAAATTTAGTTCCACCAATGACAAGTACTGCCGGCAGTTGGCAAGCGTGCCTGGATTGCCTGGTGGATGATGCCCGCACTTTCTGCTTCCTCGGCGGTGAAGATGCGCGCATTGCCGGTCAGATGGTGACGGATATCGGTGGCAGTACCGGCCGCGCGCGTCGCTTCCAGGAATATGCTGGCGTAGCGCTCGGCATCGAAGTCGAGGCAGTCGCGCCACTCCGATACCCGTGCATGGTCGGCTGCCACCAGGTTGCCGAAGCCCCAGTGCAGCGGGTGGATCAGGAAACGCGTGCCGGGGCAGGCCAGGCGCCGCTGCCCGGCCAGGAAGATCACCACGCCGACCGATTCGACGCTGCCGATATTGTGGGTCGTGAGCGGAATCGGCAATGACTTCAGGAAGAAGTACAGCGCGAAGCCGGCCGTCATGTTGCCGCCCTCCGTGGACATGTGCAGATCGATCTCGGTCGCGCCTTTCTGCAGCGCTTCCAGACAGCAGTTGCGTACCGTGCAGGCGGAATTGTGGTTGATCGGTCCGATGAAATGAACGATGTGCAAGGCCATGGGTGCTCCGTGCGGCAGACGTCGATGCGGCCAGGCGCAGAATAGCAATTTCCGCTATTCGGCTGCGCTCCCTTCGGCGGACGCCGCGACTTTGCATGCCAGCCGGTCTGGCTCGTTCCTGAACGTAAGCCGCTGGCCGTCGACTTCCAGGTCGGCCACCAAGGGCGCCACCGGGCGCAGCCGGCCCTCGCGCATCGCCTGCAGCAGGGCCGGACAATCCGGCGGCAGCGACAGCTGGCCGGCGACGTCCCAGGCACCGGCGTCGTCCTGGCGCAGTACCGCGTTCTCGCGCATGTTGCTACCCAACAGGATGACTTCGGGCCGGGTGTCGCCGCCCAGGTCGAGCACGAAGGCGTCGCACGGCGCATTGCGCTGGCGCAGGCAGGCCGGCAGGCGGTAGACGGCGCCGTTGCGAGCCCAGTCGGTAGCAACGAAGCCGGGCGGGAGCGGTGTTCCGGCCGGCCAGACGCGCAGGTTGTCGGCCACCTTCAGGGCCGGGTCGGCCTTATTGGGATCGGGCGGCGTGCGCAAGCGCTCCAGTTCGCCGCGCAGCCAGGCAGCATCGGGACCGGTCACGCGCCGTTCCAGTCGCGCCAGCGCGGCCTGACCGTAACGCGCGCCGTGGTGGTGCAGGTAGGCGAGGTCGAGCTGGCGCAGCGTGATCCGGCCGGCGTCCAGGCGCGCCATCTGGCTGTTCACCGACAGCCGTGCCGGATCGAGCAGCGGCGAGAACAGCAGCGCCAGCACGGCCAGCACCACGCAGGCGGCGGCGACGTTGACCCCGGCCAGCGTCGGCAGCCAGCCGCGCCGCAGCGCCGCCGCCGCGTAGCCGCCGGCGTAGCAGGCCGCCACCGCCAGGCAGGCGCAGGCGACGATGCGGTCCACGCTCCAGCCATGCTCGATCACGCGCAGCGCCAGCGCGTAGCCGGCCAGCAGCACCAGCGGCACCAGCAGCAGGGCGGCGATGCGCGCGGCCAATGCGACCGGGCGCGCCACCGGCGTGGCCCCATCCTGCCACGCTGCATTGATCAGGATGACGAAGGCGCCGGCCGCCGTGAGCAGCAGGCCGGCGGCGCTGCGCGTGGCCCACAGCGGCGCCAGACCCGTGAAGACCAGGCTGGCCAGGAAGCCGGCCACCAGCACGGTGAGTACCGGCAGGATCCACGACAGCAGCACGTGCGCCAGGTTGCGGATGCCGCGCACGATGCCGGGCTTGACGTCGGTCAGGTGCATCGCGCTCGAGAAGGCGAAGGCGCTGACAGGAATCGCGAACCAGGATTGCTCGATCGTCTTGCGCAGGAATCCCAGCTTGACCAGGTCGAACAAGGTCGCGCCCAGCTGCAGCACCAGCCAGGTCGCGCCCACGAACAGGCCGCAGAAAGCGGTCTGCAAGCCGAGCTTCCAGGCGACATCGTAGTAGCTGGCATAAGACGCGATGCGGCGCCGCTCGCGCGCCCCGGCCAGCACCAGCGCATGGGCAATGAAGAAGCCGGCCACGCTGCACACCGCCAGCGCACCGGACGGCGCGCCCTGGCGCCATGCGTGCAAGCCGAGCGCGCGCCAGGCGTCGTAGGCGCCCAGCGCGGTCAGTACGGCGGCGGCAACGGCGGCCCACGCCAGCAACTGGCGCCGTGTCGTGTGACCGAGTCCATTGATGACGATGACCGGCACCAGCACCGCGACCAGCACCAGCGGCGTGAACAGGGGCGGCGCGGTCGCCGGCCACAGCTTGTTCTGCGCCGCCGTGTACAGCAGGTAGAGCAGCAGGCCCTGGGCCAGGCCGATGCCGATGCGGGCCGGGCCGAGCCAGGCCGGGGCGATGGAGGTGTCGGGGTCGAACGGTGTCAGGTCTGGAGCGTGCATGGTGCCCGGTGGTGTGGCGGCTTAGCTGCCGCGGTAGGTCGAGTACGACCACGGCGTCATCACCAGTGGCACGTGGTAGTTCCGCGCGGCGTCGGCGATGCCGAAGGCGATCACGATGCGGTCGAGGAAGCGCGGCGCCGGCAGCGCGACGCCGCGCGCCGCGTAGTAGTCGCCCGCGTGGAACACCAGTTCGTACTGGCCCGCGCGCATCGCCCCACCTTCGAGCAGGGGCGCGCCGCAGCGGCCGTCGTCGTTGGTGGTGCCGGAGGTGACCAGCGTGCGGCCACAGGCATCGATCGCATACAGATCGACCTTGATGCCGGCGCCGGGGCAGCCGTGCGCGGTGTCGAGTACGTGGGTGCTCAGTTTTGCCATTGCCTCTCCTGGACGCTACCATATTGACCGGTCGGGAAATCATAACCCGGATCGCCGCTGCCGCTGCACGGGCATGAGGGGCAAGAGGAGAGTGCGCGATTTCGTGATGCGATGCTGCGCTTCATCTTCACGAAATATTGCTTGTTTAGGCTATTGCTTTGTCAACGCCGGCCAGCCTTTTGGTGAGCCGCGTGACAGCCTATTACCAACTCCAAGAGTCGCAATGAACTTGAAACGAAGCCAGATCGCCAGCGCCGCCGCGCTGTGCGCATGCCATGCACTGGTTGGTGTGCATGCCCAGAATATCCCCCCATCTTCGGCGCCGCTCGCCGGCGAAGCGCAGGCCGTGATCGTCACCGGCACCCGCGCCGCCAACCGCACCCAGTTCGATACGCTGGCCCCGGTCGACGTCTTCACCCGCGAAGAAATCGCCGCCGTCGAGTCAAGTGACCTGAACGACGTGCTGGCGCAGCTGGTGCCGTCGTATGTGGTGCAGCGCCTGCCGATGGCCGACGGCCAGGTGTTCGTGCGTCCCGCCACGCTGCGCGGCCTGTCGCCCGACCAGACCCTGGTGCTGGTCAACGGCAAGCGGTTCCACCGCAGCGCCTTCCTCGGCGCGCGCGGCTCGCAGGCGGCCGACATGGCGCAAATCCCGACCAGCGCCATCAAGCGCATCGAAGTGCTGCGCGACGGCGCCTCGGCCCAGTACGGGTCGGACGCGATCGCCGGTGTGATCAACATCATCCTCGACGACAGCGTCGGCGGCGAGATCAACGCCCAGCATGCGCAGTACAAGGAAAACGACGGCAAATCGAACACGCTGCGCGCCAGATACGGCTTCGCCTTCGGCGACAGTGGCCGCCTGAACCTGTTCGCCGAAGCGGCCGAATCCGACCCGACCTCGCGCACCCGCCAGCGTCCTGACGCCATCGCCTTCCAGAACGCGCACCCGGAGCTGCAGGTGCCCAACCCGGTGCAGCGCTGGGGCCAGCCCGAGCTGGAAAGCCAGCGCCTCGGCTTCAACGCGAGCGTCGGCCTGGCCAACGACATCACGGCCTATGGCTACGGCCTGTTCAGCCACAGCGACGGCACGTCCGACTTCAACTGGCGCAATCCCGACACCAGCGGCAGCGTCTACAACCGCGTGGCGCTGTTCCCCGGCTGGGACGTGCGCAGCATCTATCCGCTCGGCTTCAGCCCGCAGTACGGCAACGAGCAGGACGACCTGCACCTGCTGGGCGGCGTGCGCGGGCACTTCAGCGACGACCTGTCGTGGGACCTGAGCGCTTCCTACGGCCGCAATCGCATCGACTACCGCCTGCACAACTCGATCAACGCGTCGCTCGGACCGCAAAGCCCGACTGCCTTCGACCTGGGCCGCCTGAGTCAGGAAGAAAAGCTGGTCAACGCCAACTTTAACTACACCTGGGGCGTGGCGGCGCTGGCGCAGCCGGTCAACGTCGGCTTCGGCCTCGAGTACCGCAACGAGCGCTATGGCGTGCGCGCCGGCGACCTAGCCTCCTATCAAGTGGGTCCGGGCGCCGCCTTCGGGCTGGATCCGGCTGCCAACGGCGCACCGGGCTTCAGCGACCGCCAGGCCGGACGCTGGGACCAGGATAGTTACGCCGCCTACGTCGACGTCGAGGTGCCGCTGACCGAGCGCCTGTCGATCGGCGCCGCCGCGCGCTACGAGGACTATTCGGAGTTCGGCGACAGCACCACCGGCAAGCTGTCGGCACGCTACGAAGTCTCGCCCGACGTCGCGCTGCGCGGCTCGTACTCGACCGGTTTCCGCGCGCCGACCCCGGGCCAGCTGAATACCAGCAGCACCAGCCAGGGCCTCGACACCCGAACCCTGCTGGTGTTCACGAGCGGCCGCCTGTCGACGGGCGACCCATTGGCGCTGGCGCTTGGCGCCCAGCCGCTGACGCCGGAAAAATCCAACAACCTGTCGCTCGGCCTGACCTTCAAGAGCAGCATGGGTCTCTCGGGATCGGTCGATCTGTACCGCATCAAGCTGCGCGATCGATTCAGTACGTCAGCCTCGTTCGCGGTGCCGGCCGGGATGGACAACCCGCTGCGCTACACCACGGTCAACTACTTCACCAACGACTTCGACACCACCACCCAGGGCATCGACGTCGTCGCCAGCCACCTGAGTTGGGTCGCGGACGGCAAGCTGAATCTGACCCTGGCCTACAACTACAACAAGACCGAAGTCGATGGCGGCCGCACCAGCGTCGCCGCCAACGAAACCCAGCGCACCATCTTCGAAGACCGCCTGCCGCGCCAGAAGGCGACGCTGAGCGCGGTCTACGAGCGCGGCGCCTGGAGCGGCATGGGCCGCATGCGCCACTACGGCGCCTGGACCGACAGCACCGGCAACGCGACCGGCGACATCTTCCAGCGGTTCGGCGCCATGCGCTTCTTCGACGCGGCGCTGAGCTACAAGGTCACGCTAAAGCAGACCTTGCGCTTCGGGGTCGACAACCTGTTCGACAAGTATCCGGACGAAGCGGTGTTTCAGGCCAGCCGCGGCCTGATCTACTCGCGCAACGCGCCATACGATACCGACGGCCGCAATCTGTACGTTGACTACACGGTGAAGTTTTGAGCGAGCCTGATGTGAAGCGGCGCGCCTGGCTGCGCGGGGCGGCCGCGCTGTCGCTGGCACCGGCCGGCGCAATGGCGGCGCCAGCCCTGCCTTCCTTGCCGGCGCTGCTGGCCGATCTGGCGCCGCCGGCCATGCCACCCGCCGCGCTGGCCCTTGATAACGGCTACTGGCGCCGCGTCGCGGCCCAGTACGACGTCACCGACCAGGTGGCGATGTTAGATAACGGCTACTGGGGCTCGATGGCGCGTCCAGTGCTGGCGGCGTACCAGCAGCACGTGGCGACGGTCAACCATGGCAACGCGTATTACGGCCGCCTGCAGTTCCCGCCCGAGTACGAAGCGGCGCGCGTCGCGGCAGCGCAGGCGCTGGGCGTGGAACGCGACGAGATCGTGCTCACGCGCGGCGCCACCGAGGCGCTGCAGGCGCTGATCGGCGGCTACAACCGCCTGCGTCCGGGCGACACGGTGCTGTGCGCCGATGTCGACTACGACAACATGATCACGGTGATGGGCTGGCTCAAGGCGCGCCGCGGCGTCGACGTGGTGCGCATCGCGCTGCCGGAGCCGGCCACGTACCAGTCGCTGATCGACACCTATGCGCAGGCCATGGCGCAGCATCCCAAGCTGCGCATGATGCTGCTCACTCACGTCAACCACCGCAACGGCATGGTGTTGCCGGTGGCCGAGATCGTCCGCATGGCTCGCTCGCGCGGCATCGACGCCATCATCGACACCGCGCACGGCTTCGGCCAGCTCGACATGAAGCTGCCGGATCTCGACGCCGACTTCGCCGGCATCAATCTGCACAAGTGGATCGGCGCGCCGGTAGGCGTCGGCGCGCTCTATATCCGGCGCGGGCGGGTGCGCGACATCGATCCCTACATGGGTGAGCCGGACGGCGACGACATCCGCACCCGGGTGCATACCGGCACCGTGAACTTCGCCGCGTATCTGGCATTGCCGCTGGCCCTGCAGATCCACGAGCGCATCGGCGTGGCCAACAAGGCAGCGCGCCTGCAGCGCCTGCGCAACCGCTGGGTGGAGGCGGCGCGCGGCATCGACGGCGTGCAGGTGCTGGCCTCGAACGACCCGCGCCTGACCAGCGCGATCGCGTCATTCCGCTTGCGCGGCAAGATTTCGTTGGCCGACAACGTGGCACTGTCCAAGCGGCTGCTGAAGGAACATGGCGTATTTGCTGTGCTGCGCGACGGCCTGGCGTCGGGCGCCTGCGTGCGGGTGACGCCGGCAATCTTCACCTCGGAACAGCAGGTCGATCGGTTGGCGATGGCGTTGAAAGATACAGTCGGATAATCAAACGAGGCATTGCCGGGTGAGGAGAAGCCGACGCACGATTCCGTTGTTGCAAAGGCAAAGTGCAAAACTCGGCGCATGAAATAGACTGGCATTCAGCCAGCTGCAAAATTCGCGAGGTAGTTGGGCTGAAAACGACAAACCCGCCGAGAGGCGGGTTTGTTCTGTATTCGGGGTGGTCCCGCAGTGCGGGACCAAAACTGACCTAGCGTCATCACCAGTATGGAGGTTGGGAGAGGACAGAGCCTAGGGCTGCATGTGGAGTATATCATCATCGTTCATCCGATCAAAGCTGACCTGCA
Source organism: Massilia sp. (assembly GCF_031995545.1). GTDB lineage: Bacteria > Pseudomonadota > Gammaproteobacteria > Burkholderiales > Burkholderiaceae_D > Telluria. The sequence goes on from NZ_DAMAGA010000003.1 coordinate 177,396, forward strand.
ATGAACTGGAGCGAACTCGAGCAACATTTTTCTTCTGCCCGGCTTGGGCGCTACCGTGCAGCCTACGGTGGCGACGAGGCGTTGGCGGCACAAGCCTACGTAACAAACATGCTCGTGGCGGAAGCGATGATGCCAATGCTGAGCGTCCTCGAAATCGCGCTGAAGAACGGGATACACCGGCGCCTTGGCATGATGTACAAGCGCGACGATTGGTGGGAGAGCTGGATAGGAGACCCTTCCTTCAGATGGCAGCTGCATGAGGTTTCTAATGCAAGCGCGAAATTGAAACGGCGCATGGAAGCGGTAACGCCGGACAAGATCATCGCGGAATTAGCTTTCGGTTTTTGGAGTTCTCTGTTCAACGTGCATTTTCAGGGATTGTTGTGGAAAGAACTTCGACTGGTTTTTCCACGATGTCCAAAGCCGCAACGCCAACGACACACTATTTCGTCTTCGCTCAATCAGATCCGTGATTTAAGAAATCGCGTGTTTCATCACGAGCAGCTCCTTTGGCTTCATCCTTCCTTGATTGAGCTGCACAGTAAAGGTATCGAGGTCATCGGTTGGCTCGATCCCCACCTGCCTACCTGGTTGGCGCCAAACGATCGGCTTCCCGCGATTTGGGCTACGATACGGCCGAGTCTCGCTGCAGCTTCCACGACTGGATGATCGCTATATGTAGGATGCGCATTGTCGTATGCGCCAGTCGATATACCGTTGTGATTTCTACAATATATGATCGGACCTATCGTCACTACAGGCGGCTGCCATGGACTCCTCTTATCCGCGCGACCTGGCCGGCTACGGCCGCAACCCGCCCCATGCGCGCTGGCCGGGCGGGGCGCGCATCGCGCTGCAGTTCGTGCTGAACTACGAAGAGGGCGCCGAGAATTGCGTGCTGCATGGCGACGCCGCTTCCGAAACCTTCCTGTCCGAGATCGTCGGCGCGGCCGCCTTCCCGATGCGGCACATGAGCATGGAGTCGCTGTACGAGTACGGTTCGCGCGCCGGACTGTGGCGGCTGCTGCGCGTGTTCGAGGAACGCCGTTTGCCGCTGACCGTGTTCGGGGTGGCGCAGGCGCTGCAACGCAATCCTGACGCGGTGGCGGCGTTTCGCGAACTGGGTCACGAGATCGCCTGCCACGGCCTGCGCTGGATCTCGTACCAGAACGTGGACGAGGCTACCGAACGTGCCCATATGGTCGAGGCGGTGGAGATCATGCGTGCGCTCACCGGCGCCGCGCCGCAGGGCTGGTACACCGGACGCGATTCGCCGAACACACGCCGCCTGGTGGTCGAGCATGGCGGTTTCGCCTACGACGCCGATCACTATGGCGACGACCTGCCGTTCTGGCAGCGCGTCGAGGTCAAGGGAGCGGATGGCTTTTCACGCACGGTCCCGCACCTGGTGGTGCCGTACACGCTCGACACCAACGACATGCGCTTCGCCACCGCCCAGGGTTTCAACTCGGGCGCCCAGTTCTTCGAATACCTGAAGGATGCCTTCGACGTGCTGTATGCCGAGGGCGACCCGGATGGCCTGGACCGGCCGAAGATGCTGTCGGTCGGCTTGCATTGCCGCCTGGCGGGACGGCCGGGACGTACCGCCGCGCTGGCGCGTTTTCTCGATTACGTCGCCAGCCACGAGCACGTCTGGGTAACGCGCCGCATCGATATCGCCAACCACTGGAAATCTATCCATCCGTGCGTAGAATGAGAAGCGCCGGGTTCCTATGCTGCCATCCGTGATATTGTAAATTGATGATGAGCGATATAAGAATGCGATTATAAGAGGGGCGATCGGAAGTGGTAGCCTTCCGCCCTTGGCCGATCGCCACCGTAGCGACTACAGCAGACCCCAACGACATGTCAGAACCGATCCGTTTCCTCCACCGCGGCCAGGTGCGCGAACTGCGCGACACCGAGCCGACGCAAACCATCCTGCAGCACCTGCGGGAGGATGTGCGCTGCACCGGCACCAAGGAAGGCTGCGCCGAGGGCGACTGCGGCGCCTGCACGGTGGTGGTCGGCTCGCTCGAGGATGGTGAGGTCAGGCTGAAAGCGGTCAACGCCTGCATCCAGTTCACGCCCACGCTCGACGGCAAGGCGCTGTTCACGGTGGAAGACCTGGCGCAGGCCGACGGCAGCCTGCATCCGGTACAGCGGGCGCTGGTCGAGTGCCATGGCTCGCAATGCGGCTTCTGCACGCCGGGCTTCGCGATGTCGCTGTGGGGCATGTACCTGAAGCAGGAAGGCCAGGCGCCGTCGCGCTGCCAGATCGACGACGCGCTGTCGGGTAACCTGTGCCGCTGCACCGGCTACCGCCCAATCATCGACGCCGCGCGCCGCATGACCGAGCTGCCGCCGGCACACTTCGACCGCGCCGCATTGGCGCAGCAGCTTGAAACGCTGCAGCGCGCGCAGGGCTTCACTTACAGCGCGCACGGCCGGCGCTTCCACGTGCCGCGCACGCTCGACGAACTGGCGCGCGTGCGCGCCGAGCATCCGGACGCGTTGCTGCTGGCCGGCTCCACCGACGTCGGCCTGTGGGTTACCAAGCAGCTGCGCGACCTGGGTGACGTGATCTACCTGGGCCAGGTGAGCGCATTGCAGACCGTGCGCGAGAGCGACGGCGCGATCGAGATCGGCGCCGGCGTGTCGCTGCAGGACGCCTACGCCGCGTTGTGCCACCACTATCCCGACGAATTGTCCGAACTCTGGCAGCGCTTCGCCTCGCTGCCGATCCGTAACGCCGGCACGCTGGGCGGCAACGTCGCCAACGGTTCGCCGATCGGCGATTCGATGCCGTGGCTGATCGTGCTCGGCGCGCAGGTCGTGCTGGGCAGCGCGGGCGGCACCCGCGAGCTGGCGCTGGAAGACTTCTACCTCGGCTACCAGCAAAAGGATCTGCAGGCCGGCGAATTCGTGCAGGGGCTGCGCGTGCCGCTGCCGCGCGCGGACGTGCACTTCCGTACCTGGAAGTTGGCCAAGCGCTTCGACCAGGACATTTCGGCCGTGTGCGCGGCGTTCGCCGTGACGCTGGACGGCGACACGGTCGTGGACGCGCGCATCGCCTTCGGCGGCATGGCCGCCACCCCGAAGCGCGCCACGCAGGCCGAAGCCGCCTTGACCGGCCAGCCGTGGAACGAAGCCACGCTTCGCGCCGGCATGGACGCATTGGCGCGCGACTATGCGCCGCTGAGCGATATGCGCGCCTCCAGCAGCTATCGCATGCGCACGGCGCAGAACCTGCTGCGCCGCTTCTGGCTCGAGACGCGTCTTGAAAATCCGCTGTCGGCCGGCGCGGTCAACGTCTTCGCCGGCGCTTGAGGAGAACCGCATGAACGACGCAGGCATCGCACGCGCAAGGGGCCAGATGGCCGCTCCGGTCTCGGACAACTGGGCCGAAGTAGGGCGCGCGCGCAAGCACGAATCGGCCGAGCTGCACGTGCGCGGCCAGGCCACCTACACCGACGACATCCCGGAACTGGCCGGCACGCTGCACGCCGCCCTCGGCCTGTCGGCGCGCGCGCATGCGCGCATCACGGCCATCGATGTCGCGGCAGTGAAGGCCGCGCCTGGCGTGGTGGCGGTGCTGCTGGCGCGCGACATTCCCGGCACCAACGATTGCGGCCCGATCATCCATGACGATCCGATCCTGGCCGATGGCCTGGTCCAGTACGTCGGCCAGCCGCTGTTCATCGTCGTCGCCGACAGTCACGATAACGCGCGCCGCGCCGCGCGCCTGGCCATCGTCGACTACGACGAGCTGCCGGCGATCCTGACCCCACAGGCGGCGCGCGCCGCCGAATCCTACGTGCTGCCGCCGATGCGCCTGGCGCGCGGCGATGCGGCCGGCGCCTTCGCCCGTGCTGCCCACGTGGTGCAGGGCGAATTGTCGGTCGGCGGCCAGGAACAGTTCTACCTCGAAGGCCAGATCGCCTACGCGATCCCCGGCGAAGACCGTGGCATGCACGTGTACTGCTCGACCCAGCACCCGAGCGAGATGCAGCACGTGGTGGCGCACGCGCTCGGCCTGCATTCGCACCACGTCAGCGTCGAGTGCCGCCGCATGGGCGGTGGCTTCGGCGGCAAGGAATCGCAGTCGGCATTGTGGGCCGCGGCCGCGGCGATCGCCGCCGTGCGTACTGGCCGCCCGGTCAAGCTGCGCGCCGACCGCGACGACGACATGCTGGTCACCGGCAAGCGTCACTGCTTCCACTACCTGTATCAAGTCGGCTACGACGACGACGGCCGCATCCTGGCCGCGAAGGTCGACATGGTCACGCGCGCCGGCTACTCGGCCGACCTGTCCGGGCCGGTGGCCACGCGCGCCGTCTGCCACTTCGACAATGCGTATTACCTGTCAGACGTCGAGATCCGCGCCGCCTGCGGCAAGACCAACACCCAGTCGAACACCGCCTTCCGTGGCTTCGGCGGACCACAGGGCGCGATCGCGATCGAGTACGTGCTGGACGAGATCGCGCGCAACCTGGGACGCGACCCGCTCGACATCCGGCGCCTGAATTTCTACGGCACCCAGGAACGCAACGTCACGCCGTATGGCCAGACCATCGTCGACAACGTGATCGGCAAACTGGTGGACGAGCTGGAAGCGTCGAGCGACTACAGCGCACGGCGCGCCGAAGTCGCCAGCTACAACCGTACCAGCCCCGTGCTGAAGAAAGGCCTGGCGCTGACGCCGCTGAAGTTCGGCATCGCCTTCAACGTCACCCACCTGAACCAGGCCGGCGCGCTGGTGCACGTGTACGTGGACGGCTCGGTGCTGGTCAACCACGGCGGCACCGAGATGGGGCAGGGCATCAACACCAAGGTGATGCAGGTGGTGGCGCACGAACTGGGCGTATCGCTGGAACGGGTGCGCGCCACCGCCACCAATACCTCCAAGGTCTCCAATACCTCGGCCACCGCCGCCTCCACCGGCGCCGACCTGAACGGCAAGGCGGCGCAGGATGCGGCGCGCACCATCCGCGAACGGCTGGCCGGTTTCGCCGCGCAGCAGTACGGTGGCGCGGCCAACGAGGTGCGCTTCGCGGCCGGCACCGTGTTCGTCGCGGGTCTCGCGCTGCCGTTCGAGGAACTGGTGGCCAAGGCCTATCTGGCGCGGGTGCAGCTGTGGTCGGACGGTTTTTATGCCACGCCCGGCCTGTCGTGGGATCCGAAGACCATGACCGGCCATCCGTTCTCGTACTTCGCCTACGGCGCGGCGGTGTCGGAAGTGGTGGTCGATACGCTCACCGGCGAATTCAAGCTGCTGCGCGTCGATGCGCTGTACGACGCCGGCCGCTCGCTCAACCCGGCGATCGACATCGGCCAGGTGGAAGGCGCCTTCATCCAGGGCATGGGCTGGCTCACCACCGAGGAACTATGGTGGAATGCTGCCGGCAAATTGATGACGCATGCGCCGTCGACCTACAAGATCCCCGGCGTCTCGGACTGTCCCGAAGACTTCCGCGTGCGCCTGTTCGACAACGCCAACGTCGAGGACAGCATCCACCGCTCCAAGGCGGTGGGTGAGCCGCCGCTGCTGCTGCCGTTCTCGGTGTTCTTCGCGATCCGGGACGCCATCTCGGCGGTGGGCGAGCACAAGGTCAATCCGCCGCTGCGTGCGCCGGCGACCTGTGAAGCGATCCTGGATGCGATCGACTTCGTCGAAGCGGCGGCGCGCGCATCATGAACGATTGGCTCAATGAGGCCGGCGGCATCCTGGTGACGGTGGCTGCCAGCAAGGGCTCGGTGCCGCGCGAACCGGGCGCGAAGATGCTGGTGCGTGTCGATGATTTCGACGGCACCATCGGCGGCGGCCACCTGGAGCACCGCGCGCTCGAGATTGCGCGCGCCATGCTGCAGCAGAATGCGCCGCGCCGCTTCGAGCGTTTCGCGCTGGGGCCGAGCCTCGGCCAGTGCTGCGGCGGCGTGGCCTGGCTCGCGTTCGAGCATGCCGATGCCGACCAGATGGCGGTGCTGCGTGCACGCCGCAATGACGATACCTGGCGCGTGATCACCCTCGACGGCGCGCATGACTGGGCGCTGTTCGACGCCGCCGGCAGCCAGCTGGCAGGCGGCGCCAACGCACCCGCATTCGACCGCGACACGGCCACGCGCGTGATCGAAGGCGAGGGCGGCCGCCGCTGGCTGGTCGATGCGGTGTTGGCGCCGCGCGCTCACCTGATGCTGTTCGGCGCCGGCCACGTCGGCGCCGCCATCGTGCGCGCACTGGGCGAGCTGCCGTGCCGCGTCACCTGGGTCGACGAACGCGACGATCTGTTCCCGCTGCAGATCCCGGCCAACGTGACGGTCGAAGCCACCGACAGCCCCGAGGCGCTGGTTGCAAACGCCGCCCCCGGCACCAGCTTCCTGGTCATGACCCACAGCCACGCCCTCGACCTGCGCCTGTGCCACGCGATCCTGTCGCGCTCCAGCCCCGACTGGTTCGGCCTGATCGGCTCCGCCACCAAGCGCAGCCAGTTCGAAGCACGCCTGCGCGAACGCGGCGTCAGCGAAACGCGTCTTGCTGGTATGGTATGCCCGATCGGCCTGCCCGGCATCGCCGGCAAGGCCCCGGCCGTGATCGCAGCGTCGGTCGCGGCCCAGCTGCTCTCCGTCTGGGAGTCGACCCTGGAGTCGACCCCGCAAGCAGCCTCCCCTGAAGAACAACTGGAATTCCACTGATGTCCACCGCACCACATTCCGTGCAAGCCTACCGTGCGAGCTTGCTGCACTTCCGCGCCGATCCGGCATTCGACGACCAGGCCGCACTTTGGCATGAAGACGGCCTGCTGGTCGTCGAGAACGGCCGCGTCAAGGCTGCCGGCGACTACGCCGCATTGATCGCCACGCTGCCGCCCGGCGTCGAACCGCGCGACTACCGCGGCAAGGTGATCGCCCCCGGCTTCATCGACACCCACCTGCATTACCCGCAAACCGACATGATCGCCTCGCCGGCGCCGGGCCTGCTGCCATGGCTCGACACCTATACCTTCCCGACCGAGCGCCAGTTCGAAGACCCGGCGCACGCGCGCGCCACCGCCGACTTCTTCCTCGACGAGCTGCTGCGCTGCGGCACCACCACCGCTGTGGTGTACTGCACCGTGCACCCGCAATCGGTCGACGCCTTCTTCGAAGCGAGCGAGGCGCGCAACCTGCGCATGGTCGCCGGCAAGGTGCTGATGGACCGCAACTGCCCCGACTTCCTGCGCGACCTCGAAGGTGGCCTGGGACAGAGCGAAGCGCTGATCGAGAAATGGCACAAGCGCGGCCGCGCGCTGTATGCGATCACGCCGCGCTTCGCCCCGACCTCGACCGATATCCAGTTGCGCCTGACCGGCGAACTGGCGGCGCGCCACCCGGACACCTTCATCCAGACCCACGTCTCGGAAAACAAGGACGAGTGCAGCTGGGTGAGCGAACTGTTCCCGCAGGCGCGCAGCTACCTCGACGTCTACGAACGCTTCGGCCTGATGCGCCCGCGCGCGCTGTTCGGCCACTGCATCTGGCTCGACGACGAAGACTTCGCACGCATGGCGGCCACCGGTTCGGCGGCGAGCGTGTGCCCGACCTCGAACCTGTTCCTGGGCAGCGGCCTGTTCGACTTCGAGCGCGCCGACGGCGCCAAGGCATTGCTCTCGCTCGGCACCGACGTCGGTGCCGGCACTTCGTTCTCGATGCTGCAAACGATGAACGAAGCTTATAAAGTGGCGCGCTTGAAGGGCAGTTACCTGCCGGCGCTACGCATGTTTTATCTGGCCACGCTGGGTGCCGCGCGCGCGATGCGCCTGGAAGACACGATCGGCAGCTTCGCTCCTGGCCTGGAAGCGGACTTCGTCGTGCTCGATCCGCAGGCCACGCCGTTGCTGGCGCGCCGCACCGGCCATTGCAACTCGCTCGAAGAACTGCTGTTCGCGCTGGCGCTGCTCGGCGACGACCGCACCGTCGCCGCCACCTATTCAGCCGGCAAGGCGGTCCATGTCCGGTAGGTTGGCGGCGCAGCCGCCAACCCCACGTTGCCAACAATGAACGAACGGTTTAGAGTTGCGCGATCGTCCGCCTGCGAGAGCGGTCGTCATTCATCGAGAAAGCACACCATGCACAAGAATCTGACCGCCGGCGCCTTGCTGGCGCTCGCCGTTGCCGGCGCGCCGGCCATGGCAAAAGAACCGGCCAGCGCCAACGAAGCGAAAACCGCGCATCATTACGCCGCCCTGATCGCGGGCGACCAGCCGAACCTGGCCGGCCTGACCATGTTCTTCACCCAGATGCCAAAAGGCGGCGACCTGCATCACCATTACTCGGGCGCGATCTACGCCGAGACCTACGTCGATTTCGTCGACAAGCAGGGCTTCTGCATCAACAAGAACACCTACCGCATCGAGACCGACAAGGCGGTCATCGCCGCCGAACGCGCCAAGCCGGCCGCGCAGCGCAGCTGCCTGTCGGGCGCCGAAGTGAACGCCGACGAAGACGTCTGGCGCGAGCTGGTCAAGCGCTGGTCGAACAAGGATTTCCACAATCATTCGTCGGCGCAGATCGCGCCGGACCGCCGTTTCTTCCACACCTTCGGCTACTTCGGCCCGGTCGCCAACGACAACCTGCACGAAGGCCTGCAAGAGATCAAACAGCGCGCCATCGCAGAGAATGTCGGCTACATCGAAACCATGTTCCTGCTGTCGCCGTTCGTGCCGGACGCCGGCTTCGATACCCAGGCATGGAACAACGTGGACGACGACAAGGCGCTCGACGCCGCCATGCGCGCCACCTTCGCGAAACTGGACAAGGACCCGGCCTTCAACAAGACCATCGACGATTTCGTCGCCGGCATCGTGAAAGCATCCGAGGGCATCGACGACGAACGCTTCACCATGCGCTACCAGAACTACGTGCTGCGTCTGCTGAACCCATCGATGGTGTTCTCGTCGATGATGTCGAGTTTCAAGGCCGCGCAAAAGAACCCGCGCATCGTCGGCGTGAATATCGTCGGCCAGGAAAGCCAGCACGTGCCGATGCGCGACTACGCGCTGCACATGAAGATGTTCCGCTTCATGAAGGCGATGTACCCGGACGTGAAAGTAGCGATGCACGCCGGCGAACTGGCGCTGGGCGACGTGCCGCCGGAAGGCCTGAAGTTCCACATCGACCAGGCCTTGAGCGTGGCCGGCGCGCACCGCATCGGCCATGGCCTCGACCTGGCGCATGAAGCCAATGCCCCTGCGATCATGAAGACCATGCGCGAGAAGGACATCCCGGTCGAGATCAACCTGACCTCGAACGCCTTCATCAGCGGCGTGGCCGGCGCCGACCACCCGATCAACCTGTACCGCCAGTACGGGGTGCCGTACGTGATCTCGACCGACGACGCCGGCGTGACGCGCCATACGCTGTCACACGAATACGTGCAGTTCGCCAGCCAGTTCAAGCCGAGCTACGCGGAAGTGAAAAAAGCTTCGTACGCCAGTATCCGCTACGCATTCCTGTCCGTCGCGGAAAAGCAACGACTGACGAGTCAGCTCGATCAGCGTTACAAAAAATTCGAAGCCGATATCGCCGCATTGGCCGCACGCGCGGTCTCCGCCAAATAAAGTCTGACCTCGGCAGTCCGGCGCTCGCCGGACTGCCTGCCTGTCATAATCGGCAGGCGATTGTTTGGCGATAAGTTAATCTAAAATTAACTTATGTCGCCTTCTCGCTACAAAAATCTTCGCTCCACAGCTACTTCCACCGAATTTTTTCCGAAAAAATTCCATTGAAGCATGCCGCACATATAATCCCGCCTTGTCATATTCCGGCTCCGATGGAGCGGATTGTGTCGCGTACAGACAACACTTGCGCGGCGATTTATATGCAAAAGCTCTAAAACCCTAAGCCAAAACGAATTTGTCGGCTTGTCGAAAGCTCATGCATATTGGCGGCATTCCGCTGTAAATCACCTCTTCACCGCGTCATTTTGTTGAAACATTGTAACGATACAATCGCAGCCGCTTGTCGGCTGAAACGCCGGCGCATCAAGCACAACAATAAGCTGTAAATCGTAGGGGAGGGCGTCCTTCCAGGGCGTCCAACAATCACTTGAAGTTCTTTTTGGGGTTATCAATGATCACTCAACAACAGATCCGGCTCACCAAGTTGGCGCTGGCTTTGTCCGTTGCACTGGCGGCTGCGCCGTCGTTTGCACAGAACACCACCTCGGCTATCGGCGGCCGTATTTCGGCTTCCAGCGGCGCGCCAGCTGCCGGCGCCCAGGTGACGATCACGCACGTCGAGTCGGGTTCTGTCAGCAATGTCGTCACTGACGCTGAAGGCCGCTACGTCGCACGCGGCCTGCGCGTGGGTGGTCCTTACACGATTACCATCACCAAGGACGGCATCACCGAGACCCGTACCGACGTCTTCACCGACCTGGCGCAAACCGCCGAAATCGACGCCACCCTGGGCCAGAAGATCCAGACCGTGGCCGTGACCGGCAGCGCCGCGCGCGCCGAGGTCTTCTCGCGCAGCGCCATGGGCGCCGGCACCGCGATCAGCAACACCGAACTGCAGACCCAGGCGTCGATCCAGCGTAACCTGCAGGACTACGCCCGTATCGATCCGCGCGTGTCGCAGACCGACAAGGACCGCGGCGAAATCTCCGTGGCCGGCCAGAACTCGCGCTACAACTCGATGACCATCGACGGCGTCGCGATCAACGACACCTTCGGCCTGGAATCGAACGGCAGCCCGACCGCGCGCCAGCCGATCTCGATCGAAGCGATCCAGTCCGTGCAAGTGAACGTCGCCAACTACGACGTCACCCAGAAGGGCTACACCGGCGCCAACATCAACGCCGTGACCAAGTCGGGTACCAACACCTACAAGGGTGGCGTGTACTACGTGTTCCGCAACGACACCATGTCGGGCGACCGTTACGACCCGATCACCGACACCTACAGCAATCCGCCGAAGTCGAAGGAAACCACCAAGGGTATCTGGGCATCCGGTCCGCTGATCCAGGACAAGCTGTTCATCTACGCTCTGGCTGAAAACTTCGAGAGCTCGCGTTCGAGTCCGGACTTCGGACCGATCGGCGCCGGTCTCGGCACCACCGTCGGCATTACCCAGTCGGCCATCAGCGAAGCACAGCGCATCGCCCAGAGCCAGTACGGCGTCGACATCGGCGGCGTCGCTTCGGGCGGCTCGCTGCTGACCTCGAAAGAGCGCATGGTGAAGTTCGACTGGAACATCACCGACGAACACCGCGCCAACCTGCGCTATGCCAAGACCGAACAGGGCGAGCCGTTCTATCCAGGCTATTCGGCCACCGAAGTCGGCCTGTCGTCGAGCTTCTACAACCAGGGCAAGTCGATCGAGACCGTGGTCGGCCAGGTGTTCTCGGACTGGACCCCGAACTTCTCGACCGAGCTGAAATTCTCGACCCGCGACTACGATTCGGTGCCGACCAATGCCACCCGCACCCCGGCAATGAGCCTGCAGTTCACCGGCGCCCTGCCGGAAGGCGCACCGTCGGGCACCTCGGACCGCGACCGCTTCCTGCGCTTCGGTACCGAACGTAGCCGTCACAACAACGTGTTGCGCAACAAGACCAAGGACTACTACGCCGGCGCCAACTGGATCCTGGGCGACCACGAAGTGAAGTTCGGTGTCGACCGCACCGAAAACAAGATCTACAACGCCTTCCTGCAAGACGTGTACGGCAACTACACCTTCGGCTGCACGCTGGCGAACTGCGCCACCGCAAGCGCCGCACAGATCGAAGCGTCGGTGCTGGAGAACTTCCGCCTCGGCCGTCCGACCAGCTACAGCGTGCAGCGCGCCGTGCCTGGCGGTTCGCTGGACAACGCCGTTGCCCAGTTCGAACTGAAGAACACCGGCCTGTTCCTGCAGGATACCTGGAGTGTCAACGACCAGCTGACCCTGACCTACGGCGTGCGTTACGACCGTAACGACGTCGGCGGCACGCCGCTGGCGAACGCCGCCGCGGCCCGGCCGCTGGTGGCAGGCAATCCGGCAACCAATACCCGCCAGAGCGGCGGCTTTGGTCTGGACAACACCCGCACCATCGACGGCACCGACCTGATCCAGCCGCGTTTCGGCTTCAACTACCGCTTCGACAAGGCGCCGCGTCCGACCCAGTTGCGCGGCGGCTTCGGCCTGTTCCAGGGCGCGGCGGCAACCGTGTGGATGTCGAACCCGTTCTCGAATCCTGGCGTGGCTGCACAGACCATCAGCTGCTCGGGTAGCGGCGCGACCCGCTGCCCGACCACCGGCAGCCTGATCAGCTTCAACCCGGATGGCCAGCCGGTCGTGGCCGGCGCCATCCCGGCAGCCAACGTGGACTTCCTGGATCCGGGCCTGCGTCAGCCGTCGATCTGGAAAGCCAACCTGGCGTTCGACACCGAACTGCCATGGTACGGCCTGGTGTTCGGCGCCGAAGCCCTGTACACCAAGAACAAGAACGGCATCTATTACGAACACCTGAACCTGGGCGCGGCAACCGCGACCGGTAGCGATGGCCGTCAGATTTTCTGGGACGCCGCCGGCCGCAGCGCCGCCTGCTACAACGTGGCCCGCAACGCCGCGACCCTGGTTAACAACTGCGCGACCAGCAAGGCGCTGAGCAACCGCAGCTACGGCAACGTGCTGGTGGCCCGCGATACCGACAAGGGCGATGCCAAGGTGCTGACCATGTCGCTGTCGAAGCCGCTGACGAAGGGCTTCGGCTGGTCGGTGGCCTACACCTACACCGATTCGACCGAAGTCTCGCCGCTGACCTCGTCGGTGTCGAACTCGAACTTCAACGGCCGTTCGGTGTTCAACCCGAACGAGGAAGAAGCTGCTACCTCGAGCTATGCCATCAAGAACCGTGTGAACGCCTTGATGAACTTCCAGAAGAAGTTCTTCGAGAACTACAACACCCGCCTGGGCATCTTCTACGAAGGTCGTGAAGGCCGTCCGTACAGCTGGACGATCAACAATGACCTGAACGGCGACGGACTGGCCGGCAACGACCTGATGTACATCCCGACCGCGTTCGGTTCCGGCGAAGTCGTGTTCGTGGGCGATACCGCGACCAACCGCGCCAACGAGCAGCGCTTCTGGGACGTGGTCAACGCCAACAAGGGCCTGCACGGTTCGGCTGGCGGTGTCGTGAAGCGTAACAACAGCACCTCGGAATGGGTCAACACCTTCGACGTGCGTATCAGCCAGGAAATCCCGGGCATCTTCGCGCGCAACAAGGCAACCTTCACGCTGGACTTCATGAACTTCGGTAACCTGCTGAACAAGAAGTGGGGCCGTACCGAAGAAATCAGCTTCCAGTCGAATGGCGGCATGGCGCGCAGCTTCGTCGACTATGCCGGTATCGACGAGCAAGGCCGTTACCGCTACGTCGTGCGCAACGAAGTCGAGCGTCAAGACCTGAAGCAGTCGAAGGGCGAGTCGCAGTGGGCCATCCAGGCAACCCTGCGTTACGAGTTCTAATCTCTCGACACGCAACATGAGTTGAGCCAGAACGGCCGGTGGAAACACCGGCCGTTTTTTCGTGCCGCTTTTCTTGCGCAAGTGAAGCAGACCAATGTAAGGATTTCCCGCGGCCGGGGCGCATGGGATAATCCTGGTTGCCGAGGTCGCTCGCACTTCCGCTTTTCCGGCCACCGCCATGGTGGCCCGCATTCAATAAAAGGTATTTCCCATGAACGCTTCGCGTCGCGCATACGCCGGCCTGTCCACCCTCACCATGGCGCTGCTGCTGTCGGCCTGCGCCAGCACGCCACAAGCCCCGGTGACCATCAACCTGGTTTCGCTGAACGATTTCCACGGCAACCTCGAGCCGAGCCGCTACACCATGAAAGACGTCGACGGCAAGGAACACGTGCTGCGCGCCGGCGGCGCCGAAGCGGTGGCTGCCGCGCTGCAGGCGTGGCGCAAGGAAGACAAGGACCTGCTGCTTGTCTCGACCGGCGACATCGTCGGCGCCAGCCCGGCGCTGTCCTCGCTGTGGGCCGACGAGCCGACGATCCAGGCCATGAACATGCTGGGCCTGCGCGCGAGCGCGGTCGGCAACCACGAATTCGACGGCGGCCGCAAGGAACTGCTGCGCCAGCAGCACGGCGGCTGCGACTCGTCGCGTCCGGCCAAGGCCTGCAAGTACGCCCCGACCTTCGGCGGCGCCAAATTCACGTACCTGGGCGCCAACGTGATCGACGCCGCCACCGGCAAGCCGTTCATCCCGGGCTACACCATCGAAACCGTGAAGGGCATCAAGGTCGGCCTGGTCGGCGTGGTGCTGCGTGATACCCCCAACATGGTGGTGGCGTCGGGCGTGGCCGGCTTGCGCTTCGGCGATGAAGCCGACGCCATCAACGCGCTGCTGCCGCAGATGCGCGCCGCCGGCGCCCAGGTGATCGTGGCGCTGGTGCACCAGGGCGGCCGCACCGTCGAGTCGCCATTCAAGACCGACTGCTCGCAGCTGACCGGCGACATCGTCGATGTCACCAAAAAGATCGACCCGTCGGTCAAGCTGGTGCTGACCGGCCACTCGCACCAGGGCTACCTGTGCGGCGTCGACGGCCGCGTCGTGACCCAGGCCGACACCGCCGGCCACCTGCTCACGCGCGTCTCGATGCAGGTCGAACCTGGCAGCGGCGCGGTGCGCGACCTGAAGGTCAGCAACGTGGTGATGAAGCCGGGCGAGTATCCGGCCGACGAGAAGATGGTGGCCTTCGTGGCCGAAGTGAAAGAGCGCAGCCAGGCCGCGCTGGCGCGTCCGATCGCGCGGGTAGCCGGCACGCCGCTGCTGAGGAAGCGCGACGCGAATGGCGAATCGACCATCGGCCGCCTGGTGGCCGATGCGGCGCTGGATTCGACCCGTCACCTGGGCGCGAAAATCGCCTTCATGAACAATGGCGGCGTGCGCCGCGACCTGGAAGCCGGTCCTGACGGCAGCGTCAACTTCGGCCAGGCCCAGGCCGTGCTCCCGTTCGGCAATACCATGGTGGTGATGGACCTGACCGGCGCCCAGATCAAGCGCCTGCTGGAACGCCAGTGGAACCAGCCCGAAGCGACGGGCGACGCCATCATGCACGTGTCGGAAGGCTTCAGCTACGCCTGGGATGCCAAGCGGCCGGTCGGCAGCCGCCTGGTGCCGGGCAGCGTCAAAATCGACGGCAAGGAAGTGCAGGACGGCGCGACCTACCGCATCGCCGCCAACAACTTCCTGGCCGAAGGCAGCGACGGCTATCCGGAATTCGCCCAGGGCACCAACCGCATCGACACCGGCATGATCGACCTGGAAGGCTTTACCGCCTACCTGAAGAAGATCGAAGGGCAGGGCGCGCCGAAGGCGACGCCGCGTATCCGCAAAGCCGACTGAGCGTAGTAAAGATCAAGGAATCATGATGAAGAAACTTGCATGCGCGCTGGCCCTGACTGCGGCCTTCGCATCGATGGCGGCGCCGGACGCCGCCGCCTGGGGCCGCGACGGCCACCGCGCCGTGGGCGCGATCGCCGACAAGCTGCTCAAGGGCAGCAATGCGCAAAAGCAGATTGCACTGCTGCTGCAGCCGGGCGAATCGCTGGAGTCGATCGCCAACTGGGCCGACTGCGTGAAGGGCACTTATTGCGGCCCGCAGACGCAGGAGATGATCGACTACGTCGAGGGCAATCCGCGCCACAGCGAATACCACTACACCAACACCCCGTTCCAGCTCGACCACTACCATGAGCACGGCGTGGGCACCAGCGACGTCGACATCGTGCAGACGCTGAAGCAGTGCATCGCCGTCCTGCAGGGTAAAACCGATCCGGCGCTGAACCCGCACAACTTCAGCAAGCGCCAGGCGCTGATCCTGCTGACCCACTTCGCCGGCGACATCCACCAGCCGCTGCACGTCGGTTCGGCGTTCGTGAGCAAGGACGGCAAGTTCGTGGTGCCGAAGAACCGCGCCGAAGTCGACGAAAGCCTGGTCTTCGATTCGCGCGGTGGCAACAACCTGCTGCTGGACGACGAGCGCCTGGTGGCGCTGTCGTCGAAGCTGATTCCTGCCGCAGACTTGGCCAATGCGCCGGTGGTGGTAAAAGAAGGCGTGCCCAAGGCGCTGACCAAGCCGTTCCACTCTTACTGGGACAGCACCACGGTCGACTACGCTTTCCGCCGCATCAAGACCCGCACCCCGGAACAGTTCGCGCAGGTGGCGATCGACAGCCATCCGCACGTCGCCACGCCGAAGGGCGACGTCTCGACCTGGCCGGTGCAGTGGGCCGACGACGGCCTGGTGGCGGCCAAGCTGGCCTACGCCGACGTGGTGCCGGGCAAGCTGACCCCGCAGACCAGCAAGAAGGGCGAGACCTACTACACCTTCGCGCTGGAAGTGCCGGACAACTATCCGGTGCCGAGCTCGGCGGTGGCGAAGACGCAGCTGATCAAGGGCGGGTACAACCTGGCGGCGATGCTGACCAAGATCTGGCCGTAAGCCGGCGCCGGTTTCATCGCAAACAGCAAAACGTCATCCTGCGCGATGACGTTTTTTTTGAGCGCCAACAGCCGGGTGATCGTGTGCTGAGCATGTGCGAACTCCGCTAGAATCGGTTCACCTCTTGATCCGATCCCGCACCCATGTCCCTTATTTCCAAGGCCGTCCTGGCCGCAGCCGGCCTGTCCCTGAGCGCGGCTTGCGCCTTCGCCCAATCCGCCGACGAAAGCCGGTTGCCGCTATGGGAATTCGGCGTCGGCGCCTTCGGCGTCAGCACGCCGGCCTACCCCGGCGCCGACGACCGCAGCGGCCGCGTGCTGGCCTTGCCTTACCTGCTGTACCGCGGCGAAGTGCTGCGCGCCGACCAGTCGGGCGTGGGGGCGCGCCTGTTCCGTTCCGAGCGCACCGAATTCGACATCGGCCTGGCCGGCGCGCTGCCGTCCGAATCCGACGACGTCGAAGCGCGCAGCGGCATGCCGGATCTGGGCACGCTGTTCGAGTTCGGTCCGCGCCTGAAGATCAAGCTGGCCGACCTCAGCCCCACCAGCCGGCTGCGCGCCGAACTGCCGCTGCGCGCGGTGATCGAGGCCAGGGGAGGGCTGCGGCGCCAGGGCTGGACCTTCGAGCCGCGGCTGGCCTATGAGACGCGCGGCCTGCCCGGCATGGCGGCGGGGCCCTGGTCGTTCGAAGCCAATGCCTCGGTGGTGTTCGGCGACAAGCGCCTGAATCGCTACTTCTACGAAGTGGCGCCGCAGTACGCCACGGCATCGCGCCCGGCCTATGAGGCCGACGCCGGCCTGGTGCTGGCCCGGGTCGGCCTGTTCGCCACGCGCCAGATGAATCCGGATGTGCGCGTGTTCGGCTTCGTGCGCTATGAGTCGTATGCCGGCAGCGCCAACCGCGACAGCCCGCTGCACCTGAAGAACAGCGGCGCCTCGGCCGGCATCGGCTTCGCCTGGACCTTGGCGCGCTCGAGCCGGTCGGCGGCGCGTTACGAACCGGTCGATCCGGTTACGCCATAAAAAAAACGCCGGGAAGCCCCGGCGTTTTGTCCAGCATGGGGCGGCAGCGCCGCCCGCGAACCGTGTTACGCGGTCAGCGCCGGACGCGCATTGTTGCGCAGTGCCGGACGGCCGCCGTGCGCCTGCGCGGCTTCGAAGCGGAAGGTCGACACCAGCTGCGCCAGCGCGTCGGCCTGTTCGCGCATCGCGCTCGAGGCGGCGGCGGCTTCTTCCACCAGCGCCGCGTTCTGCTGCGTCACCTGGTCCATCTGCGCGATGGCGCCGTTGACCTGCTCGATGCCGGCCGACTGCTCCTGGCTGGCCATAGCGATGTCCGACATGATGGTGGTCACGCGGTTGATGCTGTCCACGATTTCCTGCATGGTGCTGCCGGCGTCCGACACCAGGCGGCTGCCTTCCTCGACCTTGCCGGTCGAGTCGCCGATCAGGGTCTTGATTTCCTTGGCGGCGGCGGCCGAGCGCTGCGCCAGGTTGCGCACTTCCGATGCCACCACGGCGAAGCCGCGGCCCTGTTCGCCGGCACGCGCCGCTTCCACCGCGGCGTTCAGCGCCAGGATGTTGGTCTGGAAAGCGATGCCGTCGATGACGCCGGTGATGTCGCCGATCTTCTTCGACGAATCGGCGATCGCGGTCATGGTCTGCACCACGCGGCCGACGGTCTCGCCGCCGCGGCCGGCCACTTGCGAGGCGGCCTGTGCCAGCTGGTTGGCTTCGCGGGCATTGTCGGCGTTCTGGCGCACGGTCGAGGTCAGTTCTTCCATCGACGACGCGGTTTCTTCCAGCGCGCTGGCCTGTTGTTCGGTACGGGCCGACAGCTCCAGGTTGCCGGCCGAGATCTGGCTGGCCGCTTCGCCGATGGTTTCGGTACCGCTGCGCACCTGGCCGACGATGCTGACCAGGTTGTCGTTCATGTCGCGCAGCGCGCCCATCAGGGTGCCGGTCTCGTTGCTGCCCTGGACCACGATGCGGCTGGTCAGGTCGCCCTGGGCCACGGTCTGGGCCACCGACACCGCTTCGGTCAGCGGTGCGCTGATGCGGCGGCCGATCCACCAGGCGCAGACGCCGCCGAACAGCAGCGCGACGACGGTCAGCGCCAGCTGCAGGGTGAGGTTGGTCTGGAAGCCGGCGTCGATTTCCTGCGCGTCATGCGCCACCACGTCCTGCTGGTACTTGACGATCGCGCCCAGCGAATCGACATAGGCGCGCACGCGCGGCACCATGTCGGTATCCAGGAACTTGCGCACGGCCTCGGCTTCGCCGGCCGCCTTCTGCGCCATCACCGCCTTGCGCGCGGCGCGGTAGCCTTCGCGCTGCTCGTCCACCTTGCCGAACAAGGCGAAGGCGGTCGGGTCGGTCGACAGGGTTTCCTTGAGTTCCTTCTGCAGCACGTCGGAACGCTTCGACGAAAGAGCGATCGCATCCAGGAAGAATTTTTCGTCGGCCTGATCGGCCATCTTGATCGCCGCCAGCGTGCGCGCCGCGTTGGTCTCGATGATCGCCTGCCACTCCTGCAGCATGGCCAGGCGGCGCATGCTGTCGCCGGACAGCTTGTCGGTCAGCGCTTCGGCTTTCTGCATCTGCACCAGGCCGATGCCGACCAGCAGCACCATCATGGCGAGAATGGCGCCGAAGCCGCTGAACAGCAGCGTGCGTATTTTAACGTTCTGAATTTTCATATGTCCTCGCTGAGAAAGTGCAAAATCCGGTTCAGGCAGTAAATGTTGCCGTGAGGAACGCCATTCTCGCAGAGAAAGATGAAAAAAATCGATAAAATTGTGCGCCCGATAACGTGATTTTTCACACGGCGTGGCGTAGGGCCGACGCTTTGTTACATTCTAACAAGCGTGGCAGGGGGAAATGTCTATACAGGCAGGCGCTCCCTTGCGCGATGGCAGAGGGAGCGCCAGGATATCAAGGCGGGCTTAGCGCGACTTGACGAACGGCTTGCCGAGCGCTTTCGGCGCCACCGACTTGGCCATCAGGCCGGCCAGCACGACCACCGTGACGACGTACGGGATCATCTGGATCAGTGAACCCGGGATGCGGCCCACCACCGGCAGGTCGACGCCTTCGATCTGGATCTGGATCGCCGAGAAGAAGCCGAACATCAGGCAGCCGAGCACGGTCTGCAGCGGACGCCAGTTGCCGAACACCAGCGCGGTCAGGGCCAGGTAGCCGGCACCGGCCGACATGTCGCGCAAGAAGAAGCCGCTCTGCACGATCGACAGGTAGGCGCCCGAGAACGAGCACAGCACGCCGGCGATGATCATCGCCGTGTAGCGGGTGCGCTGGACCGAGATGCCGGCCGCGTCGGCGGCGTGCGGATTTTCTCCGCAGGCGCGCAGGCGCAGGCCGAAGCGGGTGTGGTACAGGGTCCAGTGCACGACCGGCAGCAGGGCGAAGGCGAGATACACCAGCACCGAATGGCCGCCGATCACGTGGCCATACAGCCAGCCCAGCACCGGCACGTCGGCCACCAGCTCGGTGCCCGGCAGCACCACGTCGGTCAGGCGCGCGTCGCCCAGCGCCGGCGTGCGTCCGCCCTGCTGGAAGAAGTACTGCGCCACCACGAAGGTCAGGCCGCTCATGGCGATGTTGATGGCGATGCCGGCCACCAGCTGGTTGCCCTTCTGGGTGATCGAGACGAAGGCCTGCAGCAGGGCCAGCGCCATCGAGGCCAGGATGCCGGCGCCGATGCCGAGCCACGGGTCCTGGAAGCTGTAGGCGACGCCGGCCGAGACGAAGGCCGAGGCCAGGATCTTGCCCTCGAGGCCGATGTCGACCACGCCGCTGCGTTCGGCGAACAGGCCGGCCATGGCCGCGAAGATCAGCACCGGCGCGTTGCGGATGGTGGAGACGACGATGCTGGCGAACTGGAAGTCATCCATGGCTTAACCTTTGATACTGTTGTTGCTGTTGTTACGGCGGGCGTTGATCAGCTTCAGGATCGCCGGTCCGTACATGCTTTCCATGGCGCCGCAGAACAGGATGATCAGGCCCTGGATGAAGACGATGGTCTCTTGCGGAATGTTCGGCTTTTCCAGCGACAGGTCGAACCCGCCCTGGATCAGCGCGCCGAACAGCACCGACGACAGCAGGATGCCGACCGGGTTCTGGCGCCCCATCAGCGCGATCGCGATGCCGATGAAGCCGGCGCCGGCCGGGAAGTTCAGGCTCAGGTAGTGGGTCGAACCCATGATCGAATTCACCGCCGCCAGGCCGGCCAGGGCGCCCGAGATCAGCATGGTGACAATGATGGTGCGGCTGATGCGCACGCCGGCGTAGTGGGCGGCGTGGGCATTCAGGCCAGTGGCCTGCAGCTTGTAGCCCCAGCTCGAGCGCGACACCGCCACGCCGTAGATCACCAGCGCCACCAGGGCCAGGATGAACGAGATGTTCAGCGGCGTGTCGCCCAGCGCCGGGAACCAGGTGTACAGGGTCGGCATCGCCGCCGCTTCGCTGAAGGTGCGGCTGGCCGGGTTCTGGTCGCCTTCCGGAATCAGGTGGCTGACGATGATGTAGTTCATCAGATTCGCCGCGATGAAGTTGAACATGATGGTCGTGACCACCACGTGACTGCCGCGCTTGGCCTGCAGGTAGCCGGGCAGGAAGGCCCAGCCGGCGCCGAATACCGCGCTGGCAACGATCGCCAGCGGGATCAGCAGCCACGGCGACATGCTCGCGTCGAAGCTGAGCATTACCAGCGTCAGGCCCAGGCCGCCCAGGTACATCTGGCCTTCGGCGCCGATGTTGAACAGGCCCGCCTTCATGGCGATCGAGACCGCCAGGCCGGTGAAGACAAAGGTCGAGGCGTAGAACAGCGTGTAGCTCAGGCCTTCCGGATTGATGACGGCGCTGTTGATCAGGATCTGCAGCGACTCGACCGGGCTTTCGCCCAGCAGGTGGATCACCAGGGCCGCCACCAGGAGGGCCGACAGCAGGTTCAGGACCGGCAGGACGAAGCCCGAGGCCCAGCGTGGGAGTTCAGTGGTTTTCATGATTTGTGCATCCCGCCCATCAGGAGGCCGATGCGGGTGGTATCGAATTCGTCAATATTGAGTTCGCCGGTGACGCGGCCGCCCGACATCACCACGATGCGGTCGGCCAGTGCGCGCACTTCTTCCAGCTCGGTCGACACCAGCAGGATCGCCACCCCTTCGTCGCGCAGGCGCAGCAGCTGGGTGTGGATGCTTTCGATGGTGCCGATGTCGACACCGCGGGTCGGCTGGCCGACCAGCATCAGCTTGGGCGCGCTCGAGACTTCGCGCGCGATCACCACCTTCTGCTGGTTGCCGCCCGAGAGCAGGCCGATGCGCACATTGGGGTCTTTCGGACGCACGTCGAATTCTTCCAGCAAGTGGGCGCAGCGCGCCGCGATGGCCTTGAAGTCGAACAGCCCGGCGCCGTTGGTGACGCGGTCCTGGTAGCCGAACACGGTGTTTTGCATCACCGAGAAATCCTTGATCACGCCGTCGCGCAGGCGGTCTTCCGGCACGTGGCCGATGCCGAGGTTGCGGAAGGTGGCAGGCAGGCCGTCGGCATTCGAGCGGCCGGCGAAGGGCAGGGGCTTGCCTTCCATCGTCACATTACCGGACGTCGGCAGGCGCATGCCGGACAGGATTTCCATCAGCTCGCTCTGGCCGTTGCCGGACACGCCGGCGATCGCGACGATTTCGCCGGCGCGCACGTTCAGGGCGATGTCGGCCAGCAGTTGCACGCCGTTCGAGTCCTTGAGCTGCAGGTTTTCCACCTGCAGCACCGGCGCGCCCGGTAAGTACGGTTTGCGCGGCAGGTTGCCCTCGATCGGACGGCCGACCATCATATTCGCCAGCTGCTCCTTCGAGGTGTCGACGGTGGCGACGGCGCCGGCCACGCGGCCCGCGCGCATCACCGTCACCTGGTCGGTGATTTCCATGATCTCGCCCAGCTTGTGGGTGATCAGGATGATGGTTTTGCCCTGCTCCTTGAACAGGCGCAGGATATCGAACAGCGAGGCGATTTCCTGCGTGGTGAGGACGGCGGTGGGCTCGTCCAGGATCAGGATTTCGGCGCTGCGGTAGATCTGTTTCAGGATTTCGACGCGCTGCTGGGCGCCGACCGACAGATCGGAAATGACGGCCAGCGGATCGACGTCGAGGCGGTAGCGGGTGCAGATCTCGCGCAGCTTGGCCTCGGTTTCGGCGCGTTTCTTCGACAGCTTGAAGCCACCCTCGGTGCCCAGCATCACGTTGTCGAGCACGGTCATGTTCTCGACCAGCATGAAGTGCTGGTGGACCATGCCGATGCCGAGTCCGATCGCTTCCTGGCTGGAGCGGATCTTTTGCTCGGCGCCGTTGATGACGAGCTGGCCGCTGTCGGCGTGGTAGTAGCCGTACAGGATGCTCATCAGGGTGGATTTGCCGGCGCCATTTTCGCCGATCACGCCATGGATCGAACCCTTGGCGATCGAGAAGCTGACGTCGGCGTTCGCCTGCACCGGCCCGAAGGCCTTGCTAATGTTGCGAAATTCTACGGCTGGCTGCATGGCGATCTGTCGTTAATTGGAGTGTGCATTCATTCAAAAGCGCGCCGGACCGGGATCAACCGGTGCGGCGCGCTTCGCGATGGGTATAAAGAATCAGACCGGGCAGCTGCTGCCGGCGCGGTAATCGATGACCTTGATCTTGCCGTTGATGATGTCGGTGCGCACGGCGTTCACGCGCTTCTCGATCTCTGGCGTGACGACCTTGCGGTTGTCCTTGTCCAGCACCCAGTCGACGCCGCCTTCTTTCAGGCCCTTATAGGTGACGCCGCCTTTCCAGGTGCCGTTCTGGACCGACTTGAACGAGTCGTAGATCGCCACGTCGACGCGTTTGACCATCGAGGTCAGCATGGTGCCCGGATGCAGGTAGTTCTGGTTCGAATCGACGCCGATCGCCAGCTTGCCCTTTTCCTTGGCCATCTGCAGCGCGCCCATGCCGCTGCCGCCGGCCACGGCGAACACCACGTCGACGCCGCGGTCGAACTGGGCACGCGCCAGTTCGCCACCCTTGGCCGGGTCGTTCCAGGCGGCGGCGGTGGTGCCGACCATGTTCTGGACGATCTCGGCCTTCGGCGCGGTGGCCTTGATGCCTTGCGCGTAGCCGCAGGCGAAGGCGCGGATCAGCGGAATGTCCATGCCGCCGACGAAGCCCAGCTTCTTGGTCTTGGACGCCATCGCGGCGGCGGTGCCGACCAGGTAGGAGCCTTCCTGTTCCTTGAACATCACCGAATTGACGTTCGGACCTTGCGCGATGCTGTCGATCAGCACGAAGCGCACGTTCGGGAATTCCTTGGCAACTTTTTGCACGGCCTGGGTCTGCGAGAAGCCGATCGCCGCGATCAGGTCGATCTTCTTGCGCGCCAGGCCACGCATGACCTGTTCCGCCTGCGTGTCGCTGTTGGCTTGCACTTCCAGTACCTTGATGCCGGTTTCCTTGCTAAAGCGCTGCAGGCCTTCGTAGGCGGACTGGTTGAACGACTTGTCGAACTTGCCGCCCGCATCGTAGACCACGCCGAACTTGGGCGCGGCGATCGGACCTGCGGTCGGCGCGGCAACCGCCGACGGAACCATCGCAGTGCCAACCACGGACAGCGCCGCAATGGTCATGCTGAGTTGCTTGAATTTCATGTATGGGCTCCTGGAATAGCGATATTGTACCCGCCGCACGGCTGGCGATGGGATGGGCTGCACGGCGGCATGGCGGTAACAACGCGACGGCAAGGGAAGCTGCCGCGTTGTTCCTGCTTTGCGCTGCGCGATTGTGTCAGCCCAAGAGACCGCTGGGGGTGTCGAATTGTATCTGGTGACCTATTTCTTCGGCGGAAATGTATATGTCGCATGTCAGCAACAAGGCTTTCCAGCGAACCTACGGCGCAGTGAGAGGGCCGATCGCATGGTGCACGGGCGGATACGGGTCATCACAGCGCAAGCTGTCAAATATGCATCAATCTACAAGTTGATGACAAATACGATTTTACTTCCCAATTTATTCGATGGAAATATAACTGCTGACAACTTTTGCAATTATTTTCTAAGCCGAGGCTTTTTCGGGCAGGTCGGGCGAGGGGAGGATGGGGGTATTTGCCGCCGGCGGGGTGACGCTGACGGTGATCGGCACGGCACTGGCCGCCGCAATGACGGGCTCTTCCGTCAATACGGTGGCCGGTGCTTCGGCCTTCTGGTCCGCCGCCGCAGCGGTGGCGGCGTCGAGCGGCTGGCTGAACTGGCGGGTGAGGAAGCCGGCGATCATGTCCTGGGTGGCATCCAGGTAGGGGATGTTCATGTGGTCCGAGTCGGGCACGGTGTCGTCCGCCACCAGCCGGCCCAGCTTGGCCACCAGCAGGTCGGTGTTCGCGTGCGGCACCACGTCGTCGCTGGCGGCGCGCAGCACATAGGTCGGCGCCTTGAGCGCGGGCGCGTGCTTGATCGACTCGAAGCGGTGGCGCAGCATGTACTCGATCGGCATCACGCGGAAGCGCCGCTTGGCGATCGCCAGGATCGAATCGTAGGGGGTAATCAGGACCACCGAGTGGGCCGGACGCTCCTTGGCCACCTGCACCGCCACGCCCGAACCCAGGCTGCGCCCGACCACGGCGATGCGGCGCGCGTCGACCTGGCCGCGCGTGGCCAGCCAGTCGAACAGCAGGCAGCCGTCCTCGATCATGTGGATCTCGGCCGGGATGCCCTGCGATTCGCCATAGCCGCGGTAGTTCATGGCCAGCACGGTCATGTTGGGGAACAGCTTGCCGGCATCGCGCACCACCCACGACACTTCTTCCGAGCGGCCGCCGAAGTACAGCACCGCGGGGCGCGGGCCGGGAATGGTCGGGGTCATCAGCCAGCCGCACAGGCGGGTGCCGTCCTTGGCGCGCAGCACCACCGGGCGGGTGCGGTGGCCGCTCGAGCGCGGGTGCTGGACTTCGCGTTCCAGGGTCGGATTGAACACCAGGCGGCGCTGGTTGGCCGCGACGGCAGCCGTCAGCCCCAGCCAGAGCATGCTGGCAAATCCGGTGATCCCTGCCGCCATTTTCTTCGAGGTGTCCATGGGTGCAGTCTACGCCTGCTCAGCCGTTTTTTTATGTGCGGCATGTAGCACTGTGGAATCAAACATGCGGAACGGGTCAAAAAGTTGTTTTAGTCCAACATTTCGGGCGTGTTGCCCGCTGTGGCTGCTGGCCTGACTCCGGCACCGATTGCGCACAACGTCTTCACGGCAGCACCTGCCACCCAATTCCAGTACCATCCACTCATCCCGGCACAGACCGCCACAACCTTGGAGACCTCCCGTGCACTACCTCCTGATGTACGACCTCGCCCCCGACTACCTCGAACGCCGCGGCGAATTCCGCGACGCCCACTTGAAGCTGGCCTGGGAGGCTCAGGAACGTGGCGAACTGATCCTGGCAGGCGCGGTGGCCGAACCGGCCGACAAGGCGGTGCTGGTATTCCAGGCCGACAGCGCCGAAACCGTGCAGCTGTTCGCCGCCAAGGACCCCTACGTCACCCACGGCCTGGTGCGCGCCTTCCATGTGCGCCAATGGAATACGGTGGTCGGCGACCTCGCCACCAATCCGGTCCGCCCCGACTGAAA
Organism: Massilia sp.; assembly: GCF_031995545.1. GTDB lineage: Bacteria > Pseudomonadota > Gammaproteobacteria > Burkholderiales > Burkholderiaceae_D > Telluria. Next base: position 203,511 of record NZ_DAMAGA010000003.1, read on the forward strand.
CTGCGGCAAGCCGCTCATGGACATCATGTAATATTGCCCGGCTTTCATAACCAGCCGGAGCGTTCATGGATTCAAGCGTCAACCTGTGGCCGCTGCTCGGTGTGGCAGTCGTGGTCGCGGGCTTTCTGTTGCGGGCCAACCCGGTGCTGGTCGCCGTGGCGGCCTGCGGCGTCACCGGCGCGGCCGCCGCCATGCCGTTCGTCGCCCTGCTCGAGTCGCTCGGCAACGCCTTCGTGAAGACCCGCAACCTGCCCTTGATCCTGCTGCTGCCGGTGGCCGCCATCGGCCTTTTGGAACGCTATGGCCTGCGCAACCGCGCCCAGGCCGTGATCGCCGGCGTCAAATCGGCCACCGCCGGGCGCCTGTTGATCGTCTACCTGCTCGCGCGCGAAAGCACTGCCGCCATGGGCTTGACCAGCCTCGGCGGCCACCCGAACATGGTGCGTCCGCTGGTGGCGCCGATGGCTGAAGCGGCCGCCGAGACCCAGTACGGCGCGCTGCCCGAATGCCTGCGCCACCGCATCCGCGCCATGTCGGCCGCCACCGACAACGTCGGCCTGTTCTTCGGCGAAGACATCTTCGTCGCCTTCGGCGCCATCGTGCTGATGCACACCATCCTGCAGGCCGAAGGCATCGAGGTCAATCCGCTGCACATCGCGCTGTGGGGCATCCCGACCGCGATCAGCGCCTTCATCATCCACGCCTGGAACCTGCGCCGCCTGGACGCCCAGCTGCGCCGTGAACTGGGTGCGCGCAAGGACGCCGCCGCAACGGTGGAGCAGGGCGCCGCATGACCCTCACCATCGACCACCTGTACATCGTCATCGGCCTGCTGCTGGGCGCGGTCGGCGTGATGAACCTGCTGGACCGCAGCAATCCGCGCCGTTTCACCACCGCGCTGTTCTGGGGCCTGTACGCCACCCTGTACCTGGCCGGCGAGCGCATCGCGCCGGCCTGGATCGGCGCCCTGATGATCGCGATGGCGCTGCTGGCCGGCTTCGGTGGCGTGCGTGCCGGCAAGCCTTCCGTGCTGTCCGATACGGCGCGCGCCGCCAGCGCCGCGCGCCTGGGCAACCGCCTGTTCATCCCGGCGCTGCTACTGCCATTGGTGACCGTGATCGGCGCCACGGTGCTCAGGGACGTGCAGATCGGCGGCCTGCCGCTGCTCGACCCGGCCCACCTGACCCTGGCCAGTCTCGGCTGCGGCGCGCTGGTGGCGCTCTTGACCGCCTGCTGGCTGACGCGCGCCACGCCGCTGCAGGGCGTGCGCGAAGCGCGGCGCCTGATCGACGCCATGGGCTGGGCGGTGGTGCTGCCGCACGTGCTGGCGGTGCTGGGGCTGCTGTTTTCCGAGGCCGGCGTCGGCAAGGCGGTGGCGCACCTGACCACCTCCTACATCGGCCTCGAGACGCGCTTCGTCGCGGCGGCCGTGTTCTGCATCGGCATGGCGCTGTTCACGATCGTGATGGGCAACGGCTTCGCGGCCTTCCCGGTGATGGCGGGCGGGGTCGGCATCCCGGTGCTGATCGGCGTGTTCGGCGCCAACCCGGCGGTGATGGCGGCGATCGGCATGTTCAGCGCGTATTGCGGTACCCTGATGACGCCGATGGCGGCCAACTTCAACATCGTCCCGGCGGCGCTGCTGGAACTGCCGGACAAGAACGCGGTGATCCGCGCCCAGATCCCGACCGCGCTGCCGCTCCTGGTGGTGAACATCTTCCTGCTCTACTTTTTGATGAACCGATGATCAAGACCGTACTGCTTACCGGCTTCGAGCCGTTCAACAAGGCCAGCATCAACCCGGCGTGGGAAGCGGTGCGCGCGCTGGAAGGCTGGCAGGGGGAGGCCGGCGGCCACCACTTCCGGGTCGAGGTGCGCCAGCTGCCGTGCGTGTTCGGCGACGCGAACGAGGCGATCGCGGCGATGGTCAATGAACTGCATCCCGATGTCGTGATCGCGGTGGGACAGGCCGGCGGGCGGGCCGAGATCTCGGTCGAGCGGGTGGCGATCAATGTCGACGATGCGTCGATCCTCGACAACGATGGGCAGCAGCCGGTCGATGCGCGCATCGCCGAAGACGGGCCGGCGGCGTATTTTTCGACGCTGCCGATCAAGGCCATCGTGCGGGCAATGCGTGCTAAAGGCTTGATCGCCGGGGTGTCGCAGACTGCCGGCACGTTCGTGTGCAACCACGTGTTCTATGGCCTGATGCACCACGTGGCGGGGCAGCAGATCAAGGCCGGCTTCATCCACGTGCCGTTCCTGCCGGAGCAGGCCGCCGCGCGCCCGGATGCGCCGCCGTCGATGGCGCTGGAGCAGATCGTGGCCGGTATCCGTACTGCCGTGGAGGTGACGCTGCAAACGGGCGAGGACGTTGTCGAGGCCGGTGGCGCGACCCACTGAGCGGAAGATTTGACATGCATGCAATGATGAAACCGTTGGCATTCGCGCTGTGTTTTCCGCTGTTGGCGCTGGCAGCGCCGGGCACTCCACCGTCTCTGACCGGCTCGCTCGACCGCATCATTGCGAGCCATCACGCGCCGGACATGCCGGGCGTCGCCGCCCTGGTGCTCCAGCAAGGCAAGCCGGTGCTGCGCAAAGGCTATGGCATGGCCAACCTGGAGCTGGGCGTCCGCGTCACGCCCGAGCATGTGTTTCGCATCGGCTCGACCACCAAGCTGTTCACGGCCACCGCCATCATGCTGCTGGTCGACGACGGCAAGCTTGCCCTGGACGCGCCGATCGCACGCTACTTCCCCGACGCGCCCGCGCAATGGGCCAAGGTCACGGTCGAGCATTTGCTGACGCACACCAGCGGCATTCCGGACGCATCGATGGATTCGGGCTACTGGCGCATCGGAGCCAGGCTGGACCACACGCCCGAGGAGCTGGTCGCGCCCGTGCGTTCGCGTCCGCTCGACTTCGAGCCGGGTACCCGCTTCGTCTACAACAACACGGGCTACAACCTGCTCGGGTTGCTGATCGAGAAGATCTCGGGCCAGGAGTTTTTTGCGTTCGTCGACGCACGCATCGTGCAGCCGCTGGGGCTGAAACATACCGCGAGCGGCAGCGACCAGCAGCTGATCCCGGGCCTGGTCACGGGCTACCGGGCCGGTCCCAAGCCTGCATGGCCGATCGCCACCGCCAATTTCTATGCGGCCGGCGGCCTGGTCAGCACGGTGGACGATCTGGCGGCGTTCATGCTGGCGTTGCAGGGCGGGAAAATCGTGTCGCGCGCCGGCGTGGAGCGGATGAATACCGGCTATGTCCTGGCCAATGGCAAGCAGACCGAATACGGATATGGCGAATGGGTCCGGCAAGTCAACGGCAAGCGCCTGGTCGGCCATGGCGGCTATATCTTCAGTTTTTATAGCCAGCTCGAGATGGACATCGATTCGGGCATCGTCGTCGTCACGCTTCATAACGGCGACCGGTTCGGCGGCGATAACGAGAAGATGAGCAAGCAGCTGATCATGGAAGTGCAGCGCCTGGTGCCTGCGGCATCGGTCGGCGCAAGTTCGTCGAAACTGTAAAAATTCACCGGCGATCCGCCTGTAGCACCCGCAGTAAGTACGCCCGCACGACAGCCCGCTACTGTTGTGCAGGATCGTTAAGAGTAAGTCACAATAAAGCGTAGTCTTTGTGAACGACTACTGTTGGACCACGTCATCACTATCCATTCAACAGGAGGCTTACTATGAACTGGGAAACACCTCAGGCAATCGATTTCCGTTGGGGTTTTGAAATCACGATGTACGTTTTCAACCGTTAATGCGCAAGTCCGGCAAGTGCCGATCGCTTGATCGGTGCTTGCTCGCAGGCTATGCGATCACCATGCCGAAAGGTGGGATGCGCCGTTGAAAATCCGTGTCTTAGGTTCCGCCGCCGGGGGAGGTTTCCCTCAGTGGAACTGCAATTGCCTGAACTGTGACGGCGTGCGCAATGGCACGATCCAGGCCGTCAGCCGTACCCAGTCGTCGATCGCCGTGAGCGACGATGGCGTCGACTGGTTGCTGGTCAACGCGTCGCCCGACATCCTGACGCAGATCCGCGCCACGCCCGCCCTGCAGCCTGCCCGCGCCGTACGCGATACCGGCATTGCTGCGGTGCTGTTGATGGATGCGCAGATCGACCACGTCACTGGCCTTCTGATGCTGCGCGAGCGCGGCGCGCCGCTACCCTTGTATGCAACCCAGGAAGTGCTGGCCGACCTGTCGCAAGCCTTGCCGCTGATCCGCGTGCTGAGTCACTACTGCGGCGTCGATGCGCGTGAGCTGGCGATCGATGGCGCGGCACTGTCGATTGCGCCGCTGCATAGCACGACCGTGCTGCCGGTCCCGCTGCTGAGCAAGGCGCCGCCGTATTCCTCGCACCGCGAGGACCCGCATCCGGGCGACAACATTGGACTCATGCTGCATGACGGCGCCAGCGGTGCGCGCGTGTTCTATGCGCCGGGCCTGGGCAATATGACCGAGGCGGTGGAAGCGGCGATGCGCCAGGCCGACGTGCTGCTGGTCGATGGCACCTGCTGGAGCGACGACGAAATGATCACGCTCGGCCTGTCGAAAAAGACGGCGCAGATGATGGGCCACCTGCCGCAATCGGGGCCGGGCGGCATGATCGACGTGCTGGACCGCATGCCGGCGCGGCGCAAGATTCTCATTCACATCAACAACAGCAATCCGATCCTGCGCGAGGATTCGCCCGAGCGCGCTGAATTGAACGCGCACGGCATCGAGGTGGCGTTCGACGGCATGGAAATCACGCTATGACGCTTTCCTTCAACAATGAGGCTGACCAGGCGCCCTGGTCGCGCGACGAATTCGAACGCCAGTTGCGGGCGATGGGAAAGAGCTACCATATCCATCACCCGTTCAACCTGCGCATGAATGCCGGCGAATGTTCGCCCGAGCAGATCCGCGGCTGGATCGCCAACCGCTTTTATTACCAGTTCATTATCCCGAAAAAGGATGCGGCGATCCTGTCCAATTGCGACGACCGCGCCACGCGTCGCCTGTGGATCGCGCGCATTCTGGATCATGACGGCTACGATGATTATCAGGGCGATGCTCAGGGCGGCATGGAAGCCTGGACCCAATTGGGCGAAGCGGCCGGCATTCCGCGCGCCGAGTTATGGTCGCTGCAGCACGTGGTGCCGGCGGTGCGATTCGCCTGTGACGCATATGTCGATTTCGCGCGCCGCGCGCCGTGGCAGGAGGCGGTCTGCTCGTCGCTGACCGAAATGTTCGCGCCGCAGATCCACAAGGACCGCCTGGCCGGCTGGCCGGCCCATTATCCGTGGGTCGAATCGGAAGGCCTGACGTATTTCCGCAGCCGCATTCCGCTGGCCCAGCGCGACGTCGAACATGGCTTGTCCGTGACCCTCGATTATTTCACCACGCGCCGGCAACAGCAGCGCGCACTCGATATCCTGAAATTCAAGCTGGATATCCTGTGGGCCATGCTGGACGCGATCGAAAAAGCCTACCCGACATGAGTGAACTACGATTTCCCGCCACCCCGGCCATGAGCCGGCGCTTTCGCCTGCAATGGGAAGACGCGCAGCAATGCCACGTGCTGCTGTACCCGGAAGGGATGGTGAAACTGAATGGCAGCGCCGCCGAAATCCTGAAATGCTGCGACGGCCAGACGCCGGTCGACCAGATCGTCAGCGACCTGGAAACCAAGTTCCAGCGAACCGGTCTGCGTCCCGACATCGAAGGCTTGCTGGCCCACGCTTACCAGCATAAATGGATCGAGTGATGCTGCCGATCCCTGCCGCTAAACCGGGTGCGTCGGCGGTATCGCCGCCGTTCTGGCTGTTGGCCGAACTGACCTATCAATGCCCGCTGCATTGCGCCTTCTGCTATAACCCGCTCGATTACGACGCCGTGCGCAATGAATTGACGACCGGCGATTGGGTGCGCGTGATGCGCGAGGCGCGCGCACTGGGCGCGGTGCAGCTGGGCTTTTCGGGCGGCGAGCCCTTGAATCGCGACGACCTCGAGGAACTGGTGGCCGAAGCGCGCCGCCTCGGCTTCTACAGCAACCTGATCACCTCAGGCGTCGGCCTGAATGAAACGCGCATCGCCGCGCTCAAGAACGCCGGGCTGGATCATATCCAGCTGTCGTTCCAGGATTCGACGCGCGAACTCAACGATTTCCTGAGCAGCACCAGGACTTTCGACCTCAAGATGAAAGTGGCGAAGCTGATCAAGCAATACGATTACCCGATGGTGATGAATTGCGTGCTGCACCGCTATAACCTGCCGCACGTCGGCAAGATCATCGACATGGCGCTGGCGCTCGGCGCCGAATACCTGGAGCTGGCCAATACCCAGTATTACGGCTGGGCGATGAAGAACCGCGCCCAGTTGATGCCGACGCTGGAGCAGGTGCGCGAAGCCGAACGCGTGGTGGAAGAATATCGCGCGCGTATCGGCGACGAATGCAAGCTGCTGTTCGTGGTGCCGGATTATTTCGAGAATCGCCCCAAGGCCTGCATGAATGGCTGGGGCTCGGTGTTTCTCGGCGTGGCGCCCGATGGCGCAGCGCTGCCGTGCCATAACGCGCGCGGCTTGCCGGGATTGAATCTGCCGAATGTGCGCGACATGGCGCTGAGCGAGATCTGGCGCGACAGCCATGCCTTCAATGCCTATCGCGGCAACGACTGGATGCAGGAACCCTGCCGCAGCTGCGATGAAAAGGGGCGCGACCTCGGCGGCTGCCGCTGCCAGGCGTTCATGATGGCCGGCGACGCGGCGGCGACCGATCCGGTGTGCAGCAAGTCGCCCAAGCGCGACCGGGTGGATCAGGTGATCCGTTTCGCCAGCCAACCCAATGCCGGGCTGGATGGCGCCGACATCGTCGAGCAGCCGATCCTGTTCCGCACGAATGCCAATTCGCGCAGCTTGGGTAGCGCGTGATTACTGCCCGAGGCAGATGATCCTGGTGTCGTATTCGTGGGCGTTGCCTTTCTTCCTGGTGGCCCACGCGATCGCTTCATTGGCTTCGGCGACCGTCATGACAGTCGCTTTTTCCTTGTTTTTGATAAAGGAAACGCCTTCGAATTTGCCTTCCTTGCTGCGCATGACCTTGGCGAATACGGGTGGGGATTTGCCGTCGTCGGTGCGCTTGTTTTGCTGGACGAGGTAACGCTGGTCGAGGTTTTCCATAACTGTGTTTCCGTGCTGGGGGATCAAGGCCGCATTGTACGGCGTCCCGGTCCCCGGCATGAAAAGGCGTTCAACCCACCAGCACGTCGCTGATCTGGATGATCGGCTTCTGGTTGGTGTAGTTGGGAATGTCGCCCATGATGGTCTTGGTGTGCGGGCCGAAGCCGGCCTGGAACGCATCGACCGAATCGCAGAACAGGTGTCCCATGGCGATATAGGGCGCATTGTTCTCGGGCGTGGCGGAGGAGGGCGCCCGGTCGACCGTATAGAACTTCAGATGATCGGCCATCAGCTCCTTCACCATGGGCATGTGCCGCTCGCAATAATAGGCCTCGTCGAAATGGGCGTCGGGACCGTTCGGGTACATCACGCTCACCTTGATCATCATCCTTCTCCTGGTTGAAGTGGTTCGGCTGGTCGATCTCATCGTGCGCCGTCGAGCGCGGCTTTGCAAGCGGCGCGCTGCAGTCTTGTCGCAGTCCGGGCGTGGAAATCGTTGCATTTTCGACGGCTGTTCCAATGCTATGCTCGCCGCTGCATGCGTCACGTGAGAATGTGGCCGTCACCAGTCAATCCGACAGTGTCCACCGTGTACAGCGCCAGCCTATGAAAATGAAGAATCTGCATGACCGCCTTCGTCTCTCCGCCATTGCCGCCTTGATCCTGGCAGCGGGCATACCAGCGTCGGCCGCTGATCTGATGAGCCAGGAAATATGCAAGGAAGTCGTGCCGCTGGTGGCCAGGCAGTTTGCCGGGACACTGCAGCCGATCCGGCGCGAGGGTCATTGCATGGCAGGCGACTTCAATGGCGATGGCACGCCGGATGTCATCATGGTGGTCAAGGTGCTGGTCGCCAAGGTGCCGGCCAACACTGGCATCAAAACCGTGAACACGTTCGGGGATAGCGGCGGTGGAAAAGACCGCCTGCAGTTTTTGGCGCTGCATTCGACGTCCAGTGTCGCCAACGCCAAATGGGACAAAAATTATGCCCGGCTACTGCTGGACGGCGATTCGCCGATCCTGGTCTTGCGCCGCGAAGAGATGACGTCCGACATGCGGCGCGTAACGGCACGCTCGCGCGAAGCGAAGGAATTACAGGTGCCGCGCGGCGCGATGCGCGGCGACGGCGTGCAGCTCGACACCGAAGCCGTCTCCGCCATTCTCTACTGGAATGGCAAGAAGTGGGTATTCCACGAGGATCCGGCAGGGCCCTAATCAGGCCGCCAGACCTTTTTGCAGCAACTCGGCCACTAGCTGGTTCATCTCGACGCCGCGCTCCTTGCTCTGCGCCTGCAGCTGCTGCACCAGTTCGCCATTGAGCTTGACGGCGAACGGCACCAGCCCCAGCGCGCGTTCACGCTCGCGCTGTTCGCGGCGGTCGAGCGCCGGCTTGGCGGCGGTACCAAACGCTGCGCCCTTGGCCGCCATCTGGTTCATGATTTTCTTGGCGTCGCTCTTTGCCAGGTCGGTTTTCTTCATCGCTTGCCTTCATTTCAATTGGATCGAGGCGGCATTTTACCTTCCGTGGTCAGGCGATCCGCCACCACCGCGGTGACCACCGCCTGCAGGACGTGCACCGCCCAGCGTTCGCCGGCCTTGCGCGGTCCCGCCTTGACTTCGCCTTCGGTAATGCCGAGCAGCGGTGCGATGGCGCCGATGTTCACGGCGTACAGGGCGGTGCCGTACAGCGTGCCGAGCGCCGCCGGTGACAGCGACGGCGCCAGTTCCCTCAGCTTCGGCACGGCGGCGGCGAATGCGGCTGATGCGCCCAGGTGGTTGACGAATTCGACCATGCTGGTGCCGCTGTCGCCGATCAGCGCGCGCGAGCCGCTCACGTCGTCGATCCAGTCCACCGCATCGCGGTCGAGCGTCTTGGTCAGCATGCCGCTCTTGCGGCCGGCCTTCATCACTGCCGTCGTCAGCACTCCTGCGATCAGGCCGCCGACGATCGCTGCCGGATATCGTTGCATGGTGTACTCCTTGAAAAAATATGGAATTGGCCGCCTGGTTCAGCGCAGCTTGACGGCGGCGCTGGCCGTTTCGCCGTTCACCGCGAACGCCGCCTCTTCGAAGCTCGGCGGACCGAAGCGGCCGCGCGCGTCGCGGCTGAAGCCGTAGTTTTCTTTCGGAATGCCGACCACGTTGCGGTCCAGCTTGCCGTTATCGTTCTCGTCCTGGTAGGACAGCACGGCCCAGGTGCCGGCCGGGACGTCCTTCACCGTGATCACGTTCTCGCCATCCTTCGCCGGGGCTGTTGCCGAGTACTTGCAATCCTTCAGGAAGGTGTCCTTGTCGCAGACGGCGACCGCCACCTTGCCCTTGCCGCCGACCACGCCGGTGACGCGCACCTCGATGGTGGCCGCGGACGCGGATGCGGTCGCGGCCAGCGCCGCCGAGATGAACAGGGAACGGCTGATAGAACGAAAGACCTTCATGAAGACTCCATTGGTTGAGCAGATTTAGTTGAGCAAACTATTCGTGTATCGCCTTTGACGGCGTTTGTTGTCGCTTTGTCCAGCCGTGCGCGTGGGCCGGCGTGATAGGCTGTGGGCAATCTCATTCCGCCTTCGCTGCCGACCACCCCATCATGCCCACCGTGCTGACAAACACGCTCATCGTCCTGGCCACCATCGCGTTCATGGAAGTGTTTTCCATCGTCGCGCACAAGTACGTGATGCATGGCTTCGGCTGGGGCTGGCATCGCTCGCACCACGAGCCGCGCACCGGCTGGTTCGAGAAGAACGACCTGTTCGCGGTCGTCTTCGCGGGCGTGGCCATCGCCCTGATCTGGTTCGGCACGCGCGGCTACCACCCGCTCGAATGGATCGGCGCCGGGATGACCGCCTACGGCGCCTTGTACTTCGTCGCCCACGACGGCCTGGTGCACCAGCGCTGGCCGTTCCGCTACGTGCCGAAGAGCGGCTACTTCAAGCGGCTGTACCAGGCGCACCGCATGCACCATGCGGTGCCGGGCAAGGACGGCGCGGTGTCGTTCGGCTTCCTGTACGCGCCGCCGGTCGCCAAGCTCAAGCGTCAACTGCAAGACCGCCAACCGCCATCGCTTCGGCACCGCGACCGGGACGCAGCCACAGACCGTCGCGCCGCGCCGGCGACCTCGCTCGAAGACGCGAGCTGAGCGCCTGGGCACCGCCCAGCGCCAGCAGGCGCAGCTTGGCCGCCTTCGACGTGCCGACCCGCTCATCCCACGCGCGCGCGCCGCGCCGTTTGACTTCCACCCCGATCTGGCGATAGACATTGCGCGCGGTGGCGATCGCCCACGCACTGCGTAGCGGCAGGGCGGCGATACCGGTCATCGCCGAGTCGTAATACGGCTCGGCGTAGTCGACCAGGCGCGCGGCCACCTGCGCCAGCGCCGCGCGGTGGCGCGGCAGGCCGATCTCTTCTTGCGGGATGCCCGCTTCGCGCAGCCACTGCGCCGGCAGGTAGCAGCGGCCAATGGCGGCGTCGTCGACGATGTCGCGCGCGATATTCGTCAGCTGGAAGGCCAGTCCCAGGTCGCAGGCGCGATCGAGCACCCGCTCGTCGCGGGCGCCCATGATCGACGCCATCATCAGGCCCACCACGCCGGCCACGTGGTAGCAGTAACGCAGCGTGTCGTCGATGGTCTCGTAGCGCGCCTGGCCCACGTCCATGGCGAAGCCGGCCAGGTGATCGAAGGCATAGCGCGGCGCGATGTGCGAGCCGAGCGCCACTTCCTGGAAGGCGGCGAACGCCGGAATCGGCATCGGCTCGCCCGCGTAGGCGCGCCGGGTCTGGTCGTAGAGCGAATCGAGTTCTGCGCGCGGATCGTGTGCAACCGGCGCCACGACGCCGAAGCCCAGCTCCTGGCCATCGACCACGTCGTCGCAGTGGCGGCACCAGGCATACAGCATCAGCACGCTGCGCCGGGTGGCGGGCGGGAACAGTTTTGCCGCCGCCGCGAAGCTTTTTGACCCGACCTCGATGGTCTGGGTCGCGTGCTGCATCAGCGCTTCGCTCATGCATGCACCTCGCTGAGCATCAGTCCCGCGGTGGCCTTGGCCGAGCCGATCACGCCCGGCACGCCGGCGCCGGGATGGGTACCGGCGCCGACCAGGTACAGGTTGGACAGCTCGGCGTCGCGGTTGTGCGGGCGGAACCACGCGCTCTGGGTCAGGATCGGCTCCAGCGAGAAGGCCGAACCCAGGTGAGCGTTGAGCTGGTCGCGGAAGTCGACAGGGGTGAAGAAGCGGCTGGTGACCAGCTGGCTGCGCAGGCCCGGCATGTAGCGCTTTTCAAGGTAGGCGAAGATGCGGTCGCGGTAGCGCGGGCCTTCCACCGCCCAGTCGATCGGCGCGTTGCCCAGGTGCGGCACCGGCGCCAGCACGTAGTGGCTGCCGCAACCGGGCGGCGCCAGCGAGGGATCGGTGACGCACGGCGCGTGCAGGTACAGCGAGAAGTCGTCGGCCAGGCGCGGGCCGTTGAAGATGTCCTTGATCAGGCCCTTGTAGCGCGCGCCGAAGCAGACGGTATGGTGCTGCAGCTGCTCGTGATGCTTGTCCAGGCCGAAGTACAGCACGAACAGCGAATTGCTCCAGCGTTTCTTGTCCATCGACGCCGCCTGGCTGACGCCGCGCGGGTGCTGGCCGAGCAGCTTGTCGTACGTGTGCATCACGTCGGCGTTCGAGGCCACCGTGTCGGCGCTGAACAGGCGGCCATCCTCGACGCGCACGCCGGTGACGCGGTTGCCCTGCGTCTCGATGCGCGCCACCGGGGCGTTCAGTTCGATCTTGCCGCCCATGTCCTGGAACAGCCGCACCAGGCCTTTGACCAGAGCGCCGGTGCCACCGCGCGGGAACCACACGCCCCAGCGCCGCTCGAGCGCATGGATCAGCGTGTAGATCGAGCTGGTGGCGAACGGATTGCCGCCCACCAGCAGCGAGTGGAACGAGAACGCCTGGCGCAGCTGCTCGTCCTTGACGAAGCGCGACACCATGCCGTACACGCTCTTCCACGCTTCCAGGCGCGCCAGCTGCGGGCCGGCCTGGATCATGTCGCGAAACGACAGGAACGGCACCGCGCCCAGCTTCAGGTAGCCCTCGTCGAACACCGCCTTCGAATACGCCAGGAAGCGCTGGTAGCCGGCCACGTCGTCGGGATTGCGCGCGTGGATCTGGCGGTCCAGTGCTTCCTGGTCGTTGGCGTAATCGAAGTGGCTGCCGTCTTCCCAGCACAGGCGGTAGAACGGCGCCACCGGCAGCATCTCGACATAATCCGACATCTGCTTGCCGCACAGTGTGAACAGCTCTTCGATCGCGGACGGATCGGTGATCACGGTGGGGCCGGCGTCGAACACGAAGCCCTGGTCTTCGTACACATAGGCGCGGCCGCCCGGCTTGTCGCGCTTTTCGAGCAGCGTGGTCTGCACGCCGGCGGCCTGCAGCCGGATGGCCAGGGCCAGTCCGCCGAAGCCGGCGCCGACGACGACGGCGGTCCTTGGATTGATGTTCATCTGGTTCATGCTGCTTTCCTGATCTGGTAAGGGTGTATTTTGCGGACCGCGGTGAAGGCTTCCAGCACCGGCACCGGCGGCTTGCCGGTCAACACGCGCGCCTTGTCGCCGAGGGTCAGGCTGCCGGCGTAGAAGCGCGCGATCAGCGGTGCGGGCAGGCGGTAGAAGCGCTGCATCACGCCCCAGCGGTTGTCGGGACTGCCGGCCAAAAACAGCATGCGGTTGAGCATGCGGAAGAAGCCTTGCCGGCGCCAGGCATCGCGCGCTTCGCTGCGGATCGTGTCGAACACGCTGGCGGCCGACAAATCGGGCAGGGCGGCGATGCGGTCGGCCAGGCGCGCCGCGTGCGGCAGCGAGTAGCCGGTGGTGGCGTGGAACAGGCCGGCGCGCAGGCCGACGCTGGGCTGGCCATCGAGTTCGTCCCAGAAGCGCTCGAAGTCGCCCGCCAGCACGATCGGCAGCGAGCCGGTTTCTTCGCGCAGCACCTGCTCGATCTGCCAGCCGCGCGCCTGCGCATAGGCCGCGATATTGGCGCGCAGGCGTTCCGGCTCCCAGGCGTCGCTGTCGACGTAATGGGTGTCTTCGATCAGCACCCGGTCCGGGCCGAACGGCAGCAGGTAGACGAAGCGGTAGCCGCCTTGCTGGGCGACGCTGGCGTCCATGATGGTGGGACGGGTGAGGCCGTGCGGCTGCGCCAGCCGCACTTCCTGGCCGAGGAAGGTCTGCCAGCCCAGCGCCAGGTGGCCGCTCGGGCGCATGCCGCGGCCGTCGATCACGGCGCGCGCGTGCAGGGTGCGGCCATCGGCCAACTGCACCGAGGTCGGCGTGAGCGACTCGATACGCACACCCGTCATGAGCGCGTCGCCCAGCATGGGCGTGAGGACGCGCGCGAAGTCGCTCGACTCGATGCTGGCGTAGCCGCCGTCGAGGGTGCGCGCGTGCTGCGGAAAGATCACGTCATAGCCCGGCCAGCGCTGCGTCACCAGCGGCGCGATCCAGCGCCGCTGCGCCGCATCGAGGTCGCTGTCGTGGAATGACCAGGTGTGGTTGCCGCCCAGGTGCGCGCCCTGTTCCAGCACCAGGATGCGTAAGGAAGGGCGCTCGGCGCGCAGGCGCCAGGCGATCAGGCCGTTGGCCAGGCCGCCGCCGGCCAGAATGAGATCGGCATCAACCATGGCTGGCCAGCGGCTGCGCTGCTGCTTGCAGGTCGAGCGCGCGTTCGACGATGTCGGCTGCGCGCACGGCGCCGCCGGCCTGGCGGATCTCGTCGGCCAGCGGCGCCATGCGCGCGGCGAACTGCGGCTCATTGAGCAAGCGGCGCAGCTGGTCGCGGATGCGGCCAGTACTCGACACGCGCGCCGAGGCGCGCAGGCCGATGCCGGCGTATTCGATGCGCGCCGCGGCGCCCGGCTGGTCGAAGGCGACCGGCAGCGCCAGGATCGGCGTACGCGCGGCGATCGCTTCCATCACCGTGTTCGAGCCGCCATGCGAGACGATCGCATCGGCGCGGTCCAGCACCTCGAGTTGCGGCACGAAGGCGCTGACGCGCGTGCTGCCGATGCGCTCCAGGGCGCGCGCTTGGCGCTCGTCCAGGCCGCCGCAGTGGGCAATCAGCAGCTGCACGCCGAGCTGGCGGCAGGCGTGGGCGATGCGGCGGAACAGTCCATAGCGCTGGCCCTGCAGCGTGCCGAGCGAAGCGAACACGAAGGGTTTATCGGGGTCGAGCGGCGGCAGGCCGGCATGATTCGGCGCGGCGCCGCCCGCGTTCAGTGGGCCGACATGGTGAAACTGCGGCGGCAGCGCGCGGCGCGGAAAATCGAAGGAGGGCACGGTCTGGCTGATCTGCGCCAGCGCCGACAGGCATTCGTGCAGATTGTCGCGCGGCGCCAGCCCGAAAGCGCGCGCCTGTTCGGCGATCACGCGCCGGTGCGGCCCCATCATCCAGTCATAGACTTTGGTGCTGCCCTCGACCATCTTGCGCGCGCGTTCGCTGTCCTCATACACGAAGGGCATCACCGGCAGCGGAATGTCCGGCTCGCGGTTTACCGGCAGTGCGCACGCCACCGAGATGAACGGCATCTTCAGACCCTCTGCCACCAGGCCGCCGGCCGCTTCCATCTGGTCGGCAATCAGGTAATCGACCTGCAGCGCCTTGAGCGCCGCCGGCAGTTCGCGGCACAGCATCGCGGTGCTCTCGGCCATGTCAAGAATCACGCGGCGCAGTCCGGGCGGGCTGCCCGGATTGGCGGCGCGGTGCAGCGATTCGCCCAGCGAGCCGGGAGGGTGGGTGTCGGCGCCGATCGCATGAAAACCGATGCGCGCGTCGCGCACGTAGACCGAGGCGTCGGGGCGGTGCAGGAAGGTGACACGGTGCCCGCGCCCAATCAGTTCGAGCGCGAGGACGGACAACGAGTTGAAGTGGCTGTAGAACGCGGGTGCGACCACGGCGAAGTGCGCCATGCAGAATCCTCTTTCGTGACTTGGCGGCGCGCCGCCGGTAGCGGCTTAGACGCGCAGTTCGGCCACGCGCAGTTCGCGTGCGACCGGTACCTCGGGCTTGATCTCGGGCTGCTGGCGCTTTTTCGAACCTTGCGCGAACAGGCTGGCCACGAAGCCGCGCGTGCGGCCCTTGGCGCCGACGGCCGCGCCCAGGCAGCGGTCGGCTTCCTGCAGGCAGGCCATCAGGCGGCGCTTGGCTTCGTCGTGGCCGAGGGTATTGATCAGGGTGGCCTTGCCGACATCCTTGCCGGTGTCCTTGCCGGTGACGGCGCTGTCGTTGCCGGCGCCGTCGAGGAAGTCGTCCTTGATCTGGAACGCCTGGCCGGCCGCCAGCGCGAAGGCGCGCAGCTGCTGCGCCACCCGTTCGTCGGCGTGGCAGATGATCGAGGCCATGTCGACCGCGACCCCCAGCAGCAGGCCGGTCTTGAGTTCATTGGTGGTGGCGATCTGCTCGGGCGTACGCGCGCCGCCGTGCAGGTCTTCGTACTGGCCGCGCACCAGGCCCTGGTCGCCCACGGTCTGGGCCAGCGCCGCGACCAGGCGCGAGCGGGTGGCGGGGGCGATGTCCTGGGCCTGGGCCAGCACGCCGAAGGCGCGGCTGAGCAGGGCCACCGAGGCCAGGATGGCGACGTCTTCGCCGTACTGAACGTGGATCGCAGGCTTGCCGCGGCGTAGGCTGGCGTCGTCCATGCAGGGCAGGTCATCCAGCACCAGCGAGGCGGCGTGCACCATCTCGACCGCGCAGGCGACGTCGATCAGGGCCGACGACGAGCAGCCGAGGTCGCGCGCCACCAGCATCAGGAGCAGTGGGCGCATGCGCTTGCCGGCGCTCAGGGCCGAGGTGCGCATGGCTTTCACCAGCATGTCGTTGCGCTCGCCGCTGCCGAGCAGCTGGTCGATGCGCAGTTCGATCGCATCGCGCATGCTGTCCAGGTCGGCGAGATTGTCGAAGTCATCGCGTGCAGGATCGTCGTATGTGTCGATGTCGAGCCCACCGTATCGCCGCGTCGCTGTAGTCATACGGAATCCTGTAAAAATTGATGAACTTGACAACCATCATACCGGAGGCAATGTTAAAAATTAGTTAATTGAACTCAATCGTGCGAGGGTTTAAGAGGGACGAGACGTGTATTTTTCAGGCAACAACGGGACAATGCTGGGACAGGAAAGCGCCAGAAATGCTTCGACCCGCACAAGGCGGGTCGAATCGGGTCAATCGTCGATACATGGAACTGTTCAGCCCGGCTGCTCGTCCGGGAACAGGATCTTGAGGAAGGCGCGCACCACCGGCGCATCGTCCTGCGAGGGATAGCTGATGTACAGGTTGGCCGACGGCGCGTTGGCGTGGATCGGCAGGAAGCGCACACCCGGCCAGCCGATGCGGCTGGTGGTCTCAGGCATCAGCGCCACGCCCAGGCCGGCACCGACCATGGCCAGCAGCGTCTGCGGTTCGGCCGCTTCCTGGAAGATGGTCGGCTCGAAGCCGGCATTCACGCAGCACTGGATCAGGTAGCGCGGCTCGGCCGACTGGTCCAGGTGCAGCGTCAATAAGGGCTCGCCGGCGATCTCCTGCAGCGCCACCGACGCGCGGCCGGCCAGCGGATGGCGTTCGTTAACCGCCACGCACACGTTCTCGCGGAAGCACAGCTCCTGGCGCAGGTTGGCCTGTTTCAGCACGTCGGCCTCGATGCGCGGCTCGCGCCAGAAGCCGACGTCGATCTGTTTATTGCGCAGCGCTTCCCACTGGTCGTTGGGACCGAGTTCGTGGATGGTCCAGGTCACGCGCGGGAACTGGGTCTGGAACTGTTCCAACAGTCCCGGGATCGGCCCCCACATCGCTGAACCGACGATGCCTACCCGCAGCCGTCCGACTTCGCCGCGGTCGATCTGGCGGATGGTCTCGATGGTCATGCGCATCTTGCCCAGCAGCTCGGCCGCTTCGACCATCAGCGCGCGCCCGGCCACGGTCAGCTCGAAGCTGCGCGTGGTGCGCGTGAACAGGCGCACGCCCAGTTCGCTTTCCAGCTTCATGATCTGCTGCGAGAGCGGCGGCTGCGAGATGTGCAGGCGCTCGGCGGCGCGGCTGAAGCTTTTTTCTTCGGCCACCGCCAGGAAGTATTTCAGCTGTTTCAGGTCGATCGACATGTGGGGTGCGCAGGGAGGTGAATCAGGCCGCTTTGTGATTGAGCGCCACCGCCAGGCGCGCGCCGACCAGGGCGTTGTGCTTGACCAGCGCGATATTCGTGGCCAGGCTGCGGCCTTCGGTCAGCTCCTTGATGCGCGCCAGCAGGAACGGCGTCACCGATTTGCCGCTCACGTTCTGCTGCTCCGCTTCCTGCAGCGCCTGGGCGATGATGGCATCGATCTCGCTTGGCTCCATCGCTGATTCGGCAGGTACCGGATTGGCCACCACCACGCCGCCGTCCAGGCCGAGTTGCCACTTGGTGCGGATGAAGGCTGCCTGCGCCTCTGGTGCGTCGAGCTGGAAATCGGCCTTGAAGCCGCTCTCGCGCGTAAAGAAGGCCGGGAAGCCCGGCTGGCCGACGCTGACCACCGGCACGCCGTGGGTCTCGAGGTATTCGAGCGTCAGGCCGATGTCGAGGATCGACTTCACACCGGCGCACACCACCGCGACGCTGGTCTGTGCCAGTTCCTGCAGGTCGGCCGAGATGTCGAAGCTGGTCTCGGCGCCGCGGTGCACGCCGCCGATGCCGCCGGTGACGAACACTTCGATGCCGGCCAGTTGGGCGCAGATCATGGTCGCGGCCACGGTGGTGGCGCCCAGCAGGCCTTGCGACAGCACGAACGGCAGGTCGCGCCGGCTGACCTTGATCGCGTCAGGGGAGGAGCCGAGCGTCTCGAGCTGTTCTTCCGACAGGCCGACGCAGATCTTGCCCTTGATGATGGCGATGGTGGCCGGCACCGCGCCGGCGTCGCGGATCACCTGTTCCACTTCGCGTGCGGTCTGCACGTTCTGCGGGTACGGCATGCCGTGCGAGATGATGGTCGATTCGAGCGCCACGATCGGTTTGCCGGCGGTACGCGCGGCCGCCACTTCGGGCGAGAACAGGAGGAAGGATTGCATGGTCAATTCGTGAGGAGTGGTTCGTGGAAGCCGTCGAGACGGCTGAAGTCGGGTTGCGTACAGACGGTCTGCTCGCAAGAGATGGTCATGGCGGACAATTCCAGGCCGCGGCGGCAGGCACGCGCCAGGTCGGTTTCGCCTTCGTACAGCGACCACACGACGGCGGCGGCGAAGGCGTCGCCGGCACCGGTGACGTCGACGATGTTCACGCGCGGCGGCGGCAGGGTACTCAGGCCGCCCGGGATGGTGAAGCTGACGCCGGCCGCGCCGCGGGTAACGATCACGTCCTGCACGCCGTCCTTGCGCAGCTGCTCGCAGGCGCGCGCGATGTCGGCGTTGTTCGCCAGCTTACGGCCGACGCGCGCGGCCAGTTCGCCTTCGTTCAGGATCAAGAGGCGCAGGCCATACAGCTCTTGCGGCAGGCGCTCGATCTTCGGTTCGGACACGGCCACCACCACCATCGGCACGCCGTCATTGCGCGCGCCTTCCAGCAGGGCGGCGACGGCGTCGTGCGGCAGGTTCAGGTCGGCCACGATCAGGGCCGCGCCAGCGCGCTGCTGTTCGCGGCTGGCGAAGAAGTCGGGGGTGAGGGCGTCATTGATCGCCATGTCGGCCAGCGCCACGCGCATTTCGCCGTCATGGTCCAGCACCGCGGTATAGGTGCCGCTGGCGGCGCCGTCGATGCGCAGCGCGCCGCGGGTGTCGATCCCGGCTTCGTCGGCATGCGCCAGCAGCGAGCGGCCCGAGGCGTCGCCGCCGACCGCCGTGATCAGGGCCGCCGGCGCGCCCAGGCGCACCAGGTTCTCGGCGATGTTGCGCGCCACGCCACCGAAGGATTCGGCCTGGCGCGCGGGATTCGAGGTGCCCAGGCTCAATGGCCCGAGCGTGCGCAGCTTGCGGTCGAGATTCGCGGCGCCGATGCAGAGCACCGGACGGTGGTCGGGCAGCACGTAGGCGCGCCCGAGAATGCGGCGTTCGCGCACCAAGGTGGCGATGTAATTGGCAACTGCGGAGCGCGACAGGCCGAGCTGGGTTGCCAGATCCTGCTGCGAGATGAAGGGGTTGGAGCGGATCAGCTCGAATAATTGTTCTTTTTTGGGCATCGCGCTCAAGCTCGGCTTTCTGACATTTGTTTGTCCATCCTAGGCATTTGTTTGAATTGTGTCAACGACCCGGTGCAGCTGTAATCAAAGTGCTTGAGTCAGTGTATGCATAGCAACAATTTCTGACCAGACTTATCTATAAAAGATATAAATCGCCAAGAAATTCGGTATTTGCCATACATATCGACCTTCATGCATAGTTATAATAGTTAGCTGACCACAGTCTTACGCCCATGCAATTTCCGGGCCACAGGCTCTCGCTCCGTCCTCCAATACCCCATACCGTTCATCGACAAGGAATATCATGTCCAGCAATACTCCATTCGAAGCCGCCGACATCATCCGCGCCCGCAAGCCGGGCTTTACGCCGCGCGTGGCGCTGATCCTCGGTTCCGGCCTGGGCGTGCTGGCCGAGCAGCTCACCGACGCCGTGTCGATCGGCTATGCCGACCTGCCGGGCTTCCCGATCAGCACCGTGCACGGCCACGCCGGCGAACTGGTGCTGGGTGAGATGAACGGCGTGCCGGTCGCCTGCATGAAAGGCCGTGGCCACTTCTACGAAGGCTACGGCCCGGGCGTGATGACCTCGGCGATCCGCACCCTGAAACAGATCGGCTGCGAACTGCTGTTCGTCACCAACGCCGCCGGTTCGCTCAACGTCGAAGCCGACGCCGGCAGCCTGGTCGCGATCACCGACCACATCAACTTCCTGCCGGGCAGCCCGATGGCCGGTCCGAACGACGACCGTTTCGGCCCGCGCTTCTTCAGCATGTCGAACGCGTACGACGCCGAGACCCGCGAACAGGTGAAAGCCGCCGCGCAGGAGAAGGGCATCACCCTGCACGAAGGCGTGTACCTGGCCGCGGCCGGCCCGCACTTCGAGACCGTCGCCGAAATCCGCGCCTTTAAAACGCTGGGCGCCGACGTGGTCGGCATGTCGCTGATCCCGGAAGTGATCGCCGCGCGCCACTGTGGCCTGAAAGTGACCGCCGTGTCGGCGATCACCAACCTGGCTGAAGGCCTGTCGCCGTTCGCGCTGTCGCACGATCAGACCCTGAAGTACGCGGCGATCGCGGCCCAGGACATGGTCGCGCTGATCCCGGCCTTCATCGAGCGTTTCGGCCAGAGCCCACGCACTGACGCCTAATCCATTCAGACTGAGAAAGCGAAGACCATGTCACGCGCATTCATCCTCCTGCTTGATTCCTTCGGCATGGGCGCCTTGCCCGATGCCGATAAATACGGCGACGCGGGTACCAATACCTTCGGCCACATCGCGCAATGGGCGGCGAAAGAAGGTAAACCAATGTCGCTGCCGCACCTGGAGCAACTGGGCCTGGCCGCCGCTGCCCACAAGGCCAGCGGCGAATGGGCTGCCGGCTTCGACCGGCGCGACGGTTTTAGCGGCGCCTGGGGCGTCGCCCGCGAGCAGTCGACCGGCAAGGACACGCAGAGCGGTCACTGGGAAATCGCCGGCGTGCCGGTGCTGTTCGACTGGGGTTACTTCCCGAAGACGGTGCCGACCTTCCCGGCCGAACTGACCGACAAGCTGCAGGCCTTGAGCGGCGTGCCGGGATGGCTGGGCAACTGCCACGCCTCGGGCACCACCATCATCAACGAGCTGGGCGATGAGCACGTCGCGACCGGCAAACCGATCCTGTACACCTCGGCCGACTCGGTGCTGCAGATCGCCGCGCACGAAGAGCACTTCGGCCTGGAGCGCCTGTACCAGCTGTGCGAAGCGGCCTATGAACTGGTCAAGCCGTACAACATCGGCCGCGTGATCGCACGCCCGTTCGTCGGCGCCAACGGCGACTACAAGCGCACCGCCAACCGCCATGACTACGCAGTGCCGCCGACCAGCCCGACGCTGCTGGATCACGTCAAGGACGCCGGCGCCGAAGTCATCGCACTGGGCAAGATCAGCGACATCTTCGCCGGCCAGGGCGTGACGCGCCTGGTGAAAGGCCCTGACAATATGGCGCTGTTCGACCGCCTGCTGGAAGTGGCCGACGAGGCGCCCAGTAAATCGCTGACGTTCGTGAACTTCGTCGACTTCGACATGCACTTCGGTCACCGCCGCGACGTCGCCGGCTACTCGAACGCGCTGCACGAACTCGATGCGCGCCTGCCGGAATTCATGGCCAAGCTGCAGCCGGACGACCTGGTGGTGATCACCGCCGACCATGGCTGCGACCCGACCGCGCCGGGCTCGGACCACACCCGCGAACACATCCCGATGATCTTCTTCGGTCCGAACGTCAAGCCGCAGGAACTGCCGACGGCGAATACCTTCTCGGACATCGGCGCCACCCTGGCCAAGCACCTCGGCGTCAAACCACTTTCGAACGGAACCGCACTGCTATGACCCAGCCGCTGGACTTCAAACGCAACATCGCCATTCCCCTGGACCTGGGCCTGGTCAACAGTATCAAGGTCAACCGCAACGCCGCCGATCGCCGCGCCGCCAGCCTGGCGAATCGCCGCACGGTCAAGAAGGAATACCAGGCCGCCTGGCTGGTGCGCGCCATCGAATGCATGGACCTGACCACGCTGTCGGGCGACGACACCCCGGGCCGCGTCGAGCGCCTGTGCATGAAGGCGATGCGCCCGCTGCGCACCGACTTGATGCAGGCTCTGGGTCTGGATAGCCTGAGCACCGGCGCCGTGTGCGTGTACCATGAGATGATCACCCCGGCCGTCAAGGTGCTGCAGGGCCGTCTCCCGATCGCCGCCGTGTCGACCGCATTCCCGGCCGGCCTGTCGAGCATGGAAACCAAGCTGCGCGAGATCGAGCTGTCGGTGGCCGCCGGCGCGACCGAGATCGATATCGTCATCACCCGCCAGCACGTGTTGACCGGCAACTGGCAGGCGCTGTACGACGAGATGGTCGCTTACCGCAAAGCCTGCGGCGACGCGCACGTGAAGGCGATCCTGGCCACCGGCGACCTGGTGACGCTGGAGAACGTGGCCAAGGCTTCGTGGGTCTGCATGATGGCAGGCGCGGACTTCATCAAGACCTCGACCGGCAAGGAAGGCGTCAACGCCACCATCCCGGTTTCCTTGGTCATGGTGCGCGCGATCCGCGACTACTACGAGCAGACCGGCTTCCAGGTCGGCTACAAGCCGGCCGGCGGCGTCTCGACCGCCAAGTCGGCGCTGCAATACCTGACCGTGATGAAGGAAGAACTGGGCAACGACTGGCTGCAGCCGCACCTGTTCCGCATCGGCGCATCGAGCCTGCTGACCGACATCGAGCGCCAGCTGGAACACTACGTGACCGGTAACTACTCGGCCGCTCACCGCCACGCGCAACCCTAATTTTCCGGATTCGTCATGCCAACAATTAAAGAGATTCTTCAGACCATGGATTACGGCCCCGCTCTCGAGACCACCAAGGAAGCGCTCGCGTGGCTGGACCAGCACGGCCGCCGTTTCGGCCTGTTCATCGACAACGCCTGGAGCGACGCGGGCGAGACCTTCGCCACCAATAACCCGGCCGACGGCGCCGAACTGGCGCAGGTAACGCAAGCCACCAATGACGACGTCGAACGCGCCGTCGCCGCCGCCCGCCGCGCCCAGCCGGGCTGGGTCGCCCTGGGTGGCCATGGCCGCGCCAAGATCATGTACGCGCTCTCGCGCCTGCTGCAAAAGCACGCGCGCCTGTTCGCGGTGCTCGAAACGCTCGACAACGGCAAGACCATCCGCGAAACCCGCGATGCCGACCTGCCGCTGGCCGCGCGCCACTTCTATCATCACGCCGGCTGGGCCCAGCTGCAGTCGGAAGAATTCGCCGACTACCGCGCCGTCGGCGTGGTCGGCCAGATCGTGCCGTGGAACTTCCCGCTGTTGATGTTGGCGTGGAAGATCGCACCGGCGCTGGCCGCCGGTAACACGGTGGTATTCAAGCCGGCCGAGTACACGCCGCTCACCGCCTTGCTGTTCGCCGAGATCTGCCAGCGCGCCGGCGTGCCGGCCGGTGTCGTCAACATCGTCACCGGCGATGGCCGCGTGGGCGAAGCGATCGTGAATCACCCTGGCATCGACAAGCTGGCCTTCACCGGCTCGACCGAAGTCGGTCGCCTGATCCGCAAGGCGACTGCCGGCAGCGGCAAGAAACTGTCGCTGGAACTGGGCGGCAAGTCGCCGTTCATCGTGTTCGATGACGCGGACCTGGATGCCGCCGTCGAAGGCCTGGTCGATTCGATCTGGTTCAACCAGGGGCAGGTGTGCTGCGCCGGTTCGCGTTTGCTGGTGCAGGAATCGATCTACGAGCGCTTCATCGTCAAGGTGAAGGCGCGCATGCAGAACCTGCGCGTCGGCTCGCCGCTGGATAAATCGAACGATATCGGCGCGCTGGTCGATCCGGTGCAGCAGCAGCGCATCCACGGCCTGGTCGAATCGGCGCGTGCCGAAGGTTGCGAAGTGTGGCAGCCGGATGTCGAGCTGTCGACGACCGGCTCGTGGTACCTGCCGACCCTGATCACCGGCGCCTCGACCTCGGCCGCCGTGGCGCAGGCCGAGATCTTCGGACCGGTGCTGGTGGCGATGAGCTTCCGCACCCCGGGCGAAGCGGTGCAGCTGGCGAACAACACCGTGTACGGCCTGGCGGCCTGCGTGTGGAGCGAGTCGATCAGCCTGGCGCTGGACGTGGCGCCGCAGATCAAGGCCGGTGTGGTGTGGATCAACACCGCCAACCAGTTCGATGCGGCGTGCGGCTTCGGCGGCGTGAAGGAATCGGGCTTTGGCCGCGAAGGCGGCAAGGAAGGCATGTACGAATACCTGGTGCCGCTTGCCGAAGATGCGCGCCCAAGCGCACCGGTCGTGGCGCAGAAGGGCAGCGTCAAGCAGTCGGACGAAGGCAGCCCGTTCGCCGTCGACCGCACCGCCAAGATCTACATCGGCGGCAAGCAGGCGCGCCCCGACGGTGCCTACAGCCGCGCGATCAACGGCGCCAATGGCGAGTTCCTGGCCGACGTCGGCGAGGGCAGCCGCAAGGACATCCGCAACGCCGTGGAAGCGGCGCACAAGGCGTCCGGCTGGGCCAAGGCCACCGCGCACAACCGCGCGCAGGTGCTGTACTACATCGCCGAGAACCTGGCGATCCGCGCCGACGAATTCGCCCAGCGCATCGCGCAGCAAACCGGTTCGAAGGATGCCGCGCGGGAAGTAGCTGCCTCGATCGAA
The DNA here is from genome assembly GCF_031995545.1 of Massilia sp. Lineage (GTDB taxonomy): Bacteria > Pseudomonadota > Gammaproteobacteria > Burkholderiales > Burkholderiaceae_D > Telluria. The sequence goes on from NZ_DAMAGA010000003.1 coordinate 228,051, forward strand.
CGCCTGTTCTACTGGGCCGCATGGTGCGACAAGTACGACGGCGCGGCGCACCAGCCGCCGATGCACGGCATCACCGTGGCGCTGAACGAACCGGTCGGCGTGATCGGCGTCGTGTGCCCGAACGAGAACCCGCTGCTGGGATTCATCTCGCTGGTGGCACCTGCGCTGGCACTGGGCAACCGCGTGGTGGCGGTGCCGTCGCAAGCGTATCCGCTGTCGGCCACCGACCTGTACCAGGTGCTGGACACCTCGGACCTGCCGGGCGGCGCGCTGAACATCGTCACCGGATCGAGCGACGAACTGGCGCGTACGCTGGCGTCGCACCATGACGTGGATGCGGTGTGGCGGCATGACGGTTCGGCGGAAGGCTGTGCTGAAGTCGAGCGGCTGTCGGCTGAATCGCTCAAGCGTACCTGGGTCGGCGGCGCCAAGGGCCGCGACTGGTTCGATGCCAAGCAGGCGTGCGGCCGCACGGTGCTGCAGCATGCGAGCCAGGTGAAGAATGTCTGGATTCCGTACGGCGTTTAATTCAGTGCCCGGGATTTTGTAGGGTTGGCGGCTCTGCCGCCGACGCGGTGATTGGTAGCGGCTCCGTTCTCGTGCAGGGACCGGGACCAGTTAACTATCACCGCGTCGGCGGCGAAGCCGCCAACCCTACGTTTTTGAAAGATACGTTTATGTTCCTCCCCCAAGAAATCATCCGCAAAAAGCGCGATGGCGGCATCCTCAGCGCCGAGGAAATCCAGTTTTTTGTCCGCGGCATCCCTGACGGCAGCGTCACCGAAGGCCAGATCGCCGCACTGGCGATGGCCGTCTACTTCAACGACATGACCATGGACGAGCGCGTCGCCTTTACCCTGGCGATGCGCGATTCGGGCCAGGTCATGGAGTGGAAGTCCCTGAACCTGCCCGGCCCGGTGGTCGACAAGCACTCGACCGGCGGCGTCGGCGACGTGGTCTCGCTGATGCTGGGACCGATGATCGCGGCCTGCGGCGGCTTCGTGCCGATGATCTCGGGCCGCGGCCTGGGCCACACCGGCGGCACGCTCGACAAGTTCGATTCGATCCCGGGCTACAGCACCGTGCCCGATCCGGATAAATTCCGTGAAGTGGTGAAAGACGTCGGTGTGGCCATCATCGGCCAGACCGCTCAGCTGGCGCCGGCCGACAAGCGCTTCTACAGCATCCGCGACACCACGGCGACCGTGGAATCGGTGGCCATGATCACCGGCTCGATCCTGTCGAAGAAGCTGTCGGCCGGCCTCGATGCGCTGGTGATGGACGTGAAAGTCGGCAGCGGCGCCTTCATGCCGACCCCGGAAAAGTCGCTCGAACTGGCCGAGAGCATCGTCACCGTCGGCAACGGCGCGGGCACGCGCACCTCGGCGATCCTGACCGGCATGAACGAGTCGCTGTGCCACGCGGCCGGCAACGCGGTCGAAGTGCGCGTCGCGATCGACTACCTGACCGGCAAGTCGCGTCCCGCGCGCCTGCACGAAGTGACGATGGCGCTGTGCGCCGAGATGCTGGTGATTTCAAGCCTGGCCGCGAGCGACGAGGAGGCACGCGCCAAGCTGCAGGCCGTGCTGGATTCGGGCGAAGCGGCCGAGCGGTTCGCGCGCATGGTCAGCGCCCTGGGCGGCCCGGCCGACCTGATGGACAAGCCGGACGCGCACCTGGAAACCGCGCCGGTCATCGTGCCGGTGCCGAGCATGCAGGCCGGCTACGCATCGTCGGTCGACACCCGTGGCCTGGGCCTGGCGGTAGTGGCGCTGGGTGGCGGACGGGTGCGTCCGCAGGATACGATCGACTTCGCGGTCGGCCTGACTGATCTGGTGGAACTGGGCGAGCAGATCGCCGTCGGCCAGCCGCTGGCGACCGTGCATGCGCGTACCCAGGCTGCCGCCGAGCAGGCGATCCGCCAGGTACAGGCCGCCTACGCGATCGGCCCTGAGAAGCCGGCCGCCGAGCCGATGATCCACCGCACCATTCGCCCGTAAGAGGCCTGTCATGAAATACACGAAACTGATCGACGAAGCGCGCGCGGCGCGCGAACTGGCCTATGCTCCCTATTCGAAGTTCAAGGTGGGTGCGGCGCTGGAATGCAGGGATGGGCGCATCTTCCCCGGCTGTAATGTGGAAAATGCCGCCTACGGCCTGTGCAACTGCGCCGAGCGCACCGCGTTCTTCAGCGCCATCGCGGCCGGCTACCAGCCGGGCGACTTCGCTGCGCTGGCCGTGATCGGCCAGACCGACGGCCCGATCGCACCGTGCGGCGCGTGCCGCCAGGTAATCCTGGAGTTGGGTGGGAATGAACTGCCGGTGGTGCTGACCAACCTGAAAGGGGATGTGTTCGAGACCACGGCTGCCGAGCAGCTGCCGAATGCGTTTGGCGGACGTGATCTGAACCCGTAACGGTTCAATGATGCGGTGCGCGCGCCGATAGCCGGCCGCGCACCGCAGGCATCACCACATCAGATCGTCCGGAATCTTGAAGTCCGCGTACGGATCGTCCTCTTCCACTTCCTGCACTTTTTTCTTGATCTGCACCACGATCGATGCGTCGCGCTGGGCGATCTTTTCGCCGATCACGCGCGGCACCAGCTCGAAGCTGCCGTTCATGTGCACGATCACCAGGCGGCCGGCCACCAGATGCTCGACGATCTGCGACGTCACGTGGATGCGCTCGATCTTGGTGCCGAAGGTGAAGTTGTAGGGCACGTCGCCCTTGCCCTTGGGCTGCTTGTTCTGCTGCACCAGCTGGGCGATCTGCGCCAGGATCGCCTTCTGCGTCGCGGCGGCGTCGCGCTGGGCGTTCAGCTCGCGCGCGCGTTCAGCGTTCTTGCGCTGCATTTCCAGCGCCGCTTCGCGCGACTCGTTGACCTTGTCGACGCCGGTGCGCAGCGCTTCCTTGTGTTGCTTGCTCTTGTCCTGGTTGGCCAGCTTGACCTTTTTCTTGTCGACCAGGCCGGCTTTCAGTAACTGCTCTTGCAGCGAGACCATATTCTGCTTCCTTCGAAATGTATCCGGCCGCTCGCTGGGAGCGGCGCCAGGGCGCTAGCATAGCAAACAAGCGCCGCCGCAAGCGAATCTCGGCCCGACTTCCGATCGCCTTTCAGCCGGCCCACGGATCGTAGGTGCCGACCTGCCACACATGGCCCTCCGGATCGCGGCACGAGAACGCACGCCCGCCCTGCGGCACGTCGCCGATGGTCTGCAGGATGGCGGCGCCGCTTTCCACCACGCGCGAATAGACCTCGTCCGCGTTCTCCACGTGCAGCCAGATGGTCTGCGTCTGCAGTCCGCCCGTCTTTTCGGGCGTGGTCAGCAGGGCGCCATAGGTGTCGTCGGCATGGGTGCCAAGCATCAGGAGGCCACCGCCCAGCGCCAGTTCGGCATGGGCGACCGAATCGTCCGCGCCCGGCACCACCAGTCGCCGCTCGAAGCCAAAGTTGCTGCACAGCCAGTCGATCATCGCCGGCGTATCGCGGTAGCGCAGGCTGGGAACCACGGTCGAGTTCATCGCATCTCCTGGAACGGTTGATCGGAAACCAATGGTAGCAGTGCGCCGCTGAACTTGAAATCGCGATGACTGATCCACAACATAGGGTGTATCCGAACCGTCCAACAGGAGCCCCACCATGAATGCATCCGACACACAAAAGTTGCAAGATTTCCTGAACCAGCTGGTCCAGGCGCGCGGCGTGGCGAAAGACCCGGAAGCCGACGCGCTGATCCAGCGCGCCGTGGCCCAGCAGCCGGACGCCGCCTACCTGCTGGTGCAACGCGCCTTACTGGTGGAACAGGCCCTGGGCAATGCCCAGAACCGCATTGCCGAGCTGGAAAACCAGGGCGGACGCAGCGCCGGCGGCTTCCTCGATCCGAACGCCTGGGGCAACTCGGCGCAGACGCGTCCGTCGAACCCGGTGCCTGGCATGGAAGGCGGCCGCTACCAGCCGGGAGCATCGGGCCAGCAGACTGCGCCGGGGGCACAGGCTGCACCGGCGCAGGACGGCTTCATGCGCGGCGGCGCCGGCAGCATGCTGGGTACGGTCGCGGCGACGGCGGCCGGCGTGGCAGCCGGCAGCTTCCTGTTCCACGGGATCGGCAATCTGCTCGGCAACAATGGCAATGATGCGTCGAACCACTTGCTGGCAGATAACGCGGCCGGTGGCGCGGGAGCGGACAGTGTGGCCGACCAGTCCGGCAGCCCGCTGGCCGACCAGGCCGGGCTGGGCGCGATCGACGAACCCGGCGGCGGGCTGGATGACAGCCTGGCCGACAATGTCGACGACGAACCGGGCGGCTTCTTCGACGGCGACGGTTCGGATGAAGGTTTGTTCGGCTGACGGATGAGAAACGTGTCGGCGCTCAAGAGAGCATGAAAATACAAGGCATCCGGTGGGGCAAGTCAGCAGAATAGGGCCGGTCAATGCGGCCCTATCGCCAACTCACCTGGAACCTGTATGAACACATCTGCTTCGCTCGAGAAAAAAGTCGCCAACCACGGTGTCGCCTGGGAAGACATCTACGGCTATTGCCAGGCCGTGCAGGTCAAGGACGTCATCTACGTGTCCGGCCAGCTCGCCCACGACCGCGAAGGCGGGCTGGTCGCGCCGGCCCCGCTCGACGACGATGGAAAACCTGCTGACTTTTCCAACATGGAACCGCAGATGCGCCAGACCTACCTGAACGCCGCCGCATTGCTGGCCGAGTTCGGCGCTACGCTGGACGATGTGGTGGAAGAGACGCTGTACGTGCTCGACGTCGATGCCGCCTTCGCCGTGGCCGGCAAGGTTCGCAAGGAACAGTATGGCGTCGCGCGTCCGCAGTGCGCCAGCAACCTGATCGGCGTGTCGCGGCTGGCGTTTCCGGCGCAGCTGATCGAAGTGACGCTCCGCGCGATCGTGAAGTAAAACAGTCGCTGCGGTTGGTTTCAGGCGGCCTGCGCCTGCGGCGCCAGCGCGCGTTCGAGTGCGGCGAAGCAGTCCGAATCGAGCGCCGTGCCGACCGTCTTTTTCATCATTTCCAGCGCCTGCGGCACGGGAATGGCCGCGCGATACGGCCGCTCGGCGGTAATGGCATCGAAGATGTCGGCGGTGGTGATGATGCGCGTCTCGAGCGCGATGTCCTGCGCCGCCAGGCCGCGCGGGTAGCCGCTGCCGTCGAGCCGCTCATGGTGCGCGCCGGCGATCGTCGCCAGCTCGGAAAAGGCGCGCACGCGCGCCAGGATGCGCTCGCTGTAGACCGCGTGCTGCTTGACCGCGTCCCACTCGTCGCGATCCAGCGCGCCCGGCTTGTCGAGCACGCTATTGCTCACGCCCAGCTTGCCGACGTCGTGCAGCAGGGCGCCACGGCGCAGCCAGCGGCGCCGTGCCTGCGGCAAGCCCAGGCCTTCGGCGATCAGGTCGGTGTAGTGCGCCACGCGCGCGCTGTGGCCGCTCGTGTACGGACTCTTGGCGTCGACCACCTGGCCGAAAGCGGCGGCGGTGTCGTCGAGGTAGTCGTCGTCGACCGGCAGCTCGCGCTCGGCCTGGACCAGGTCGGCCACCGCGCGCTCCAGTCCCGGGTCGGCCAGGCCGTCCCACAGCGCGTCGCTCGCGGCCACGGTCTCGAACGCCTCCACCAGGCGCGGGTCGAACCAGCGGCCGTTGCGGCGTTTGACTTCGGCCATCGCCGCCGCACGTCCGCCCGAGGTGTGGAACACGTCCACCACCTGGGCCAGCAGGGCGATGCGCGAATATACCGGAATGCGCTCGCCGCGCACGCGGTTCGGGCGGCCCTTGCCGTTGTAGTGCTTGTCCAGGCCGAAGATGCCCTGGGCCACGCTTTCCGGAAAGCGCAGCAGACGCGCGATCTCCGCGCCGCGCTGGCAGCGCGTGCTGACCAGTTCGCAGGCCAGGCGTTCGCCGCCGGCCACCACTTTCAGGATGCTCAGAAAGCGCTGCGCCAGCGGCGCCTGCAGGCCGGCATGCGACAGCACGAACGACAGCGCCTCGGGCAGGCTGTCGCCCATGCTCATGTAGTCATGCTTGAACCGGCGGTCGTCGATCATGTACAGCTCGAAGATGCGCGCCGCGTTGCTGCTGCAGCCGAGGTCTTTCAGCAGGATCGTGTAGTACAGCTCGCGCAGCTGCGACGGCGACAGGCCGGCTTCGCGGCCGATGTGCACGCCGATCCAGCAGGCGCGCATGCAATGTCCTTCGGGCTGGCCCTCGGTGATGTCGAGCGCGTAGCTGAACGCGCTCATCAGTTCGGACAGGCGCAAGGTGACGCCGCCGACGGCGGAAAAGGGAGGAACGGCGAGGGATGTCATAAACAAAACTATTGATGCTATTTAGAAATTTTTCAGATTCTATACTGAATCTGAAAATAATGGTTTTCAGTTTGAATCAGTCGGACTCCGTTGCATTGCCTGGTGGACGACGCGCTTTACCACGGAGCGCTATGCTGTTGCGCTTGTCATCGATAGGAGCACTTCATGGCTGGTCAATACACTGCGCTGGTAGTCGGCGCGAGCGGCATCATCGGCAACGCGGTCGTGCGCGAGCTGAAGGGGCGTCCGGACTGGCAGGTACGCGCCTTGCCGCGCACCTTCGTCGACGGCGTCGAGACGATCAAGGTCGACCTGCTGGACCCGCAAGCCACCGCCCGTGCTCTGGAAGGCGCGCGCGACACCACCCACGTGTTCTACGCGGCCCTCAAGGGCGGCACCGACCTGCTCGACGAAGAGCGCATCAACGGCGGCATGCTGCGCAACCTGCTCGACGGCCTGAAGGCAGTCGGCGCGCCGCTGCAGCGCGTGGTGCACTACCAGGGCGCCAAGGTCTACGGCGTGCATCTGGGGCCGGCGCAGGCGCCGTTCTACGAGGACGATCCGCGCCACATGACGCCCAATTTCTACTATGCCCAGGAAGACCTGCTGCGCGAGCGCGGCGCCGCCGGCGACTTCGAATGGTCGATCCTGCGGCCCGACGTGGTGGTGGGCGACATCGCCGGCAACCCGATGAACATCGTGATGGTGATGGGCGTGTTCGCCGCGCTGAGCAAGGCGGCGGGCGTGCCGCTGCGCTTCCCGGGTAGCAGCAAGGTGTATTCCGGCGTGCTGGCGCAGACCACCGACGCCGACTGGATGGCGCGCGCCAGCGTGTGGGCGGCGCTCGATCCTGCCGCAAGCGGCGAAGCCTTCAACCTGGTCAACGAGCCGTTCCGCTGGGAGCGTGTGTGGAAGCACGTTGCTGCGGTGTTCGACATGGAAGTCGGCACGCCGCAGCCATTCTCGCTGGCCAAGCAGATGCCGCTCAAGGCGGATGCATGGCAGCGGCTGGTGCAACAGCATGGGCTGCAGTCGCTGCCTTACGAGAAGCTGGTGGGGTGGTGGTTCGGGGACTTCGTGTTCAATACCGAGTTCGATATGGTGTCGGACATGGGCAAGATCCGGCGTGCCGGGTTTACCGAGGCGGTGCAGACCGAGGCGACGATTGTCACGGCGATCGAACGGCTGCGGGCTGCGAAACATTTGGCTTGATATCCGACCTCATCTAGATTCATGCCGGCTGAGTTGACGCTTGTGGACCCAGATATTACCAAGTCGCTTCGTTGTCAGATTCCTGTGCCGACTTTTGACTAAAGAGCAGAAAGTGATAGCCCATGTGTGCCTCAAACTTGTCGCGCTGAATCTCATCAAGGTTTTCTATCGGGAGCCTGGCGTCCGCTTTGATTCCCAAATCAAGCGCTATCTTTTTAATTCTTAAGTTAAATCTGATCACGTAGCCATCTTTAGTTTTCTCGAAACTTAGCAGGTGTCGATCGAAGAGTTTGTCGACATGCGCCGCGAGCAGCAGTCCATTGGCAGGATCGAGACGCTGATTATCGTCTGAATCCTTCCATGCGCGGATATGCGAAGCAATAAGAAGTTCTGGCACGGCGATGCCAGTGACTGCACAAGCCTCGCCGTTTTTCCATGCATGCGTAACGCCGGCGCGGAATTTTCCTTGACCAACGCGTGCCAAGATCTGGGTCGGCCTTTCTGTATCTGCGATCGAGCCCTCAATGACGGCGATGTCATTCACTAGTTCAGCCGTTAACTTCTCGACTTCGGTTGGATATATGGTTAACACGACATTGCGGGCTGGGCCGTTATAGTTGTTGATTTCATTATCTTTCCATACCGCTCTATGTAACGCCTTTTTCGAAAGGTCAATCTCAATCGTCGATTTTCCCCACGAATCATTGCTGACCTCTTGATTGCGGAATTTATCGTAATCTAACGTCAGTAACATTGATTGATCTGTATGGGAATAATTCAGAATTACTGCTTCGTACGTATGTTCATCATCCTCGCCTATCCGATGTTCGGTTGTGGTTAATAACTTCCCTAGTGTGGGTTGTGATGTGGTGTCCAGAACGATGCTTTCGATTGAATATTGCCAAGTGATTTGAATGTTAAAAATTGGCATGTGTCATCTCCGGTAAGGTCGAGTAGCTGTGATTATGGAGAAAAGTGCCGTCAGCGCAGCGCACGCCAGTAAGAAGACTATATAAATTTCTTGTACTAAATCTGTTTGTTTGGCAATATTTTCGCTTATGCCGACATCCTTCTATCTCGACGTCACCCCGCAACTCGCCGCTGGCGTCTATCTCCACGATTCCGCCCAGGTCATTGGCAGCGTCCGCATCGGTCCCGATTCGTCGGTCTGGTGCAACGCCGTTCTGCGCGGCGACGTCAACGACATCGTCATCGGCCATTCGACCAACATCCAGGACCTGACCGTGGGCCACGTTGCCCATCGCACCCCGCACAAGCCGCAGGGCTCGCCCTTGATCATCGGGGACTACGTCACCGTTGGCCACTCGGCGATCCTGCACGGTTGCCGCATCGGCAATGACTGCCTGATCGGCATGGGCAGCATTCTGATGGATGACGTGGTAGTCGAAGACCTGGTGATGCTCGGCGCCGGCAGCCTGGTCCCGCCCGGCAAGACGCTGGAAAGCGGCTTCCTGTACATGGGGCGGCCGGCCGAGAAGGTGCGGCCGTTGACCGATGCCGAGAAGGCCTGGCTGCGCTACTCGGCCGAGCACTATGTGCGGGTCAAGAACAATTATCTGAATCCAGCCAATCAGACGTAGAGCGCCTGACTTTACACACCCGCCGCCGGTAGCGTCTGCGCAAACTGCGAGATGCCGTCGAGGTTGAACAGCTCGACCTTCATCGCCTTGGTGCGAGGGTCGATATTGATCTCACCAAAGAACTGGTAGCCAGCAAATGGCGAGGAGTTCTGGATCAGCGGGCTTTTCGAAAATACCGCGGTGGGGCCGAAGGTTTTGTCGAGCACGCCCGGGCCGAAGGTGCCGGCATTCATTGGGCCAGCGACGAATTCCCAGAATGGCGAAAAGTTCGTGAACCGGGCTTGGGCGGGATCGTAATAGTGGGCGGCGCAATAGTGGACGTCGGTGGTAATCCAGACCACGTTCGGGACTGCCTTGATACCGCTGAGCAGGCGGGCCATTTCGAGTTCGCGGCCGAGCGGAACGCCGTCGTTGCCGTTGGCGAGCGCTTCCCACAAGGCTTCACCCTGGGCATTGTTGCCGTCGCCGACATTCAGGCCGATGGGCATGTCGGCGGAGATGACTTTCCAGGTTGCTTTCGAGGCCTTCAGCTTTGCGATCAGCCATTCCACCTGTTCCCTCCCGAGAAATGCCGAACTGGCGTCTTCCACGGTTTGCAGGTTGGTACTGTTCGGACCACGGTAGGTGCGCATGTCCACGACGAAGACGTCCAGCAGTGGGCCGTGCGAGATGGCGCGGTATATGCGTTGCGGTTCGCTTTGCTTGTAATAGCGCATCGGCGCATATTCGAGGAAGGCGCGACGGCCGCGGGTAGTGAGGGTGGCAATGCTTTTTTCGGTGTAACGCGCATCGCTCGATAGGTCCTTGGCGGCGCTGTAGTTATTCGTGACTTCGTGATCGTCCCATTGCCAGATCTGCGGTACCTGAGCCGCGAACTTGCGGAAGTTCGCGTCCATCATGTTGTAGGCATGGCGGCCACGGTATTCCTTCAGCGTTTCCGCGACCTTGCTGACTTCTTCGGTGACCAGATTACGCCATACTTTTCCGTTTTCCGCGGTTACCTGGGTCAGGATAGGGCCGTCGGCATAAATCGTGTCGCCGTTGTGGATGAAAAAATCCGGGTCGCGCAAACGCATCGCTTCATAGATTTTCATGCCGCCAAAGTCGGCGTTGATACCCCAGCCCTGGCCGCACTGGTCGCCGCTCCAGTGAACACGCACGGGCCGGATTGCATCGGCGGGCGGCGTGGTCCTGAACTGCCCCGAGAGGGTTTCGCTTTCGATTTTGGGATTGTGGGGATCCACATAGCGCACACGGACGAATACCGTTTGCCCGGCCGGCAAGCCGCTCAAGTCGACACGGGTCGTGAAATCGGTGGCGTCGCTGGCAGTGGGGCCAACGATGCGGTTCGGATTGGTGAAACGGTCGCTGGTATCGTATTCGACGATCATCTGCGCATTGCGATCGCTTCGGCTCCAGATGATCGCCCGGTTATCCGTGATGTCGCCGAACTGTATTCCCGACGGCATCCTGGGCCGCTCGCTCTCGCTGACACCGATTGACGCGTGGCTGCGGCTGCCGCCGCAACCCTCGAGCAGCAGGGAAGCGCCCAATGCCGAACTGCCCACCAAGGCCCCGCTCTGGGACAGGAAACTGCGACGCGAAATCGATGAAGTCATGCTGGGCTCCGATATTTGAGTGCGAGCCAGCTTATTTTTTTAATATGACGTGACGATGAAATCGGCTAATCAACCGGAAGGCAGAGGAGGCACACCGAAGCCGAACCCGTGATCACAGCCATGGGTTCGTTGACGCACGGCGCGGCCGGTACTACCAGTCTAACCTTGAATCCACGATCTACTGGATCGTCACATTTTCACAAGGAAACTTAGCTGTTAAAGAAAGAGATAACATGTCAATTGAATCCAAACAAGCATTGCTGCACCGTATGGTCACGCCAGAACATATTTGTCCATTTGGCGTCAAGTCGCTGGAATTATTACAACGGGCGGGTTACCAGGTTGAGGATCATCAGTTGGCTACCCGAAGCGAAGTAGATGCCTTCATGCAGGAGGAGGGAGTCCAGACCACGCCGCAGACCTATATTGACGGGAAGCGCATAGGCGGATATGACGAACTTGTCGTGTTTTTAGGCGAGAAGTAAAGGAAAACCGCCCGGCCGGGCAGCTCCATGCATGCCCTCGGCTGCCCGAATCCTTGATCACATCTGCTGGAACAGCGCCCCGTGATTGCGGCTCACTTCCAGCTCTTGCGCACAATCGCGCAACCGCAGCATCTGCCGCCCACGCATATCGCGCCGCACTTCGAGAATGGCGTCGACCCGCACCAGGGTCGAGCGATGAATGCGCCAGAACTCGTCCGGATCCAGCTCTTCCTCCAGCTCCTTGAGCGTCTTGCGGATCAGGTGCTGGGCGGTGGCGGTCTGCACCCGCGTGTACTTTTCGTCCGACTGGAAGAACAGCACTTCACGCGTGCTCACCATGCGCAGGCTCTGGCCGGACTGGGCCTGGATCCAGCGCAGGTAAGGGCGCTTGGCATCCGGCGGATCGGGCTGCAGCAGGCGCTGCCCCAACGCGGTCAATTGCGCCAGTTGCGCCAGCTGCGCACCGATATCCTGCGGCTGCTTTTCCAGACGACGCTTGAGACGCGACACCGTGGTCGCGAGCCGGTCCGGCGTCACCGGCTTGAGCAGATAGTCGATCGCACCATGCTCGAAGGCGTCGATCGCGTACTGATCGTAAGCGGTGACGAACACGATGTGGCAGCGGTCATACAGCTGGCGCGCCGCATCGATGCCACCCAGGCCCGGCATGCGGATGTCGAGAAACACGATGTCGGGCTGAAGTTCGCCAGCCATTGCCACCGCTTCGGCGCCGTTGCTGGCCTCGGCCACGATGCGCAGTTCGGGCCAGGCCTGCAGCAGGCGCACGCGCAACTGGTCGCGCATCGGCGCTTCGTCGTCGGCAATCAGGGCGGTCGGAGCAATCGTCGACATGGTGCGTTCAGTCATCCTCGGTCATGCGATACGGCAGCCGGATCGACACGCAGGCACCGCCGCCAGGCGGAATCTCGATCGCCAGTTCCGCCGCTTTCCCATACAGCAGCGCCAGGCGCTCGCGGATATTCGCCAGCCCCACGCCTTCGCCCGCATGCAGGTCGATGCCGACGCCATCGTCGCACACGTCCACATGCAGCGTGGCGCCGACCACCTGCGCGCGCACCAGGATCGTGCCGCCGCTGACCTTCGGCTCCAGGCCGTGCTTGATCGCGTTCTCGATCAGCGTCTGCAGCATCATCGGCGGAAACGGCGCGCTGCCGAGGAAGTCGGGCACCTCGAAGCGCACGGCCAGCCGCTCCTTCATCCTCGCCTGCATGATGGCGAGATAGGCACGGGACAGCTCGACCTGCTTGCCGAGCGTGCCGCCGCTGCCTTTGCCGTTCCTGCTGCGCATCTGCGGCAGCGAGGCGCGCAGGTATTCGATCAGGAAGCCGTGCACGCGCGCCGCTTCCTTCTGGTCGGTCTCGATCAGCTGGCCGATCAGGGCCAGGGTGTTGAACAGGAAGTGCGGTTCGACCTGGGCCTGGAGCGTGGCCATCTGCGCTTCCATCAGCCGCCGTTCCAGCGTGGCGACATTGGCCTTGTCCGACGCTTCACGCGCCAGCAGTTCGGCGCGGCGCTTGCCGCCGGCCAGCACCTTGACGCCGAACGAGATCAGTACGAACCAGATCGCCGGCTCGGAGACGGCGAAGAAGAAACCGGTGACCAGCGCCAGGAACCAGATCAGGTACAGCTGGCGCCATTCGACCAGCGCCAGCCAGTCGAAGAAGCGCCACCACAGCGCGCCGGCTTCGCGCACGGCATCGTGCACGAAGTCGAGCGCGCGGTTGATCTGGGTGGCTGCCATGTTTCGCTTATCCCTGCGACTGAGAACTGTGCTGCGGATCGTGTGGTTTATAGACCTCGATATCGCGCGGCCCGCGGTTGAACACGATGCCGGCGACAAACTTCAGCACCAGCAAGGCAATGAACAGTCCCAGCACCAGCGGCACGATGGTCACCAGCGCGGCCAGCGCGATCGCGGCCACCAGCAGCACCGGCCACGGCATGCGGCTAAGTGTACGGGCGCCGGACTTGGCCAGGCGCCAGCCGGCGCGGCCGGCGACTTCCATGTCGCGCAGGATCGATTTGAAACGGCTGGAGGGCGTATGGATGGTTTTCATGCGAGCGTATCCTTCTCGGTGGACGATGAGGTTACTCTAGGGGCGCGCGCCGGCCGGGCCAAGCCCGATCCGACGAAGCGCATGCCGATCGGGTTTAACGGTCGTTTGGGCGGATGAACGGGAATGCCCGGGCGGCGTCAATACGACCGCGGCGCCCCTTATTCTTCGATCAGCTTGAGCGCTTCCTGGCGCATCACGTCCAGCATGCCGGACGCCGGCGTACGCGCGCAGGCCGCCACCGTGGCGTCGATCAGCGGCTCGACCGCCGGGAACGAGCGCTGGGTACCGGCGCGGTGCAGGCTGTAGATCAGCATGCCGATGCTCTCGACCATCACCGGCATCTCACGCAGCCGGCGCTCGGGGAAGGTGGCGGCCTGGTAGGCGGCGTCGACGTTGAAGTCGGCGCAGGTCTTGGTGGCGACCGTGGTGCTGTGGTCCTTCAGGAAGCGCACCCGCACCAGGCCGCTGGCACCATCAAGCGCGGCGATGTCCATGCGCTTGGCCATCGTCACCGCCAGCGCGTCCAGCTCGGCCGAACGCGACGAGGTGCGGACCGTGGCCGTGCGCTCGCGCGCCTCCGCGTCCACGGTGAGTTCGACCACCGCTTCGCCCTGCACGCCGCGGCGCGCCAGCGCCGCCGGATAGGCGGCGTCGGCCGCATACACCACCACGTCGCGCCAGGCCGGCACCGTGGCCTGGGCCGCCACCGATGGCGCCGCGCCGGCCAAAGCCGCCAGTGTCAATGCCGCGCATGCCGTCAAGGTCTTCATCGTCTCGCTCCGCATCGTCATCCGCGCACCGCCTTGCGTTCGTCCCAATAGCTGCGCAGCAGGCCGTAGTTCACCGTGTCGGCATACTGGCCATGCACCAGCCAGCGCTGCGGCATGTAGCCTTCCTTGCGAAAGCCGAGCTTTTCCAGCACCCGGCCGGATGCTTCGTTGCGCGGGTCGATGTCGGCTTCCACCCGGTTCAGGCCGACCTCGCGGAAGCCATGGTCGAGCGCCGCTTCGATCGCCTCGCTGGCATAGCCCTTGCCCCAATGCGCGCTGGCGACCGCGTAACCCAGTTCGCAGCGGTGGTTCTGGTTGAAGAAGTGGTGCAGCTTGACGGTGCCGATCAGCTGTCCGCCACGCACCAGTTCGACCGCGAAATGGATGTCGGTTTCGTCGCGGTAGCCTTCCAGTGCCCTGGCGATGGCGGTCTCGGCGAACGAGATGTCGGTCCAGGCCTCGGCACTCCAGAAGCGCACCACGGCGGGGTCGGAAAAGATGGCGAACAGGCCGGCGGCATCGTCCGTCTTCAGCGGGCGCAGCACCAGGCGTTCGGTGGTCAGGACAGGGGTGAAATAGGTCGACATGCTCGGCGTTGTCAATGTGGTAAGCGGTAGCATACCATTGCTGTGCGCCATGTGAACAACGGTGTTGGAGAGTGCCGGGCGGTTGCAGCGCCGTTGTGATTGCCAGAAGCCCGAATATTGTTCAAACTGCATTGATGCCGGCGTCACCGGGTCGAGGAGAACAGCATGAACCAGTCCAGGCCGCACTCGATGTCATCCTTCTGGATGCCGTTCACCAACAACCGCGACTTCAAGCGCGACCCGCGCCTGCTCGTGGCGGCCGAAGGCATGTACTACCGCGACGTCGACGGCAACCAGATTCTGGACGGCGCTGCCGGCCTGTGGTGCGTGCCGTGCGGGCACGGCCAGCCGAAAATCGCGCAGGCGATCGCCGCCATGGCCGGCCAGCTCGACTACGCGCCCACGTTCCAGATGGGCCACCCGGCCGCCTTCGAGCTGGCCGAGGCGCTGATGGAATTCAGCGGCCACCGCTTCGGCCATGTGTTCTATACCGGCTCCGGTTCCGAGGCGGTGGACACGGCGCTCAAGATCGCGCTGGCCTACCACAAGGCGCGCGGGGAGGGCGGGCGCACGCGCCTGATCGGACGCGAGCGCGGCTACCACGGCGTCGGCTTCGGCGGTCTGAGCGTGGGCGGCATCGGCGCCAACCGCAAGAACTTCGGCCCGCTGCTGCCGGGGGCCGACCACTTGCGCCACACCCACGACCTGGAGCGCAATGCCTACTCGCGCGGCGAACCGGCGTTCGGCGCCGAACTGGCCGACGACCTGGAACGCCTGGTGGCGCTGCACGATCCGTCCACCATCGCCGCCGTGATCGTCGAGCCGGTGTCCGGTTCCACCGGCGTGCTGATTCCGCCCAAGGGCTACCTGCAGCGCCTGCGCGACATCTGCGACCGCCACGGCATCCTGCTGATCTTCGACGAGGTGATCACCGGCTTCGGGCGACTGGGCACGCCGTTCGCGGGCGACTATTTTCGTGTCGAGCCGGACCTGATGTGCGCCGCCAAGGGCATCACCAACGGCGCGGTGCCGATGGGCGCCGTGTTCAGCAAGGGCTTCATCCACGACGCATTCATGGACGCGCCGCCGGGCATCGAGCTGTTCCACGGCTATACCTATTCCGGACACCCGCTGGCCTGCGCCGCCGCGCTGGCCACGCTGGACGTGTTCCGCGAGCAGGGCGTGATGGAGAATGCGCGCGCGATGCAGCCGTACTTCGAGGATGCGCTGCACGCGCTGCGCGGACTGCCGCACGTGATCGACCTGCGCTCGATCGGCATGATCGGGGCCGTCGAATTGGAACCGATCCCCGGCAAGCCCGGCGCGCGCGGCTATGCGGCGCTGAAGGCGGCTTTCGCAGATGGCCTGCTGATCCGCACCACCGGCGACATCATCGCGCTGTCGCCGCCGCTGGTGCTAAGCCGCCAGCATGTCGACGAGTTGTTCGGCAAGCTGGCGGCGGTACTGAAACGCCTGGAATAGCACCTCACCAAGGCCGCAACGAACGGCCCGACCCATCTCCGGCCAACACCAACAAGAAAGAGAGAGAAGATGATCGCATTGACCGAACCGCAGGCCGTGGCCGTGCCGGCTGCTTTGCAGACCGCCGCGCAATCGACGTACCTGCGGCTGGAGCCGGCCGCGCCGACCGGCAAGCTGGTCGCCGTGGTCGGCGCCGGTCCGTCCGGCACCGCCTGCGCGCACCGCCTCGCCATGCTCGGCAACGACGTGCTGTTATACGAGGCGCGCTCGCGCGAGCGCATGGCGCAGACGCCGTCGCCGCTGGATCCGCCCAAGGCGGAAGAGTTCGCGCGCCTGCTGGCGGCGGGCCGCATCCGCGTCGAGTACGGGCGCAAGCTGGGCGACAACCTCGACCTGGCCGCGCTGCATCTGGCGTACGACGCCGTCTACCTGGGCGTCGGCCTGGCGATGGCGCGCGTGCTGGGTCTGAGCGGCTTCGATGCGGCCGGCCTGGCCGACGCAGGGCGCCAGGTCGCCGCCGTGGTTGCGAGCGAAGACTTGCCGGCACTGGCGCTGCTGCCGATGCAGCGCGCGGTGGTGATCGGCGCCAGTCGCGGCGCGCTGGCGCTGGCATTGCGCCTGAAGGCGCTCGGCGCGCAGGACGTGACGCTGGCGCTGCGTCATGCGCTGGCGCCCGACGGCGATGAGATGCAGGCCGCGCGCGAACACTTCATTCGCGTGCGGCCGTGGGTGGCACCGCTCGACGTGCTGCACGATGAAGATGGCGCGGTCGAAGCCGTGCGCTTCGAGCAGACCCGCCTGCTGGACGGCTGCGTGGTCAACACCGGCGGCTTCACCGAGATCGCCGCGCATGCGGTGTTCAAGGCGGTCGGGCGCGCCACGCTGGCGCCGGACGGCGCCCTGCGGCGTCTGTCGTGCGAAGGCGACCGGATCCAGGTGGACGGGTGCTTTCGCACCGCGTTGCCGGGCATGTATGCCGGCGGCGACTGCATCGCCTCCCGGCTGGAAGCGGTGGATGCGCTGCGCCACGGCGAGCGCGCGGCGCGCGTGATCCACGCCGACCTGCAGGCTTGATGAGCACGCGGCGGCAGGCCGGGTGAACGGGGCACGCCGTATTGACCTTTCGGGTACACTCGCGCGCACCGTTTTTGAAAGGCCCGCCTCGTGACCATGCCCGACCATATTGCCGCCGCCGATCCCGACCTCTGGAACCACGACCTGGCGCCGACCACGCCCGCCCAGCGCACCTGGCGCTGGTACCACTTCGCCGCGCTGTGGGTCGGCATGGTCATGTGCATCCCGGCCTACACCTTGTCGGCCAGCCTGGTGGAAGAGGGCATGTCCGGCCGCCAGGCGGTGCTGACGGTGTTCCTGGCCAATGCCATCGTGCTACTGCCGATGCTCTTGATCGGCCACGCCGGCGCCAAGTACGGCATCCCGTACGCGGTGCTGGCACGGACCTCGTTCGGCACGCGCGGCGCGCGGCTGCCGGCGCTGATGCGCGCCATCGTCGCCTGCGGCTGGTACGGCATCCAGACCTGGTTCGGCGGCAGCATGATCTACACGCTGCTGGGCGTGATGAACGGTTCGCCGATCGGTGGCGCGCCCTTGGCCTGGCTCGGCATCAACCTGGCGCAGCTGGGCTGCTTCCTGGCGTTCTGGGCGATCCAGCTGTACTTCGTGGTGCACGGAATGGAATCGATCCGCAAGCTCGAGACCTGGACCGCGCCGCTGAAGATCGCGATCTGCTTCGTGTTGCTGTGGTGGGTGCATGACAAGGCGGGCGGCTTCGGCCCGCTGCTCGACCAGCCCTCGCAGTTCGCCCCGGGCGGCAAGCGTGAAGGCGAATTCTGGATCGCATTCTGGCCTTCGCTCACCGCAATGATCGGCTTCTGGGCCACGCTGGCGCTGAACATTCCCGACTTCACCCGCTTCGCCAGATCGCAGCGCGACCAGGTGCTGGGCCAGGCGATCGGCCTGCCGGCGCCGATGGGCTTACTCGCCGCGCTGGCCGTGATCGTCACCTCGGCCACCGTGGTCCTGTACGGCAAGGCGCTGTGGGACCCGGTCGACCTGGCCAGCCGCATGACCGGCATCGCGGTGCTGGTGGCGCTGATCGTGCTGCTGGTCGATACCGTCAGCGTTAACCTGGCCGCCAACCTGGTGGGGCCGGCCTACGACTTCTCGGCGCTGGCGCCGCGCCGCATCAGCTACCGCAGCGGCGGCTACATCACGGCCGGCCTGGCGCTGGTGATGATGCCGTGGAAGATCTTGGAATCGACCCAGAACTACATCTTCACCTGGCTGGTCGGCTACTCGGCGCTGCTGGGGCCGATCGCCGGCATCCTGATCGTCGACTACTACCTGATGCGCAAGACCGTGCTCGATGTCGACCAGCTGTACCGCCACGATGGCGCGTACTCGTTCGGCAATGGCTGGAACATGGCGGCGGTCGCGGCGTTCATTCTTGGCGTTGCGCCCAACATCCCGGGCTTCCTCAACGCCGCCTTCCCGAGCGCGTTTCCGGATGTCGGCGACGCGTTCAAGACCATCTATACCTATGCCTGGTTCGTCGGTGTCGCTATCGCAGCGGTGGTGTACGGCGCGATGATGGCAGGACGCGCACGGCGATGACCGTGCTGCTGCGCCCCGGAGAGTTCTACGGTGTGCGGCAGGAACGCACGCACGGCGGGGTGTTCGAACTCGGCCTGCTGCAGGCGCAGGCGCCCGAGCACGACGTGCAGCTGCACCTGCACCAGGAAGCGCACTTCGTGCTGGTGCTGGCCGGGGTCTACCTCTCGAGCGCGCGCGGCGCGCCGGAATTCGCGCCGGCGCCGGCGCTGGTCTACAACGCGCCCGGCACCGTGCACCGCGACCGCTTTCTCGGTGGGCAGGGACGCTTCCTGACGGTGTCGATCGACCCGGCGCGGCTGGACGGCGGCGAGGCGCTGCGTGCCATCCCTCCCGGGGCCAGCTATCTGCGCCAGCCGGCCTGCCTGCGCAGCGCCTTCGGCCTGGCGCGCGCCATGCAGGGCGTGCCCGATGCGGCGCTGCTCGAATCCGGGGTGTGGGAATTGCTGGCGCAGAGCGACGCCACGCCGCCGCGCGCGCCGAACCGGCCGCCGGCTTGGTTGCACCGCGCCTTCGAGGCGGTGATGGATGGCGCGGGCGACGCCAGGCTGTCGATCGCCGCGGTGGCAGCAGGCAGCGGCGTGCATCCGGTGCACCTGGCGCGCGTATTCCGCGATCTGCTCGGCTGCTCGCCCGGAGAGCTGCTGCGCTGGCGCCGCATCGAGCGCGCCTGCACCACGCTGCGCCAGCCCGGCCGCAGCGTGGCCGATATCGCGCTGGAAGCCGGCTTCGTCGACCAGAGCCACATGACCCATGCCTTCCGCCAGCGCTTCGGCATGCCGCCCGGCGTGCTGCGGCGCAGGATGTTTGAAACGTACAAGACGAGGTCGAACGCGCAGGACTAAGCTGTAACTTTCCACGGAAGGGAGGCGGGCATGTTGCGATATGCGGGAACCCTGGGACTGGGACTGGCGTCGATACTGGTGATGGCGCAGGCCGGCGCGGCGCCGTTCGACAAGGTGACGGCCGACATCGAGGCCGGCGACTTCAAGCAGATCACCAGCGTGCTGGTGGCGCGCCACGGCAAGGTGATCTACGAGCGCTATTTCGACGAAGGCCGCGGCAAGGATGGCGGCGCCGAAGCGCTGCGCAACACGCGTTCGGTGACCAAGACCGTGGGCGGCATGCTGGTCGGCGCCGCCATCGAACGCGGTCTGCTGCGCCTCGACAGCCCGGTGCTGCCGTTCTTCCAGGACCGCATGCCGCTGGCCCAGCCCGACCCGCGCAAGGCGCGCATCACGGTCGAAGACCTGATCACCATGAGTTCTCTGCTCGAATGCGACGACGACAACGCGTTCTCGCGCGGGAACGAGGAGCGCATGTACCTGGTCGAGGACTGGAGCCGCTTCTATCTCGAACTGCCGGTGCGGGGCTTCCCGGACTGGGTGCCCAAGCCCGAGCAGCAGCCCTACGGACGCGCCTTCAGCTACTGCACCGCGGGCACGACGCTGCTCGGCCCGATCCTGGAGCGCGCCACGCGGCGTAGCGTGCCCGATTTCGCCGACGAGGTGCTGTTCAAGCCGCTCGGCATCGGCAAGGTGCGCTGGCAGCTGCAGCCGCTGGGCGCGGCGATGACCGGCGGCGGCCTGGGGTTGCGTACGCGTGACCTGTACAAGCTCGGCCAGCTGTACCTGAACGGTGGCGCGTGGAAAGGGCGGCAGGTGCTCGCGCGCGCCTGGGTGCAGCGCTCGATCGCGCCGCATGCCCAGGTGCGCGAGGGCGTCGACTACGGCTACCTGTGGTGGCTGCAGCCGTTCGAGACGAACGGACGCGAGGTGGCCAGCTACGCGATGTCCGGGATGGGCGGCAACAAGGTCTACGTGCTGCCGGAGCTCGACAGCGTGGTGGTGATCACCACCACCAATTTCAACGTGCGGGCGCCGCATCCGCTGACCGAGAAGCTGCTCACCACCCTGATCCTGCCGGCGATCGCGGCCGACTGAAGCCTCGGGCGATGACGGCCCGGCCGGCTCGCAGCGGCTTGGTGTGGTTCATCCGAAGTTGCGCAGGAAGTCGAGCAGCACCTGGCCGGCGATCCCGGCGTCGTCGGCAGTCATGGTCTCGAGCGGGTTGTGGCTGATGCCGCCGTTGCCGCAGCGGACGAACAGCATCGCCACCTCGGTAATGCGCGCCATGCGCATGGCGTCGTGGCCGGCGCCGGACGGCAGGTTGAGACGCGGCAGGCCGGCGCGTTCGATCGCGGCGCCCAGGCCGTCCATCAGATGCGGCGCGCATGGCGCGGCGTCGATCTCAAGCAGCTTCCATAACCGTTCGCCGATGCCGCGCCGGGCGCAGATGGCGCTTATCCCGGCCAGGATGTCGTCCACCGCCGCCAGGCGCACGGCATCGTCGCCGGCGCGGATGTCGAGCGACAGGCGGCAGGCGCCGGGAATCACGTTGACCGAGCCGCCCGGCACCTCGAGCTGGCCGACGGTGCCGACCAGCGCACCCTGGCCGCTGCAGCGCTGTTCGATCAGCAGCACGATTTCGGCGGCGGCCGCCGCGGCGTCGCGCCGCATCGCCATCGGCGTGGTGCCGGCATGGCCGGCGACGCCGCTCAGTTCGACCAGGTAGCGCGAGCTGCCGGCGATCGCGTTCACCACGCCCAGCGGCAGGCCGCGTTCGAGCAGCACCGGGCCCTGCTCGATATGCACCTCGACGAAACCGAGCAGGGACGCCGGATCGCGCGCGGTGGCGGGAATCGCCGCCGGATCGTGGCCGGCGTCCGCCAGCGCAGCGCGCAATGTGACGCCGTCGGCATCGACTGCATCGAGCAGGCCGGGGTCGAAATCGCCGGCCAGCGCGCTGCTGCCCAGGAAAGTGCTGCGAAAGCGCACGCCTTCTTCTTCGGCGAAGGCGACCACTTCCAGGTCGTACGGCAGGCGTTCGCCACGCGCATGCAGCTGGCGTACCAGCGCGATCGGCAGCAGGATCCCGAGCCGGCCGTCGTACTTGCCGCCGTTACGCACGGTGTCGTAGTGCGAGCCGGTGACCAGGGTGCGCGCGCCCGCCTGTGCCGCGCCGAAGCGCCCGACCACGTTGCCGACCGCGTCGATGTGGACCGCCATGCCGGCGTCCCGCATCCACCCCGCGATGAGTTTAGCCGTGCGCCGGTGCGCGAGTGTCAAGTAGGCGCAGGTGAGGCTGGATGCGTCGTCGCTGATGGCGCCGAGCTGCTCGGCCCAGTCCATCACGAGCGCGCCGATGGCCGGCTCGATCTTGAGCAGCGCGTTGAGACGGATCTCGGCAATGCGGTGCACCTGGCGCAGCGCTTCGGCCAGTTCGTCGGGCGGTTGACCCTGCAGGCGGCGGGTGAAGGTGTCGATGATGGTCTGGCGCGTCAGGCCTTGTCCGGTCGGGCCCTTGACCGCGAGGATGAAGGGAAAACCGAAGCGTTCGTTGTAGCGCGCATTGAGTTCGTGCAGCAGCGCGTATTCCCCGGGCGAGCAGCGGTCCAGGCCGGAGCTGGCCTGTTCGCCGTTCGATTCCGCAGTCAGCGCGCCGGCGATGGCGGCCTTGCCGGCCAGTTCGGGGTGGGCGCGCAGCAGGGACAGGCGTTCGTCCGGCGAGGCGGCATCGACCGCATCCTGCAAGGCCAGCTTGAGCGCGGCCAGGCTGGCGAATGGGCGGCGGGCGGCGGCCCGCTCGGGAATCCAGGGCGAGTGCTCGTAGATGCCGCGCAGCGTGTCGACAAAGGCGGATGCATCGCAACTGTTCAGGCTCTGGATCGTGATCATGGCAACTCCGTGGTCGAAGCGATCAATGGTACGTCCTGCTCGTCCGGCCCGGCATATCGGCGCCGGCATGACCGCGCTCGGTGCGCGGATATATCCCTGCTAGTCCTGTACCAGCGCGCGCGCCGCGCCGCTGACCTGGTCGCGCAGCCATTTGTGCTCGGTCGACTGGTGCACGCGCTGGTGCCACAGCTGATAGAAGCGCATCGGCGGGAACTTGAGCGGCACCGTGAAGCTTTTCAGCGGCAGTGTCTTTTCGAACGCGCGGATGAACTGGCGCCCGGTGGTGAGCACCAGGTCGCTCTGGGTCAGCATATAAGGGATCACGCCGAAATAGGGCGACTCCACCGCCACCTTGCGCTGCAGGCCCTGGCGCTCGAGGAAGGCGTCGATCACGCCGTGGTAGCCGGGCAGCATCTGGGTCGGGGCCACGTGCGGCAGGCCGAGGTAGTCTTCGAGCGTCATGGCGTCAACGGCGGTGCGCTTGGCGTAGGGACTGTCGGCGCGCATGGTGCAGATGATTGGGTCTTCGAACAGCTTCGAGATGTGCAGGTGCGCCGG
This sequence comes from Massilia sp., assembly GCF_031995545.1. Classification (GTDB taxonomy): domain Bacteria; phylum Pseudomonadota; class Gammaproteobacteria; order Burkholderiales; family Burkholderiaceae_D; genus Telluria. Next base: position 251,127 of record NZ_DAMAGA010000003.1, read on the forward strand.
CGGCTCGTCCCAGTTGGCGATCACCAGGTCCATCTCGCCGTCGGACAGCATGCGCAGATAGTCGGTGCCTGGTCCCAGGCTGTGGATCACCACCTTGCTGTTGGGCGAACCGCGCCGCACCGCCGCCACCACGTTCGGCAGGAAGCGCATGTCGAGGTAGTCCGGCGCGGCGATGTGGAAGGTGCGCGCCGCCTCTTCCGGCAGGAACGGCGCCTTGCGCACGAACAGGCTCTCGGCTTCGTCGAGGATGCGCTTGGCGGGTTTCAGCAGGCTTTCGCCGTGCTGGGTCGGCACCATACCGCGCGCGCCGCGCACCAGCAGCGGGTCGCCGGTGAGGTCACGGAGTTTGCGCAGCGAGGCCGAGATCGAGGGCTGCGGCTGGTTCAGCTTGAGCGCCACGCGCGACACATTTTTTTCCACCAGCAGCAGGTACAGGATGCGGATCAGATGCAGGTCGAGGTGCTGGGGCAGGCTGGCCATGGCGGTAGTAGATGCGTGTGTATATCGAACGAGATATGTCGAATATACGCTAGTTTCATGTTGCTGAAATTGAAATCGGCGTATCTTCAACGCACTGCAAGCGCCGGCGCGCGCCATGCCGGCGGCATTGGCGGCACCAATTCAATCGAAGGGAAACGCATGGATTTCGGATACCTGGCGCCGTACGGTCTCGAGTGGCTCAACCTGCTGGTGCGCTGGCTGCACATCATCGCCGGCATTGCCTGGATCGGCGCGTCGTTCTATTTCGTTTGGCTCGATAACTCGATCCGCCCGCCGGCGCCCGATTCCGAGCTGGCGAAGAAGGGCGTGGCCGGCGAACTGTGGGCGGTGCACGGCGGCGGCTTCTACAACCCGCAGAAGTATCTGGTGGCGCCGGGCGAACTGCCGAAGGAGCTGCACTGGTTCAAGTGGGAGGCGTATACCACCTGGCTGTCCGGCTTCGCGCTCTTGGTGATCGTCTACTACCTGAACGCGCGCGCGATGATGGTCGACCGCAGCGTGGCTGACCTGAGTTCAGCACAAGCGGTCGGCATCGGGCTGGGCAGTCTGGTCGTGGGCTGGATCGTCTATGACCTGCTGTGCCGCTCGCCGCTGGGAAATCGTCCGCTGGTCTTCGGCGTCGTCATCTGGCTGTTCCTGGTCGCCAGCAGCTGGGTGCTGACGCAGTTATTGAGCGGGCGTGCGGCCTATCTGCACGTGGGCGCGATGATCGGCACCATGATGGTGGCCAACGTGGCGATGCTGATCATCCCGGGCCAGCGCAAGATGGTCAATGCCATGCTGGCGGGCCAGAAGCCCGACCCGGTGCACGGCATCAAGGCCAAGCAGCGCAGCGTCCACAACAACTACTTCACGCTGCCGGTGCTGTTCATCATGATCAGCAATCACTATGCGATGACCTACAACCATCCGGACGCATGGGTGGTGCTCGGCGCCATCATGCTGGCCGGGGTGTTGATCCGCCACTTCTTCAATCTGCGCCACAAGGGACGCATCGAGTGGAAGTATCCGGCGGCCGGCGTGGCCGTGCTGCTGGTGCTGTCGGTGCTGCTGGCGCCGAACGCGCCCGCGCGGGTCGAGGCGGCGCCGCTGGCCAGCGGCGAGGCGGCGCGCTTCGCCCAGGTGCGCACCATCATGGACCAGCGCTGCGTGTCCTGCCACGCGGCCCAGCCAACCCAGCCCGGTTTCGCCGCGCCGCCTGCCGGCGTGATGCTGGACTCGCCCGAGCTGGTGAGCCAGCATGCGGCGCGCATCTATCAGCAGACGGTGCAACTGAAGGCGATGCCGCTGGCGAACCTGACCCATATGACCGATGCCGAACGGGCCCAGGTCGGCGCGTGGTTCGAGGCCGGCGCACATACCGGAGCAGGCCGATGAACGCGGATTTGCAAGCCAGATTGCTGGCCTGGATCGACGCCCACTTCGACGACGAGGTGGCCTTCCTGCAGCAGGTGGTGCGCATCCCGACCGACACGCCGCCGGGCGACAACGCGCCGCATGCCGACGCCGTGGCCGCGCTGCTGGAAAGCGCGGGCTGGCCGGTCGAGCGCCATCCGGTGCCGCTTCAGCAGGTGCACGAGCATGGCCTGGCCAGCATCACCAATCTGGTGGTGCGCCGCCCATATGGCGCGGGCGGGCCGACGCTGGCGCTCAACGCCCACGGCGACGTGGTACCGCCCGGGGAAGGATGGACGCGGCCGCCGTATGGCGCAGCGATCGAAGAAGGCTATCTGTACGGGCGCGCGGCGGCGGTGTCGAAGAGCGACTTCGCCACCTACGTGTTCGCGGTGCGCGCGTTGGAATCCCTCGGCGTGCCGCTGGCCGGCGCGGTGGAACTGCACTTCACCTACGACGAGGAAGTCGGCGGCCTGCTGGGACCGGCCTGGCTGCTGGAACGCGGCATCGTGCGGCCAGACTACGTGATCGCGGCCGGCTTCAGCTACAGTATCGTCACCGCGCACAACGCCTGCCTGCAGTTGGAGGTTACGGTGCACGGCAAGGCGGGGCATGGCGCGATGCCGGAGCTGGCGGTCGACGCGCTGCAGGCGGCGACGCGCATCCTGAATGCGATCTATGGCGAACTGCCGGAATTGAAGAAGATACGCAGCAGCGTGGCCGGCATCGGTTCGCCAACCATGATCGTCGGGCGTATCGATGGCGGTACCAATACCAATGTGGTGCCGGGGATGGTGACGCTGAAGCTGGATCGGCGCATGATTCCCGAGGAGGACCCGGCGCAGGTGGAGGCGCGCGTGCGTTCCTTGATCGAGGACGCGGTGCGCGATGTTCCCGGAATCACGCTGTCGATCCGGCGCCTGCTGCTGTCGCAGGCGCTACGGCCTTTGCCTGGCGTGGATCCGCTGGTGGAGAGTCTGCAGCATCATGGACGCGCCGTCATCGGCGAAGAAATTCCGGCGGTGGGGACGCCGCTGTATGCGGATGCGCGGCTGTATGGCGAATACGGCATCCCGGCGGTGCTGTACGGCGCCGGGCCGCGCACGGTGGAGGAGGCGAATGCCAAGAAGGCCGATGAACGCCTGTTGCTGGAAGACTTGCGGCGTGCCACCAAGGTGGTGGCGCTGATGCTGCTTGATTTCCTCGGGCCGGGTTAACTGAAGCATGCCATTGCGGCGATCCCGGTGCGCGCGCCGTCGCGCACCTGAATCAGCGCCTTACCGACACCCCGAACGCCAGGCTCAGTCCCGGCGTATTCCGGTTCAAGCCACGCACCACCATCGCATCGACCTGGCAGTCCTTGTTCAGCAGCCAGCTCATTCCCGCGTCGACCTGCATCCGGTTGCCGCCGTGCGATGCAGACGCGATCTGCGGCGCCGCCACTTCAAGGAATCCGCCGGCGTGCTCGGTCAACTTCTTGCCCAGCGACGCCGCCAGAATCCCGTAACCGTAACGCGCACCATGATCGTCCAGATCACCGCCGGCGCCCGGCGACACTGCCAGCGACCAGCCTTGCGGCAGCTCCCACTCGGCCGCCAGCGCCACCTGCGGCAGCAGGCCCCGGCCGCGCAGCGCCGAGCTACCGGTCGGCAGCGCCACTTTGCCGATCAGGCCCAGTGACGGATGGCTGCCTTCGCCGTCGGCGAAGTGCCACTTGAAGCCGATCGAGGTGTCGTTCCAGCCCGCGCTCGTGCTGTGCGTGCCGCTGGCCGGATCGAAGCCGTGCTCGATGCTGCGGCCGTCGGTCTCGACGCGCAGTTCGGTCGTCTCGCCCAGGCCGATCCGCAGCAGCGCCGGCGTGGTCACGGTGCGCAGGTGCGGGTCGTCGCTGCGCTGGCGATCCCAGTTGGCGCCAACCTCGAGCTGCACGCGGCCCTGGCCAACCACCTGGCTGGAATTGGCGACATTGGGACGGTCGGGATTGATGGCATCGTCGTCACCGGCGTGGGCCGACTGGGCACCGCAAGCCAGTACCAGGAGAGCCGCCTGAAGGCGCAGGCGAGCAAGGAGCGGATAAATATTCATACGATCAAATAAAGATAGCTTCAAAATAACGCGTCGAAACCGCTCACTGCGCATCCGCGCCGCCACGCGGCACGATCGCAAACTGCGGCGCCCCACTGTAATCCGGCTTCACCGCGCGCGCCATGAACTTGTTCCACGCCTTGCGGCCCGGTTCCCCAAGCGCATCGACCGCATACGCCAGCGCCGGCTGCATGTTGGATGGATACCCGATCGCCGAGCTGGCATAGCCGCTCATCTCGCCCACCTTCAGCTTGAGCGCCGCCGCCATCTCGCCGCTGGCGCATGGCAGCGATGCGATTTCCGGCGCGCGGTTGGCGCGGAACACCTCGCCGATGGTCTTGAAGTAGGGCGCCTTGGCGTGCTCGCGCACCGGCAGGTTGTAGTTGGCGGCGTCGATCCAGCAGAAGCCTTCGCCGACCATGCGCGCCACCGGGAATCTGGCCTTCCAGCGCAGCAGCGGTTTGGCTTTGGCGAAGCCGAGATCGGCCGCGTGGCCGACGGCCTGGGTGAAGAAGTCGTCCTGCCACGGCGCCAGGGCGGTGGCCTTGCGGTAGACGATCGCCGGGCCGCCGGCGATGAAGCCGAGCGCGTTGGCGTCCGGGTTGTTCGGGTATTCGGCGTTGTACCAGTCCAGGTTGCTGTTCACGATCTCGGTGAACGCGGCCTTGAGCGGATGGTTGTCGGGCGTGATGTAGGCCGCCTCCGCCAGCGAGCGCAGCGACCAAGCCTGGCCGCGCACCTGGCCCGGCTTGAGCAGGCCCTTGCGGTTCTCGCGGTAATTCGGGTTCGACGAGAACGCGTTGTACTGGGCCCAGAACTGCAGCTCTTCGAGATAGTAGTAGTCGCCGCTGAGCAGGTAGGGCAGATAGGCGAAGTTCGGCTGGTGCGAGGTGTCGTGGAAGTTGGCGTTCTTGCAGGCGTCCTTCTGGGCGCAGGGCGGGAATTTCTCGCTCTTGCGCGTCACCGGATTGCGCGTGTCGGCGACCGTGCCGACGATGGTCATGTACGGATAGTCGAGCAGGCTGACCGGATTGCCGGTGCGGCGGTCGCGGTAGTGGATCGACCAGCTGCCGGCCAGGTCGGCGGTGCCCATGGTGACCGTCGCCGCGCGCGGGTCCATGCTCAGCAGGTGCATCACTGCCCAGCCGGGCAGCAGGCCGATGTCGATGCGCCCGCCGGTGGTCGGCATGCCTGGCAGCGCCAGGCCGACGCCCATCGGCTCGGTCCTGGCGCCTTCCCAGCGCGACATCAGCCTGGCCAGCGCGCCCTCGTTGATCCGTAGGGCCGGGTCGTAGTTGGGCAGCGCCAGGGTGTCGATCAGCTGGCGCGGATCGTGGCGCAGGTAGAGCGCCGGCTCGCCGCCCCACCACGCCACCTTGCGCCAGCGCGCGTGGTGGAAGTGTTTCAGGTCGCTCTTCGCGTAGACCTGCTTGCCGCCCACCGTCACTTCGGTATCGTAGGTGAACGCCTGCGGATCGGGCTCGAAGGCCCAGTTGTTCTCGACCGTGACGTCGACGCGCGCTTTCTTGAGCGCCGGATACCACCGCACCGCGAAGCGCGCGGCCAGGTGCGGGTGTTCCTTGCCGTCGGCGGTCGCGAGCGGCGCGCTGGCGTGCCATTCCTGCGCCACCGGGCCGGCCAGCCACACCGCCGGCTTGCCACGCGCCAGCAGCTTGTCGAGCGAGGCGCCGTAGGCAGTGCCGTCGACGGTGGCCTTGACGCCGGCAGTAAGGCCGGCGCGCAGCAGCGCGGCGACGGTGGCATCGTCCTTCGACGCATCGGCGCCAGCGTCGGCCTTGACCAGTCCCAGCGCGACCGGCTTGTCCTTCGGCGCAGGCAGGATGGCGGACACGATCGCGTGCCGCACCGAGCCGTCCGCATGGCGCGCCTTGACGTCGGTCTGCAGCGCCACTGTGTCGCCGTCGGCCAGCTTGCCTGTCAGGCGCGCGCCGCGCGGCAGGGCGCCGGGTGCGAATACCTGGCCGAAGGTGAGCGGGACGCGCGTTTCGTCGGCCTTGCCGCTGCGTTCGAGCCAGACGGTGGCGAGTGCGCCCTTGATGCGGGCCGGAGCGGCCGGCATCGGCCTGGACGCCGGCGCCTCGCGCGCAGGCGCTGCCGCCGACGCCTTGGGCGCGGCCGCCGCGTCGGACGGTTCGCGCGGCGCTGCGGCGCGCGACGATGCCTTGGGCGCCGCCTTGGCCGATTCGCCGTAGCGCAGCTCCATGACCCGCTGCGCATCGAGTCCGCCGCCGCCGGGCAAGCCCTTGAAGTTCGGATCGGCGGTCTGGAACGCGTGCGCCGGCATGGTGGCGGCCAGCAGGGCGGTGAGGAGGAGAGTGGTGTTCGGGCGTGGCATCGGCATGCGTATAAGAAGACGTTCGGCAATGAAAAAGGCGCCCCGCGGGGCGCCTCGATCTTACCGTGTTACTGCTCGGCCGGCTTTTTAAGCGTGCGCTCGAACAGCTGGTAGATGCGGCGGTACTGGTCGTACCAGGCTTCCGGCTGCACGTAGCCATGGCGCTCGAGCGGGTAGCTGGCCAGCTCCCAGTGGTCCTTCTTCATTTCGATCAGGCGCTGCGCCATGCGCACCGAGTCCTGGTAGAACACGTTATCGTCGATCATGCCGTGCGCGATCAGCAGGTGGCCTTTCAGGTTCGCAGCGTACTCGATCGGCGACGATTTCTTGTACGCTTCCGGATCGATGTCCGGCGTGTTCAGGATGTTGGCGGTGTAGCCGTGGTTGTAGGTGGTCCAGTCGGTGACGGGACGCAGCGCGGCGCCGGCCTTGAAGGTGTCCGGGGCGCGCATCAGCGCCATGAAGGTCATGAAGCCGCCGTAGCTGCCGCCGTACACGCCGACGTTGGATGCGTCGCCCTGCTGCTGATTGACCATGTACTTGACGCCGTCCAGGTAGTCGTCCAGTTCCGGGTGGCCCATCTGGCGGTAGATCGCGGTGCGCCATGCGCTGCCGTAGCCCTTCGAGGCGCGGTAGTCCATGTCCAGCACCACGTAGCCCTTCTGCACCAGCAGGTTGTGGAACATCTGTTCGCGGAAGTAGTTCGAGTAGCGCTTGCTCACGTTCTGCAGGTAGCCGGCGCCGTGCACGAACATCACGATCGGATATTTTTTACCTGCTTCCAGCTGGGCCGGACGATACAGCTTGGCCCATACCGGGTCGCCGCCGGCGCTGGACGGCACCGCGACGTATTGCGGTTCGATCCACTCGCGCGCCTTGAATTCGGCCGAGCGGGTGTCGGTCAGCTTGGTGGCGGCGCCGCCCGAGACGGGCACGGTCGCGATCTGTACCGGGGTGTAGCTGGCCGACCAGTGCACCAGCAGCTGGTTTTCGTTCGGCGACAGGGTGAATTTCTCGACGCCGTCCAGCTGCGTCACTTCGCGCACCGCGCCGCCCTTGGCATTGACGGCGCAGACTTCGTAGTCGCCCGGGGTGGCGCGGTTGCACAGCATGTAGGCGGTGCCGCCGTCGTGGGTCCAGCGCACGTCGCTGGCTTCCCACTTGCCGCCCGTCAGGGCACGCGTGGCCTTGGTGGCGCTATCGAGCATGTACAGGTGCGAGTAGCCGCTTTCCTCGGACAGGTACCACATCGTGCGGTTGTCCGGCAGCCAGCCGAATTCGGCGTTGTCGTAGTTGACCCAGGCCTTGTCGCTCAGGCGGTGCAGCGGCTGCAGCTTGGCGGCGGCCAGGTCGACACCGGCGATCCAGCGGTCCTTGTTGTCGACCGCACGCACCATCACGGCGACCTTGCTGCCGTCGGCACTCCATTCGATGGCGTCGGCGCCGTCGGCGATGCGCACCGGGCGGTTGCCTTTCAGCGGATCTTTCTTGGCGGCGGCGCGCAGGTCGGCCAGCGGGTCGACCGTGATGCCCGGCAGGGCGTCGAACGGCACGTCCTGCACCCGATTGGTACGCAGGTCGACCAGCTTGAGTTGCTGCGGCACCGGCATGTTGCGGCCGACGCGCACGCGCACGTCTTCGGTTTCCTCGTAGCCGGATTCGGTCACGTAGCGCGGCATCTTGCCGGCGCGGCCTTTATCGGCGCCCTTGGCGGCGGTGACCACCAGCAGCCAGCGGCCGTCGGGCGACAGCGAGCTGCCTTCGATGGTGACCTTGTCGCCGAAGTAGACCGGGGTCGGGGCGATCGAGCCGTCCACGCGGCGCAGTTCGTCGGTGCGCGCGCGCAGGGCGTCGCGCTCATCCTTCTGGCGCTGCAGGTGCCCGATCAGGCGCAGTTCGGTGGCGCGGTAGGGGTCGTCCTCGGCCGCGTTCGGATCCTTGGCGGCGCGCGGCAGGGCGGCCGGGCCGACCACCTTGGTGGCGCGGTCCCACACGTACCAGTCGCTGCCGATGCGGTATTGCACGGCGCGCTCGTCGGCGCTGTACTGCACCGCTTCGAGGCGTGCGGCGCCGCGCGTGATCTGGGTCAGCGCGCCGCTTTTCAGGTCGCGCTCGAACAGGTCGCCGTTGCGCAGCACCAGCATGCGCTTGTGGTCGCGGTCATAGGTGACGTCGGCGCTGTCGATCTTGCCCAGTTCGGCGTCCGCCACCAGGCGCGGCTTGCCGGCCGCGGCCAGGTACGTATCGCGCACGGGCGAGCCGGTGCGCTTCTGTTTGTAGTACACCTGCTTGCCGTCCCAGCTCCACCAGGCGGCTTCCACCGGGGTGCCGATCCAGTCGGGGTTGGACATGGCCTGGTCGAGGGTGATCGGCGTCGGGGCGGCGGCTGCGGGCAGCGCAATCAGGGCCGCGAGCAGGGTCGATAGGGTGAGAGCAGGTGTTCGCATCGTCGGGTCTTTACAGTGGAAGGATGGCTTTCTTGCTAGAAATGCGAGGGCATTCTAGCGCAGGCATCGCGCCAGACGAACGAATCGTGGAAGGTTTTTTTGCTGTAAAGACAAGCGCCCGCGGTACGTGAGTACGGCGGGCGCAGGGGAGGTGCGGCGTATTGCGCCGCAATGTCAGGTACTGCTGAACTGCTTAGATTGCCTTGAACGGACCTTTTGGCGGACGCGGCAGGAACATGGCGACGCGAGCGGCAACGGCGACGACGGCCAGGGCAACGGTGAGGTATTCGAGTGGATGCATGATATTAACCCCGCACTGCCGGAGCGTAGCCGCCGTGGGCGACGTAGAGTTCTTGCGAAAAGCTGCTGACGGCCGCGATGGCGGCGGCGATGAAGCTGATGCTCTTGATAGCTGCAGTCATGATTGACCTCCTGAAATAAAACCTGTGATGTTGCGTTGCAGTATAAAGAGACTCACGTCATAAACGAACTTTCTATTTATGATTCCAGCGATCACTATTGCGAATAATTGTTAAGTTGTTCTCAGGAAAGATATGCGTGCAGCGCATATCTGGAAAGTCAGCAAATGCATAAGAAGGGCATGGCGGATTGTGACCGCCGGTAGGTGGTGCGAATCTTGCATATCAGAAGCTTATGAAATCGCGAGACCAGTCTTCACCACCTTTGCGGATCGTTGTCGTGTTTTCCGCCACACCCGGCGCTTCCCGGCCCGGCACTGACCACGACCGCGACCACGACCAGGCCCAGGCGGCGCAGGCACGGCGCAGCACGGCCCTGCGCATCGGTCTGCTCGAATCGGGCTACGACCTGGTCGCCTCGCTGCCCGCCGACGTGTTCCTGCCCGAGCGCATCGCCCAGCTGCAGCCGGACCTGATCATCGCCGACAGCGAATCCGATGCACGCGACGTGCTGGAGCACATCGTGATCGCCACCCGCGATGCACGCCGCCCGATCGTGTTGTTCACCGAAGACGACGCGCCCAGCAGCATGGATGCGGCGCTGGAAGCCGGCGTGTCGGCATATATCGTGGCCGGGCTGCAGGCCGAACGGGTCAAGCCGGTGCTGGACGTGGCGCTGGCGCGCTTCCGGCGCGAGCAGCGACTGCTGGATGAACTGAGCGACACGCGCCAGAAGCTGCTTGATCGCAAGGTCTTGGACCGCGCCAAGGGCCTGTTGATGGCGCGTCACGGCCTGAGCGAAGAACAGGCCTACGCGCGCCTGCGCACGCTGGCGATGAACAAGAACCTGAAGCTGGCGGAAGTCGCGCAGCGCCTGATCGACGTGGAAGACCTGCTGGGCTGACGGCCCGCGACCTTCTCTAACAAGGAGACATATGACACTGGCAGGCAAGGGCGCATGGATCGCCGGCACCGACCGTCCCGAACTGGAAACCGTGCGCATCGGCTTCATGCCGCTGGCCGACTGCGCGCCGCTGGTGATGGCGTCGGTGCTGGGCTTCGACGAACAATACGGCGTGCGCTTCGCGCTCAGCCGCAAGATGTCCAGGACCGCCATGCGCGAGCGCCTGCTCGGCCAGCAGCTCGACGCGGCCCAGGTGCTGTATGGCCTGCTGTACGGCGTCCAGGCCGGCATCGGTACCCAGCAATGCGACATGGCGGTGCTGATGAACCTGAACCAGAACGGCCAGAACATCACGCTGGCGCGCGCCTTGTCGGCAGCAAGCCAGGACCCGGCCGCGCTGGCGCGCCTGGTGCATGAAGAGCGGCGCCGCCTGACGCTGGCGCATACCTTCCCGACCGGGAACCATGCGATGTTCCTGTCCTACTGGCTGGCTGCGGCGGGCGTCGATCCGCTGCGCGACTGCCAGCTGGTGACGGTGCCGCCGAACCAGATGGCGTCCAGCCTGGCGGCCGGGCACATGGACGGCTTCTGCGCCGGCGAGCCGTGGGGCCAGCGCGCGCTGCGCGACGGGGCCGGGATCCTGGCCGCATCCAGCGAGCAGGTATGGCCGAACCATCCGGGCAAGGCGCTCGGCACGCGCGCCAATTTCGCCGCGACCCACCCGAATACCTGCCGCGCCATGGTCGCCGCCCTGCTCGAAGCGGCGCGCTGGCTGGACGCGTCGCGCGCCAACCGCGAGGCGGCGGCCGAGGTGCTGGCCAGCCCGGCCTACGTCAACGCCAGCCGCGAGACGCTGCAGTTCTGCCTGGCCGGACGCCATGCCGACGACGCCCACTGGCAGGGCCGCGGCCACAACGGCCTGCGCTTCCACGCCGATGGCGAAGCCAACTTCCCATGGCTGTCGGACGGCATGTGGTTCATGACCCAGCACCGGCGCTGGGGCTTGGCGGTCGGCGCTTTGCCGGACTACCGCGCAGTGGCCGGGCAGGTCAACCGCATCGACCTGTACCGCGAGGCGGCCGAGCGCGCCGGCGTGACGCTGCCGGACGGCGTACTGCGCAGCTCGACCCTGATCGACGGCCGGGTGTGGGACGGCGGCGATCCCGCCGGCTACGTGGCGGGTTTCGGTGCGCCCGGATCTTGAACCGGTGCGTGGTCTTGCATCATTCTGGGGAATGGTGCACCGCAATGCAGCATCCAATCGGCATCAGGCAAGCGTCGCCCCAGTAACCGCCCGCTGGCACGGCTCTTGCAAACACTGTTGGCAGGATCAATGGCGATCCTCTTGAATTACCCGCCGGCCTAACGAGGGGCCGGCACCAGGACAAAGGCGTCCGCAGCTCCCTGCTTCATTGGCAGGAGCGCGGACGCCTTTTTGTTTTCATGAGCAGCTTATTGACGTACAGCCTTCAAAGGAAACGACATGGCCGGCAAAGCGGACAGCATCAAGCTCTTCTCGTTCCAGGGTGCGCCGATGCGCGCCTTCCACCTGACCTGGGTGGCCTTCTTCATCTGCTTCTTCGCCTGGTTCGCCTGCGCGCCGCTCATGCCGGTCATCAAGGGCGAGTTCGGACTGAGCGTCGAGCAGATCGCCAACATCAATATCGCGGCGGTGGCGATCACGATCTTCGTGCGGCTGCTGGTCGGTCCGCTGTGCGACCGCTACGGTCCGCGCAAAACCTACACTGGGCTGCTCCTCATCGGTGCGATTCCGGTGCTGGGCGTCGCCATGGCGCAGAGCTACGAAACCTTCCTGCTGGCGCGCCTGGGTATCGGCGCGGTTGGCGCCAGCTTCGTGATCACCCAGTACCACACCTCGGTCATGTTCGGACCGAAGGTAGTCGGCACCGCCAACGCGGCCGCCGCCGGCTGGGGCAATGCCGGCGGCGGCGCGGCGCAGGCGATCATGCCGCTGCTGCTGACCGCGGTCGTGATGCTGGGCGTGAGCCAGGCCATGAGCTGGCGCGTGGCGCTGGTGGTGCCGGGCGTGATGATGATCGTGATGGCGTTCTTCTACTGGCGCTATACCCAGGATTGCCCGGCCGGTAACTACGACGAGCTGCGCAAGACCGGGCAAATGCCGGAAGGAGGCAGCAAAGGAGGCTGGGCCAGCTTCGTCGAGGGCTGCCGCAACCACCGCGCCTGGCTGCTGTTCGTGACCTACGGCGCCTGCTTCGGCATCGAGATCTTCATCCACAACATCGCCGCCGTGTACTACGTCGAGCACTTCGACCTGACGCTGGCGCAGGCCGGGATGGCGGCCGGCAGCTTCGGCCTGCTGGCGCTGTTCGCGCGCGCCCTCGGCGGCTGGCTGTCGGACCACGCCGCCGCTAACGGCGACCTGAATCGGCGCGTGACCGTGCTGTTCGTGCTGATGCTCGGCGAAGGCCTGGGTCTGCTGTGGTTCGCCCAGGCTGACGCGGTGATGTTCGCGGTGGTCGCAATGCTGGTGTTCGGCCTGTTCACCCACATGGCGTGCGGCGCGACCTATGCGCTGGTGCCGTTCGTGGCGCCCAAGGCGCTGGGCGGCGTGGCCGGCATCGTCGGCGCCGGCGGCAACGTCGGTGCGGTGGCGGCGGGCTTCCTGATGAAGGGCACCGGCGACATCAAGCAGACCCTGACCATCCTGGGCGGCCTGGTGCTGGTGGCCAGCCTGTGCGCGGTGGCGGCGCGCTTCGGCAGGGTGGCGGACGGCGCACCGGCCGTCGCCGCAGCATAAACAAAGGAGCAGCAACATGCATATCGTCGTCATCGGCCACGGCATGGTGGGCCACAAATTCGTCGAGACGCTCGCCGCCAGCGGCCGCTCCGACCTGCGCTTGACGGTGCTGGGCGAGGAACCGCGCCCGGCCTACGACCGCGTGCACCTGTCCGAATTCTTTGCCGGGAAAAGCGCGGACGACCTGTCCCTGGTGGCACCGGGCTTCTTCGAACGGGATAGTCTGGTCCTGCGCCTGAACAGCAAGGTGGTGGCGATCGACCGCGCCGCGCGCAGCGTCACGCTGGCGGACGGTTCATCCGTGGTGTACGACCGGCTGGTGCTGGCGACCGGCTCGTATCCGTTCGTTCCGCCAGTCCCTGGCGCGGACCGCAAGGACTGCTTCGTGTACCGCACCATCGAAGACCTGGAAGCGATGCAGGAAGCGGGTGCGCGTTCGCGCAGCGGCGTAGTGGTCGGTGGCGGCCTGCTCGGCCTCGAATGCGCCAAGGCGCTGCGCGACCTCGGCCTGCAGGCGCACGTGGTCGAATTCGCGCCGCGTCTGATGGCGGTGCAGGTCGACGATCCCGGCGCGCGCGTGCTGCGTACCCGCATCGAGGAACTGGGCGTCGGCGTGCATACCGGGAAGAACACCCTGGCGATCGTCGATGGCATCGATGCCACGCACCGCATGCAGTTCGCCGATGGCAGCCACCTGGACACCGACATGATCGTGTTCTCGGCCGGTATCCGTCCGCGCGACGAGCTGGCGCGCGCGGCCGGTCTACAGATCGGGGCGCGCGGCGGCATCGCCATCGACGAGCGTTGCCTGACGTCCGACCCTGCGATCTATGCGATCGGTGAGTGCGCCTTATGGAACGGCCAGCTGTTCGGCCTCGTCGCGCCGGGCTACGACATGGCGCGCACCGCCGCGCGCCATGTGCTGGGTGCTGAAGGCTCCTTCGCCGGCGCCGACATGAGTACCAAGCTCAAACTGATGGGCGTGGACGTGGCCAGCATCGGCGACGCCCACGGCGCCACGCCGGGCAGCCGCAGCTACCAGTTCACCGACGAACGGCGCCAGACCTACCGCAAGATCGTGGTGTCGAGCTGCGGCAAGTACCTGCTGGGTGGGGTGCTGGTGGGCGATGCGGCGGCTTACGGCACGCTGTTGCAAACAATGCTGAACCGGATCGAGCTGCCGGAAGCGCCGGAATATCTGATCCTGCCGGAGACCGGCGCGGCGCGTCCGGCGATCGGCGTCGACAAGTTGCCGGCGACGGCGCAGGTGTGCTCGTGCAACGACATTAGCAAAGGCGCCTTGTGCGAAGCAGTGGCCGGCGGCGCCACCACCGTCGCCGCGCTGAAAAGCTGCACCTCGGCCGGCACCGCCTGCGGCGGCTGCGTGCCGCTGGTGACGCAGGTGCTCAACGCCGAACTGAAAAAGCTCGGCGTGGCCGTCAACAACCACCTGTGCGAGCACTTCGCCTATTCGCGCCAGGAGCTGTACCACCTGGTGCGCGTCGAAGGCATCAAGGATTTCGGCGAACTGCTGGCGCGTCACGGCAAGGGCCTCGGCTGCGACATCTGCAAGCCGACCGCCGCCAACATCCTGGCCTCGGTATGGAACGACTTCGTGTTGAAACCGAAGCACGCCAGCCTGCAGGATTCGAACGACTACTTCCTCGGCAACATCCAGAAAGACGGCACCTATTCCGTGGTGCCGCGCATGCCGGGCGGCGAAGTCACCGCCGATGGCCTGATCGCGGTCGGCATGGTGGCCAAGAAGTACGGCCTGTACACCAAGATCACCGGCGGCCAGCGGGTGGACCTGTTCGGCGCGCGCGTCGAGCAGCTGCCTGCGATCTGGGAAGAACTGATCGCGGCCGGCTTCGAGTCGGGCCACGCCTACGGCAAGTCGCTGCGCACGGTGAAATCCTGCGTCGGCTCAACCTGGTGCCGCTATGGCGTGGGAGACAGCGTGGGCTTCGCCATCGCGCTCGAGAACCGCTACAAGGGCTTGCGCGCGCCGCACAAGATCAAGTTCGGCGTCTCGGGCTGCACCCGCGAATGCGCCGAGGCCCAGGGCAAGGACGTCGGCCTGATCGCCACCGACAAGGGCTGGAACCTGTACGTGTGCGGCAACGGCGGCATGAAGCCGCGCCACGCCGAACTGATAGCCTCCAATCTCACCGAGGAAGACGTGGTGCGCCTGACCGACCGCTTCCTGATGTTCTACGTGCGCACCGCCGAACGCCTGCAGCGCACCAGCACCTGGCGCGAGAACCTGGAAGGTGGCCTGGACTACCTGAAGGCGGTGGTGGTCGAGGACAGCCTGGGCATCGCGAATGAACTCGAGGCGCAGATGCAGCACGTGGTTGACACCTATGCCTGCGAATGGAAGGAAGCCGTCACTAATCCGGAGGTGCGGCGCCGCTTCCGCCACTTCGTCAACAGCGCGGAGGCCGACAGCAACGTGGTGTTCGTGCCGGAGCGCGGCCAGGTGCGGCCTGCTACATCCGAAGAACGGCGCCGCGTGATCCCCATCGCCAGCGCAGCTTGAATCTCAGGAGAACGACATGCAGCGAGACCTTCAACTCGACAACTGGACCGCCGTCTGCAGCTTGGACGAGATCGTGCCCGACACCGGCGTGTGCGCCCTATTGAACGGACGCCAGGTGGCGGTGTTCCGCGTCGGCGACGCCGCACCGCGCGTGTTCGCGATCGACAACCACGATCCGATCTCGGACGCCGCCGTGCTGTCGCGCGGCCTGGTCGGCAGCATCGGCGAGCGCATCGTGGTCGCGTCGCCGATCTACAAGCAGCACTTCGACCTGCAGAGTGGCGAATGCCTGGAAGCGCCGGCGCAGTCGGTGGCCAGCTATCCGGCGCGCATCGACGGGGGCAGGGTATGGGTCGCGGCCTGAAGCCCTCCCTGGTTGTGGTGGGCAACGGCATGGCCGGCATGCGCACGGTGGAAGAGCTGCTGGCGCTGGATGCCGGCATGTACGACATCACCGTGTTCGGCGCCGAGCCGCGCGTCAATTACAACCGCATCATGCTCTCGCCGGTGCTGGCGGGCGAGAAGACGGCGGACGAGATCGTGCTGCATCCGCGCAGCTGGTACCAGCAGCACGGCATCACCCTGCACGCGGGCGACCCGGTGGTGGCGATCGACCGCCGCCGCCGGGTCGTGCGCGCGCGTTCGGGCCTGGAGGTCGCCTATGACCGCCTGCTGCTGGCGACCGGCTCGCAACCATTCATCGTGCCGGTGCCGGGCGCGCAGTTGCCCGGCGTGGTCGGCTTTCGCGACCTGGACGATGTCGACACCATGCTGGCCGCCGCGCAGCAGGGCGGGCATGCGGTGGTAATCGGCGGCGGCTTGCTGGGACTGGAAGCTGCCAACGGCCTGCTCAAGCGCGGCATGGCGGTCACGGTGGTGCACCTGACCGGCAGCCTGTTGAACCAGCAGCTCGACGGCGACGCGTCGCTGCTCCTGAAAGCCGCGCTCGAGCACCGCGGCCTGCGCATCCTGCTCGGCGTGCAGACCGCCGCCATCCTCGGCGACGATAGGGTGAGCGGCGTGCGCTTTACCGATGGCCGGGAAACCCCGGCCGACCTGGTGGTGATGGCGGCGGGCGTGCGTCCCAACGTGGCGCTGGCGCGCGACTGCGGGCTGCACGTCGAGCGCGCGATCGTGGTCGACGACACGCTGCAAAGCTACGACCCGCGCGTGTACGCGGTGGGCGAATGCGTGCAGCACCGCAAGGCCACCTTCGGCCTGGTGGCGCCGATCTGGGACCAGGCGCGCGTGTGCGCCGCCCACCTGGCCGGCTTCGGACATCGCCGCTACGTGCAGCAGGCCACCGCCACCAAATTGAAAGTCACCGGTATCGACCTGTACTCGGCCGGCGACATCGTCGGCGGACCGGGTACCGAAGACCTGGTGCTGCGCGACCGCCGTGCCGGCGTCTACAAGCGCCTGGTACTGGCCGGTTCACGCCTGACCGGCGCGGTGCTGTACGGCGACGTCGCCGACGGTCCCTGGTATTTCGACCTGATCCAGCGCGGCGCCGACGTCTCGGCGCTGCGCGACCGCCTGTTGTTCGGCCCCGCGCTGTGCGAAGCGCAGGCCGCCTGAAGAAAGCCACCATGTTCATGCCGATCATCCCGCAAGGAATGCGCACCACCTGTCCGTATTGCGGCGTCGGCTGCGGCGTCAAGGCTACACCGCTCGATGGCGGCGGCGCGTTGATCGAAGGCGACAACGACCACGCCGCCAACCGCGGCCGCCTGTGCGTCAAGGGTTCGGCCCTCGGCGAGACGCTCGGCCTCGACGGACGCCTGCTGCATCCGATGCTGCACCGCGACGGTGCGCTGGCGCGCGCCGGCTGGGACCAGGCGCTCGATACGGTGGCCGCGGGCTTTGCGCGCATCGTCGCAGAACATGGGCCGGATGCGGTGGCGCTGTACGTCTCGGGCCAGATCCTGACCGAGGATTACTACGTCGCGAACAAGTTCATGAAGGGCTACGTCGGCAGCGCCAACATCGACACCAATTCGCGCCTGTGCATGTCGTCCGCCGTGGCCGGCCACAAGCGCGCCTTCGGCGAAGACATCGTGCCGGGTTGTTATGAAGACTTCGAGCTGGCCGATGCGATCGTGCTGGTCGGCTCGAACGCGGCCTGGTGCCATCCGACGCTGTTCCAGCGCATCGTCAAGGCCAAGGAAGCGCGCCCGGAACTGCGCATCGTGGTGCTCGATCCGCGCCGCACCGCCACCTGCGAGCTGGCCGACCTGCACCTGCCGCTGAAACCGGGCAGCGACGTGCGGCTGTTCAACGGGCTGCTGGCTTATCTGGCCGCCGAAGGCGCTGCCGACCAGGGCTTCATCGACGCCCATACCAATGGCATCGGGGTCGCGCTCGACGTCGCACGCGCGGGCGGCGATGTCGACGAGGTGGCGCGCGCCTGCGGCATCGATGCCGGCCAGCTGCGCGAGTTCTATGCGCTGTTCGCACGCACCGGCAAGGTCGTCACCGCCTTCTCGATGGGCGTGAACCAGTCCAGCAGCGGCACCGACAAGGTCAATGCCATTATCAACTGCCACCTGTTCACCGGCCGCATCGGCCAGCCGGGCATGGGACCATTCTCGCTGACCGGCCAGCCGAACGCGATGGGCGGGCGCGAAGTAGGGGGCCTGGCCAACATGCTGGCCAGCCACCTCGACCTGGACAACGCGCAGCACCGCGACGCCGTGCGCAGCTTCTGGGACGCGCCGCGCATCGCCGGCAAGCCGGGACTGAAGGCGGTCGACCTGTTCCGCGCGGTGGAAGCGGGCAAGGTCAAGGCGGTGTGGATCATGGCCACCAACCCGGTGGTGAGCATGCCGGACGCCGACCAGGTGCGGCGTGCGCTGGCCGCGTGCGAACTGGTGGTGGTGTCGGACGTGGTGGCGCAGGCCGACCTCGCACCCTACGCGCACGTGATGCTGCCGGCGCTGGCTTGGGGCGAGAAGGATGGCACGGTGACCAATTCCGAGCGCCGCATCTCGCGCCAGCGCGCGTTCTTGCCGGCGCCGGGCGAGGCGCGCGCCGACTGGCGGGCGCTGTGCGGCGTGGCGCGGCGCATGGGATATGCGGGCTTCGATTACACCGGCGCGCACCAGATCTTCGATGAGCATGCGCGATTGTCGGTGTGGCGCAATAGCGAGGGAGCTTGCGAGCGCCGCTTCCGGCTCGATGCGCTGGTCGGCATGGACCAAGCCGCGTATGACGCACTCGAACCGGTGCAGTGGCCTTTGCCGGTGCATGGCGGCGGCACGCCGCGCCTGTTTGGCGACGGCCGTTTCTCTCACCCGGACGGCAAGGCGCGCTTCATCGCGACCGCTCCGCGCACGCCGGTGAATGCGCCCGGCGGCGAGTATCCGCTGGTGCTCAACACCGGCCGCCTGCGCGACCAGTGGCATACGATGACGCGCACCGGCAAGTCGCCGCGCCTGGCCGGCCATGCGCCGGAACCGTTCATCGACCTGCACCCGCACGACGCCCTGCTGGCCGGCGTGCGCGAGGGCGAGCTGGCGCGCGTGACGTCGCGCTGGGGCGCGATGGTGGCGCGCGTGGCGCATGGCGGCGGCATCGCGCGCGGCGCGGCGTTCGTGCCGATCCACTGGAACGGCAGCAACGCGTCCGATGCGCGCGTCGGCGCCGTCGTCAATCCGGAAGTCGATCCGGTGTCGGGCGAGCCGGAATTCAAGCACACGCCGGTGCGGATCGAGCCGTTCGGCGTGGCCTGGTACGGCTTCATCTTGAGTCGCGCTGAATTGAACCTGGAGCGCGTGGCGCACTGGACCCGCGTGCGCGGCAGCGGTTTCGTGCGCTATGAGCTGGGCGGACGCGAGGCGATGTCGTTCGAGACGGCGCGCGCGCTGCTCGGTGCGGATGAGGACAGCGACTGGATCGAATACCAGGACCATTCGGAAGGCACGCTGCGCGCGGCGCTGGTGGTGGATGGGCGGCTGCAGGCCTGCCTGTTCGTGTCGCGCCGGCCCGACTTGCCGGCGCGTGCCTGGCTGGGCGGATTGTTCGCGCAAGGGGAGTTGGGAGCACGCGAGCGGGCCATGCTGCTGGCCGGGCGCGCGCCGGCGCAAGGGGCCGATCCGGGACCGACCGTGTGTTCCTGCTTCGGTGTCGGCCGCAATACGATCTGCGCCGCGATCCGCGACCAGGACCTCAAGACGGCGTCCGATGTCACCGCCTGCCTGCGCGCCGGCGGCAACTGCGGCTCGTGCGTGCCGGAGATCAAGACGCTGCTGCTGCAGGCGCGCAGCAGCGTGCCCGCCTGACGGCTTGCACCGTCAGGCGCTGTCTCGTTTTAGCGCAGGGTGCACGCGAAGAACTCGTCGGTACGGCTGTTGGCCAGCTGCGTCGCGGCTGCGTCGTAGTGGCTGCCGCCCGGACGGGCGAAGGCGTGGTCGCAGCCCGGGTAGATGTGCACCTCGGCGTCCTGCTTGTCGGCCAGCGCGGCCTTGATCTGTTCCTGGGCTTCCGGCTTCAGGTAGTCGTCGGCGCCGGCCAGGTGGTAGATGATCGGCGCGCCGATGTTCTTGGCTTCCGCCAGGTACTGGTCGGTGCCGCCGCCGTAGTAGGCCGCGAAGGCGTCGGCGTCGGTGCGCGCCGCGCTCAGGTAAGTCATCAGGCCGCCCAGGCAGTAACCGGTGACGCCGACCTTGCCGCTGGCGCCTTCCAGCGTGCGCGCCGCGCTGATGGTGGCGGCAATATCTTGCACACCCTTGTCGAAGTCATAGGCCTGGTACAGCGCGAAGCCCCTGGCCCAGTCGCCTTCGACCGCTTCCGACATCGACAGGCCCGGCTCGGAACGCCAGAACAGGTCCGGCGCCACCGCGATATAGCCCTTGGCGGCATAGCTGTCGGCGATGCTGCGGATGCCTTCGTTCACGCCAAAAATTTCCTGCAGAACGATGATTACCGGATAGGTGCCAACGACGTCGGGGCGGGCCACGTAGCAGTCGAAGCTGCCTTCGGCGGTGGTGATGACGAGTTTTTCGGACATGGTGTTCCTTGTGGTTGAGGTTGCAATCGGTTGGATGCCAGCCGGCAAAGTGAATGGTGCCGGCCGAGTCTTCCTATGATACGGCGAGTCGCGATCTTGCGTCAGCGGTGCGCCATGAGCGGCCGCATGTGAGGATGCGCGAATGCTCTCTCGAATACCCGCGCATTTCAAGCTTTAAGGAAATAACGGTATTTCCTTAAAGCTCCTTCTTAAAAGAATCTATGTCGCTTGTAAGCCAAATTGAATTCATAGCTTGAGCGTGCGCAGAGATTTAAAGATGGCCTTTCTTAATATATCTTCAACGGAATGAGATGCGTCGTCACTCCACGTAATGGAAAACCATGCGTGCGATACTGTCCCCGGTGTTGTTGATAATGGGAAATTTCCGACCCGCTCAGACGAGAAATTTCATTACCTTCGTCATGATCTTCAGCTTTTTGGTCTTCGATAAATTATTTCGAAATAAGTCTCGAGATTGCTGGTGCCGATATGAAAATGAACGACCCTTTAGGCAGGGCTGTAAATTCGGAAAAACTATTGGAAATGGCGGGCGGGCCGGCGAATATCGAAGCGGCTGCGGTAAAGGCCAGGAATTTGAGGATCAGTCTTAAACAATGGAAGATGTTTAATGCGGTAATCGATTTCGACGGCTTTTTCGGGGCGGCCGATAATCTGCACGTGACCCAGTCGACCATCAGCCACGCCATCGCCAAGCTGCAGGAGCAGCTTGGCTTGCCCCTGCTCGAGCTGAAAGGACGCAAGGCGCACATCACCGAAGAAGGAAAGATTCTGCTCGAACGATCGCGTGACCTGATCCGCCATGCGATCGAACTCGAAGAGCTGGCGGACCATCTGCGGCAAGGGTGGGGACCCGAAATCCGCCTGGTGGTCGATCCCAGCTTCCCGCCCGACCTGCTTACACTGGCGCTGCGCAAGACCTCGCCGGTGGCACGCGGTATCCGGCTGCGAGTCAAGGAAGCGACGCCGGAACAGGCCAACCAGGCGCTGCGCGACAACACGGCCGATCTGGCGATCAGCAGCCGGGTGGCGTTCGGTTTCATCGGCAGGCCCCTGATCGACATCGAATACATCGCGGTGGCCCATCCCGACAATGTGCTGTTCGGCCTCAGGCGCGAGCTCACCATGCACGACCTCGGCACCCAGTGCCAGCTGGTGATCTCGGACTCCAACGATTATTTCCCGGTCGAGGCCGACAGCCAGGCCGCGCGCCATGCACGGCCCTGGAGCGTGACCAGCCTCGAACGGGCAATTGGCGTGCTCAAGCAAGGCACCGGCTACGCCTGGCTGCCGCGCCATTTGGTGCAGGACAGCGTCGACGCTGGCCAGCTGCGCGTCTTGCCGGTCGCCAGCGGCTGCAGTTACACGACGCCCCTGTATCTCAGCATGGGACGGCCGTCGGCCGCCGATTCGGCCGCGCGCGGCTTCGCCCAGTCGCTGCACGCCTGCAGCGAGCGCTATTCATAAGGCAGAGGGGCGTGAGCCCCGGCGCCGTGTCAATGCGCCGGAGGCGCTTCCCGAAACCTGGTGGCAGCAACCGCATTCCTTCCCGTCGTGGCTTTTTCAACCGCATCCAGTAACGTCGATCGATCATGAACAGATATCTGCAACAGTTGCGGAAAAAAGGCAGGGATGGGGGCAGATTGCCCGAGTCGGTTTTGCAGTATGGCGACATCTTCAGGAACATCTGGCTGATCGCAGCCGTAGCATCGATTGTCGCTGTCGTGGGCATCCTGTATGCGCTGACCGTGACGCCGATGTATGAAGCGAATATCCTGCTCCAGATAAAGCGCAATGCACCGCCGTCGGGCGAATTCCAGGTCGACGTTCCGGCCGCGACCGAAGTGGAAATACTGCGCTCGCGCTCGATCCTGACCCGCGTCGTCAGTTCCCTGAAACTCGATATGAGCGTGGAGCCGAAACGTTTTCCGGTCCTGGGCGCCTTCGTGGCGAGT
The DNA here is from genome assembly GCF_031995545.1 of Massilia sp. GTDB lineage: Bacteria > Pseudomonadota > Gammaproteobacteria > Burkholderiales > Burkholderiaceae_D > Telluria. The sequence continues at coordinate 273,536 of NZ_DAMAGA010000003.1, forward strand.
CAGAACGGACGTATTTCGACCCCGGGATTGTTCGGCTATGGCGGTTATGTATGGGGTGCCGACAATGTGCAGATTGCATCGATGAAGGTGCCGGATGCCATGTTGCGCAAGCCCTTCGTGCTGACCGTCACGGCTGGTCAGGGCTTCACCCTCGTCCAGGAAGAGCTCGGCTTTCGCCTGAACGGACGCACCGGCCACGTCGCGCGCGCCGGCACCAGGTATGGCGCGGTCGAGATCCTGGTGGCGGCGGTCCATGCGAAACCCGGTGCGCAATTCGTGGTGACGCGCAGTTCCACGGTCCAGATCGTCGAACAGCTGCAGCGCTCGCTCGCGATCTCGGAAAGGGGAAAGCAGTCGAACGTGATCGGCGTGGCGCTGCGCGGCTCGAAACCCGAGATGATCAGCCTGATCCTCAATGCGCTCGGCAAGGAATACATCCAGCAGCAGGCTGCCCAGAAAACGTTCGAGGCCAAAAGCCAGCTGCAGTTCTACGACCAGCAGGTCGAGGAATCGAAGCAGCGCCTGCAAAAGCTGGACGCGCGCCTGAGCGAAGTGCTGCGCCTGCATGGCACGTCGGACCTGAGCGAAGAGGCCAGGATTCTTTCCCAGCAGTCGGTGGCGCTGCAGGCCAAGCTGGCCGAGCGCGAGCAGCGCAAGGTGGAATTGTCAAGCCGCTTCGCCGAGCTGCATCCGGAGGTGGTCACGGTAAGCAAGCATATCCATGAGCTGCAGCGCGACCTGGAGGATATCGAGGCCAAACGCAAGACCATCGCATCGGCCCAGCAAGAGGTCGTGACCGTCAACCGCGACAAGCAGATCAACAACGAGATGAATATCGCCTTGCTGAACGCCCGCCACAAGCTCGACGCCCTGGCGCTGTCGAACAATGTGAACGTGCGCCTGATCGACCGCGCCGAGGTGCCGACCCAGCCGGTGACGCTGGGCCTGCCGACCCGGATCCTCATGGCGTGTTTCCTGGGCGTGCTGCTCGGCGTCATGGCGTCGATCCTGAAGAAAGCCATCGTCGGCAGACAGCATGGAGCGCGCGAGTTCGACAGCGTGCGCCGGCTGATGGCCAGCGCCGGCGTGGCCGATGGCGGCGATGGCGAAGCGCGCCAGAAGAAATCCGCGGAAGACTGACGGCGGCGACCGTGCGCCTGCCGCGTCGTGCTCGATGCGGCAGTGTGGCGTGATTGCTGCCATTGGATTTGTTTAACCTTTTAAACGTCGTCGGCACTACATTTCTCTTCTGCGCTTAATTCGTTATTCCTGCGGCGCAGCAACGCTTTTCATTTTCCTCACCTCTTGATCTCACGTTCGTCGAATCATCGATGAACGGCGGCCGGCTGCGTCTATCTTTTCAAATACGCCTTCCAAATGGATTGCATGAAGCTCAGCAATATTTTTCTTTTGTGAACCGATTATAAAAAACCATGTGACCTCGATGATCCAGTCATCAAGGATCGATTTTTCCAACCTTTTGCCGCGAGTCGCTTTGCTAAAGTAATGCTGTGCAGGAGATTTAAAAACATTTGCACCGAGTTAAACGTTGCGTGAACGTGCAGTGATCGTCACAACACCAGCCGGCGCAGATATATCGTCCAGATATGCTGCGCCAGTCAATGTCGAAACTCGGAGGCGCAATCATGGAGCTTGCCATGGCAGTCGAGGGCGCGATTTACCGTGGGGTTGAATTGGCATTCCTTGAATTATTTTCCTCAGGCCTGATTGAAACTTTCCTGATCGCTTTATTAGTCAGCCTGATCGTGTGTTCCCTGAATATCGTCACCGAGCGCTGGCATGGTCGCTATTCCTTCGATGTCGATGTCAATGGCGTCCAGAAAGTGCACAAGCAACTGGTGTCGCGTACCGGCGGCATTGCCTTGCTGTCCGGCGTGCTGGCGGTGCCCGTGTTCGGTCATTTCGACTACTACCCGGTCGCCGTGCGCGAAGAGACCAGGCTGATCATCCTCAAGTTCCTGCTGGCGGCCACGCCTGCTTTCCTGGCAGGCATCATCGAAGACCTAACCAAGAAGGTGTCGGTGCGCACCCGTCTGTGTTCGGTCTTCGTCAGCGCCTTCCTCGCAGCCTGGCTGCTGGGCGCGCACTTGCCGCGCCTCGACATCTGGATCCTGGACGGGGTGCTCGACTGGGTGCCGCTGTCGCTGGCCGTGACCGCCTTCGCGGTCGTCGGGGTGACCAATTCGATCAATATCGTCGACGGCTTCCATGGCGTCGCCGGCGGCACCGTGGTCGTGATCCTGGCCGGCGCCGGCTACCTGTCCTGGAAAGGCGGCGACGTGCTGGTCACGCAGCTGGCCCTGGCCGGGATGGGCGCGACCATCGGCTTCCTGCTGTTGAACTACCCGACCGGACGCCTGTTCATGGGCGACGGCGGCGCCTACTTCATCGGCTTCTGGGCGGCCGAAGTGGCGGTGCTGACGATCGTCCGTAATCCCGGAATCAATGCCTGGCAAATCCTGGCGATCTACGCCTACCCAGTGATCGAAGTACTGTTCAGCATGTACCGCCGCAAGATGCTGCGCAACGCACTGGTCGGCGCGCCCGACCGCCTGCACCTGCACTCGCTGTTCTACCGGCGCGTCGCCTGCCACCGGATCAGGGCCGACAAGTATCCATGGATGCGCAATGCCGGCGTGGCCTGCTTCGTGACCGGCTGGCTGGTGACGGCCACGGTCTGCGCGGTCCTGCTCGGCGAGAGCACCGGCGCCGCCGTCATGCTGGTGCTGGTGCAGATACTGGCCTACGTGGCGGTGTACATGCGGCTGGTGCGCGGGCACTGGGGCCGCTGCCGCAATCCGGCGGTGATTCTGGGACTGCGGCCACAGCCCCGCAGCAGGGCGATCTGATGCACGGCGCGGACGTCCACCACGCTGACATGGGCCAATCTTGGGCCGGTCTGTTTTTCGTTCGATGCGCACATATGACAGGGATAGATTCATGACCAAATTTGAATGGATTAAATCAAACCTGCGGGCAAACCCAAAGAAATGGCTGGTGACAGGTTGCGCGGGCTTCATCGGCTCCAACCTGCTTGAAATGCTGCTCAGCCTGGACCAGACGGTTATCGGGCTCGACAATCTGTCGACCGGGCATGCCTACAATCTCGACGAAGTGCGCGAGCAGGTCAGCGAAGCCCAATGGCGGCGCTTCGGTTTCATCCGCGCCGACGTGCGCGACATCAGTGCGTGCAGGGAAGCCGTGGCCGGTGTCGACAACGTGCTGCACCAGGCTGCGCTGGGCTCGGTGCCACGCTCGGTGCAAGACCCGATCGTCACCAACGATTCCAACGTCAATGGATTCCTGAACATGCTGGTCGCTGCGCGCGACGCGCCGGTGAAGTCCTTCGTGTACGCGGCCTCGAGCTCGACCTATGGCGACCACCCGGCCTTACCCAAGGTCGAAGCGCATATCGGCCGGCCGCTGTCGCCGTATGCCGTTACCAAATACGTCAACGAGTTGTATGCCGATGTGTTCTCGCGCTGCTACGGCTTCCGAACGACGGGCCTGCGCTACTTCAATGTATTCGGAAAACGCCAGGATCCGAACGGCGCCTACGCCGCAGTGATTCCAAAATGGATCGCGTCGATGCTGGACGACAAGCAGGTGATCATCAATGGCGACGGCAATACCAGCCGCGACTTCTGCTACGTCGCCAATGCGGTGCAGGCCAATCTGCTGGCCTCGATGGCGACCGGCGACGACCTCAGCGAGGTCTACAACGTCGCGGTCAGCGATGCGACCACCCTGAACCAGTTGTTCGATCACCTGCGCGAGATCCTCGACGCCAATGGCGTCGCCGTCAGCAGGAACCCGGCCTACACCGCCTTCCGCAATGGCGACGTGCGCCATTCGCAGGCGGACATCGGCAAGGCCAAGCGCAAGCTCGGCTACGCGCCCGAATACCGGCTGTATGACGGGCTGAAGGTCACCATTCCCTGGTACATCGAACGTCAGCAACAGGAAGCGCCTGCAGCAGCGGGCGTCCAGGCGGTCGCTGCCGGCTTGATGTCCCTCGATGCCGACATCCTCGGCATGCGAGCGTCTCTGCCACACAACGTTTGATGCGCAACGCCAGATGCGAACAACGGGAGAGCGCAGCAATGCAGGGCGAGGGAACGACGTGAATCTGTTGAACGTTCTCGGCACGCGCTTCAGGACGGCCGATCCGCATCACGCGGCCATCCTGAAAGGGATGCTGACGGTCGTACTGTTCACTTTGCTGGGCAAGTTGATGAGCGCGGGTAAGGAAATGGCGGTGGCCTATCGCTATGGCCTGGCGGCCGAGGTCGACGCCTACCAGTTCATCTATAACCTGGTGGCCTGGCCGATCGGCATCTGGACCAGCGTGCTGACTGCCGTGCTGGTCCCGCTGGCGGCGCGCATGCGCATGGCCGAGCCGGAGGCGATGCCGCGTTTCCGCGCCGAGCTGTTTGGATTCGCGCTGCTGCTGGGACTCGGCCTGGCCGTGCTGGCCTGGGCCGGCATCGGTGCGATGCTGTCGCTGGAGCGCAGCGGCTTGCCGCCGCATTCGGCGCAGCTGGCGCAGGCCGCGCTGCCCGGGCTGGTCCTGTTGCTGCCGCTCGGCCTGCTCATCGCGCTGCAGTCGGCCTGGATGCTGTCCGCCAGCCGCCATCTCAACACGTTGCTGGACAGCGTCCCGACCATCTTCATCGCCGCAGCGGTCCTGGCCTTCGCCAATCCCGGTATCGAGCCGCTGGTCTGGGGCACCGTCGTCGGCGGCGTGTTCCACCTGATCTCTTTGCTGGTTCCGAACGCACGCCGCGGCGAGCTGGAGCCGCCCGCATTCGGCCGCACCGCACCCGAATGGCGGGCGTTCTGGCAGGGCTTCGGCATCATGCTCGCCGGCCAGGCGCTGATGAGCTTTACGGTGATCATCGACCAGTTCTACGCGGCGCGGCTCGGTACCGGCTCGATCGCCACCCTCGGTTACGCCAACCGCATCCTGTCGCTGATCCTGAGCCTGGCGGCGATCGCCGTCTCGCGCGCCACGCTGCCGGTCTTCTCGCAGTCCAGGTCGGACCAGAACGGCGACGTGTACCGCGTCGCCATCCATTGGGCGCGCCTGATGTTCATGGCGGGCATTGCCGCGATGTTGCTGGGCTATGTCCTGGCGCCGGCAATCATCGGGCTCCTGTTCGAGCGCGGCCAGTTCGGGGCCGACGACACCCAGGTCGTGGCCGACGTGCTGCGCTATGGATTGCCGCAGCTGCCGTTTTATTTTTCGTCGATGGTGCTGGTCAGTTATGCGCTGAGCCAGCGCCGCTACATGCTGATTTTCTGGTCAGGTGTCATCGGTTGCGCCGGCAAGGTGCTCGGCAACATCCTGCTGGTGCCCGGTCTCGGCATCAATGGCATCGCGCTGGCGGCGATGCTGGTCTACGGGCTGAATGCGGCCTTCTTCTGGCTCATCTTGCGGCGCGCCTGAGCGCGGACGGCCACCGGCATTTCTTCAGCGAGCGATCCCATTGAAAATCCTTCTGTTCACCAATAACCTGGCCGGCGGCGGCGCCGAGCGCGCCGCTGCGACACTGGCCAACTTCTGGGCGCGCCAGGGGCAGGAGGTGACCGTCGTGACCCTGCAGCGCGCGGACGACGACTTTTACCGGCTCGATGCGCAGGTCAGGCGCATCGCCCTGAACCTGTCGGCGGGCAGCGGCAATGTGCTGGCTGCCTTGTTGCACAATCTGCGCCGGGTGCTGGCGCTGCGCCGCATCCTGCGGCAACTGCGTCCTGCCGTCGCCGTCTCGTTGATGAGCACGCCAAATGTGCTGCTGGCCTTGGCTGCCGGCGGCTTGCCGCACCTGGCCACGATCGGCTCCGAGCGCGACTATCCCCCACATGCGCCGCTGGGCCTGATCTGGACCCGCTTGCGCAAGACGATGTATGGCCGGCTCACGGCGGTGGTCGCGTTGACCCATGAGTGCGCGCACTGGATCAAGAACAATTCATCGGCAAGGCGGGTGGTGGTGGTACCGAATGCCACCGTATGGCCCTTGCCCGATCAGCCGCCGCGCATCGCTCCAGAGGCCGTGACGCCTCCCGAACGCAAGGTGCTGCTTGCCGTGGGGCGCCTGAACCGGGTCAAGAATTTGACCGCCTTGATCGACACTTTCGCGCAGCTCGCCGGCCGCCATTCCGACTGGGACCTGGTCATGCTCGGCGAAGGACCGGAGCGCTGCGCGCTGGAGGCGGCGGTGCAAGAGCACGGCCTGATGGGACGGGTGTTCATGCCGGGCATCGCCGGTAACATGAGCGAGTGGTACAGACGCGCCGACCTGTACGTGATGACGTCGCTGTCCGAGGGCTTTCCGAATACGCTGGCCGAAGCGCTGGCGCATGGACTGGCGGCGGTGAGCGTCGATTGCGATACCGGGCCGCGCGACATCATCCGGCACGACATCGACGGGCTGCTGGTGCCGCCGGGCGATATGCACGCCTTGCTGGGGGCACTCGACCGCCTGATGGAGGACGGTGGCTTGCGCATGCGCTTCGCCGCCAGGGCGAGGGAGGCCAGGGATCGCTTCTCGGTGGAGCGGATCGCGAGCCTGTGGCAAGCGCTGTTCGACGAACTGGCGCCGCCTGCGGCGACATATGCCGCCGGCACGGCATCGGCAATTACACCGGCAACCGCATCGGCAACCAAACCAGCATCCACACCGGCAACCGCATCGGCAACTGCGTCGGAAACCACACCGAAAACCACACCGGCAACCGCGTCGGCCATTTCATCCGCAACCACAACGGCAACGGGGGACGCATGAATCCCGGCGCCTTTCATCAGCAACCCTATACCGCGCAGCCGCCCCTGGTGGCACCGGCCACGAGCCATGGCGGTCGCTTGCTGGTCTGGTACCAGACGCTGCTACTGAGCGGCGCATTGGCTGCGATTTACCTGAACCTGCCAATTTATCTGTACGTATTGAATTCGGCGCTGCTTCCCAAATACATTTTCTTCGGCGTCTTCGCCCTGATTGCGCCTTTGTTCGTCATCCATTACCGGGCTCTTGGCGCCTATCTCGGTTCGCCATTCGTACTGTGGGCGAGTGTATTTCTCGTTTTGAATCTCATCCATCTGGCGAACTTCCCCGCAACAAACGATTTGGCGGGCAGTTATTTCGCCGATAACTATGGCGAGGCGCGCCAATCGCTGGTGACGACGCGCGCGCAATATGTGCTGTTTGCTCTCTTTCTCGGTTTCGCGATTTACGTATCGGCCCGAAAGACCTATCTGTACGTATTCGTGGCATTGACGATCCTGCTGCCGTGCGCCGTCATGTTCGACTTTGCCAGGCCCGGCGTACTGTATCCGCTGGATACGGGTGGCGCCGTGCTCGGGCGCGCCGCGGCCATGTTCATCAATCCCACCATGGCGGGCGAAGCCATCCTGCACGTGTTCCTGCTGGCGTGCGCGGTGACCGCACTCAGGTATCGCCTGCCGCTGTTCTTGCTGGCCGGGGCAGGGGTGATGGCGACGTTTTCGCGCTCGTCGATCATCGCCTGGGTGTTACTGTTATTCATGCTGGTCTTCAAAAAGACATTGCCCAAATCGGCATTCGTTACGACCGCCATTGTTTTCGGAATTTCCCTCGCCTTTGTCGGCCAATTCGAAAGCTATCTTCATTCGCGCCAGGAGTTCGAAGACGCCTCGAACAATCTCCTGTCTCGTCTCAATTTCTTCTCCAGTTTTACGTTCGATGATGACAGTTCCGAAGAGCGCGCCGATGTGATTCGCGCTAGTTGGGAAATGTTTTTACAGAATCCAATTTTTGGGGCGGGCGCCGGTGCCACGCAATATTGGGCGCATCGCGGCAGCACCCATAACCAGCTGCTGTTGCTCGCTGCCGAATATGGCATTTTCGGTATCGGCCTGTGGGCATGGCTGCTGGTGATTTTATGGAAAGGCTGCTTTTTCGATGACCGCGGATTGCAGTTGGCGCTGGCCTGCATCTTTGCCTTCATGTCGCTGTTCACGCACCTGATGTTCGATTCCGCGACCTATTGGTTGGCGACGTTCGCATTGATCTCGGTAAGGTACAAGACCTCCCCCATTCCATGGACCAACGGCCTGCCGCAAGGGCATTCCTGAACGCCTGTTCATTCAACGAACCAGTATCTGGCACGTATTCATGACTACTGCAAAATTCGTGATTTCGCTGGACTTCGAGCTGTTCTGGGGAGTCAGCAATACGCAGACGGTTGCCAGTTACGGCCGCAACGTGCTGGGCGAATGGCAGGCCATCCCGCGCCTGCTGGAACTGTTCGACCGCCACAAGCTGCGGGTGACCTGGGCCACCGTCGGGATGATCATGTGCCGCAACTACCGCCACTGGCGCGAAGTGCGGCCGGCCATCCTGCCCGACTACGTGCGTCCGGGCGTGTCGCCGTATGCGATGGACAGCCTGGTCAAGGAGCATGCCAAGCTGTTCTTCGCCCGCCCGCTGGTCGAACGCATCCTGGCGACCGGCGGGCAAGAGCTCGCATCGCACACCTACAGCCATTTCTATTGCAGCGAAGCGGGCGCGACGCCCGATCATTTCGCGGCCGACCTGGCTTGCGCCCAATCGATCGCCGCCGAGATGGGTGCCAGCATGCGCAGCCTGGTCTTGCCGCGTAACCAGATTGTCGCCGACTTCCTGACCGTGTTGCCTGGAGCCGGCATCGAGGTGTATCGCGGCAACGCCGAGCATTGGCTGTACCAGAACGGCGATGCGGTGGTCGGCGGCTTGGCCGGGCGGCTGGCGCGCTTTGCCGATGCCTGCCTGCCGCTGAGCGGGTCGCGCGCGGTGCGCGAACGGCGCCACGGGGCGCTGGTCAATCTGCCGGCCAGCATGTTCCTGTATCCCTGGACCGCGCGGCGCCGGCCATTCCTGGCGCTGTGCCAGCAGCGCCTCAAGCAGGGCATGACGACCGCGGCGCGCACCGGCGGCATTTTCCACCTGTGGTGGCATCCGCATAACTTCGGCATCCATCTCGACCAGAACCTGGCCCTGCTGGACGCCCTCGTGCGCCACTACCGCAAGCTGGCCGACGCCTACGGCATGCAGAGCCAGAACATGGGCGACTTCGCCGCGCCGCCACTGGCGGCCGGCTCGGCGGGCCAGCGTGCGCCGGCGGCCGGGGTTGCCAACGTTGCCGACGCAGCCAATGCGCCGGGCGCGGCCGCGCCCATCATCCATTCGAATCACCGGGATCTGCAATGACACGCCACATCCTGCATGTAATCACCGGCCTTGCGGTCGGCGGCGCCGAGACCGCGCTGTATCGTCTGATCCTCGAATTCCGCGGCAGCCAGTACACGCATACCGTGATCGCGCTGACGCCCGGCGGCGGCATGTATGCGCGCTTCGTCGAAGCCGGCATCAAGCTGATCGTCCTCGACGTCAGGCGCTCGCCGGTATCGCATTTCCTGCAGCTGTACCGCCTGGTGCGCACCATGCGACCCGACATCGTGCAGACCTGGCTGTATCACGCCGATTTCCTCGGCGGCCTGGCCGCGCGCATCGCGGGCAACCGCAACGTCATCTGGGGCGTGCGCACGACCGACGTCGACGGCGGCTGCGCGCGCGCCACCTCGGTCGTGCGCCAGCTGTGCGCTTCGTTGTCGCGCTGGATTCCGCACACCATCGTGTGCGTGGCCGAGGCGGCGCGGCGCTCGCATTCGCTGGTGGGCTACGACGCGGCGCGCATGGTGGTGGTCGGCAACGGCTTCGACCTGTCGACACTGGCCTCGAGCCGCGCGCAGCGCGGCCTGCTGCGCCGCCAGTGCGGCTTCGGCGACGACGACATCGTGCTCGGCACCCTGGGCCGCTTCAATCTCGACAAGGACCATGCCAATTTCGTGGCCGCCGCCGGCCAGCTGGCGCAGCGCCATGAGCGCCTGCGTTTCCTGATGGTCGGCAAGAACCTGGATGCCGGGAATGCAGACCTGATGCGCTGGATCGACGCCACCGGCCATGCCGGGCGCTTCGTCCTGCTGGGCGAGCGCGCCGACGTGTCGGCCTGCCTGGCGGCGATGGACATCTTCTGTCTGTCGTCGCGCACCGAAGCGTTTCCGAACGCGGTGGGCGAGGCCATGGCGATGGGCTTGCCGTGCGTGGCCACCGACGTCGGCGACGTCGCGGTGCTGATGGCCGATACCGGCGTGCTGGTGCCCAAGGCCGATCCCGCCGCGCTGGCGCAAGGGGTGACCGGGCTGGTGGCGCTGGGGCCCGACTACCGCGAAGAGCTGGGCCAGCGTGCGCGCGAGCGCATCGGCGCGCTGTTCAACATGAGTTATGTGCGCGAGCGCTTCGAGCGCATTTATGAAAACGTCATCGCGAGAGGGGAATTCTGATGTGTGGACTGAGCGGTTTTCTGGGAGCGGTCCCGTTCCACGACAAGGGCAGGCAGCAGGCGGTACTCAAGCGCATGACCGACACCATCCGCCATCGCGGGCCGGACGATGGCGGCTATTGGATCGATGGGGAGCGCGGCATCGCGCTGGGGCACCGCCGGCTGTCGATCCTCGACCTGTCGCCGGCCGGCCACCAGCCGATGCACTCGCCCTCGGGCCGCTACGTGATGGTGTTCAACGGCGAGATCTACAACCACCTGGAAATGCGTCGCCAGCTCGAGGCCGGGGTGGATGGTTCGGCGTCACCGGCCTGGCGCGGCCGCTCCGATACCGAAACCCTGCTGGCCGGCTTCGACGCCTGGGGCATCGCACCAGCGCTGGCGCGCACGGTGGGCATGTTCGCCTTCGCCGTGTGGGACCGCCATAGCGGCACCCTGACGCTGGGCCGCGACCGGATCGGCGAAAAGCCCTTGTACTACGGCTGGCAGGGGCGCGGCAGCGGTGCCGTGTTCCTGTTCGGTTCCGAACTGAAAGCCTTGCGCGCCCACCCGGCGTTCGAGAGCGACATCGACCGCGACGCCCTGTGCCTGCAGATGCGCTACAGCTACATCCCGGCGCCGCATTCGATCTACCGCGGCATCGCCAAGCTGCCGCCGGGATGCCTGCTGACGGTGTCGGCGCGCACGCGCGAACCGAGGCTGACGAGCTACTGGTCCGGCCCGCACCAGGTGACCGCCGGGGTGGCGGCGCTGTTCGCCGGCAGCGCCGAACAGGCGGTCGAGGCATTGGATGCCCTGCTCAGGGACGCGGTGCAGGCGCAGATGATCGCCGACGTTCCGCTCGGCGCTTTCCTGTCCGGTGGCGTCGATTCCTCGACCGTGGTGGCCCTGATGCAGGCGCAGTCGGCACGGCCGGTGAAGACGTTCTCGATCGGCTTTCACGAAGAGGGTTACAACGAAGCCGAATATGCCAAGGCGGTCGCTGCCCATCTCGGCACCGAGCATACCGAGCTGTACGTGCATGCGCAGCAGGCCCTGTCGATCATCCCACGCCTGCAGTCGGTGTATGACGAACCGTTCTCGGACTCGTCCCAGCTGCCGACGATCCTGGTATCGCAGCTGGCCAGGCAGCACGTCACCGTGTCGCTGTCGGGCGATGCCGGCGACGAACTGTTTTGCGGCTACAACCGCTATCAGCTGGCCGCCAGGCTCTGGAAGACCGTGAATGCCGCGCCGCTGCCGCTGCGCCGGCTCGCGGCCAGAGGCATCACTGCCGTCCCGATCGATACCTGGAACCGGCTGGCACGCCGCACTGCGCGCTACCTGCCGCCATCGATGCGGTTCGCCAATACCGGCGACAAGCTGCACAAGGGCGCCCAGGTCCTGTCGCATTCCACGCTGGATGATCTGTACCTTGGCCTGGTGTCGCACTGGGACGATCCGGCAGCGCTGGTGCTGGGCGGCGCCGAACCGCCCACCATGCTGCGGGGCGAGGCGCCGCCGTTGACGGGCCTGGATGGCGTGCAGCGCATGATGGCGCTCGATCTGCTCACTTACCTGCCGGACGATATCCTGGTCAAGGTCGACCGCGCGGCGATGAGCGTGTCGCTCGAGACGCGGGTGCCGTTCCTCGACCACCGGGTGGTCGAGTTTGCCTGGCGGCTGCCGCAATCGATGAAGCTGCGCAATGGTGTGAGCAAATGGGCCTTGCGCGAGGTGCTCTACAAGTATGTGCCGCGCGCCTTGATCGAGCGGCCGAAGATGGGCTTCGGGGTGCCGATCGACAGCTGGCTGCGCGGTCCGCTGCGCGACTGGGCCGAGACACTGCTGGCCGAGCCGCGCCTGCGCAGCGAAGGCTATTTCGACCCGGCGCAGCTGCGCCGCAAGTGGCACGAGCATCTGTCCGGCCAGCGCAATTGGCAGTATCACTTGTGGGACGTCCTGATGTTCCAGTCCTGGCTCGAACGGCAAGCGGCGCACGGCGTGGACGACGACGAGCACATGGCACTGATGTCCTGTCACACGAGCTAGATCCGGCAGCGCCCGGCAGACCGCGCCCATCCGCCACCCGGCGCGGCGGTCGCGACGCGGCATGCCGGGCACTGCGCTCCCCTTGGAAACACGATGCATGACACGCCTCGCTGCCTGGGGCGTCGGCGCAGCAACATGATCGAGGATGGAAGATGATGAACAAGAAAATCGTTATCTCTGTGAACACCGCGTGGAACATCCACAATTTCCGCTCGGGCCTGGTCAAAGCCCTGAACCGGCAAGGCTATGACGTGATGGTGATGGCGCCCGAGGACGGCTATTCGCAGCGCCTGGCGCCGCTCGGCTGCCGCTTCAAGCGGCTGTCGATGGACAATAATGGAACCAGCCCGAGCCGCGACCTGGCGCTCCTCATCAAGTACTGGCGCGTGCTGCAATCGGTGCGCCCGCTCGCCTATCTGGGCTACACGATCAAACCGAATGTGTACGGATCGATCGCGGCGCATGGCCTGGACATCCCGGTCATCAACAATATCGCGGGCCTGGGAGCGACCTTCATCAAGAACACTTTGCTGACCGGCCTGGTCAAGCGCCTGTACCGGGTCTCGCTGCGCAAGTCGCGCCGGGTGTTCTTCCAGAACGAGGACGATCGCAACCTGTTCGTCCAGCAAGGCCTGGCCCGGCCCGGCGTGGCGGAAGTGCTGCCCGGGTCGGGGATCAACCTGCAGCATTTCCAGCCGATGGAGACTGTGCTGCCCGGTGAGCGGCCATTCCGCTTCCTCCTGGTGTCGAGAATGCTCCGGGATAAGGGTGTCGAAGAATTCACCGCGGCGGCCGCGCTGGTGCGCCAGCATCTGCCCGGCGTGCAGTTCCAGTTGCTGGGGCCGGTCGACACGAAGAATCCGAATTCGATTGCGCTGGCCAGAATCATGGAGTGGCAGAAAAGCGGCTTGGTCCAGTACCTGAAAGAGACCGATGACGTGCGTCCCTACCTGAGCCAGGCCGACTGCATCGTGCTGCCGTCGTACCGCGAGGGCGTGCCGCATTCGCTGCTCGAAGCCGCGGCTATGGCGCGGCCCATCATCGCCACCGATGTCGCCGGCTGCAGGGATGTGGTCGACGACCAGGAAAACGGTTTGCTGTGCAAGGTCAGGAACGCGGCCGACCTGGCCGAAAAAATGCTGCACATGGCGCGCCTGCCCGAGGAGCGGCGCCTGCGGATGGGGGCGGCCGGCCGCCACAAGGCCATCGCGCAATTTGACGAAAACATCGTGATCGCCAAATACCTGAGCGCGATCGGCCAGCTCGAGGCCGCGGGCCGCGAGCGTTCGGTCGGGCGGCTCAAGACCACGGTCGGCAGGCTGGAGCGGGACTGAGCATGCGCGTGCAGCTGCTGACGGGACAGGACGCGCTGGAACGCGTCAATGCCGACGCCTTCCAAGCGCAGTGGAAGGGGCTGCATGCGCGCTGCCCCTGGGCCACGGCTTGCCAGCATCCCGATTTCGTCCTGACCTGGTACCGCTTTTATGGCACGCGCCATGTGCCGGTGGTGGTCCTGGCGCAGGCCGCCGATGGTGCGCTGTCCGGACTGCTGACGCTGGCCTTGCGCCCGGGTGCACGCCAGCTGTGCGGCGCCGGCGATCAGCAGGCCGAATACCAGGGATGGCTGCTGCCGCCCGGCGCCGATGACGGCTTCGTCGCCGCGGCGATCGGGCAGATCCGGGCGGCGTTTCCATTGGCCGATCTGTGCCTGCGCTATCTGCCGCCCGGGATCGCCCTCGGTGCGTTGGCAGATCCCGATCGATTCGGCGGGGTGGCCGCATTGCGGCGTCACCGCCGGCCGCTGATGCACATCGACGCGGCCGCCATGGCGCGGCAACGCAACAAGAAGAATCATCGCCAGAACTATAACCGCCTGGGACGGATAGGCGAGGTGAAATTCGAGCGGGTCGTCGGATACGAGCGCTTCGCCGGCTGTTTCGATGAAGTCTGCATGCAATACGATTTCAGGCAAGCTGCGCTGTACCGCAGCATGCCGTTTTCCAGCGACGCGTCGAAGAAACCGTTTTATCTGGCGCTGCACCGCAACGGCTTGCTGCATGCGACAGTACTCAGGGTCGGCGATGCGATCGCCGCCGCCCATCTCGGATTATTGAGCCAGGGACGCGCGGTGCATTTGGGAATCAACACCCACCATCCGGCACTCGCAGCCCATTCTCCCGGCAATCTGCTGCTGGCGATGCTGGGCGTGCATCTTGCCGACGAACATATTCCCGCGCTCGACCTGACACCAGGGGGCGACCGTTACAAGGAATATTTCGCCAGCGGGCACGATGAAGTATTCGAGTTGACGGTGTATCGCGATGCCGGACGACGCTGGCTGCACGAGGCGATATTCAACGCAAGCCGATTATTCAAAGGCAGATTGCAGGCTGCGGGTTATCGCCTGTCCGATGTGTCGGCATTCCTCCAGAAATCGAAAGACCCCGCCACGTACGGCATGAAAGCATTGTGTGCACAATGGAATCGCCGTTTTCGTTCGCGTGTCGTCGCATTCGAATATGGCGGCGGGGTGCCTGCGTCGTCGGGTACGAATATGGCGATATCGAAAAACAGCGTGCAGGACATCATGCGATATGACGCATCCGGCTCGGCGATCAGGTATCGCGATTTTCTGAATCGGGCGATGCAGAGAATGGAGCGGTCCAGCGATGTATTCAGTCTGGTGCAGAACGGGAAATTGCAGATGTGTTGTTGGGCTCAAGCGCTGGTCCCGGATCCAGGGCCGGGGAATCAGGAGCAGAAGCCGGGGGACGCCATCGTTCTCTCCGATCTGTATATCCATCGCGATGTGCAGGACCTGGAACCGGCGAGGGATTTCGTGCTGCAGATCGTGTGCGACCTGCGGCAACGCGCGAGCAGTGTAAGTGTCCACCATCGCGGGACGGTCGATGGTCGCATGCGCCGTCTGATGAGCATGTGCGGTTTTACGGAACAAGCGCCTTGACCGGATCGGGCGGCAACGCGGCGGACCAGGGCGGGATATCGAGATGCGAACAGGAACCAGAACATGCATACCCATGAAATGATGCAGGTTGGGGAAGGGGCGGTAACCTGCTATATGTATGAGATTCCTTCTTTCATCGAGAAGGAATTGATCAGGTCCTATCAAACCCTGCATTCTTCACTGGCGTTCTTCCGGATATTCCGGTCACTGGCGCATGTGAGCTGTTATGTTGCCCGACGCATTGGACAGCCGCCGACGGTGCTGCTGTTTTCCTGCCAGCGCCACCAGTTACATGTTTTGAATGAAATGATCGAACTCGATCAAACCGAACTCGACCGCTTTGCACGGCATATCTTCACCCGCTTCGCAGGAATCGATGTCATCACTTTCAAGGCCGTGAAAACCGATCTGGATGGATTCGCTTTTCCGACCCAGCAGCATGCGTCGAAGTCGACTTATCTCATCACGCTGCCGTCGACGCCGGACGAGTATACCGCCAGCATTGGAAAATCGACCCGTACCGGGCTCAGGCATCAAATGAACAATGTGGTCAGGGATTTTAAAACGTTCGAATCCGTTTTCTTCGTGAATGATGACGCTAAAGAACAATACGTCCGCGACATCATTCGATTCAGCGAAGAGAAGATCACATCGAAAGGCATCAAGTTTGCCCATGATGCCGAACGCATCGTCGCTTTGGTGAAGCTGTGCGGATTCATCAACGTGTTCCTGATCGATGGCCG
Organism: Massilia sp.; assembly: GCF_031995545.1. Classification (GTDB taxonomy): domain Bacteria; phylum Pseudomonadota; class Gammaproteobacteria; order Burkholderiales; family Burkholderiaceae_D; genus Telluria. Next base: position 289,652 of record NZ_DAMAGA010000003.1, read on the forward strand.
CATCTGTGCCGGGTCGATCAACTATCGTGTCGGCGACAGCGTGTTCGGCGACGTCACCGGCTATGACCCCAAGTATGAAAAATATGGATTGGGAAAACTATGTGTCCACCAGACGATCCGCGAAAGCATCGCGCGCGGCAGCAGGAAGTTCTATCTCGGCGGCGGTGTCTTCGATTTCAAGAAGCGGATGCTCGGTGTGCCGCTCCAGATGGATGAGCTGACCATCTACCGCTCGCGCGTCGGGATGCTTCGCAACCTGGACCAGGTAGTCGCGTCCGCCGTCACCGGCGGTGTCGGCAAGCTGAAGGCAACCCTGCATCGGCACAAGCAGGCCACCTGGGCCGGCTATGCGTTCAAGCTGTTCTATCTGCTCAAGAACAAGATCGCGAAGTAGCCGGATGCATGTGCATGAACAGGACAGTCCGGACCAGCGCGCCGCGGCGCACCTTCCTGATGCGCGGCCTGTGCGGCGGCGTTGCCGTGTCGCTGCCGAGCCTGCTCGACGAGGCGCCGGTCAGGATCAGCAGGCGCGGCCGGGCCGGCAGCAACGGCAATGCCGCGGTGCCGGCCACCAGGGTCAGTCTGGCCGACTACGGCGGCAAGCCGGGCGCTGCGCCGCCCCAGTTGGTGCGCTCGTTCGAGCGTGCCTTCGCCGCGCTGGCCAGGGCCGGCGGCGGCACCTTGCTGGTGCCGGCGGGCACCTATGATTTTGGCAGTGTCGGCGACGCGGCCAACATCATCCTGTGCCGCGACCTGCGCGATGTCGCGATCTCGGCGTATGGCGCGACGTTCACGGCGACCACCACGGCGAACGTGATGCCCCATTTTTTTTACTTCTTCAATTTTCGCAACATCACGATTGCCGGCGCGAGTTTCGTCGACCACGGATTCAGTCCCTGGTTCGACTGGCGCGGCATGTACTGCGCCGGCATCCAGGCCGACCGCGCTAGCCGTGGCTTCCGCATGGTCGACTGCTATGCCGAGCGTGTGGTCGGGCTGCTGGCGTCCCATAACAATGCCGCCGGCCGCAACTACCTTTCCGATATCAGCGTGCAGGGCGAAGTGCGGTATGCGTATTACGGCGTCGGCGCCAGCTTCATCAGGGAAAACGTCGACGTCGATCTGGTCTGCCACAACGTGCGGCGTGCGTTCATCGCGTATTCATTGAAGAAGGCCCGGATCGTGGCCGCGGTCCACAGCACCGCCAACTGGCCGGGCAGTAACGGGCTGGTGGCGCTGGTGTCCGGCGGGGCCAGCATGGGCAATGTGGAAGACGTGCGGGTGAGGGTGGCGGTGTCGGGCGAGTGCATCCACGCCGGCTGCGTGCATTTCTACCACCAGGGACCGGAGAAGGAAGGCGCCATGCGCGACATCGATGCCACCGTGAATGTCCTGAACGCCGAAGCGGCGCGCGACCTGTTCGTGTTCGACCATGAAATCGACGGCGTCCAGCCGCGCACCACGCGGGTGTGGGACCGCATCGCCTTGCATGGATCGGTCAGCGGCAGGTTCACCGGCAACATCATCTCGAACGCGTCGGTGACGACCGCGCCGGGAGCGGTGATCGTCGACCGCAACCTGGCGCGGCTGGAAGACATGCACGGCCTGGCCGCGGGATTCCGGGTCGCGCCGCGCTGAAGCGGCGGCCCGCACGCACTGCGGTACCAACCACCGACGCGGATGCCGGGCCGGCCGCGTCCTGCAGAAGGAAGCACAAGCGATATGCGATTGCTGATCTATATTCATTCTCTCGAAAACGGCGGCGCCGAGCGGGTGGTCGCGAACCTGGCCAGTTACTGGGTGTCGATCGGCTGGGAGGTCACGGTGGTGACGGTGGCGGCGCAGGCGCGCGACTTCTATGCGCTCGACCCACGGGTAGCGCGCATCGCGCTCGACCTGGCCGGCGGCCGCCGCAACCTGCTGGCGGGATTCTGGCGCACCGCGCGCCGGGTGCACGCCTTGCGCCGCGCGTTGCGGCAGGTCAGGCCGGAGGTGGCCCTGTCGGCGATGCACACCGCCAATGTGGTGCTGGCGCTGGCGGCGCGCGGCATGCCCGGCCTGCGCACGGTCGGCTCCGAGCACAATTTTCCGCCCAAGGCGCCGATGGGCATCATCTGGGAAACCCTGCGCCGCCATGCCTATGGCCGGCTGGATGCGGTCGCGGCCCTGACCCAGGAATGCGCCGGCTGGCTGGCCGCGCATTCGCTGGCACGCAAGATCCTGGTGATTCCGAATCCGGTCGCCTGGCCCCTGCCGAACCACACACCGCACGTCGATCCGGGCGGCGTGTGCGGCGCCGGCCGCCGCATCCTGCTCGGCGTCGGGCGCCTGAGCGTGGAGAAGAATTTCTCGATGCTGATCGACGTCTTTTGCCGGCTGGCGCCGCACAACCCGGATTGGGATCTGGTCATCCTCGGCGACGGGCCGCTGCGCGCGGCGCTGGTGGCGCAGGTGCGCACGGCGGGGCTGGAGGGGCGTGTGTTCCTGCCCGGTTCGGTGGGCAATGTCGGCGACTGGTACCGGCGCGCGGCCCTATACGCGATGAGTTCGCACTTCGAGGGATTTCCCAACACGCTGGTGGAGGCGATGGCCTATGGTTTGCCCGCGGTCAGCTTCGATTGCGACACCGGACCCAGGGACATCATCCGCAACGGCGTGGACGGCATGCTGGTCACGCCTGGCGACAGCGGCGCCATGGAAGCCGCGCTGGGCAGGCTGATGCGCGATGAGCCGTCGAGGATGGCATTCGCCGCGCGCGCCGTCGAAGCCAGGGAGCGGTTTTCGATGAACAAGATTTCGCGCATGTGGGAAGAGGTGTTCGTCGGCCCGCCGCATTCCACGGCCCCGGCGCGGGCCAACAGCGTGGTTGCCTCCGGCGTGTCCGGGAAACCGCAGTAGCGTCACCGGCGTGCAGGGTAGTGCGCCGCTGCACTGTTTGCCGTCTTCGTTCTCCACCTGCCATCCCACTGTGGTGAACCCTGAACGGTGCATCCATACCTGCCGGTAGGTGGGCGCTCGTGTCAGGGCCGCGACCGGGGTGTGTCAATTCCACCTCGCGTATTCCACTACCCGCCTGAGCGGACTCGCATTCAACTGCGGTCTCACGCTTCTAGTGCTTTGCGATGACTGCCCTCATGCGGTCATTGCCTCCAATCCATTCCCAATGTTACTAGCTGCCTATAAGCAATTTCTCTCGCGCGATGCGCGCGCGGGAGTATGTCACATGCAATTGATATTAAGTATTAACGCACTGTAACGAGCGGAACTGTTATTGCAACGTTTCATTTTCTCTAAGGAAAAATATTTTTTTATTTGAGGAACTAACCGCTTGGAATGTTGCTCCAACGTGCTCCTTTATCCGAAATTTTCGGTGAGTTCTATGACAAAAATCAAAGACCTTATCGTAAATTCAGGATCCGAAAATACTAAACGTGTCTTTGGGAAACTTTTAAGCCGACCGAGTTCTCTGAAATAAATAATTTTTCTGCGGAACTTAATTACGGGAAGAAAGCTCCAAAGCTGCGTCATCTGGAAATCGAGGAGTTTGTATGACAGAACGCAATTTATCTTAGCCAATGGAGAAATCCTTGGGAGGGGTTCTTGTTTGTGATCTTTGTTGTGCCTTGCAGTGAAGAGATGTTTCTGTCTGATTCGTCGATCATTCACCGTAGCGGCTTCCCGCCGCCTCATCCCCGCCAGCAGCTGACCTGAATGACTTCAAGTCAGTTCCTTTTGTAAGTCCTGCGGATCGTCCTGCCCTTCGCCCATGCGAACGGCATCGGGATCGTTTCGCCCTGAATTCTGCGGTTGATCCCTGCCTTTGCATCGCAACGGCGGAAGGGATTCCTCGCGCCCGGCTTTTGTAATTTTTTTGAAAAGTGATAGTTCAAATGTTCCAAGCTCAAAAACTCTCCGCTTCCTTCGCCCGTCGTCCGCTCAGCGCCATGCTGCTGTGCGCAGGTCTCGTGTCCAGCCCACTGCTCATGTCGCAAGCTGCAGCAGCGACGGCAGTCCAGACCACGGCCAGCAATGACGCCAGAAACGTCACCATCAGGATTCCTTACAACGCAGCACCGACCTGGGTGCGCGTGTA
>NZ_DAMAGA010000004.1:0-22940 GCF_031995545.1 Massilia sp.
CTTCCTGGTTCAGGATCTTGGCGAATTCCCAGGCCAGCTTTTCGCGGCTCTTGTAATGGCTGTCGTACAAGGTATCGATCATGGTCATGGGGCCGGGTAGGGCCCATTTGATCGGTTGCCGGGTTTGCTGGCGCAGGTACCTGGCGTCATCGACGAACACTGGTTTCGGACGGCTCACGGCGCCCACGACGGTCGGCACGCTCGCGTCGTAGCGGTCGCGAATACGCACCGTCTCGCGCTTCTCGAAATCGACACCGTCCAGGTGCTCGATGAAGGTGGTGACGAAGTGCTGGCGCGTCTGCTCGCCATCGCTGACGATATCGATGCCGGCCTGCTGCTGGTCGGCCAGGGCCAGGCTCAGTGCATCCTGCTTGCCTTCGGCCAGTTCGCCGTCCTGCAGCTTCCAGGGCGACCACAGCTTCTCGGGCTCGGCCAGCCAGGCGGGCTTGGGCAGGCTGCCGGCGGTCGAGGTGGGCAACAGTTTTTTCATGGTGATGGCCTTGTTTCTTGTTTGGGTCAGACGTGGTTGGCCGACCAGCGCTCGAGGATCGGCTGGTAGGGCTTGATAAAGTGCTCCGCGGCGAACTTGCCCTGCCTGATGGCCAGTTGGCTGCGCTCTTCGCGATCGTAGACGATCTGCGTCAGCGAATAGTCCTCGTGCTTGAGGTTCGGCCGGTAGCACCTGGCCGCGGCCGCATTGGCGTTGTAGATCTCGGGGCGGTAGATCTTCTGGAAGGCTTCCATCGTGGCGATCGTGCCGATCAGTTCGATATTCGTGTAGTCGCCGAGCAGGTCGCCGACAAAATAGAAGGCCAGCGGCGCGACGCTGTCGGGCGGCATGAAATAGCGTACTTTCAGGCCCATCTTGCCGAAGTACCGGTCGGTCAGCGAGGCGTCGTTCTGCTGGTACTCGACACCCAGCACCGGGTGTTCGTTCTCGCTGCGGTGGTAGGTCTTGTTGTTCGAGACGCTCAGGCAGATCACGGGCGGCTTGCTGAAATGCGCCTTGTAGGCGGCGGAGTCCAGAAACGCCTTGAACAGCTTGCCGTGCAGGTCGCCGAAGCCGTCCGGCGTGCCGAAAGCGGCGCGGTCCTTGTTATGCTCGAGCAGCAGGACGCTGAAATCATAGTCGCGCACGTAGGACGAGAAATTATTGCCGACGATGCCTTCGATGCGTTCGCCGGTGTGGCGGTCGACGATCGTGGTCTCGAGGATTTCGATCAGGGGGAAGGCGGGGGTTTCGCCTTGCGCTCCGATCGCCATCTCGACCGAGATGATGTCGAGTTCCAGCCCGTAGCGGTCGCCTTTCGGGTTGTCCCAGTGCGCCAGCGCGTTGAAGCGGGCGTCGATCATCGCCAGCGCCTTGCGCAGGTTTTCCTGGCGGTGCTCGCCACGCGCCAGGTTGGCGAAATTGGTAGTGATGCGTGAGCTGTCCGACGGTTGGTAATGCTCGTCGAACCGCAGGCTCTTGATCGCGAACGTAAGATTGTTATTCATGGTGGTCCGGTATGTTCGTGGGGAGAGCGTCAAGTGCCGCTGCCCGATGCACGGATTATGCTGGAATCCATTCTTGAATAAAAATGATGTTATTTCATAAAACCATGAACGGCGCTCATGATCGAGTGTGTTCAATGCTGCGATGCTTCAAGCGGCCGGGGTCGGTTGGAACAGCTGCACGATGTTGGACGCACGCCGCGAGACGCAGGTGCAGCGGCTGCTGCATGCGCGCGAGCTCGAGCTGGCCGATCCGGCGGCGGCCACGCCGGGCGGCAGCGGCGGTGAGCTATGCGAGCGCCAGGATTGTGCACAGCGCGCGTTTCCGTCGATGCTGTGCAATATGCACCCGTTCGTAAGGTCAGACGAGAGCCACGCATGTGTCACCAGATGGCTGTCGACCTCCCGCCACGTCCGGCGCACCATGGCCGGTCGTCTTATGCGGACACATCCGGACAACGGTGCGAAGCCGGAAACAATTTTCTTATACGATGAATGCGATACACGATGCATGCCGTCGATCAAAATGAAGGTACGGCATGAAACGTTCGATATAGCGGCATCTCGGCACCGGCCCAGGAAGCTTCAGAATGGACTCGACTTCTGCACGCAAGCTTCGCCATGGTTTGATCGCGCTCGCGATCGCCTTGCCCGCACTGTTGGCGGTAGCTGCTGCAGCCAGGATCGTGCAGGATCACCACTCGACCGTGGAGCAGGCAGAGTCCGACATGCGCAATATCGCCACGACGCTGTATGAGCATGCCATGCGCACGTTCGGTGAGGCCGATACCCATCTGCGCATGGCCGTCGCCGAGATCGAGCGGGCCGGGTTCGATGCCAGGCCCGAGTACCAGGCCCGGCTTCATGAGATTTTGCGCGCGAAGCAGACCGACTCGCCTTTGGCAGCGAGCCTGGGCGTGCTGTCGCCGGACGGCTGGATCCTCGCCAGCGCGTTCCGCTACCCCATGCTTCCCGTCGATGCCCGCGACCGCGATTATTTTGTCCATCTCAGTGCGCACGACGAAGGCGCACTGTATATTTCGCGTTCAGTCCAGTCACACTTGAGCGGCAGGTGGGTCATTCCGGTGGCGCGCAAAGTAAACAGGCTGGATGGTACCTTGAAAATGATCGTCAACTTCGGCGTTGGCGTGGCCTACTTCGACCGCTTCTACCGCAACCTCCAGTTGGGCCAAAGCGGCCGCCTCTTGCTCGTCAAGCGCGATGGCTGGGTGCTGATGGAAACCCAGCTGACGACCGGCGTCATCGGCCGCAATCTGGCGGGCACGGCCCCATTCCTGATGGCTGAACGGCCGCCGCGCGGCTCCTACGAAACCTCGCGCAGCGCGATCGACGGGACAGCCCGGGTGGTGGGCTATGCGAGCTCGCCACAGTCCTCCGTGATTGCCGTGGCGAGCATGTCCCGTGGCGAGGTACTGCAGCCCTGGGTGATGCGTAGCTGGCAGCTTGCCGGTTTCGCGGCGGTGTCGATCCTGCTGTTGCTGGGCCTTCTGCGTTTCCTGTGGCTGCGCCTGGCCGACCTGGAAGCGGCCCGCAATGGGCTGGCGGCGCGCAACAGCGAGTTGGACACGGCACGCCGCCGCTTCCAGGAACTGGTGGACGGTATCGACGGGGTCGTCTGGGAAGCCACATTGCCGGATTTTACATTCACCTACGTCAGTGGCAATGCCGCGTCGGTCTCCGGCTATGAGGCAAAACGATGGATCGAAGATCCGTTCTTTTGGCGGGAAACGCTGTGCACGGATCCCCACGGTCGGCGCACCGAAGCTTTGCTGATGAGCGTCGGCAGCTCCAAGCTGTTCAAGCCGGTCGAACATCACATTCTCGGGCCGACTGGGGAGGAAATCTGGCTTCGAAGTAATGTCATGCTTGCCGACGATGTTGCGCGTGGCAGGTATGTACGCGGCGTCACGACCGATATCACGCTCGAAAAGCAGTCGCAGTTCCAGCTGTTCGAGGCCATCCACATCGATCCCCTGACCAAGCTGCCGAGCCGGCGCGCACTCATCAAGCACCTCGAACATGCGTTGGCCCTGGCCCACAATAATCATTCGATCGTCGCGATCATTCTGATCGATGTCGATAATTTCAATACCTTGAACGATAGCCTCGGTCACGAAGTCGGTGACGACGCGCTCGTGCAAATCGCGGCGCGCTTGCAGGAAGGGCTGGATCCGACGGACATCCTGGCGCGGATGGGGGGAGACGAATTCGCCATCGTCATGGAAGAAGTCGATCAAAACGCGCTCAGGGTGGAACGCCTGGCCGAGTCTGTCCATGCATCCCTGTCCCGTGTGATCGCGATCGCGGGGCGCCAGGTGTACACGACCGTCAGCATGGGTATTGCCATGTTCCCCCAGGATGGCATGGACCGTCAGACCCTGATACGCAATGCCGATACCGCGCTGTACCGTGTCAAGGACGCCGGGCGCAACGGCTGGCAATTCTTCGACAGCTCGATGGCGCGTCAGATCGAAAACAGGCTCGATATGGAAACCGCCCTGCGGCACGCCGTCGAAAACAGGGAATTTCGCCTGTACTACCAGCCCCAGCACTCGCTCGAAGACGGCTGCATCGTCGGTGCCGAGGCGCTGGTGCGTTGGGAGCGCCCCGGCGTCGGCATGGTGCCGCCCCACGAATTCATCCGAGCGGCCGAGGAAAGTGGCTTCATCGTCGCGCTGGGAAGCTGGGTATTGATGGCCGCCTGTTGCCAGGCGGCCGAATGGCGCAAAGCCGGTCTCCACGTGCGCGTTGCCGTCAACGTTTCTGCCGTCCAGCTGCAACAGGCCGGCTTCGTCGACCAGGTTCAGCATGTGCTCGCCGTATCCGGCCTTCCGCCACATCGGCTCGAACTGGAGATTACCGAAGGCGTGTTCGTGAGCGATATCCCCGGGGCGCTCGACAAACTCAACCGGATCAAGTCGCTTGGTGTGGAACTCGCCATGGATGACTTCGGCACGGGCTACTCGTCGCTGTCCTACCTGAAGCAAATGCCTGTCGACCGATTGAAGATCGACCAGAGCTTCGTGCGTACCCTTCCTGAGGACGCGGACGACTGCGCCATCGTGCGGGCGATCCTGGCGATGGCGGCCAACTTGAAATTGCAGGTGATCGCCGAAGGGGTCGAGTCCGAGGATCAGCTCGACTTCCTGCGCAACGAGGGGTGCCAGGAAATCCAGGGGTATCTGCTGTCCCCGCCGGTCAGCCCCGACATATTCATCGCGCAGTTCATGCATGCCGGCCGCACGTCGACGCCGCAGCCTGTCACCGATCGTGTTCCGGAGTAGGGCGCGGCCGTGCGGAAACGATACCGCATCACATCGGTGCAATCCGGCACCAGCCATTGGAGCCATTCAGCGTACTCGACCTATCACGCAGCTTTCGCTGCATGACGGCGATCGCCCGACGGCGCGGGTCGCTCGACGCGGCAGGCGGGCCGCGACGCCGCTCATTTGCAAGCCGTCGCCTCAGAACTTGAACGAGACGCTCGCTTCTGCAGTGCGCGGCGCGCCGAGGAACACCTGGTCGGGATAGAACGGGTCGCCGTAGGCCGCATAGCGGGTATTGCCCACGTTTTTCACGCGCAGCGTCAGCCGGGTATCGCCGAGCGCCGTGAACGCTCCGGCAGGCAGGTCGATGAAGGCGTACACGTCGGCGGTGGTATAGCCCTGCATGGTGACCGTGTTCTCGTCGGTGGTGAAGCGCTTGCCCAGGCGCGAGAACGAGGCCCCCAGTTCCAGCGGCACGGCAGTGCGCATGCGGTAGGAAGCGCCGCCGTTGACGATCACCGATGGAATGTTCGGTGGCGTGTGGCGCGAGAACGACTGGCCGGTCAGCTCGTAGTTGTCGTAGCGGGCATGTACGTAGGACGCGTTGCCCCACAGGTTCCAGCCTGCTGCGGGACGCAGCGTGGCGGACACTTCGACCCCGCGCGAATCGAGCTTGCCGGCGCTATTCATGCGCTGGTTGGCCGCCGCCGAGTACACGTTGCGGCGCTGGATGTCGAATATGGCCATGGCCGCGTCCAGGCGGCGGTCGAGGAAACTCCCCTTGATGCCGGCTTCATAGCTCCTTGCCTTGGACAACTCCATGCGCTGCGTGGGACTGAGCATGAAGTAGCTGCCCACCGACACGTCGCTCGCCGTTGCGTACTGGCCGTACAGGGTGACATTGCGCGAGGTGTCCCAGGTAAAACCGATGCGGCCCGTGACCGGATCCCACTTCTGCGCCAGGGGAAATCCGGCGCGGCTCGCGCCCGCCGCGTCGAGCGACTGGCGATTGACGCGGAACCGGTTGTAGCGCAGCCCGCCCACGAGCGCGACGTTCGAGCTCAGTTTCACCCGGTCTTCGAGGTTCAGCGCCGTGCTTTCGATGCGCGCCCTCTGCGGCGTCGTGGTGAGCAGGCCGTAGTTGCCGCGCGCCGGCGCCAGCAGCGACACCGAGTCGCTCGGGTAATTGGCGGCGCCGGGGCGCACGAAATCGGTGTCGTAGTATTCCAGGGCGGCGACGAAGCGGTTGTCGAGGCCGGCCACGCGGCTGTTCCAGCTCAACTCGGTATTATTGCCGCGGATGTCCTGGTCGTGCGCGACGTAGAAGCGCTCGCGGTCCACCAGGCCGGTATCGGCATTGAAGGCGATGACCTCGTTGTTGTGCCAGCGGCGCTCGGCGTCGTAGCGGTAGAACTGGCTGCGCAGCGCGACGCCGGCTGCCAGTTGCCAGTCGAGGCCGGCGCGGAGCCACGTCTCATCGATCGTCTTGCTGTCGTCGAGCACGTTGTAATTGGTCTTCAGGGTGCGGCGGTCGATCGTGACCGCACCCAGGTCACTGCCGTTGTAGCTCGATATCCTGGTGCCGCGGACGATGTCGTCGGTGGAAAAGGCGCCGCTGAAGGCGAGCGGCACCAGTGGGGTGCCTTCGTACACCTCGCCATCCAGGTCCTTGCGTTCCGCCGCCACGAACAGCTTCAGGCCGGGCGACACGCGGTAATCGAGCTGGCCGGAAAAATGCCGGTACTCGACCTGCGAATCCTCGATGAAGCTGCGCTCGTTCGAGCGGCTCAGGTCGATCCGGTAGTCCAGGCCGGTCACGTTCGTGCTGCCGCCCGAGCCGAAGCCGGTGCGCAGGCTGCCGCGCTCGTCGCCGCCGACGAGCAGCTCATTGCTGACCTGGCCGGTGTGCGGCGCCTTCGTGACGAAGTTGACCGAGCCCCCGACGGCGCCCTGGCCGGACATGATCGAGGACGGTCCTTTCAGGAACTCGACCCGTTCGAGGTTGAACGTCCCCATGTTCATGCCGGTAAAGCCGTTCGAACCGGGATTGATGCCGTTGTAGGTGACGTTGACCTGCGCATCCTGGAAGCCGCGCATGGTGAACGGCAGGTGCTGCGCGGTATCGGCGGCAGTCACGCCGGCAGCGCTCTTGACGGTGTCGATGAAGGTGTTGTAACCCTGGTCGCGGATGGTGTCGGCACCGACCACCTCGATGGTAGCCGGGGTCTCGCGCGGCGTCAGGCCAAGCCGGCTGGCACCTGGAACCGATTCGCGCTGCGCGCTCACGAGCACGGTCGCTTCGCGCGACGCTGCAGGTTCCCCGAACCCGGTCTGGGCCAGCGCAGGGGCGCACAGGCCAACCGCGCCCAGTGCCGCCCAATGCCTTTGCAGCACCCTTTTGCCGCTGCGGTCGGTCATGGTGGTTGTCCGGTCGTGGACGTGGGCAGATTCCTGTTGCGGGCGCTGCTTCATCGATGTTTCCCTTTTATTGTTTGCTTGAAGCGAGATGTGAAAAATGGCAGGGCTGTAGATCTAGTGCAATTGAGTTGCATTATGATATCGGTTTGCCCCGTTCCCGGCAGAGGCGGGGCGCCGTCGCACTTGCCGGCAGCGCCTTGCCACTGTTGATTTTTAGAAAATTCACGATAATGATAATCCATTATCGCTTAGAATAGTTCATCGATGATGCCGCGACCGGCGTTGCAGCTCCGCTGCGCGGACCGCAACCGCATCCCTCACCACGAAGGAGAAACGATTGAATACAGCTAGTCAGACCGGGGCAGGCGAACGCTATGTGCTCGAGGCCCGTTCGGTCGTCGCCGGCTATGGCGACAAGACCATCCTGCGCGAACTCGACCTGTCGATCCGGCCCGGAGAGATCGTCGCCTTGCTCGGCGCCAATGGCGCCGGCAAGACCACCACGCTCAGCCTGTTCCTGGGCTTCCTGGCACCGCGTTCCGGCCAGGTGCGGGTCGACGGCCGCGATCCGGTAGCCGATCCCGACGGCGCACGCCGCAGCCTGGCCTACATTCCCGAGAACGTTGCGCTGTACGAGCACCTGAGCGCGCGCGAAAACATCGCCTACCTGCTGGCGCTGGCCGACCAGAACGAGCCGGCCGGCGCGATCGGCGCGGCGCTTGGCGCCGCCGGGCTCGATCCGGCGGCGCACGACCGGCGCGTGGCCGGTTTCTCGAAGGGGATGCGGCAGAAGGTGGCGATCGCGCTGGCCACGATGCGCAAGGTGCCGGCGCTGCTGCTCGACGAGCCGACCTCCGGCCTCGATCCGCAGGCGACGGTCGAATTCAATCGCCTCCTGACCCAGCTGCGAGCAGGCGGGACCGGCATCCTGATGGTGACCCACGACCTGCTCAGCGCGGCCGACGTGGCCGACCGCATCGGCTTCCTCGATGCCGGCGTGCTGCGCGAGGAAGTGGCCGCCAGCGGGGCCGACCGCTTCGACGTGCGCGCGCTGCACCGCAGCTATGGGGGCCAGGCGGCATGAACATTCTCCTTCGCATCGCGCGCGAGGAGTGGCGCTACCTGTTCCGCGACCGCGCCGCAGTGCTCAGCCTGGCGCTGCTGACGCTGCTGACCCTGCTCGCCGCGCTCAACGCCTACGAACACCAGCGCAACGCCAATGCCCAGCGCGCCCACTACCAGGCCCGGGCCAACCAGGAATTCGAGGCCCAGCCCGACCGCCACCCGCACCGCGTGGTGCACTACGGTCACTTCCTGTTTCGACCACTGAACTCGCTGGCCGCATTCGACCCGGGCATCGACGGGTACACCGGCAATTCGCTCTACCTCGAAGGACACCGCCAGAACAGCGCCAATTTCGGCGATGTGCGCCAGCATTCGCTGCTGCTGCGCTTCGGACAGCTGACCCCGGCCTTCGTGCTGCAGGTGCTGGCGCCGCTGCTGCTGGTCTTCTTCGGACACGCGATCGTCGCGCGCGAGCGCGAATCGGGCACCATGCGCATCCTGCTGGCCCAGGGCTTGCGCAGCCGCCAGCTGGTGATGGGCAAGTTCCTGGCGCTCGCCGGTTTCGCGGGCCTGGCGCTGGCGCCCGCATTGCTGGGTCTGGCATGGCTGGCGGCCGCCGGTCAGGCATCCTGGTCGATGGCGCTGCTGCTGGCCGCCGGCTATGCCGGCTGGCTGCTGTTGTGGACCACGATCGTGGTGCTGGCCTCGACCCTGGCCGCGCGCGGCCGCGACGCCTTGCTGGTGCTGCTCACCGCCTGGGCGGTGACGGTGATCATGATGCCGCGCTGGGCCCCCGACGTCGCCAATACCGCGGTCGCGCTGCCGACCCGCTTCGAGGACAACATCAACGTCCAGCGCGATTACCTGGCACTGGGCGACTCGCACAATCCGAACGATCCCAAGTTCGCCGCCTTCCGCGAAAAGCTGCTCGCCCGGTACGGCGTGAGCCGGGTAGAGGACTTGCCGGTCAATTACAAGGGCCTGGTCGGGATGGAAGGCGAGCGCCAGTCGAGCGCGCTGTTCAACCGCTACGCGGACGAATCCTTCGGTCGCCAGGAACGGCAGAACGCCGTGGTCGACGCCTTCGGCTGGCTCAGCCCGACACTCGCGCTGCGGCGCCTGTCGATGACCGCCGCCGGCACCGACCTGAGTGCTTATCGCAGTTTTCTCGAGCAGGGCGAACGCTACCGCTACGATCTGGTGCAGGGCCTGAACCGGCTGCAGGTGGACGAGGTGCGCTACGCCGATGATACCAACCCCAACAAGGAGAACCGCGTGTCGAGCACGCATTGGAAAGCGTTTCCCGAATTCCGCTACGCAGGCCCGCAGACGGGAGAAACGCTGCGCCGCGCCGCCCCTGCAGCCCTGGTCTTGCTGCTGTGGCTGGTGGTACTGGGCGGTCTGACCTGGGCCATGGCCGGGCGCCTGGGAAGGAGCGTGCGATGAGCTGGCTCGGATTCGAACTGCGCCTGATCCTGCGCTCGCGCCTGATGCTGGCGGCGCTGCTGCTGTTGTCGCTGCTGGCTTCGCTTGCCGTATGGTCGGGCCTGCATGAAGTGGAGCGCCAGCGCGAGACGATCGCGCGCGTCGGCCCGCTCAACGAGCAGGACGTCGCATCGGTGGCAAGCCGTTATCCGGACAGCCCGGAAGGCGGCAGTCCTGCCTATTACACGTTCTATGCCACCTGGGACCCGCCATCGGACGCCGCCTTCCTGGCCCTCGGCCTGCGCGACGTGGCTCCGCATGTGCTGCGGGTGCGCGCGCTCGGTCTGCAGGCCCAGCTGTACGAGGGCGAGGCCTTTAATCCCGAGCTGGCCCTGGCCGGACGTTTCGACTTCGCTTTCGTCCTGATCTACCTGGCGCCGCTGTTCATGATCGCGCTGCTGCACGACCTGGTGTCGGGCGAGCGCCAGGCCGGCCGCCTGCGCATGCTGCTGGCCCTGCCGCAGGGCACGCGCCTGTGGCGGCGCCGGGTCGGCCTGCGCGGCCTGCTGGTGTTCGCCTGCCTGGCGCTACCCGCGGCAGCCGGCGCGGCGGCGGCCGGCAGCGGCGCCGGCGTGCTCGCCGTGGTCCTGCTGGTGGCAGCGGCCTACCTGGCGTTCTGGGTCGGCATGGCCTTGCTGGTGGCCTCCCGCGGCTGGCGTTCGGTGGCCAATGCGACCGCCCTGATGGGAATCTGGGCCGTGCTGACGCTGGTATTGCCGGCGCTGGCCAACGTCGCGCTCACGCGCGCGCTGCCGGTGCACCAGGGCGTCGACCTGGTGCTGGCCCAGCGCGAGGCGGTGCACGGTGCGTGGGAGATTCCGCGCGAAGAGACCATGCGCAAGTTCTATGCCGGACATCCCGAATGGAAGAACAGCACGCCGCTGCCGGAGACCTTCCACTGGAAGTGGTATTTCGCCTTCCATCAGCTGGGCGACGAGAGCGTCGCACCGCAGGCGCAGGCCTATCGCGCCGGGCTGCTCGCGCGCCAGGCCTGGACCGAGCGGCTCGGCTGGCTGCTGCCGGGCGTGGGCGCCCAGGGCATCCTGCACCGCGTGGCCGGGACCGACCTGCCTGCCCAGCTGGCTTACCAGGACGGCATTGCCCGGTTCCATGCAGAGATCCGCAGGTTCTACTATGGCTACCTGTTCGGCGAACGCCCCTTCGGCGCCGACGACTATGCGCGCCGTCCGGTCTACGCGGCGCGTAGTGCAGACAGTCCGCCCTCGGTTCTGGCGCTGTCCGCGCTGCTGGCGCTCGGCGTGCTGGTGCTGGCGCTGGGGCTGACCAGGCTGGCGCGGCTGCGACCCTGAAGCCGCAGCCCCGGAGTGCCACATCATCGGGAGAGGGCATGCCTGGCTCGCTCCGGCGTCGCTCGAGGGTCTCTCTCGGCGCCGCACGCGTCTGTGGAAGGCACGCTGCGGCGCGATGCTTCACCAGCTGTCGGGTGACGCCGCGTTGCCCGCAGCGCCGGCAGCATGGATTTACGGGAGTTTCGTTTGACGCACCCTCTTTAAATCCTGATAATTGACCGATATGCAAACCCTGTGTCGATCACTGTCGTTGGCACGCTTCGTCCTGGCCTGGTTCGTCCTGACGCTGGGTGTTGCCGTTGCTTCGCCCGTCGTGCAGCCGCATACCATGACGATGATCTGCTCCGAAGGCGGCAGCAAGATGATCATGGTCGACGCCGACGGCAAGGCCGTGACCGGCACCGGACATACGCTCGATTGTCCGTTCTGTCTTCCCGCGACGCCGCCGCCCGACGTCGTGTCCCTGCAGGTACCGGCCGCGCCGCCCGGCGCCTGCGCCGTACATCCCTTCGCCAGCGCCGATCTCGCGGCGCTGACCGGCGCGCCGCTGCCGGCGCGCGGTCCTCCACAGTCCGCCTGATTTTTCCTGTCTGACCGCTGTCGGCGTCCGCATCCTGTGCGCGGCGCCGGCCGGCGTGCATCCTTGCGTCCCGGCTGAACCAGGATTCATCCCGCTCGCCCGGCGTGCGCATGCGCATGCAGGCTGGCGTGCGCGCCCGATGGCGCCGTCCCTGTCCGGGACGATGCACGCACCGTTTCCCCGGGCGGGCCGGTACCGGCCTGCGCTCACCGGACACACGTTTTTTGATATCGAAAGGAAACCATCATGCGATTCGCACTGCGCTCGCTCGTCCTCGCCGCCGGCCTGCTCGCCGGCGCCAGCCACGTCCACGCCCAGGTCAGCGTGTCCGATCCCTGGGTCCGCGCCACCGTACCGCAACAGAGGGCCACCGGCGCTTTCATGCAGCTGACATCGCCGAAGGACGTGAAATTCGTGTCCGCCAGTTCGCCGCTTACGGCGAGCGTCGAAGTGCACGAGATGGCGATGCAGGGCGACGTCATGCGCATGCGCCAGGTGCCGGCGATCGCGCTCGGCGCCGGCCAGACCGTGGCGCTCAAGCCCGGCGGCTACCACATCATGATGATGAACCTGAAGGCGCAACTGAAAGAGGGCGACAGCGTGCCGCTCACCCTGGTGTTCGAATACCCCGACGGCAAGCGCGAGACCCGCGAGATCAAGGCGCCGGTACGCGCGCTCGGCCACGCTGCGGCCACGGGACACGACAAGGCCCGGCATGGCAAATGATCGATACGGCACCGGCGCGCGCCAGGTTTGCTACGGCGTGCGCAACGGCGTTCGCCACATCGGCCGTCGCCCGGCCGCATGCGCCCTGGCCATGCTTGCCGCCGCAAATTGCGCAGTGACTCCCGCCGCCTTCGCACAGGCATCGCAGGCCGTGCCGACCGTAGTGGTCAGCGCCGCCGCCAGCGACGGCCGGCTCGATGCGCGCATGGCCACAGGGTCGAACCTGGACCTGAGCCGCTTCGACACCCCGGCCAGCGTCGACATCGTCACGCGCCGCCAGCTGGAAGAACGCGGCGACATCAGTCTGGTGGATGCCATCACGCGCGCTCCCGGCCTGTCCGGCATGCCGCATCCGGGCAATGGCGGCAGCTCGCTCGCCGCCCGCGGTTTCACCGATACGGTGTCGGTGATGCGGCTGTACGACGGCATGCGCCAGTATGGCGGCGTCGGCCTGACCTTCCCGTTCGACACCTGGTCGGTCGAGCGCATCGAAGTGCTGCGTGGCCCGGCTTCGGTGATTCATGGCGAGGGCGCGATCGGCGCCGTGGTCAATATCGTGCCGCGCCAGCCGTCCCGCGGCGCGATCCAGAACGAGGTGCAGGCGGCGCTCGGCACCGAGGGCACGCGCAGGCTGGCCTTCGGCAGCGGCGGCGCGCTCGACGAGCGCTGGTCGTACCGCTTCGACGCCGGCGGCGAGCGTTCGGACGGCTGGGTCGACCGCGGCGACTACAGCAACCGCGCCGTGTCGGGTGCACTGCGGCTGGACCTGAGTCCGGACTTCTACCTCAAGCTGGCGGCGGCGCACGGCCGCCAGAAACCGATGCGCTACTTCGGTACGCCGCTGGTCGACGGCCGGCAGCTCGATGCGCTGCGCCACAAGAACTTCAACGTCGGCGACGCCCTCATCGACTACGACGATACCTGGGTCGACCTGCTGGCCCACTGGAAGCCGAACGCCGCGACCACGGTGCGCAGCCGCCTGTACACCGTCGACAGCGAGCGCCATTGGCGCAATGCCGAAGCCTACCTGTACAGCCCCGGCACACGCCTGGTCGACCGCTCGGACAACACCGAGATCCTGCATGACCAGTCGCAGATCGGCAACACCACCGACGTCACGCTGCGCGGCGCGCTGTTCGGGCTCGAGAACCAGGTGTCCGGCGGCTTCGACATCAACGCCAGTTCGTTCAGGCATACCAACAATACCTACGTCGGCTCCTCGCCCTCGGTCGATCCTTTCGACCCGGTGCCGGGCAGCTTCGCCAGCGCGGTGCCGACGCTGCCGCGCTACCGCGCCAGGGCGGGCCAGTTCGCGCTGTTCCTGGAAGACCGGCTCGCATTGTCCAGCCGCTGGTCGCTGCTGGCCGGTGTGCGCTACGACCATGCCGACATCTCACGCCGGAACCTGGTGGCGGGGGTACTGGCCTACGACAAGACCTTCACGAATGTCGGCTGGCGCCTCGGCTCGGTGTTCCAGGTCACGCCCGCCCTGGCCCTGTACGGCCAGTATGCGCGCGCGGCCGACCCGGTCGGTGCACTGCTCCTGCTGTCGCCGGCCAACAGCGATTTCGACAGCGCCACCGGGCGCCAGTTTGAGATCGGCGTCAAGGGCGTGTTGCCGGAAAAACGCGGCGAATGGACCCTGGCCGCCTACGACATCAGCAAGAGCAACCTGCTCACGCGCGATGCCGCCGATCCGGCCCGGAGCATCCAGGTCGGCCGGCGCTCGTCGCGCGGCATCGAAGCCACGCTCGACCTGGTGCTGGCGCCGGGATGGCGGCTGGAGGCGAATGCATCCTTGCTGCGCGCCCGTTTCGACGACTTCAGCGAAGCGGCCGGCGGGGCGCTGGTTTCGCGCGTTGGCAACACGCCGCCGGACGTGCCGCGCCGTCTGGCCAATGCCTGGCTGAGCTGGGACTTCGCGCCGCAGTGGAGCGCCAGCGCCGGCCTGCGCCACGTGGGCGCGCGCCATGCCGACAACGCCAATCTGCTGCGCATGCCGGCCTATTCGACCACCGACCTGTCGCTGCGCTGGAAAGCCGCGCCGCGCACCACGCTCGTGCTGCGCGCATCGAACCTGTTCGACAAGCGCTATTACGCGACCGCCTATTACACCCCGACCCAGTGGCTGGTGGGGCCGGACCGGCGCGTGGAGCTGGTGCTGAACCAGCGCTTCTGAAAGATAACGACATGAACGATCACAATATGAACCACATGACCAGGACACTGTTGAGTACTGCCATCGGCCTCGCCCTTGCCGCGATGGTGCCGCTGGCGCAGGCACAGACCGGCCAGGCTACCGGATCAGCGGAGAGCGCGAACACCGGTGCGGCGGCTACCGTGCAGGCAGACGCGCCGGCCTGGACCCCGGACGCGGTGCACATCACCGCCCGCCGCGAAAGCTATGCCGCGGCGCGCACCTCCACCGCGACGCGCACCGACACGCCCTTGATCGAAGTGCCGCAATCGGTGCAGGTCCTGACCCGCACTCTGATCCGGGAACAGGACCGCCGTACCCTGGCCGAGGCGCTGGTCAACGTGTCGGGCGTGGTCGGCAACAAGCCCGAAGAAGGATTGCTGGCCGGCCCGCTGGTGCGCGGCTTCCTGGCCGAGATCTACCAGGACGGTCTGCCGATGTACGGCTCGACCCAGGCCGCCAACGATCCGACCAGCCTGGTCGGGGTGCGCCAGATCACGGTGCTCAAGGGACCGGTATCGACCCTGTACGGCGGCGGTGTCGGCACGCCGCTCGGTGGTCTGATCAACGTCGAGAGCGAGCGCCCCGACGGCACCAGCGGCGGCTACGCCGGCCTGCGTGCGGGCAGCCACTCGACCTGGAATCCTTACGGCGAAATCAATGTCGCGATCAGCCCGACGATCGCGGCGCGCGTCGCCGCCGAATATCAGCAGAATGACAGCTGGATCGACCGCCTCGGCGGCGAGCGCTGGTTCGTGCAGCCGAGCGTGGCGTTCCAGCTCGCGCCGCAGACCGACCTGCTGGTCCAGCTGCAGTCCAGCCGCCGCAACGGGCTCGAGTACTCAGGCCTGCCGGCGGCCCAGGCCCTGGCCGGCCGGCTCGACCGCAATGCCTTCCCCGGCGCGCCGCTCGGCCAGCGTGACACGGTGGTCAGGAACGAGATGGCGACCATGGTGCTGCGCCATGCTTTCTCCGAACGCACCCGGCTCAATGTCAGCGCGCGCTACTACCAGAGCGAGGTGCCGCAGTTCGGCAGCTTCGTCTATCCCGACCTGTATCCGGCCGATCCGGCCACGCCGACCGTGTATCCGATCCTGCCGCTGAACATGCAGACCGAGATGCGCGAACGCACCCTGGACGCCAACCTGACCACGGACGCCAACCTGCTGGGCGGGCGCCACGCCTTCCTGTTCGGCGTGAATGTGGACAACACGGGCTTCTATTCGGACATGGGCTTCAGCGGTGCGACCGTGGGTGCGATCGACCTGGCCCATCCGGTGTACGACCTGGCCTTCGGCCCGTACACCCCACCCGGCGTGGCCCAGACCGACAGCTATCGCACCATCGCCGCCTATGCGCAGGACCAGGCGACCTACGGCCGCCTGCACCTGACCGCTTCGCTGCGCTACACGCAATTGCGCTTTCGCGAACGCGAACTCGGTACCGACGAGACCTGGCGCAAGGTCTCGCCGCGCATCGGTGCGACCTTCGACCTGGCGCCGGGCGTGGCGCTGTACGCCGGCTACGCGACCGCGTTCCGCGGCGCCTTCGGCCTGGTCAGCCTGGACCGGCCGCAGCCGGAGCGCTCGCGCAACGTCGAGGCCGGGCTCAAGTTCGCGCTGCGCGAGACGGGGCTGTCGGGCACCGTTGCCGCCTTCCAGCAAACGCGCGCGAACGTCGCCACGCCGAGCACCGAAAACCCGCTGTTCTCGGTCCAGGCCGGCGAGCAGCGTGCGCGCGGCGTCGAGGCCGACCTGGTCTGGGAGCCGACGTCGGCCCTGTCGCTGCTGGCGACCTATGCCTATACCCAGGCCGAAGTCACGCGCGACAACGTGATTACGATTGGCGACCGCCTGGCGCGCGTACCGCGCCACAACGGCCGCCTGGCGGCGCGCTACCGGGTGCGCGACGGCGCGGCGAAGGGGTTGTCGTTCGGCGCCGGCATCACCGCCTTCAGCGAACGAGAGCTCACGTTGCCGAATACCGTGGCGGTGCCCGGCCATGCGCTGGTCGATGCCCAGGCATCCTATCAAACAGGGCGCTACACGTTCTCGCTATCGGCCCTGAACCTGGCGAACCGGAAGGTGTTCGACACCTACCAGTACTTCGCTTTCCCGGTCGTGATGCCAGTGCAGCCGCGCTCGGTGTTCGTCGCCATTCAAACCGAGATCTGAATCGGCCTGGCCGCGCCGGTCCACGCCAGGCGCCGGTTTGCAGCGCGGGGCGCGGCGGCATTCACAGGTACGATTCCGGCGCGCCGCCCGCGAAGCTGTACAACTCGACGTCCTGTGCCGAAGGCGGCATCTGTTCGCGCATGCGCTGCATGTCCGCCGCCAGCCGCCTGCGCATCGCCGGCAGCATGGCCTTGATGAACGAGGAGTGCGCCTGGCCGGCCGGCAACACCGTCAGCGCCGCGAATTCGAGCCGCTGCGTGAACGGGCGGAACACCAGCCCGGCATGCAGGAAGTCGAAGGCCGTGATCGGATTGACGATCGCGATGCCGATGCCGCTGCGGACCATCTCGCACAGGCTGATCGTGTACGCGCTCTCGATCACCGTGCGCAGCTGGACGCCCGCCTGGCGGCAGATCGCCGCCAAGCGCAGGCTCACCGTGTCCTCGGGATTCAGGGCCACGAACGGGTAGCGTGCGATCTGCTGCGGCGTGATGAGGGCGCATTCGGCCAGCGGGTGGCCTGCGGGCAGGGCGACCATGCCGAAATAGCGCGCGAACAGCGCGTGTTCTACGCCGTGCAGCGGCGCGTCGTCGGCCACCAGGCCCAGCTCGACTTCTCCGCGCAGCACGCTGCGCCGCACGTCCTGCGACCCCATCACCTGCAGCGAGACCAGCGTGCGTTCGCGCTCCTGCTTCAGGTCGGCGAGCACGCGCGGCAGAAATCCCACGCCAAGGCCGGGAAAGCTGGCGATGCGAACCCGCCCGGCGCCGAACTGCTTCAGGCTGCGCAAGCGATGCTCGATCACGTCCATGCCCACGAAATGCTGCTGCACCTCGGCGAACAGCGCGCTTGCCTCCTGCGTCGGCTGCAGCTTGCCGCCCGATCGCAGGAACAGGCTGATGCCGGCCTGTTCCTCCAGGCGGCGCAGCGACATGCTGACCGCGGGCTGCGACAGGCCGAGCACCTTGGCGGCGCGGGTGGCCGAGCCGGACGTCATGACGGTCCGGAAAATCTCTATTTCGCGACTGAGCATAGGAAGAACGAAAAGAACGGTCCGATGATTATAGCGGCAAGGTATAAGCGCAATTGATGGGTCGATCATTCAGGGGGCAGGGACGGCCCGTTCTCTGCGCTTACACTGAAGCAACAAGGAGAGCACACCATGAAACAAGCAAACAAGAGTCGGCGCGGCTGGATGCGCACTGCTTTCGGCATCGCCGCCGGCGCACCGGGCATACTGGCGGCGGCCGAAAAAACAGCAACTCCGCCGGCGGCACCGGGCTGGAACGGCCTCGGCCCCAGTTACGACATCGCGACCGACATCGTCAACCTCGAAAACGCCTATTACGGTATCATGTCGCGTCCGGTCGCCGAGGATTTCAAGCGCAACATCGACTACCTGAACCTGCACAATTCGCGTTTCCTGCGGCGCGAGTTCGACCGCGAAGGCATCGAGGCGATCCGCGCCCAGCTGGCGCAGCACGCCGGCGTCGGGGTCAAGGAAATCGCGCTGACGCGCGGCGCTACCGAGTCGCTGCAGAACCTGATCGCCAATTACCGGCCGCTGGCGGCGGGCGAGGGCGTCATGTATGGCAATCTCGACTACGATACGATGATCGATGCGATGGACGACCTGGCCCGCCGCCGTGGCGCCGGCGTCGCGAGAGTGACGATCCCCGAGCCGGCCAGCCGCCAGAACGTGATCGACACCTACGAGCGCGCCTTGACGCAGCACCCGCGTACCCGCCTTCTGCTGCTGACCCATGTCAGCCACCGTACCGGACTCGCAATCCCGGTCGCGGAGATCGTGCGCCTGGCGCGCGCGCGCAATGTGGACGTGATCGTCGACATCGCCCAGTCATGGGGACAGCTCGACTTCAGGATCCCCGACCTGGGCGCGGATTTCGTCGGCGCCAACCTGCACAAGTGGGTCGGCGCGCCGCTCGGGCTCGGGTTCCTGTACATCAAGGAGAGCCGGCTGGCGGATATCGACGTCCAGCTCGGCAACACCATCCACCCTGCGAACGACATCCGGGCGCGGGTCAATGCCGGCACGGTCAACGTGGCCGCCACCATGACCATCCCCGCGTCACTCGCGTTCCACGCGCGGGTGCCGCTGGCCGAACGCGCCGCACGGCTGCGCGCCTTGCGCGAGCACTGGGTGGGCCAGGTGCTGGCGCTGCCGCAGGTACAGGTGCTGACGCCGCAAGACCCGGCCATGTACGGCGCGGTGACGTCGTTCCGCCTGCGCGGGCGGACCGGCTTCGACGAGAACGTCGCGCTGGCGCGCACGCTGGCCGACGACTTCGGCATCTTCACCGTGGCGCGCAGCGGTCCCGCGGGCGGCGCCTGCATCCGGGTCACGCCGTCGTACTACACCACGCATGCGGACCTGGACAAGCTGGTCGCCGCGATCCACAAGCTGGCCAGGTCATGACGGCCCGCATGCGAGGACCTGGCGCGCGGCTTGCCGCCTGTCTTTCCGTGGTGCTGGCCCTGGCCGGCGCCGGGCCAGCACCCGCCATGGCGCAGGTGGCACCCACGGCGCCGGACATTACCGCCAAGCGCGCGGCGCCCGACCACGCGGACTACATCAAGCGCGTGGTGATGGTGCCGATGCGCGACGGGGTCCGGCTGCACACCGTGATCGTGATTCCAAAAGGCGCACGGCGCGCGCCGATGCTGCTCACGCGCACACCTTACAACGCCGCGGTGCGTACGCAGCGCGCCATCAGTCCGTCGATGCTGGCTACCCTGCCGCAAGGCGACGAAAGCTTCGTCCAGGGCGGCTACATCCGGGTAGTGCAGGACGTGCGCGGCAAGTACGGGTCCGAAGGCGACTACGTGATGGCGCGCCCGCTGCGCGGACCGCTCAACGATACGGCGACCGACCATGCCACCGATGCCTGGGACACGATCGAGTGGCTCACCAAGAACGTCCCGGAGAGTAACGGCAAGGTCGGTATCCTGGGTTCGTCCTACGACGGCTTCACGGCCCTGATGGCCTTGATCGATCCGCATCCCGCGCTCAAGGTCGCGGTGCCGATGAGCCCGATGGTGGACGGCTGGCGCGGCGACGACTGGTTCCACAACGGCGCCTTCCGCGTCGCCATGCTCGACTACATCGCGATCCAGACGTCGATCCGGGCACGCGGCGAACCGCTGGCCACCGGCGTGTACGACGACTACGAGGGCGTGCTGCGCGAAGGCTCGGTCGGCGGCTACGCGCGCCGCTTCGGGCTCGACAAGCTCAATTTCGTCAGGAAGCTGTTCGACCACCCGGCCTACGACAGCTTCTGGCAGGGCCAGGCGGTCGACCGCCTGCTGGCCGGGCGCACGCTGAGCGTGCCGACCATGACGGTGGTCGGCCAGTGGGACCAGGAAGACATCTATGGCGCCTACGCGGTGTATGCCGCGCTGGAGAAGGACGATCCGGGCAACGACCTGAATTACCTGGTGATCGGCCCCTGGCGCCACAGTGGCGTCAACTTCGACGGCTCGGCGCTCGGACCCTTGCGCTTTACCGGCGACACCGCGCTGGCGTTTCGGCGCGACGTGATGCAACCGTTCCTCGACCAGCATCTGAAGGATGGCGCAGCCCGCGCGGACACGCCGCCGGTGCTGAGCTACCAGACCGGCACCGACGGGTGGCAGCGCCTGCAGCGCTGGCCGCTGTCCTGCGCCGAGGGCTGTCCCGCGCGGACGGAAAACCTGTACCTTCAGGACGGCTTCGGGCTCGCGTTCAGCGCGCCGCAAGGCGAGGGGGGCTACGACGAATACGTCTCCGACCCCGCCAAGCCGGTGCCCTTCGTACCGCGCCCCGTGCGCATGCACGACGCCGATATCTGGAAACCCTGGCTGGTGAGCGACCAGCGCTTCGTCGCCGACCGGCCGGACGTGCTGACCTATGTGTCCGCTCCTTTGAGCGCGCCGCTGCAGCTGTCGGGTGCGCCGGCGGTCGATCTGTTCGCATCGACGTCCGGGACCGACGCCGACTGGGTCGTCAAACTGATCGACGTCTACCCGGACGAGGTGCCTTCGCGGCCCGAACTGGGTGGCTATCAGCTGCCGCTGGCGATGGACATCTTTCGTGGCCGCTACCGCGACAGCCTGGAGCACCCGGCGCCACTGGCCTCCGGCCAGCCCTTGCGCTACCGTTTCGCGCTGCCCAACGTGAACCACGTGATCCTGCCCGGACACCGGCTGATGGTCCAGATCCAGTCCAGCTGGTTCCCGTTGTACGACCGCAACCCGCAGCGCTATGTGCCGAATATCTTCCACGCGCAGCCGGGGGATTACGTCAAGGCGACCCACCGCATCTACCATGCGCCCGGGATGCGTAGCGCGATCTCGCTGCCGGTCGTTCGGCACGGCGGCCGCTAGCCGCGCGGCGCATTGTGACCTTCGGGGCCGGATTCTGTTGCCAGTTTTCCGGCCTGCCGCCTGCAGTTGCGGGGGCGCGCGCCAATCTCAATCGTGCCAGTGTATTGGCTGTGCTACGATCATTTTGTTAAAAAAATGATCACGTATCTGGAAAGCCGCTCCGGCTGTGCCTCCGCGGTGCCCGGTATGTATTCGTGAATTGATGAGTTGGCCGGTAGCTCAAGGGGCAACACCGGCAAGGAATTCGTCGAGGCTGATCGAAAGCAGAAGGCAAACGGGGCCGAGCCCTGTACACAATAAAAGGGGCGAGGCATTGAGCGAGGACGATCAGAACGAGGCGCGCCGGAATCGTCGCGGCGACAAGCACGATGGCGACGAGAATGAAGCAGGTACTCAGGAGCATGACAAGCGCCCAAGTAACGAAGACGACGCAGATGATGGCAAAGGGGCAGACAAGGATGATGAAGACCAACCCGAGGATGACCGCTCTGCGAAAGAAAAAGCAGCCGACTGGCTAAGCACCCGAAATCACAAGCTGATCGCATTGGCAGTCCTTGCCATCCTGATCCTGGCCATCATCGCCGGCGTCCTTTGGTGGCTCGAAGCGCGCAAGTGGAAGAAGACCGACAACGCCTATATCCGCGGCCCCATCGCCCGTCTGTCGCCGGGCGTGGCGGGCAATGTCACCCGCGTGTTCGTCGTCGACAACCAAGTCGTCAAGGCCGGACAGCCGCTCGCTGCGATCAGCGTCGGCAGTTATGACGTGGCGGTACGCCAGGCCGAGGCGGAGCATTCGGCGGCCGAAGCGGCGGTGCTGCAGGCCGAGGCCGCGCTGGTGACGGCGCGCGCGCAGGTGCGGCAGGCAGCGGCCGCGGCGCGCGCCCGCGACGCCGAGGCCGACGTCGCAGCGCGCGACTATGCCCGCTACGCGTCCCTGTCCCAAGGTGCGGTGGCCGAAGCGCAGCGTGACCGCGCTGCAGCCCAGGCCAAGTCCGCGCGTGAAACGGCGATCGCCGCCGCCGAGACGACGCGCGCGCTGGCCGCCCGGATCGGCCAGGCGCGCGCCGACATCGCGGCGGCGAAGGCCCGCGTCCAGCAGGCGCTCGCCAACCTCGCCAACGCCAAGCTGCGGCGCGGCGACGCCGTGGTACTGGCGCCGATCGCCGGCCGGGTCACCCAATTCGACATCGAGCCGGGTGACTATCTGGCGCCGGGCCAGCCGCTCGCCGCCATCGTCGGGCATGCGCGCTGGGTCGAGGCGAACTTCAAGGAGGACCAGTTGCGCCTGATGCGCCCCGGCCAGCCGGTCGAGCTGCAGATCGAAGCCTGGAACGACTTTCCGCTCCAAGGCTATGTCGAAAGCTTCCAGGCCGGTTCCGGGGCACAGTTCTCGGCGCTGCCGCCACAGAACGCGACCGGCAACTGGGTCAAGACGGTGCAGCGCGTACCAGTGAGAATCCGCTTCCGCGACGACGCGTTCCGCAACTTCCCCGCGCGCGCGGACGTCGTTCCGGGCCTTTCCGTCAATGCCGCAGTCAAGGTGATGCAGTGAGCGGATCGGCGCTGCCGCGCGCCGCCAACAAGCCGGGGGTGCCGCCGCTGATGGTCGCAGTGCTGGTGAGCTTCGGGACGCTGTTCGAGGTTGCCAACACGACCGGCATTGCGATCGGCCTGCGCACGATCGCCGGTGACCTCGGCTCGGCGCCGGAAGAGGCGGACACGATCCTCACCGCCTACCTGGTTGCCCAGGCCGCGATTCTGCCGCTGTCGGGCTGGGCGGCGGTCTACTTCGGACGCAAGCGTTTTTATATCACCTGCGTG